>NZ_CP011273.1:5205681-5856391 GCF_001610895.1 Planctomyces sp. SH-PL62 | reverse complement strand
CGAGCTGGTCCAGCCGCCGTCGTAGGTCGTCGAGCCGGCGGGCAGGGGGTTGGTCGGGCCGAAATCGACTTCCAGCGAGTTGGCCGTCCCCGCGGCGTTGCGGAGCGTCAGCGCCTGGATCTCGGCGGGGTCGTAGGCGAGCGAGCCGCCGGCGCTGAAGCCCGTCAACCGGGCGAGGGCCGAGGCGACCCCCAGCTTCCAGGCACCGCCGGCCGTCCCGGCCGAGTGGTCGACCGTCACGGCGAACGGCGCTCCTGCGCCATTGTGGAGCGTGACCGCCCCGGTCACGCCCGAGGCTGAGCCGGCGTCGGTCAGGTTCAGGCTGGTCGGGCCGCCGCCGGCCCAGAGGTCCACGGCCGAGGAGGCGGCCGCGACGTTGAAGACGTCGTCGCCGGCGCCGCCGCCGGCGTCGAGCCGCAGGCTGGTCGTCGCGTTCTTGACGGCCGAGGTGCCGCCGACGTTGTAGGTCCCCAGGCCCTGGTTCGCCGAGTCGTCGAGCCGGGTCGCCACGTCGTCGGCGGTGCCGCTCACCGTGTAGGAATTCTGCCCCCCGAAGCCCGCCGAGGCCCCCTTGAGCGTCAGCTCGTCGACGCCCGAATAGGTCAGGCCGCCGAACCCGGCCCGCGACACGGTCGTGGCGGTCAGGACGTACGCGGTGGGGATCGAGAAGGCCATGCCGGTGTCGTCCAGCACCACGGCGTTGCCCGTCACCACCCCCGTCTCGGAGACCGTGATCGCGGCGGTCAACGTCCCGAGGCCGGTGGGGGTCGCCGCGGAGCCCAGGGTGACGACGGCGTCGCTGTTTTGCAGCGTGACGCCCGTCGCGACGTTGGTGCTCGCCACGGTGATCCGGTCGGATTGGCCGTTCGCGTCTACCTGGAGCCCGAGGATCCCCTGGACCGTCACCGTCGTCGTGCCGTCGTTGGTGACGGGGAGCCCCGGGGAGTTGCTGACCACGTTGATCGTCTCGGTCGAGGCGAACGTGTAGATGTTCCCGACGACCGAGATCGTCAGCGTCTCCGCCGTCGCCCCGTCGGTGTCGTAGGTCAGGACGCCGACGGGATCGATGTTGATCGAGGCCGCCAGCATCGTGCGGCCTTCCAGGCCCTCGAGGCTCCTGAGCGTCTCGCCGCGAAGACGACGCTTGCGACGGCCTGGTCCCTCGGCTTTGCCCCACATCCCCCACAGCATCCGAGGGCCGGCCGTCCGCGTCGTCGTCGGGATCATGACTGAGGGCTCCGAGGAAGTCGATCAGTTGGAGAGGGTCGAGGACGCCTAGAGACGCGGCCCTGACGCGACAGTCGTCACGGCAGGA
Organism: Planctomyces sp. SH-PL62; assembly: GCF_001610895.1. Taxonomy (NCBI): domain Bacteria; kingdom Pseudomonadati; phylum Planctomycetota; class Planctomycetia; order Planctomycetales; family Planctomycetaceae; genus Planctomyces; species Planctomyces sp. SH-PL62. The sequence continues at coordinate 5,855,076 of NZ_CP011273.1, read as the reverse complement.
TCCGATCCCCGACTCGATGCGCGGCTGGCGGGACGCCCGGTTGGCGGCTCGGATCGAATCCTGCACGCAGGCAACACGAGGTGCGCCGTCCAGATTACCTATTTTGAAATTTGCCACGCAAGGTTGAAATTTGCGCAACGGACCTATTTTATCCCATCGTCCAGGGCAAAGGCCCGTAATCTTGAATCATGGAAACTCTGGGAAGGACGAGAGGACTTAAACGGCCTGATCAGGCGAGTTTTCGGCGGCTTTTCTCACGGAGATCCATTCCGCACGAAATCGGTCGAATCCCGTTTCGTGGCGCGTTGAGTCAGTGCGTGCGGGCGTGAGAGATGTAGGTGAGGGGGAGGGCCGTGATGCGTCAGGATTCGACGCGGGAGGTGATCCGACCGCCGGCGAGGACGGTCTGGATGAGGGTGCCGGCGGGGGCCTGGGAGGGGTCGCGGACGACGGTCCGGCCGTCCTGGGCGAGGGTCAGGCTATATCCCCGGGCGAGGACCGCTTCGGGGTTGAGGGCGTCGAGCGAGGTCTTGAGCCGATCGAGCCGATGTCGCCGACGTTCCAGGTCCTGTCCCAAGGCGGCGGTCAGGCCTCGCGCCAGGTGGTCGAGCCCGGCGCGGGCGTCGCGGAGGCGGCCGGAACCGGCGTGGCGAAGGGCCTGGGCGAGACGGTCCAGGTGCATGGCGATCTCGGCCCCGTCGGGGACGACCAGCTCGCCGGCTTCGCTGGGGGTCAGGGCGCGGCGGTCGGCGGCCAGGTCGGCAAGGGTCACGTCGATCTCATGGCCCACAGCGGCGACGACCGGCACGGGGCAGTCGACGATGGCCCGCACGACCCGTTCGTCGTTGAACGGGCTCAGATCCTCGGCACTGCCGCCCCCTCGGGCGACGATCACGACCTCGACGCCAGGCGCGAGCCCGGCCAACTCCAGGGCGGCGGCGATCTCGCGGCCGACCCCCAGGCCCTGGACCCTCGTGGGGACGATCAGCACGTCGGTCCCTTCCCAGCGACGGCCGGTGACCTGGAGCAGGTCGCGCACCGCCGCGCCGGTGGGGCTGGTGACCACGGCGATTCGGCGGGGGAACCGCGGCAGGGGCCGCTTCCGATCCGGGTCGAACAGCCCTTCGGCCGAGAGCCGGGCGAAGAGTTGCCGGAACGCCAGCTCCTGCGCGCCCATCCCCTCGGGCTCGATGGCCTGGGCGATGATCTGGTACTCCCCGCGCGGGCTGTAGACGGTCAGCCGGCCGACGAGCCGGACGGCCAGGCCGTCGGACAGGTCGAACGGCAGCCGCTGGGCGTCGCTCCGCCACATGACCGCGCGGATCCCGGCCGCCTGGTCTTTCAGGCTGAAGTAGAGATGACCGGAACGCGGCCGCGAGAGGTTCGAGATCTCGCCACGGACCGCCACCCCGCCGAACTCCCCTTCCAGGGTCTCCTTGATCCGTTCGGTCAGGCCCCCGACCGATTCGAAGACCACGCCGTACGGGTTGTCCGAGGACTGGAACAGGGGGAAGCTCGACATGGATCGTCCTGAACGCCGGCCGGGGGTTCGCAAGGAAACGGGGAGCCGCCGGGCCAGCGGCTTCCTGCCCCATCGTCCCAGGAATCGGCCGATCCGGCAACCGGGGTCGGTCGTCCGGTCGGGCGTTCGGCCGTCAGTCGCGGTTCTCGCTCGGGTCCTCGGCGTTGACCATCTCGACCGGCTCGGGGGGGGCGAGCCCCATCACCTGGGTGTGTTCGATCCGGTGCTTCCGGGTGTACGGTTCCAGCACCTGGGGGCGGCCGGTCTCCAGGGCGCGACGGATCGCTTCGACGATCCGGACGTCGCACCAGCCTTCCTCGCCGTCGGGCTCGGGGTCCAGGTCGTCGAGGATGCAGTTCGCGAAGTACTCCGCCTGGCTGCCGAACTGGTCGACCTCGGGGAAGGTCCGGTGCTCCGTCTCGTCGCCGAGGATCGCGTCGTATTCCAGGCCGTGGCCGTAGGAGAAGGCGGGCCGGAACGCCAGGTTCCCCTTCGTCCCCGAGACGACGTAGTGCTCGAAGCTGTTCAGGGTGTACGACACGACGAACGAGGCCAGGCGGTCGCCGGGGAAGCGGAGGGCGACGCTCACGGTGTCGTCCATGTCCTCCAGGCCCCAATCGGGGTTCCGGGCGCCGACGGCGCGGACCTCGATGGGCTCGGCGTCGAAGAACTGGCGGGCGGCGTTGATGGGATAGACGCCCAGGTCGTAGATCGGTCCCGTGTCGAAGCCGTGCTTGGCCCGATGGTTGTCGGGCTTCAGCGCCTGGCTGAAGTTGGCGGTGAACAGCCGCGCCTCGCCGATGTCGCCGGCGCGGACCTGCTCGAGCGCCGCGAGGGTGGCCGGCTCGAAGTGGAGGCGATAGGCGATCATCAACTTGGCCCCGCTTTCCCGGGCGGCGTCGATCATCGCCTGGCAGTCTTCCTCGCTGACCGCCATCGGCTTCTCCAGCAGGACGTGGATTCCGGCCTGGAGCGCGGGGACGACGTACTTCGTGTGGAGGTGGTTGGGGGTGGCGACGTAGAGTGCGTCGACCTCGTCGGCGGCCAGCAGCTTGTCGAAGTCGTCGTAATGATAGGTGTTCAGGAGGCCGAACTCCTCCCCGAGCGCCTTCGCCTTCTCCCGGTCTCCGGTGACCAGCACCGTCAGCTCGGAATTCTTGGTGTTGCGGACGCCCGGCATGAAGTGCGCCTGCGAGATCATCCCCCCCGCGACGACGCCGTAACGGATCTTGCCCCCCAGAACGTTCTTGGCGTTCATGATTTCCGCCTCATCGGGATTCCCGAGATCCGAAGTTTTCAACCGTTGACTCCGGGGCGACAATATCAGCAAATCGCATTCCTTCGATGAAGGACGCGACGTCGATCGGGGTCGGCGCCGGGACGGGTCGGACATGGGGCCGAAGATGGTCGAGAGCGAAGCAGGCCGCCGTCGTTTCAATCCGGGCCGTCCTATCGCGGGCGTGGCGATGCTCGCCCAGGGGGACCTTGGGGCGCGAGAGGTGACGACGGCCATCGAGTTCCTGGCGGCGTTGCAACGGGTCTACGTCGCCGCGGCGCTCGGCGTGCTGGCGGCGACGGCGGTGCTCGTCTGGATCGTGATTCGCAGGCGGAGGCGTCGCGAGGCGGTCCCCGCGGCCCTGTCGCGGGCGGCGCTGGGGCTGGCGGCGACGTGCCTGGCCCTGATCGCGGCCGAGGCGGCGGCGGGGGCCTGGCTGGCCTGGAGCCATCGGTCGCCGGACCTCCCCAAGGCGTTCGCCGCCGTCCCCGGCCTCCCCACGACGTTCGAGCCGGGCGCCGAATCGCCGACGGACCTGGACGTCGTCGTGATCGGCGAGTCGAGCGCCGAGGGGGTGCCGTACCAGAAGTGGCTGTCGGTCGGACGGCTCGTCGGCTGGGGGCTCGAAGCCGCCCTGCCCGGGCGTCGGGTCCGGGTCGATGTCCTCGCCGAGTCGGGCAAGCGGCTGGAGGACATGCACCGGAAACTCACGAGCCTGACGCGAAAGCCGGAGCTGCTGATCATCTACTGCGGCCACAACGAGTTCTACGCGCGCCACGCGTGGTCGCACGAGGTCGCGCCGTACTACCTGGACGATCCGGGCTGGTCGCGGCCGTGGTCGATCGGCGCGGCGTTCGGCCGGGTCTCGCCGATGGTGCGGCTGATCGAGGAGACGCTGGAGCTTCGGCGCGTCGCCGCCCCCCCGCCGCGCCTGGGGCGTCGGCTCATCGACGCCCCCTCGCACACCGTCGCCGAGCGCGCCGAGCTGCTCGACGACTTCCGCCGCCGGATGGAGTCGATCCTCGACTTCTGTCGCGACGTCGGCGCGATTCCGGTCCTGATCCCCCCCGCCGGCAACGACGCCGGTTTCGAGCCCGACCGCTCCGTGCTGCCTCCCGACGTCCCTCGCGCCCGTCGCGAGGTCTTCGCCCGCTCGTTCGAGGCCGCGCGGAAGCTCGAAGCGACCGACCCGGCCGGGGCCGAAACCGCCTATCGCGCCCTGCTCGAACGCCAACCGGGCTTCGCCGAGACGCATTTCCGCCTCGCCCGGCTGCTCGAAGGGGGCGGGAAGTATGAAGACGCCTACAAGTCTTACGTCGCGGCGAGGGACCTCGACGCCCACCCCCTGCGCTGCCTCACGTCGTTCCAGGAGGTGTATCGGGAACTCGCCGCGAGCCGGGGCCTGATCCTGATCGACGCCCAGGAAGTCTTTCGCGCCAGGCACCCGCGCGGCCTGCTGGACGACTTCCTGTTCAACGACGGATTCCACCCCTCGCTGGAGGGGCACGTCGCGCTGGCGGAGGGGGTCCTGGCGGGTTTGAAGGAGCGATCGGCGTTCGACTGGCCCGAGGCCACGCCGGCGCCGACGCTCGATCTCGCGGAGGTCGCGGCCCACTTCGGCGTCGGGCCCGCGACGTGGGAGGCGGTCTGCGCCAACGCGGTCGGCTTCTACCATCTGATCGCCCCGCTGCGGTTCGACCAGGCGGAACGGCTGGCGAAGCGCGACCGCTACAAGGCGGCGCTCGACGCCCTGAAGGCGGGCGCGGACGTCGAGTCGCTCGACCTGCCGGGCGTCGGCCCGCGACCTGTCCGGGAACGGCTCAAGCCTTGACCGGGCCCCCGCCCCGCCCGATCGGGGCGCGTCGCGATGAGGCGGCGCCGATCGGCCCGGGGCGGGCTTCGGCGTCGTCGACGCGAGGCGAGGCCGTCGCGGCGGCCTCCGGAGCGTCGGTGTAGCAGGGCCAGGTCAGGTAGGCTACGGCCTCGGACGGGTCGGCGGCCACCTGGGCCTCGACCTCGGCGAGATAGGCCGCGAGCGCGAGTTCCGGGTGCCTCTCCGCCAGGTCGAGCGCCTTGAACTCCAGGCCGAACCGGCCCCCGCGGAGGTGCCGGCAGAAGGCGAAGAAGACCGGGGCGCGGGTCAGGCAGGCCAGCTCGGCCCAGACGGCGAGGAACTCGTGGTCGCGGCCGAGCAGCCGACAGGTCCGGGTGTTGGAGCCTTCCCAGACGATGTCGCCGTTGAGGTAGATCGCCATGCCGTCGCGAAGGGCCGACCGCGCCTGCATCATGCGCTCGACGGCCGCGGCGGTCGTCAGGTCGCGCTTGAGGAAGAACTCGATCTGGGGATACGGGACGTCGTCGGCGTCGAACCGCCGGTTCAGCACGCGCGAGACGTGCTTGGGCCGCTGCACCAACGCCCGGACCGGAAGCCCCCGGCGGAACAGCCAGTGCATCCCGGCGATATGGGCGCCGAAGTGGCTGCCGACGAGGATCGCGCCCCGGCTCTGGTCCAGGGCCTCGCGCACGGCCTCGAAGCCGACGACGTCGAACCGCGCCAGCGCCTCGGAGTCGTCTACGCCGTCGAGCGGGTAGTCGCGGGCGGTGAACCGCGCGGCGCTCTCGGCCAGCGCGGTCCAGTCGGCCTCGCGGCCGGTGAGCGAGCCCGCGCGGGCCATCGCCGCCTTGAGGAGGGCGCGGCGGCCCGGTCGGAAGATGGTGGAGGCCCTTCCCATCGCGCGCACGATCGCGTCGGCCCGCGCCGGGGCGAGGGCGCCCAGGCTCGGCAGGAGCAGCTCGTAGAAGTAGAACTTCCAGGTGAAGATGCGACGCGAGATGTGCTTCACGAGGCTCATCCCTCCTCGGAGGCCAGGGCCTTCAGCTTCTGATAATCGACCTTGTCCGTCGAGGTCGCCGGGAGGCTGTCGAGGAACGTGATCCGGTCCGGGATCATGTAGTTGGGCAGGTGGATCGAGCAGTGCCGCTTCATCGCGATCAGCGACTTCTTGCCCCCGGCCTTGAGGGCGATGAAGGCCGAGATGGAGACCCCCGCGTCGTCGCTGCCGGCGACGACCGCCGCGCGATCGACCCCCTCGTGGCGATAGAGGGCGGCCTCGATCTCGCCGAGCTCGATCCGGTAGCCGCGCTTCTTGACCATGCGGTCGCGGCGGCCGTGGAACTGGTAGCAGCCGGCGCCGTCGTCGATGACGAGGTCGCCGGTGCGATACCAGGAGGTCCCCCGGTCGTCGGCGAAGAACGCGGCCTCGGTCAGCTCGGGGAGGCCGAAGTAGCCCCGCATCACGCCCGGCCCGGCGATGACCAGCTCGCCGAGCGAGCCCACGGGGAGCGTCCGGCCTTCCTCGTCGACCACCCGACCCAGCAGCGGAGGGCAGGCGAAGCCGATCGGGAACGGCCCGGCCTGGGCGTCGTCGATGGTCTCCGGGATCTCCAGCGCCGTGCAGACGTTCGTCTCGGTCGGCCCGTACAGGTTCCACATCCTGGCGGCGGGCCAGAGCGCCCGCAGCTTGCGGAGCGGGGCGATGGGGAAGACCTCCCCGGCGAAGAGGACCAGTCGCGGCGGCGTGTAGCCGGGGCGGTCGAGGCGGCCCAGTTCGGCCATCATCGCCAGGATCGAGGGGGCCGAGTACCAGACGCTGATCCGACGCTCCTGGATGAAGTCGGCCAGGGGCGCCGGCTCCTTGGCGAGCGTCTCGCCGATCAGGACGAGGGTCGCCGCGTTCAGGCAGGAGACGTACAGGTCGAAGATCGAGAGGTCGAAATGGAAGGGGGCGTGCGACGAGAAGCGGTCGTCGTCGCTCCAGGGGCCGAGGGCGTCGCGGCACCATTCCAGGAAGGTGAACGCGTTGGCATGCGAGAGCATGACCCCCTTGGGCTTCCCGGTCGACCCGGAGGTGAACAGGATGTAGGCCAGGTCGTCGGCCTCGCGCGGCGGCAGGAGGGGGGAGGGGGCGTCGTCGGCCTGGATCTCGGCCCAGGTGGCCTCCTCGAAGCCGGGCTCGGCGATCGGGGGAGTTTCGCCGTCCTCGACGACGACGAGCCGGGGGGCCGCCTCGCGGTCGGCCCAGGCGGCGCGGAGGGCGGGGGCCAGCTTCGCGGCGACGACGACGGCCTTGGCGCCGCTGTCGGCGAAGATCCCCTCGGCGCGGCCGGCGGGGCCGGTGGGGTCGACGGGGACGTACACGCCACCGGCGCGGAGGACGCCGTGGATCGCGGCGACGGCCTCCAGGCTCTTGGGGAGCCAGAGCCCGACCCGGTCTCCCCGGTCGATCCCCCAGCGGGCCAGTCGGGCCGCGAAGCGGTCGGCGGCGCGGTCCAGCTCGGCGAAGGTCAGCGAGCGGCCCCGCTCGTCCTCGACGGCGGGGTGGCCGGGCCGCCTCGCGGCGGCTTCCTCCAGCAGTCGGCTGAGATGGCGTCCTTCCATGGCGTCGATCCGTTCAGCTCGGTTGCGCGTAAGTGGGTCAGGTCGCTGCGAGGTCGGGCGTCACGGCCGGTCGGCGGGGAGCGACGCCTCGGCCACCGCCTTGCGGCCGGGGTAGAGGAGCTCATAGCGGCCCTGGTCGGTGACCAGCTCGCGGGTCAGGGCCATGAACAGCCGCTGGTGGCCCAGGGCGTTGGGGTGGTCGTCCCAGGCGGCGATTTCCAGGTCCGCCGGGTCGAGATCGTCGAAGGCGTCGGTGAGGTCGTAGATCGGCAGGGCGTAGCGGCCGGCGATGGACTTCAGCCGGGCCGACGGCTCGGCGCGGAGCGACGCGTCGGCGTCTTTCCCGACGCGTGGGACGATCACCATCATCAGGGGGACCCCGGCGGACCGGCAGTCGGCCGAGAGGCTGGCGACCGTCTGGTCGTACAGGTCCCAGTAATGCGGCTCCAGCTTCTTCTTGATCGCCTCCTTGGCGGGGAGCTGGCCCCGGGAGTCGACCCGGCGGTCGTCCTCGGTCACGCCGGCGCGGGCGACGGCCTCGCGGGCGAAGTCGAAGGGGATCTCGGATTTGGTCCGGAAGACGTCGCAGAGGTGGATCTCGGCCAGCCGCGAGTCGAGCATGGTGGACGAGTAGATCACCAGGTCGGGCTGGAACTCCCTGGCCTTGCGACGGAACGACTCCAGGCGCTGGAGCGGGCTGTAGGCCGCGACCGCGAAGTTCAGCACCTCGAACTTGCGCTCCGAGGCGAAGCCCTGGTGCGCCGCGTGGGTGTTGAGCCACTCCTGGAGCCGGTGGGCGTAGGAGTCCTGATACTTGATCCCCCAGCCCATGTCGATCGACGCCCCGAGCAGGGCGATCCGGAAGACGCCCGGGGGCTTCTCGACGGTCGCCTCGGGGCTGTGCATGCCGTGCGAGTTGGTGACGAACGGCTGGCCGAAGAGGACGCTGTCGATCTTGGGGATCAACTCGAACTGGAGGAAGTCGTGGTCCAGGTGGCGGACGACGCCGGCGTCGTTGAAGCGGACCCAGCCGTTGGGCTTGCCCATTAGCTTGAGGGTCAGCTCGCCCCGGCCGCCGGGGCCCTCGGCGCCGCCGACGAGGCCCTCGTAGTAGCCGGTGGCGTGGTGGTCGGCGTCGGCCCGGTTGGACGAGTTCGAGCTGGCCGAGGCCATCACCCGGCGGGCCAGCGGCCAGCTCGCGGGGATCGGGATCAGGTAGATCGCCACGAGGGCCATCGCCTGCAGCATGGCGATTCGGGCCGCGGCGAGCGTGGGGTTCTGGATCAGCGCCATGGCGTATCGGGTCCTCTCTTAATCACGACGCCTGGAGGCCGCGGCCCAACAGTTCGAACCAGGCCGAGACGCTGGGGCTGTTCCAGAGCGACCACAGGAGCGTGATGGTCGCGAACGTGGCGGCGATCTTGACGCTGCGGACCGCCAGGGCCTTGAAGTCGAAGCCCGGCGGCGGCTCGTCCGCCCTGGGTCGAAGCTTGGCGCGGGCCGGCTTCTTGCGGGCGTCGATCTGGACGTTCACCATGACCAGCCCGCCGAGGACCGTCCAGAAGACGGCGTCGGGCGTGGTGAAGCCCCACGTCCCCCGGAGCCAGAACGACTGGTAGCCGTGCAGCAGCCAGGTCACGAAGAAGACCACGGCCGTCGCCGCCGCCAGCGCCGCCGGCTGCGGCCAGTGCTTCAGGCGGAAGACCACCGGGTTGAACACCAGTCGGACCATGAAGTCCTTCCAGTAGATGTTGATCCGCCGCCAGTAGTCGGTGAAGCCCGTCGCCAGCAGGTAGCGGTGGTGGGTGTCCGGGAGCTGGTAGCCGAACATGTGGAGCATGCCGCAGGCGACGTGGAACTGCCCGGAGACCTGCAGGTACACCAGATAGTTGAACACCAGGAAGCCCAGCAAGCTGAGCGGCCCGCTCACGTCGGTCGCGGGAATCAGCAACTCCTGATCGATGATCCGGTAGAGGATGAGCTGCACGACGCCCCGGAACGTCATGTCCAGGCCTCGGCGCTGGACGTCGTGGACGTCGGACGCGAAGTAGCCGCGCTGCCAGGTCCGGAAGTCGACCACCGGGAAGAGCATGAAGCAGTAGTTCGGCAGCAGGAAGAAGTAGCCCACCGCGTCGATCAGCTTCTCCGGCTTCTTCGCGTGCTTCAGCTCATACATGTAGATGAGCATGCGGAACATGAACATCGAGCCGACCACCGGCCAGACCGTCGACGGGGCGTACGCGAACAGCGCCGCGGGCTGGCCGCAGGACAGGAACACGCTGATCACGGCGAGGATCCCGGCGCGGAGGTTCCACGAGATCGGCAGCCGGCTGATCCCGATCAGCACCGCCGAGAGCGCCGTCACCACGGCCCCGACGTCCGTCCCGAAGACCAGGAAGAGCCCGGCGATCGAGGCCGCCAGGAACACGGCCTTCTTCCAGCGGTAGGGGGCCAGGTAGTGGATCGGAAACGCCACCCCGGCGATCTGGAGCAGGACCTGGAAGGCCCGCCCTTCGGTCTGGTACAGCCGACAGACGGCGAACACCAGCCCGAAGAACAGGAAGTTGCGGAGGAACGGGACGAGGGCCCGACGGCAGTTCGCCGGCTCGTCGGCGTAGAGCGTCTCGATCCACCCCGACGGCCGCGGCGCGCCGGCGCCCTCGGGCACGACGTATCGCTGGTGGGGCGTGGTTCGCGACGTGATCGGGTTCCCGACGTTCGGCCCCATAGACGATCCCTTCTTCGAACCTGCGGGCTCCCGGCCGCGATCGCCGTTTGCGAAGGCGGGCGGGGGCCGTTCATCCTGAATTGCCGGTCCATCGGCCGCGCGGATCGGACCGCGCGACGCCAACTTGCTCCGTCGGGTCGAGGACGTGTCGTCCCGATCGGAAGGCGCGATGGGAAGGATGGAATCGCCCGGAACGCCGTCCGGAAGGTTGCGGGGACCAGCTCGTCCTTGAGCCGGGTGCTCCCCGCAACGGTCACCATCCTTGGTACGCCTGGAAATCGGGTCGGAATCCTCGCCGAAGATTCTCTACTGGAATCCTTTAATGTTCCTGAGATCCGATCGGCCTTGCGTGATTCGGTCGGTCCGCCGCCGGGACATGGGCCCGGAGACCGATGCGGTTGGGCGATTTAACCGCGGGGGGGGGAGACTGTCAACCCGACTGCTCCCACTCCCTGATGCCTAGGCGTCTCCCCGCCGCTCACCGGCCCGACTATTTCCCCCCCTCGTCCGAGACGGCGCGGCCCTCGCGGTCGGTGGGCGGGGATCGGGAGGACCGTTCAAGCCGTCGGACTCGGGACGCCGATGACGGTTCGAGGCAGGTTCGGCCTGCGTTTCCGCCGCGTCGTCAGGTCTTCCGCGAGCTTCCCCCATGCCCATGCAACGACTCACCAGAGATTTGCTCTCCTCCATCGCCCGCCTGGTGCTGGGCGCGGTCGCCGGCGCGGCCGCGGCCGTCGGCCTGGGCGCCGAGGCGCGGGCGCAGGAGACCGCCGGCCCCCTCGACGTCGCCGCGCTCCGCCGGATGAACGAGGCCGAGTTGCAGTCGCTCTACCGCCAGGGGACGGTGGTCGGCCTTCCGACGGGTCGGATCCGGGGGACGGTCCTCCCCGCGCCGGGCGCCCGGCGCAACGCGGCGATGTCGGTCGGCTCCCGGCTGATCTGGCAGGGGAAGACGGTCGACGAGTCGGGCGAGATCGCCGTCAACCGCTTCTTCGGCCTCCCCGCGATCAAGGGGCGGCTCTACCAGGGGGAGAGTTGGCTCGACGGGACCCCGTCGCTGATCCTCGACTACGCGCAGACCTCTCGCGTCTACGCGAAGAATCGCGACGAGATCCGCTGCATCGCGCCCGGGCTTTACCTCGGTTTGATGTACGCCCGAACCGAACCCCAGCCGAGCCTGACCCTTTACTTCGTCCTCGAAACCACTCCCTGAGAACCGCGCCCTCGCGCCTTCCTCGCTCGTCGATCCGGAGACGCCTCGCCGCGGGCCGTCTCCGATTGCCCGAACGGGCGCTTTCCGATAGCCTGCCGCCGGGATCGAGCCGCCTTCAAGGTCGGCGTCCGGGCAGGGGGGCGAGGGAATGTCGGATTCCGTCACGGAAGCGGCGGCGGTCGAAGAAACGGCGACTCGGGGATGGCTCGTCGAGGTGGTCGTCGCGGCCCTGGTCGGCGCGATCTTCCTGGGCTGCCTGGGCTCGATCGAGCTTTGGGGCAAGCGCGAACAGCGGCTGGCGGCCGAGGTCGTCGACACGATCGAGAACGGCCGCTGGCTGATCGCCCAGATTCAGGGGCGGCCCCGGCTGGAAAAGCCCCCCTTGCCGCGCTGGACGACCGCCGCCCTGGCGACGGTCCTCGGCCGATGCGACGAGGTCGTCGTCCGCCTGCCGGGCGCGCTGGCGGCGTTGGGGACGATCGGCCTGACCTATCTGCTGGGGGTGCGGCTCGGCGGAAGGTCGCTGGGGCTCGCCGCCGCGATGATCCTCGGCACGACCCCGCTTTTCATCTCCGAGGCGAGGCAGGCCGGGCAAGACGTCCCGCTGGCCTTCTTCACGACGCTCGCCATCTATGCGGCGCTTCGCTCCCTTGAGGGCGAGGGCGGGAATTCAGGCTGGCCGCGACGCCGCTTCCCCTCGTTTCGGCCCTGGGCGACCACCTTCCACGTCGCGATGGGGCTTGGGTTCCTCTGCAAGGGGCCGATCATCCTGGCGATCGTCGGGACGACGCTCCTCCCCTTCGGCCTGCTGGCTCGCCGGTTCCGGGAGATCGCAAGGCTGGCGTTCGATCCCTGGGGGGGCCTCGCGTTCCTGACGCTGGCGCTCTCCTGGCCGTTGCCGGTCTGGTGGGTCGACCCGAACGCGGTCGGGGTCTGGATCGCGGAGATGGGACAGAAGACCGGCGCGTTGCCGATCGTGCATCGCGAGCGGGTCGGGTTCCTGGCTCAGTGGCCCGCCCTGATCGCCCCCTGGGTGGTGGCCGGGATCTCCGGGGCGATCCTGCCGTTCCGCCGCGATCGGGACGGCGGCGACCCGTGGATCTGGCTGCCGTGGTGCTGGTCGATCGGGGTCGCGCTTTCCCTGGGCCTCTGGGCGGTGGCGAAGCCCAACTATTATATGCCGTGCCTGCCGGGCTTCGCGCTGCTGGCGGGAACGGCCTGGCTCCGCCTGGACCGGAGGGCGTTCCAGGGCGACCGCCTTCGATCCGCCCGCGCCCTCGTCTTTCTCCAATGGGGGATTTGGTCGGTGCTGGGGGGCTCGGCCCTGGCTCTCTCCGGTCGGGCGCTCGGCGCGGCGACTCCCGGCTGGTGCGCGTTGATGGCCGTGACGGTCGTCGGCGCAGGGGTGGTCGGGGCGATGGCGGGGCGTCGGGGCTGGGGGCCGCTGGCCGTCGCGCCGGCGCTGGCGGCGACGGCTCTCGCGGTCGTCGTCGGCTATGGAGTGGTGGCTCCTTCGGCGAACGCCGCGCGGGGGCACCGCGAGATCGCGCGGAAGATCGACCGGGCCTTGCCCGCCGAGGTCGACGCCGTCGCCTTCTTTCACGAGCTGGATGAAGGGCTCTGGTTCTACCTCCGAGGGCGCCGCCTTGAAGCCGTCCCCGGTAGCCGCCCCCGTTATAATGACGCCTACGACCAGATCACGGGGCGGGAAGCCGACGGCTCCCCCCCGGCGTCCGGCCTGATCGCCCGGTCCCGGACGGTCCTCGCGGAGTGGCTCGCGCACGAGTCCCGGACCGACGAGTACCTCTTGCTTCGCGAGAAGGTGTACCGGGACCTCGGCCCGGAGTTGGAGGGGGTCTCGACGCCCTTGCTGCGCGAGCCCACGGCGAAACGGAACGGCCTGGTCCTCCTCCGGCTCGATCCCCACCCCTCCCGGGCGGCCGTCGCGGCTCCGCGACCCGCCTTCCGCTGAGAAAGACGACCCCGGGGAGTCCCTTCCGGGGTCTTTCCCGGGCTCTCGCCCCCCTCCCCATGCAAGATTTGCACGCCCGCGCCGGGGGTTCCTGGCGGTGAGCGAAAGGCTGTCGACGTCGTGGCCGCTGCCGCCTCGGGGGACTCGCGGGGTCGGGCAAGCCGTTCGTCGTCGAAAAGTCCGGTTGTCGGGGATGCGCCGTCGTTCAATCTTGCGGCGACCGCCTATCTTCTCGGACCCCGACGATCGGCAGGGTCATCGACGTAAAGCGTTGGTGCAAAAGGTGAAGCGGGTTCAAGGAGGTCGGCCTCGATGACGATACAACTAGTGACTCGCCGAGGGGAACGCAAAAGCCCGGAGGTGAGATGAAGACGGGAGCACCGAAACCTGGTGGCGTCGGTTCGCGGGGGGGCTGAAAGGCCCCGGGTCCCGGGAAGACCTCGACCGCGGGATCGATGCCAATGGACGACCGAAACGAGACGGGGTCGAGCGAAACGGCCGGCCGGAATCGCGACCCTCGTATAACGTTACTCAAGGAGAGTTTTCTCCCATGTTGAAGCCCCTGACGATGAGCCTCAGCCTTGCCATGGCTCTTGGGTTCTGCAGCGTGAGCATGGCGGGCGCGTTTGACGGTGGTTGCACGACCTGCGGCCTGGCCTCGCCCCAGGGCGTCGTGGCGAGCCCCCAGGGCTACGCCCCGACCGTCGCCTCGTGCGACGAGTGCGTCCCGGCCAAGAAGTGCAAGCTCTTCGGCCACCTTGGCGGCAAGCTCGACGGCCTGCACTGCAAGGTGAAGAGCCTCCTTCACCCCCCGGTGACCTACGAGTGGGTCCTCAAGAAGAAGCGGCTGTGGGGCCATAAGGGCGGCTGCGGCGAAGGTTGCGGCGACAGCTGCGGCCCGGTCGAGACCGTCTACCCGACCAGCCAGGTCGTCCCCTCGGGCCAGGGCTACGCCGCCCCGTCCGGCCAGGGTTACGTCGCCCCGACGGCCCAGGGCCAGGCCGCCCCGACCGGTCAGGTCTACGGCGCCGGCCAGCACACCTACCTGAGCAGCCCCACCGCGACCGTCGCTTCGGTCCCGGCCGAGCTCACCCCTTCGCTGACCGGCGAAGAGGCTCCCCCGGCCCCCGAAGTCCGCACCGGCGGCCTGCTCCTGCCCACCCCGGCCGGCGAGTGACGCAAGTCACGACTCTCGGCTGAATCGTGAACCGATTCAACGGACCTGCCGACGCCTCGTGCGTCGGCAGGTCCGTCGCATTTCGAATCGAACCCGACCGCCCCCGGTGGTCGGCCTCGCCGCCCGCTGGCTCCGGCGCGAGGGGGGGGATAGACTGGCGACCGTTCCTCGCGAGGCTCTCCCGCCCGCCGCGACGAGCCGCCCCGCCCGACCTCTCCACCCCGCCCAGGAAGGAGCCCCCATGAGAATCCCCCTCGCACTCCTCGGCCTGATGCTGGCCGCGTCGTCGTGGACCTCTCCCCAGGCCGTCGCCCAGACGCCGCTCGCGGGTTTCGACTTCCGCTCTCCCGAATCCTTGCGGGGCTGGACGGCGCTCCACCACGTCCAACCGCTCCAGGCCGTCCCCGAAGGGCTGGCGGTCCGGATCGACGGACCCGACCCTTACTTCGGGAGCCCGGCCTTCGATCTCCCCGAGGGCGTCCTCCTGACGGCCACGGTCCGGATCAAGGTCGAGAAGTCGGGTGAGCTCCAGGTGTTCTACTCCCGAGCGGGCGAGGGTCCGAGCGAGGAACGCTCGACGCGGAAGCCGGTTCGCGGGGGCGACTGGCGCGACGTGACTCTCCACCTGCCGCCGATGGGGCCGCGAACCACCCTCCGCATCGACCCCCCGGGAGGCTCGGGCGTCTGCCTGATCGAGTCGATCCGGTTCGCCGAGAGGGTCGCGATCGAACCGAGCTGGCCCAGGCCGGGCGTCCCGAAGCCGTCGGCCGACGCCCCTTCCGTCGCCTCGGGGACGCTCGTGCTGCGACAGGACCCCGCGCGGCTCGGCGGCTTCGCGCTGAGCGTCGACGGTCGAGAGGTCGCCACGGGGTATGACCGGCCGACGATCGCCTATCGCGCCGTCGTCGACGGCCGTCCCGTCGTGAAATGGATCGACGTGGCCGGCGCCGGCGCCGACGCGAAGGTCGAGACGACCGTCGACCCCGCCGACCAGTCGCTCCGCGTCCGGGCGAGCTTCCGGGACGAGGAGGGGGGCTCATGGCGACTCGAGCAGACGTTCCGGCCCCACTCGCCCGGCGTGATCGCGTTTCAGGCCGAATGCGCGGTCGACGCCCCCCGGCCGGTCTTCCACGTCCCGCTGCTGGTGGTCCTTCCGGGGAACGGCCAGGGGGCCTTCGGGCCTTCGAAGGGGCAGGCGCTGCTCGCGGGGGTCGAATACCTGGACGACGAGCCGAGCAGCTCGACGGCCGACCTGGGCGAAGCCGACGCGCTGCGCAAGGTCCCTTCGGCGTCGAAGCTCACGTTCCCGCTGATGGCGATCCAGGCGCGGGGACGCTACCTCGGCGTGATCTGGGACCGCGCGCCGGGCGTCGCGCCCCTGTTCGACTCGCCCGACCGCACGCTCGGCGGCGGCGGGCACCTGATGGGCCTGATCGCCCCCGGAGCCGACGGCGACCGCGCCGAGGGCTCGCTCTTCCCGGACGAACCGACGGTCGTCTCGCCCGACTCCCCCGCGCGGGCGTCCGGCCTCCTGATCGCCGGCGACGGGTCGACGATCATCCCGGCCGTCCAGAAGTACGTGGCGCTGAAGGGCCTGCCGCCGATCCCGGCGACGCCCGGCCTTCAGGAGTACGTCAAGCTGGCCGCCGCCGGCTGGCTCGACTCGCCGATCCGCGACGGCGGCCGTTATCGCCACGCGACCGCCGCCGGCGATTTCAGGGCGCAGCCCGCCGCCGACGCCGCCTGGATGATGAATTGGCTGGCCGCCCTCGCCGACGACCCGAAGCTGGCGGAACGCCTTCGCGCGGCGTCGACTGAGGCCGAGGCCCAGTTGCGGCCCGAGCAATACCTGCTCGCGGCGGTGGGCCACAACCGCTACCCTGTCGCCCCGCTGGTCCTCCCCGCCGCGGAGACCTCGAAAGACGGCGGCGCCGGGAGCTTCGAGCGGGCGATCGCGGCGGTCGTCGCCCAGTCGCGAGGCTTCGAGCCCGACGGCACGCGCCGGTACAGGCCGATCCCCGGCCGGATCGATTACGGCCGCACCCATTTCAGCGACGAGGCCGACGGCTATGCCGCCCAGCCCGTCGACCAGATGCTCCGCCTGGCCGCGTACTCGGGCGACAAGGTCGCCGTCGACGAGTCGCTGCGGCTCCTCGCGGTCCTCCGCGATCGCTTCCGCGACGGCGTCCCGCGCGGCGCGCAGACCTGGGAGATCGCCCTGCACACCCCGGACGTCCTCGCCTCGGCCTATCTCGTCCGCGCCTTCGTCCTGGGATATGAACTGACCGGCGATCCGTCGTTCCTGGACGCCGCAAAGTACTGGGCCTGGACCGGCGTCCCGTTCGTCTACCTGGAGAACCCGACCGACGCGAGCGACCCGGAGGCCATCGGGCCCTACGCGACGATCCCCGTCCTCGGCTCGACCAACTGGGTCGCCCCCAACTGGATCGGCCTCCCGGTGCAATGGTGCGGCCTGGTCTACGCCGACGCTCTCATCGAGCTGGCCCGCCACGACGCGGAAGGCCCCTGGAACAAGCTCGCCGACGGCATCGCGGCCTCGGGCGTCCTGCAAACCTACCCGCTCGACGAGCCGAGCCGGGGCCTCCTGCCGGACTCGTTCAACCTGACCTCGCAGTCCCGGAACCCGGCCGACATCAACCCCGGCACGCTCCAGCCCGGGGCCCTGCGGCTGCTCGCCGGACCCCAGGCCCGGCCCTACCAGTTCCGCGCGCTCCGCGCCTCGGGGATCTGGGTCTGCGCCCCCGGCGCGGTGGACGTCGAGGCCGACGCGCCCGGCGAGGCCGCCTTCACCGTCCTCCCCTGGAGCGCCGGGCCGTCGTTCGTCGTCGTCCACGGCGTCGCCGACGAGGCCCAGGTCACCGGGGAAATCGTCGGCCGTCGCGGCGGCACGCGCACGATCAAGATCGGCCCGGGGGGCCCGACGCGGGTCTCGATCCGGATATCGCGATAGTCCGGCAGTTGTTTCCGAAGCAGCTGTCGGGACTGTTGTTATCGACGGTTGCTGGTGTAGGATAGAATGAACTGAGGAGAGGGCTAGACTCGTTCTCGAATCACGGAGACGACGCCATGAGTCGGCAGTGCGTCCAGGGAGTCACCAATTACATCGTCTGGGACTGCCACGAGGCCGGTTCCTACATCACGCTGGCGAAGCTCCAGAAGCTTCTGTATTTCGCCCAGGCCCGCCACCTGGCGATGCACGACGAACCGCTGTTCGCCGGCCGATTCGAGGCGTGGGCGCACGGCCCGACGCTCCGTTCGGTCCACCGTCGGTTCGAGCACTTCGGCTGGCGGAGCCTCGACGAGTTCATCCCCCGGCCGGTCCTCGACCCGCACACCGAGCAGTTCCTCAAGACGATGCTCGACGAGCTAGGCGAGTTCGACGCCCGCCACCTCGAAGCGATGATCCATCGCGACGACGCCTGGCTCGCCGCCCGCGAGGGGGCGCCCGAGTGCGTCGACGGCCGCTGGGAAGGCGTCATCTCCGAAGACCTCATGCGCGAGGTCTACCGACGCCGACTCGACCCCGAGGCGGCGGGGGTCTGAGACACCGCCGATGGGAGCCCCGAGCGTCATCGTGCTGGCCGGACCGAACGGCGCGGGCAAGTCGACCGCGGCTCCGTCGCTTCTGCGCGGGACGCTGGCGGTCGACCACTTCGTCAACGCCGACGAGATCGCCCGCGGGCTCTCCGCGTTCGCACCCGAATCGACGGCCGTTCAGGCTGGCCGTATCATGCTGGCCCGGATCAAGCAACTCGCCGCGGCCCGCGCCGATTTCGCGTTCGAGACCACGCTCGCCAGCCGATCCTTCGCCCACTGGCTCCGCTCGCTGATCGCGACGGGTTACGAGTTCCACCTCGTCTTCCTCTGGCTCCCGTCCGCCGACCTGGCCGTCGCGCGCGTGGCCGATCGCGTCCTCCACGGGGGGCACCACGTCCCCGAGGACGTCATTCGCCGTCGTTATGCGGCCGGGATGCGGAACTTCCAGACGCTGTACCGTCCCCTGGCTGCGAACTGGCACGTTTACAATAATGTGAGAAGGGACCACCTGCGGATCGTCGCGGGTGGGAGCGGGCCGGAGGTGCGACTCGTCAAGCGACCGGCGGCATGGCGACGATTCCAGGGCCAGGCGGGAGACTCCCGATGAAGGAACGAAAGGTCGACATCGGAAAGGCTTTCAGGGAGGTCACCCTGATCGAAGCGGCCATCGGCCAGGCGGCGCGGGAGGCGGCGACCCTCCACAAGAGGCTCGGCCTGCCGCTGGTGAGCTGGCGGAACAATCAAGTCGTCCACATCCCGCCCGAGGAGATCGACCTCGTGAACTGGACTCACGAGGTCGGCGACGAGGATGAGGACGACGAGGCCGAGGCCGAGTGACTCACTTGCCCGTCGCGGCGGCCTGGGGGGCGGGGCGGCGGATCTCGGGGGTCTCGGGGATGCGCTCGACCAGGCGGTTGGGGCGGCCTTCGGGCTGCTTGTGCAACTCGAAGCCGTCGTAAGGATCGCCGGTCGCCGTGCGGGCGTCGTAGCGGAGGACGCCGCCGTCGATGGAGATGACCTGATAGAGCTGCACGTCCTCGCCGGAGCGTTGCATCCACGATTCCGGGTCCAGGACGTACATCTTCGGCCCGGCGACCGAGACGACGTAGACCGTGCCGGCGGTCGCGCCGGGATCGTCGCGGGCGGTGCCGCCGGAGGGGACGTTCTCGAACGCCTTGAGCCCGGTCCGGGCGTAGGTATGGTCGTGGCCTTGCAGGACGAGGTCGACCTTGTAACGGTCGAAGATCGGCTGCCAGAGGCCGCGCAGCTCGGGGTTGTCGCGGTTTTTGGCCGGCGAGTAGATCGGGTGGTGGAACGTGACGATGGTCCAGGTCTGGGGATTCTCGGCCAGCACGCGGTCGAGCCACTCGGCCTGTTCCGCGTGACGCTCGCTGGAGTTGAGCGAGACCACGCGCACGCCCTGGTGGTCGAAGAAATAGGCGGTCTCTTCAAGTCCCGGCGGCCCGTTCTCCGGGAGGGCGAACTGGGCCCGCCAGTGGGCGGTGAAGACGGACTTCGCGTTCGGGTCGGCCTTGCCGTCGGGGAGGCGTGCTCGCTCGTACTCGTGGTTGCCGGGGGAGGGGACGCTGGGGACCATCGCGTTGAGCCAACCGCCGGCCGCGAACCATTCGCCCCAGAGGGCGTCGCTCGCCCCTCGGTTGACGAGGTCGCCGGCGTGGACCAGGAACGCGGCGTCGGGGGCGTCGGCGTACGCCTTGCGGACCACCCGAGACCACATCGACTTGACCTCGGTCTGGGCGTCGCCGAAGTAGAGGAACGTGAACGGCTCGGGCTTGTCGGAGGCGGTGCGCACCTGGAACCACTCGCTCCAGTCGACGCCGTCTCCGACGCGGTAGACGTAGCGCGTCGAGGGCTCCAGGTCGCGGAAGACGACCGAGTGGAACCGAGCCACGTTGAGGTTCGTCCGAAGTTCCTGCGAGTCGGCCTGGGCCGTTGCGGCCCGCGCGACGAACCTCGGGCCGTGGTCGGCCGGGGCGATCTGCGCCAGCCCCTGGCCGACGCTGGCGTCGGTCCGCCAGGTGACGGCGATCGACCGCGCGGGGTCGGCCGCGATCGTGCGGATGATCCGGTCGGGGATCGGCGAGGGCCGGTGCGCGTCGGCCTCGGCGACCGGCGTGGTCCGGGGCGAGTCGGCCTGGACCGGGGCCTGGACCGGGCTCTGGACGGCAGGAGGCGCCGGGGACTGTCCCCGGACGGGCGCGGGGGCCTGTATCCATCCGATCGCGATCAGGGCGGGGATCGTCAAGCGGCTCGCGGTCATCGCGTGGTTCCTCGGTCGGGGAGGGGGGGCCGGCCGGGTTCGTCCCCGGCGCTCCGGCCGTCTGGAGTCCGACTGTAGCCGCCCGGCCGGGCCGTTTCCAGTCGCCGCAAGTCCTTGCGTGATTGACGAGCGGCGCGGGGGGGGGCATCATGACGATGTAGCCCGCGGCCCGCTTCGCTTCGCGACGCCGCGCCGGATCGGGCGCCGCTTCGGCTCGCGAGACGCGGCGACGGAGCCCGGTTCGGACCTTCGACGGCGGGGGACGTGTGGTGATCGGCCCAGGCTCGACGCTCAATGATCGATTCCGGCTCGTGACGGAGCTGGGCCGGGGGGGCATGGGCGCCGTCTACTCCGCGACCGACGAGGTGCTCCAGCGCGAGGTGGCGATCAAGGTCCTGAAGGACCAGCAGGCCGGCGAGGAGGTCTCCAAGAGGCTCCGCCTGGAGGCCCAGATCGCCGCCCGGCTGCTGCATGACAACGTCGTGCGGATCTACGACTTCGGCCAGGCCGGCGGGACCAGCTACCTGGTCATGGAGAAGGTCGACGGCACCAGCTACAGCCGCCGCTGGCGCGAGATCACGCTGGGCGAACGGCTGATGATCCTCGCCGGAGTGGCCGAGGCGCTCGACTACGCCCACCACCAGGGGGTCATCCACCGCGACGTCAAGCCGGGCAACGTCCTGCTCACCTCGACCGACGTCCCCAAACTCTCCGATTTCGGCCTCTCGCTCCTGGCCGAGAACGACGAGGCCGCCGGGATCGTCCGGGGGACGCCGAACTACATGAGCCCCGAGCAGGCCAAGGGGCAACGGCTCAACTATCGCACCGACCTCTACTCGCTGGGTGTGATGCTCTACGAGTCGGTCGCCGGCGCCGTCCCGTTCACGGGGACCCCGGTGATCGTGATGGCCCAGCACGCCAACACCCCGCCGCCGCCGCTCATGGCGCGCGAGCGGGGCGCTTCGCCCGAACTGGAGAAGCTGATCCTGGCCCTGATGGCCAAGCGTCCCGAGGACCGGCCCGCCGGCGGGGCGGCCGTGGCGAAGATCCTCCGCGTCGAGGCGAGGAAGCTGCTGGGCGAGGCTGAGCCGGGCGGCGACGACGCGGCCCCCCCGGAGGAGCCCGTCGAGCCGGTGGTCGACCTCGGCGCGCTGGCCGAGCTGGGCGAAGGCCGCGCGGTGAACCCGCACGCGACCGCGGACGCCGGGGCGAAGCGGCCCGCACGCCGACAGGACGCGGCCCCCCGTGTCGCGGCGGCCGAGGCGGCCGATCTCGCCGCGTCCCCCCTCGTCCGCACGATGCTCCGGACGATCCTGGCCGAGCCGACCTCGCTGACCCCGGAGGAACGCTATCTCTCGGGCTACTACCTCGCCTACCTTCTGGTCGGCTCGCGACGCCGGCCGTTCTACGCCCGCCGCAAGCTCGAACGCCTCAACGCCGACCGCGCGCGGCTCATCCTCGCCTTGACCTACGCCCTGACCGCGCAGGACTCCCAGGCGGCCGTGCAGGAAGCCGCCCAGCTCCTCGACCAGAAGGTCGAGGTCCGCCCGGCGCTCAACCCGGTGGTGCTCGCCAAGTTCTTGAGCTGGCGCGACAGCCCCAACCGCCGGCGGATGCTCCGACAGATGCGCAAGGCGATCCAGGAAGCCAGCTCCTACGCCCGCGAGCACATGACCGACGACAAGGGAGTGCTCAACGTCGGCCTGATCCCGCGCTCGGCCGACGACCTTCGCAAGATCGCCCCGGAACGCGAGGTCGGCGACGACCTGGTCGAGCGATGGAACCGCCTGGCCGACGCCTGGCGCGAGCACCCCGAGCTGCGCGAAACCGTCCTCCGCTACGCCGGCGGCGCGGCCTATCGCGACCCTTCGGGCGCGGCGATGTGGCCCGAGGTGGTCTATCCGCTCGTCGAGATGGCCCGATGGCAGCGCGGGCGGCGAAGCCGCCTGAGCGACGCCTGGCACTTCCTCGCCAGCCGCGTCCTCCACCTCCCCGACCCCGGCGAGAAGCTCCACCGGATCCTCACCCGCCACCTCGCCCCGAGGGTCGTCGAACAGATCGACCGCTCGGCCGTCCAGCTCGAACGGGCCCTGGCGCGAGTCGAGCCCGACGAGGAGGCCGCGCCCGAGGACCAGGACTCCCGCGCCGCGAGGTTCGCCCAGGGGGCCGAGGCCTCGCGGATCGGGGCCATCGCCGCCGAGGCCGACGCGGAGGTCGTGGGGGGCGACCAGGTCGCGCTCGTCGACGTCGATCCGATCCGGTTCCTCCAGGGGGAGCTTCACGAACTCTGGAAAGAGGCCGCCGCTTCCATGCAGCAGGCGACCGGCGGCCCGGGGGCCCGCCCGGCGGGGCATCGCCACACCCCGCTGGGGCCTTATCGCCTGACGGTCGTCCCCTCGATGCGGGGCGCCTCGGCCGGCCAGGTGGTCGTGCAGGGGATGCCCAGCAAGCAGCTCGAACTGCTCACCCCCTCGCTTCGAACCTCGGGGTCGCGAAGCCGCCCGATCGTCGCCGCCTGGCCCTACACGGACAACAGCCTGCTCCTGGCCTACCAGGACTTCAAGAGCGTCCAGCGATTCATCCTGTGGGACGCCCCGCGCGCCCGGCAGTCGACCTACACCGACCCCGCCGAGGTCTATCGCGAGCTGGAAGCCCAGGGGATGGAGATCCCCGAGGCGATGGAGACGGCCCTCAGCAAGAGTTTCCGGCCCCAGGGGGGGCGGCGGCGTTGAGGCTCCGGCGTCGCCACGGGCTCGATTCGGCTCAGTAGCCCGCGGCCGACTTGGGGAACTTCGAGGTGTCGACGTAGAAGTACGCGCCGCCGGTCGTGGAGGCCAGCCGCCGCAACGGGGTGTTGTCGCCGAGGTCGCGGCCGATGCCGAACTCGATGGCCTGGATTCGGCTCCGCCCCGTCTCCGACAGCACGGTCGTGACATTGTCGTTGGTCATCGACGCGGCGTCGGTCAGGAAGAAGACCACCTCGGGCTTGTCGACCAGCGCCGTGCGCAGGGCCAGGAGGTGGTCGGTGCCGCCGAAGGGGGAGACGGCGGCGAGCTGCGCGCGGACCCTCGCCTTGTTGGCGGCGGTCGCCGGCATCAGCCCGCGTCGCCCCTGGGCGTCGGTCAGCTTGCGGGCGTTGAGGTCGTAGAACGTGACCGAGAAGTCGACGTCCGGCGGCAGGCGGTCGAGGCTCGCCAGCAGCTCGCGCTTGGCGATGTCCAGCGCGTTGCGGGTGCTCATGCTGCCGGAACAGTCGATCACATAAGCGAACGATCGTCCCTGTTCGCGACTGCCGAAGAACTCGGTCCCCGGCCCGATCCCCCGGCCGACGCCCCCGCCGGACCCGCCGCCCCGACCCCCGCCCCCCCCGACCCCGATCCGGGGATCAGCCCCGCGCCGGAGGTCGGCAGGTCGGGGAGGTCGCGCATCGGCGACTCCTCGGGATTCACGACGCTTCGGGGCAGGATCTCGGAGAGCAGGGCGTCGGCCGTGGGGTCGCGCACCGGCTTGATCTCGGGCGAGTCGGACGGCCGGGCCGCCATGTCCGGGTCGCCCAGGCCGCCGATCTCCCCCGGCCCGCCGCCCCCCCCCGCGCCCGACTCCTCTCCCCCCTTCGCTCGATTGTCGACCGGCTCCAGCACGCCCCGCAGGGCCTTCCGCCCCTCGTCGTCGGCCGGCGACATCACCGCCGACAGGACCGACAGCGACGCCAGGGCCGCGAGCAGGACGTGGAACAGCGCCGACGTCCCCAGCGAACGGGGGTCGGTGAGCGGCGTCCGTCCCAGCCGGTGCTCATCGGCGATCGCCATCGTCGGCCTCCGGTTCGAGGAACTCGGGCGCGGGCCCGGGCGGGAGCCCGGTTCGACCTTCTCGGCGGCGCCTTGGCCCGACCGACGCGGTCAGGGAACGCCAGGCGAGGAGCCCGGCGATCAGCGCCAATCCGATGAACAATCCTACGGTCGCGAACGGCCCCGGCCAGTCGGAAATCGGGCGAGGGGCGGCTTCCGACTCGTCGCGCGCCGCCGGCTTCACGACGCTCGGCGCATCCGGGCCGACGATCAAGGGGGCGAGCCGTTCGCCCTCGGCCTGGTAGCGGACGCGCCGCAGGTAGACGCCGGTGAAGGCCACCAAGGCCCCCTTCGCCACCCCCGCCTCGCGGTCGGACGCGGGGAAGACGAGACAGAGGAGGTCGCCCGAAGGCTCCTCGATCCAGGCCTCGACGAGAGCGGGGAAGCTGCCGACGGCGTCCTGACGGAAGATTCGAACGACCCGGCCGGCGACCCGGACCCGAACGCCTCGGAACTCGTCGGGGCGATCCCAGAGCGCGCGGAAGGTGGCCGCGCGGGGAGGCGTCGCGGCGTCGAACTTGCCCGAGAGCGCCTCGTGTTCGGCGGCCAGGTCGGTCAGGCCCAGCGGCGCGTCGTCCTGCCGGGCCGTCGCGGCGGGCGCGAAGACGGCGAGAGCGAGGATCAGGGCGGCGGCGGCGAGGGACCGGCCCCCGAACGGCCTCACGGCGAGGTCCCGGGCGGGGCCAGTCGGACCGCGGCGACGCCCGAGGCCGAGCAGACGGCGATGATCCGGGCGGCGGGTTCGTAGAGCAGGCGGTCGTCGGCGATCAGTCGGACGCGCAGCGGTCGATTCCCGAGCAATTCGACGTAGCGGCGGAGCCGCTGGCCGAGCTGGGCCAGGTCGGGGACGGGGGCCTCGCCGAGCCGCAGGGCTTTCAGGTCGCCGAGGTCGTCGGCCTCGGCGCGGATCAAAACGTCGTTCTCCAGGTCGACGTCGACGGTCCGCGACGTCGGCCTCGCCAGGCCGCGAGCGGCCGTGGGGAGCGCCGCGGGGGTCGTGGGCAGGTAAAGCTCGATGTGGGTCTCGGCGGTCGGCGCCCGGAACGTCAGGATGAAGAAGGCCAGGAGTTGGAACGCCATGTCGAGCATCGGCGCGACCGGGAAGTACACGTCGTCGGGGGGGCCGGGGCGGTATCGTCGAGTCCCCCGGGCTTCGGGGTCGTCGTTGCCGGCCGGGGGGATCGCGAGTTGCGGCGAGACGCTCACGGCTCCTCCCGGTTCAGGACCACGAGGCTGAAATTGGCGAAGCCCAGCGACTGCGCCTCGGCGAGCGTCTTCCGCACCGCGCCGAACGACGCCTCGCGGTCGGCCCGGAGGACCACGACCGTGGGAAGCTCACCGCCGGGATCGGGAGTCGGGGCCGGGAATTGCAGGCGAAGCGTCGGGGTTTCGGGGCGGGTCGGTTCGGCGGCCGGGGCCGTCTGGATCAGTTCGAGCCCGGCGCGGCGGGCTTCGGCCTGTCGCTTCCACCAGGCCGAGGCGTCCTCGCCCTCGTAGACCCGGCCGTCCGCCAGGAGGTTCCCCCGGGCGTCGATCGCGGCGGCGAGCCGGTCCAGCGCCAGGTCGGCGCCGGGGAGGGCGGCGGGCGCCAGCGGCAGCCGCACCGCGCGGGTCTCACCCTCGATCTGGTTGCCGAAGTGGACCAGCATCATGAAGAACGTGATCAGCTGGAGGACCAGGTCCAGCAGCGGCGTCAGGTTCGGGTTCAGCGTGTGCGACGTGGACGAGCGCGACATGTCGGGCGGCCTCGACCGGGGGCGATCACTCGGGATGGGCCGGCGGCAGCGCCGATCGCGGCGCGACCCCGCCTGACGCCGCCAACGCCGCGTTGAGCGCGAACGGATGGGGATGCGAGCCCGGCCCGGCCGGGGTGGCGGGCGCCGGATTGGGCGTCGCCGAGGTCTCGGGCTTGACCCCCGGCGCGAACAGTTCCAGGAGCGGCTCGGCGGCCTTCTCGGCCTCGAGCGACATCCGGGCGATGCGATTGCGGAAGAAGGCGTAGAAGTAGATGGCCGGGATCGAGATCGCGATCCCTTCGAGGGTCGCGAACAGGGCCGTCGAGATCCCCTCGGCGAGAAGGCTGGCCTGCGGGGCGGTCCCCTTGGTGGCGATGACGCGGAACGCCTTGATCATGCCGTAGACCGTCCCCACCAGGCCGATCATCGGCCCGAGCGTGCCGACGGTCGCCAGGTAGGTCGTCCGGTGCTCCATCTCCATCGTGGCGTCCTCATTCGCCATGTCCATGGCCCGGCGCGCGGGGAGGATGCCGGCGGGGAGCTTCTGCACCCCGGCCGCGAGGACCCGGGCGAACAGCGAGCGGTCGGCCGCCAGCCGGTTGTAGGCGTCGCCGTAGCGCCGCTGGTCCAGCAGTTCGCGGGTCTCGCGCACCAGGAACCGGGGCGCGGCGGCCGAGGTCCGGTAGTGGATCGACATCCAGACGATCAGGGCGACGAGGTAGAACGACATCACCGCGATCAGCACGCCGATCAGGCCCGACGCGCGGATCATCCAGCGCAGGAACGATTCGCCGCCGTCGTCGCCGGCGAGCTGTTCGCCCCCCGTCGAGGCCGTCGCGACGGCCGCCGGTTCCGACTCCTGGGCCGTCGCGGTCGACGGGGAGAGGGACCATGAGATCGCCAGGAGCCAGATTCCGAGGAAGGACGCGATCGCCCACACCCGGCCACGCCGTGATTCCGTCACCGCCGGACCTCCCGCCTTCGACGTCAGCAATCCGCCCCCCTCCCAACTTACTCGATCGTCCCCGATGCGACAAACGCAACCGGCGCGGGGCGGCGAGCGAGGGCCGTGCGACCCCCCCGACGCACAGGCCCTCCCCATCTCATCTCAGCGTCTTCGCCGCGGCCTTCGGCCCGCGATCGTCCCGCGACGGCCTCGCGGGGCGCATGAAGCGGGCCTCCCGGCTCGCGGTGGAGCGGGGAGGCCCGAAGGTCGTCGCGTCGTTCAGCATTCAGC
Organism: Planctomyces sp. SH-PL62; assembly: GCF_001610895.1. Taxonomy (NCBI): domain Bacteria; kingdom Pseudomonadati; phylum Planctomycetota; class Planctomycetia; order Planctomycetales; family Planctomycetaceae; genus Planctomyces; species Planctomyces sp. SH-PL62. The sequence continues at coordinate 5,828,090 of NZ_CP011273.1, read as the reverse complement.
GAGCGAGCCGGTCAGCGGGCGGAACCCTCGAAGACCTGCTCGGCGGAGCCGGCGAGTTCGGCTTCCATCTCGCGGAGTTCCTTGCTGTCGGTCTTGGACCGCCAGACGGCCCAGCCGACGCCGGCGAGGCAGAACACGCCGACGATGTAGAGGGCCGAGGCGTAGTCGCCCTTCGCGGTGGCCATGATGGCCGGGATGGACAGCAGGCTGACCATGTTCATGACCTTGATCAGCGGGTTGAGGGCCGGGCCGGCCGTGTCCTTCAGGGGGTCGCCCACGGTGTCGCCGGTGACGGCCGCCTTGTGCTTCTCGGAGCCCTTGCCGGTGGTCGCGGTGCGGGGCTCGTCCTCGATGGTCTTCTTGGCGTTGTCCCAGGCGCCGCCCGCGTTCGACATGAAGACGGCCAGGAGCTGGCCGACGATGATCATGCCGGCGAGGAAGCCGCCGAGGGCCTGGGGGCCGAGGAAGATGCCGACCAGGATCGGCATCAGGATCGCCAGCAGGGCGGGGCCCACCAGCTCGTTCTGGGCGGCCGAGGTGCAGATGTTGACGACGCGGCCGTAGTCCGGCTTCTTGACGCCCGCCCAGATGTCCTTGTCGCGGAACTGGGTGCGGCATTCTTTGACGATCAGGAACGCGGCGCGGCCCACGGCCCGGATCAGCATCGAGCTGAACAGGAAGGGGACGACGCCGCCGATCAGGGCGCCGATGAAGACCATCGGGGCGGCGACGGAGAGCTTGCCGGCCTCGGCCATGTACTCGCTCAGGGGCATCGTCGCGACCTTGTCCTCGCTCCCCACCGCGACGACCGCGATGAAGCTGGAGAACAGGCTCACCGCCGCGATGACCGCCGAGCCGATCGCGATCCCCTTGGTCTCGGCCTTGGTGGTGTTGCCCACCGCGTCGAGGTCGGCCAGGATCTGCCGGGCGCGGGCGTAGTTCTCCTCGCCCATCTCCTCGCGGTCGTAGCCCATCTCGCCGATGCCGTTGGCGTTGTCGGCCACCGGGCCGAAGACGTCCATCGAGATCGTGTTGCCGGTCAGGGTCAGCATGCCGATGCCGCACATCGCCACGCCGTAGGCGACGAACAGCGGGCTCGCCCCTTCATAGATGACCACCGAGACGAAGATCGCCCCCGCGATGACCAGGGTCGATACCACGGCCGACTCGTAGCCCACGGCCAGGCCCTGGATGATGTTGGTCGCGTGGCCGGTCTGGCAACTCTTGGCCAGGCTCTGCACCGGTTCGTACTGGGTGTGGGTGTAGTAGCTCGTCACCTTGTTCAGGCCGATCGCCAGGAGGATGCCGATGAGGCAGGTCCAGGCGGGCCGCATGTCCAGGCCCTGGACCATCCCCAGGTCGGCCCAGAACGGCTGGGCGGCGAGGATCGGGCCCTCGTAGGCGTGGGTGAATTCCTTCAGCGGCACGCCCGCGTCCAGCGCGGCGTCGCGGGCCTTGGCGAACTCCTCGGTCACGTTGTAGCCGTAGGCGGCCTGGGGATAGTTGTGGATGTAGGCGTCGTCGAAGTGCAGGTAGGCCAGGCCCAGAGCCATGAAGCCGAAGACGCTGATGACCGAGCCGATCACGAAGCCGCGGTGGACCGAGTGCAAGGCCTCGTCGCTGGTGCTGTCGGCCTTGGCCCGAACGCTGTAGGTGCTGATGATCGAGCCCACCACGCCGATGGCCCGGACCAGGAGCGGGAAGATCACCCCCTTGTGGCCGAAGCTTGCGTAGCCCAGGATCATCGCCGCGACGATCGTGACCTCGTAGCTCTCGAAGATGTCCGACGCCATCCCGGCGCAGTCGCCGACGTTGTCGCCCACGTTGTCGGCGATCGTCGCCGCGTTCCGGGGGTCGTCCTCGGGGATGTTCGCCTCGACCTTGCCCACGAGGTCGGCGCCCACGTCGGCCGCCTTCGTGTAGATGCCGCCGCCGACCCGCATGAACAGGGCCAACAGCGTGCCGCCGAAGCCGAACCCGAGCAGGACCTCATAGGCCTTCTCGCCGAAGATGATGAAGATCGCCGTGCCGCCCAGCAGGCCCAGGCCGTCGGTCAGCATGCCGGTGATGGTCCCGGTGCGATAGCCCAGCTGCATCGCGTCGCCGTAGCTCGTCCGGGCCGCGGCGGCCACGCGGAGGTTGCCCCGCACCGCCAGGTTCATCCCCACGAACCCCACCAGCCACGAGAAGAACGCCCCCACGAAGAACGCCAGCGCCCGGCCGAGCTGCACCGCCCCCGACGCCTGCGCCGTGAAGTACAGGATCAGCGTCAGCAGGAAGATCAGCGGGAAGAGCGCCTTCGCCTGCCGGATCAGGTAGGCCCACGCCCCCTCGCGGATGGCGTCGGCCACCTCGCGCATCTTGGGAGTCCCCTGGTCCGCGCCCAAAACCTGGCCGACCAGCATGCCCGCGTAGCCCAGCCCCGCCACCGCGATCAACAACGTCAGGATCAGGCCCACCCGCTCCGGCATCGCGTAGTCGGTCAGCGGTTCGAACAGCTTCACCGAGTGCTCTTCCATCGCCACGGGAGCCGCCGCCGGCGCGGCGATGGGGCCGCCGCCGGCGCCGCCGGGACGGCCTCTTGCGCAGCGACGTACGCGGGGCCCATGAACATCGCGGCCGTCAAGGCCAGCGACCTGAAGCCAATGCAGGGGTGCATGATCCCTATCTCCGAGTTTTTCTGAAGGTTTTGCACCGCGGTTGCGATCTTCGATCGATCCGGCGGTTGGTTCGGGGCAATGCCGCCCAAGGCCCATTGCAGGCCGAAGTCTCGCGAACTTGAGATGTCGCGGGGGGGTGGCGTCCAGCCTGGGTCCGATGGCGCTTCTCGCCATCGCAAGGCCGGCTCCTCACCTTAATTGATTCGTCGTCCTTCGAGTCGATTCTTGAAGTGCGACGCCGTGATTCTGACTTCGATTAGACACCACTCGGCCCGCTTGCGGAAGGGGGATCAGGTGGAATTTCATGGAATTCTTCACGTCGCCCGAAATCCCCCGCCGCGTCGGCGGGATGGATGTCACTGCAAGTCTAAATATCGTGATGCCTTGTGTGCCGCGGATCCCCCGCGAAGCCCCTCCGGCGCTCGCGCGAGGGGCCGCGACGGCGCGATCCCCGCGTCCCTCATGCGGCCCCGAAACGCCCTCGAGACGGCCGGCGAGGGTCGATTCGGGCTTTGCGATATGTTAATAAGAGGATCTGATAAGTCCGGAATATTCGCCGCCGTCGAGGCTTTCGAAATCCGCGAAAAGTTCGACGCGGACGGTGTGGGCGGAACGATCGTCAGCTTGTAGATCGGCGACGACGAGAAGTAGGTCCCGGGGTTCCCGAGGTAGACCAGCTGGAAGTAATGATCGCCCCGCGCGAGCCCGGCGGTGGCGAAGACGGTGGTGACTCGGCCGTCGGCGGCCGTCGAGAGCTGTTCGAAGGCGATCGGTCGGCCGCCGTCCATGAACATGACGCCGCCCCCCGGCGTCGCCACGGTCCCCGAGTATCCCAGGACGGCCGTCAGCCTTACGATCGAGCCGGCCGTCGCCGTGGCTGGGATCTCGGCGGTCAGGGTGGACGTCCCTCGCACGACGGCCAGGGGGGCGGACGCGACCGCCGCGCCGAACCGCGCGCCGTCGCCGCCGTAGGAGACCGTCGCCGTATGGGGCCCCATCGCGAGCGTGGTGGGGATCGAGAAGACCGCGACCCCCTGGTCGAGCGAGGCCGTCAGGCGGAAGGCTCCGATCGCCAGATCCACGGTCCCCGAGGGCCGTTCGTCGGTCGTCGTCGATCGCGCCGCGACGGTGATCAGCAGGGGGTCCCCCACCCGTCGCGGGTTGTCCCGGATGCTGAGGGCCAGGTCGACGCGGTGCGCGACGACGGTGAGCGTCGCCGGTTCAGAGGCGGACGCGCCGCCGCTCGCGGTTCGGAAGACGGCGCGGAAGCGCCGGCCGGAATCCTCCAACCGGGGCCGCACCGTGAGCACGAGATCGGTGGCGTTCGGGACGTCCGTCCAGCCCGAGCCGCCGCCGTCGTCGACCTGCCATCGCACCGAGGCGAAGGCTCCGGACGCCCTGGCCGTGAAGGTCGCCGGGGAGTCCACGAGCACGGTCTGGTCCGCGGGCCGCGCCACCTCGGCGTCGCCCCTCGCGTCGCGATAGGCGTACACGACGCCCCGCGCATGGCCGTCGACCGTGGTGGGGCGGTAGGCCGTGACGAAGAGGGCGCCGCCGGCCGCGACCGTCGTCGCGCCGAAGTTGTCGCCCGCCCGCCCGTCGGCCGCCGTCAGCCTCGCGACGTGGGCCCACGACGAGCCCGATCGCTCGAAGACGTGGAGAGCGCCCCGATTCGCCGAGCCGTCTACGGCGGCCTCGTGGGCCCCGGCGAGGAGCGTCGAGTCGTCGGGGCTGAAGGCGAGCTTCGAGCCCCCCAGCGCCCCCGCGCCGATCGGGTCGGTCGGGTCGGCGTCGGCGGTCAGGGTCGCGGCCAGACTCCACGTCGAGCCGGAACGGGTCAGAATCAGGATCGCGGGCTTCGACGGGGCCGGGGATGCGTCGATCCTCGCCCCGGCCGCCAGCTCGGCCCCGTCCGAGCTGAGCGCGGCCCGCCCCGACAGGCCTGAGACCCCGGGGAAGTCGCGCGAGTCGAGGAAGAGATCACGGACCCATCCCCCGGCGTTCGCCGAGTAGATCGCGGCCAGGCCGCCGGGCGTCGTCATGGTCAGCGCGGTGACCAGCAGCGTGGCCCCGTCGGCGGCCAGCTCGACCCCGACCGTGTAGTCGACGGGGACCGCCTTCCCCTCGGCCGGCTCGACCTCGGCCGTCTGCGACCAGGCCCCCTCGGCTCGGGCGAAGACGTAGGCCGAGACCTTGTTCGCCGTCTGCGCCACGCCCCCGCCGCGTTCGGCGCCCACGGCGATCGTCCGGCCGTCCCAGCTGATCGCCACCGAGTAGCCGAATCGATCGCTCGCGCGGCCGTCCGTCGCCGTCAGGGTCTGGACGAGCGACCACGATCCCCCCGATCGCGCGTAGACGTACACGGCCCCCTGCGACGCGCGGCCGGCGACGGCCGTCAGGGGCGCGCCGACGGCCAGCGTCGACCCATCGGCGCTCATCGCCACGTCGAAGCCGAAGCGGTCGGACCCGGCCGCCGCGATATGGTCCGTCCGGGCCCAGGCGTCGCCGGAGCGGGCGTAGATGGAGACCGAGCCCTTGCCCCCCGAGCCGCCGACCACCTCCTCGAACGCGCCGACCGCGAGGAGCGAGCCGTCGGCCGTTGCGGACAGGGTCAGGCCGAAGCCGTCGTCGAGCCCGGCGGCCAATTCGTCCAGCAGGCGGAACGGCTCGTCTCCCGGGCCGACCGGATCGAATGTCGACGGCGAGACCGGGGGCGCGCCGGACGTCGACGCGGGCGAGACCCCGAGCGGAGAGGCCCATCCGGGCGTGACGGTCGTCCCGGAGGGCTTGACCGTCAACCGGTAGACGCCCGACGATGCGGCGTAGGTCCGCGGGTTGCCCAGGAAGACGAGCTGGAAATAGTGGTCGCCCACGGCGAGCTGCGACGTGCGGATCACGGCGGCGTAACGGCCGTCGGCCTGTCGCGTGAGTTGAACGAAGTCGATCGGTCGGCCGCCGTCCATGAAGATCACGCCGCCGGGGATCGGGTGGCCTTCCGGCATCCACTGGTTGACGTAGGCGGTCAGCGTCGTCGCGGCCCCCCGCGCCGCCTCGCGCGGGATCTGGACGTCGAGCCGGCTCGCCCCGCGCTGGACGGCGAGCGAGTCCAGCGTCGTCGAGATGGCGGCGGTGTAGGCGTCGCCGTCGTAGGAAGCCGCGAACGGGTAGGCGCCGGGATCGAGCGTGTCCGGGACGTCGAAGACCGCCCGGCCGTCGACGAGCGCGCCGGAAAGCTGGAGCGGGCCGATGGAGAGCCGCACAAGGCCGCCGTTGGGCGTGGGGAGGCCGGACACCCCCGCGCCGACCCGCACCGACACGGTCATCGGCTCGCCGATACTCCGGGGGCTGGCGCTCGGCTCGACCGCGATCGACGAGGGGGCTTTCGCCAGCCCGAGGGACGCCGCGGCGGTCGGAAGCGGATCGGACGGGTCGGAGAAGAACACCGCCCGGACTTGCCTGCCGTCCTGACCGGGCGCGGTCGCGAGGGCGTACCACGTCCGCGTCGCATCGGCCACGGTGACGGCCCGGTCGTCGGGGAGGTCGGACCAGCTCGCGCCCGCGTCGTCGCTGGACTGCCAGCGGACCGAGAGGCCGGGGGCGTCGGCGGCGGCCGAGAAGACGGCGACCTGGCCGACGTAAGCCTGGACCGCCGCGGGCTGCTGGACGACCGCGAACCCCGGCCCCCCGGCCGGTGCCAGGCGGTCCTCCAGGATGTCCAGGCCCGGCCTCAGGCGATTCCTCTCGGGCGGCCGCCTCTCGTCCCGATGTCCCCGTTCCGTTGACGTCGCCCGCGTCGGACGCTGGATGAGCTTCATGGTCGCCGCTTCGGGTTGATGGTCGTGGACGCGTCCCCCGCCACGCGCTCGGGCCCGGCTTCTCGGCAGGCGGCTCGTGTGCGATGACTCGCCTCGACCTCGCTCCCAATCCGGCGGTCGGATCGTAACATGCGCCCAATCATGGCGGCAAGTGGTCATGGCCATTCTTGGCGGTTCCGCCCTGGCGGCGGGGGACGCCCTTTCGCCGGATTGGCGTTCTCGGAATCCGGGGCGTGGATTAGGATCCGCCCCTGTTTCTGGATGGAATTCTTCTCACGGACGGGTCGACTCCGGCGGCTCCGCGTCGCGCGGCGTGGCCCGCGTCGACTGCGGGAGACACCTCGGACCATGGCGCACCCCGACGAATCCGACTCCAGGGACGGTCTGGACGGGGCCTCCGGCCGCCGTCGCGACGCGGACGACGCGAGGACGCCGGCCGGCGGCGTGTCGCTCCGGGCCTGGGATCGCCGGTTGCTGGGGCTCATGGCCGTCCTGATGGTCGTGTTCTCGGCACCCCCGCTGATCAACCTGTTCCGGGGTGAGCCGAACAAGGACTACAGCCTCTGGTATCAGGTGGGCGCCGCCGTGCGCGGCGGGTTGGAAGTCTATCCCGACCCGGATTCAAACCGGCTCTTCCCGTTCATGTATCCGCCCTCGGCCGCCGCCCTGCTCGGATACGTCAGCTATCTGGGCCCTTATGCGACGGTCGTGCTGCTGGTGCTCGTGCATTCCGCGGCCTGGCTGGGCGCCGTGGTCCTCTCGGTACGCCTGGCGACCGGCGGCGGGGCGAAGGGGCGCAATCCGCTCCTCTACCTGGTCCCTTCGCTCGTCATCGTGGCCTTGATCCACAACACGTATTTACTCGGCCAGCCGAACCTGGCGCTGCTGACCCTGCTGCTCGGCGCGTTCGCCTGTCTTCAGAAGGGGAAGGACGTCTGGGCGGGGACGCTGGTGGCGACGGGGGCGGCGATCAAGGCGTTCCCGATCCTGGCGCTGGGCTATTTCGTCTACCGCCGCCGATGGCGGGCCTCGGCCGCGACGGTCGTCGCGCTGGCGGCCTGGCTTCTGGTGGTCCCCCTGGCGTTCCGCACCCCCGCGCAGGCCGTGCGCGACGTGGAGGTCTGGGCCGGCGGAATGCTGTTCACCTACAACAAGCAGGGGATCGCCCAGCGTCCCTTCCGGTCCTACAGCTACAAGAACCAGTCGATCATGGCGATGGCCCATCGCCTGCTGCGCGACGTGCCGGCCGACGGCGAGGCCGTCCTGGCGAAACGCATCGGCAAGATCCGTCGCGACCGCAAGATGGGGGCTCCCGAAGGGGGGCGCGAGGACGGTTCGATCGACCTCAAGGCGATCCTGGAAGGGCCGCCGCAGGGCTCGTCGGCCATCGCGGCGGCCTTCGAGGGGATCGACGACGATCTCAAGAAGGCGTGGCGGGTGAATGTCGCGTCGTGGGACTTCCGGGCCGTCACGCTCGCGACGCTCGCCGGCATGGCCGGGTTGGGCCTCTTCACGCTGGCCGTCCTGCCTCGCGAGCGGGACCGCACGCCCCGGACCGACGCGATCGAATTCGCGCTCGTGACCCTCCTGATCGTCATGTTCTCGCCGTTGTCATTCAATTATGCGTTCGTGTGGCTCATCTATCCGATGACCGTCGCCTTGAACGAGGCCCTGGAACATCCCGCGTCCGACCCCCGACGTCGGACCCTGGAACGCGCCTGGCTCGCCGCGATCCTCCTCGGCCCGGCCACGGCGGTCGCGTTCCCCCTGTACGCCCAGGCCTACGGCAACCTCTTCGTCCCCGCGGCGCTGCTGGTGCTGACCCTCGGCTGGAAGCTCCACCAGATCCGTCGAGCCGAGGCCGCCGTCGCCGGCATCGTCATGGATGCGTCCCCCGCCTGATCGCGATCGGCGGGGCGGTCTGCACGTTTTGGACGAAAATTCTCCGGAATCTTCTTTGTGGGCCCGGATTTCCCGCCATAATAGCTCGCCGTGCGCGAGGCCGCGCGTGGGTTGATTCATCCACATCGTGGCGAGGCCGCGGGAATGAACGCCTGGGTCCAGATCGCGGTCGGGCTGGGGGCGTCGTACCTTGCGGCGACCCTCGCGGAGTCGATTCAGCATCGGGTCGTCGGCCATGCGGGCGCGCGTCGGCGCCGTTTCTGGGCGCGACATCCCCGGCTTTGCGGATTCCTCCTCCGCGCCCATTACCGCCACGCGGTCGTCCATCACGGGCTGACGTTCGCGCGGGATCACGTGACGCAGTTTCTGGACGAGGCCGACAAGGCCCGTGTCGACGCGGTCATCGGGCGTCGGGGCGATCCGTTGATCGAGCGTGAGCGCTACGGCCTGACGGTCGGCGTGCGCGCCTTCCTCACCTTCGGCGCGGCGGTCTGGCCGTTGGTCCCGGGACTGTACTGGGCGATCGGCCCATGCGCCGCGCTGGCGGCCCTGCCGGCGCCCCTGGCGGCGCCGCTGCTGTCGATGTTCGTCCACCCGTATCTGCACCTGCCGCATCGCGAGGCCCTGCGGCGGGCGCCACGGCCGGTCGCGTGCCTGCTGCGCACCTCGTACTTCCGCGCCGTGGCCCGCCACCACTACCTGCACCACGTCTATCCGCGGTTCAATTTCAACCTGTTGATGGGGGGCGACTGGCTGCTGCGGACGCATCGTCGGCCTTCCCCCGAGGACCTCCGCGCGATGGAGGCGATCGACGTCCCGACGGACTGAGTCGGTGCAGCGTGGCGCAATCGATTCGTATCGGCTTTCCGGGCGTCTTGGCATTGCCTTTTTTCGAGGCTTCGCCAAGAATGCCGCGACCTGCTGGTGATGCACCCTCCATGTCGACGGCGGCCCGCAACGGGCCGTGCTGGATCGAGGCTTCGGGAAGCAAGGCGTCTGAAAAGCGCCTTGCGGGATGAAGGCGCGGGCGGCTTGCAATGATGCCGACCCCGGTTTCGCGGGCTGTACAAGGATGACGCCGCGGGCCGGTTGCGGGGGGTGCGGGGAAACAGGCTGGCAAGGCAAGGAGGCGATGCCCATGGCACGCTGGTTCGTCGATCGTCTACCGCAGCGAGGGATCCCCTCGGTCAGCCTCAGGAGGCTGCTCCCGGAGGCTCGATTCGTGGGATGCGCCGATTGGGAGGTCACCGGCTGCGCCGTCGACCATCGCCGGCTCGATCCGGGCCAGGTGTTCGTCGCGGTCCGCGACGCCCGCTACGACGGCCACGGCCACGTCCGCGAGGCGCTCGACCGGGGCGCGGCGGGGATCGTGGTCGAGCGCGAGATCCCCGACGCCGGGCGGCTCCAGGTGGTCGTCGACGACGCTCGCGCGGCCCACTCGCGGCTTTGCCAGGCGCTCGCCGGCGATCCGTCGGCCCGCCTCGCGACCCTGGGCGTCACGGGCGTCTACGGCAAGACGGTCGTCGGCCAGATGGCCCGCGCGATCCTCAACGCCGCCGGCGTGCGGTGCGGCCTGGTCGGCGGCTCCGGCTGGTCCGACGGCGTCGTCTCCCGGCCGTTGGGCGCGGGGCTCGCGGAGGCCGGGACCGAGCCCAACGGGGCCTGGCCCGGCGGTGCGGCCGGGCTGGCGTCGATCCTCTCGTACATGGTCGAGCAGCAGTGCGAGGCCGGCGTGATCGAGGTCGGCGCCGAGGCCCTGGAGTCCCGCCGTCTCGAAGGCGTGACCTTCCAGGCGGCCGTCGCGACCGACCTGGCCCTGCCGCCGGGCACCCCCGTCGACGAGGCCCTGCGCCGTCGTCGGGCGAAGGCCCGCCTGTTCCGCAAGATCGCCCCCGGGGGCGCGGCGATCGTCAACGACGACGACCCGGACGCCGAACTCCTCGGCGGCCTGAACCTGGACGCCCGCCGCGTCAGCTTCGGCCTCGAACGACCCGGTCGGGTCGACGTCTCGGCGGCGGTCCAGCGCGTCGACTCCTCGGGCTCGCGCTTCCTGCTCCAGGGCTTCGATCGCGTCCGGCCCGTCGATCTGCGACTGGTCGGCGTCCGGCACGTCAGCCACGCCCTGGCCGCCGCCGCGCTCGCCTGGTCGCTGCACATCGACGCCGACGCCGTGGTGGCGGGCCTGGAAAGCGTGGCCTGCGTGGCGAACCACCTGGAAGCGGTGGACGAGGGCCAGGACTTCGACGTTCGGATCGACGGCGCCCTGACCGCGGCCCCCCTGGCGCAGGCCCTCGCCGCCCTGAAGTCCGTCTCCGCCGGCCGTCTGCACCTCGTGCTCAGCGCCGAGGGGGGCCAGGACCGCGCCACCCGTCGCGCCCTGTCGCACGTCGCCGAGTCCGTCGCCGACCGCGTCGTCCTGACCCTGGGCAACCCTCGCTCCGAAGATCCCGATCAGGTCCTCGACGACGTCCTCGGCGGCTTCCGCCGGCCGGGCAAGGTCCACGTCGAGCCCGACCGCCGACGCGCCATCGAGGCCGCCGTTTCCGACGCCCGACGCGGCGACGCCGTGTTGATCGCCGGCAAGGGCCGCAACGGCTACCAGATCTTCGCCGACCGCGTCGCCCCCTTCGACGACTTCGCCGTCGCCCGTCGCGCCCTCGTCGGCCGTCGCGCCCGCCACACGGCCTGGCGATCCGCCTGAGCCCGACTCCGCGACGACCCTCCAAAACCCACCCGACCGACGGCCGGACGCCCCCCAAGGCGCTCCGGCCGTCTTCGTTCGCTCCGACACGGTGCTCGGTCGAGAGCCCATCGCGTGCGATGCCCCTCTTCGATAAATCCTGATCGTCACGGATTATGGGGTCTCGTAACGGTCTCTCCCCCCTCGCGGGGCAAGACAGACCCGATCGGGGGCAGACGAGTACGAGAACCGTCGGAGTTCGCGATCCTGCCGCACGAAACGCCGACGGTTATCGTGCTCAATCACGGTCTTCCCCTCGCGGGGGAAGACAGACCCCCTGAGGGGTCAGATGAGGGGGTGACGAGCCGGAAAGCCGTCGGATTTCGCGGGGCGGCCGGATGTCGCGCCGACGGATTCTCGTGCTCGTCTTCCCCCTCATCCGGCGCTTCGGGCCACCTGCCCCCGCGAGGGGGGAAGGACGTGATGAGGCCCAGAAAATCCGTGATGGTCAGGATCGACCGGCTCGAAGGGGCCTTTCCTCGGGGGTCGTCAGAGAACCGCCGGGGACGAGTCGTGCCCGCGACGGGCGTCCTGGCGAGCCGCGTGGAACGGTTCGACGGATCGTCTCGTCACTCCGCGTCGTCGGGGAGGTACAGGAGCTGGCCGACGACGAGGTGAACCGGGTCGTCGATGACGTCGCGGTTGAGGTCGAGGATCTCGGGGGCGCGGCGGGAGTCGCCGAGGCGGTCCCGAGCGATCGAGCGGAGGGTCTCGCGGGCGCGGACCTTGTGGACCGGCTGGGGGGCGGCGTTGCGCGTGGCGATCGCCGGCGCTTCCAGGTCCTCGCGCGGAGAGGTGCGGCGGCGATCGCGGTCGTCGCGGTCGGCGACGCGCTCGGTCGACGGGTCGGAGACGGGGAGATTAAGCTCGCCGTCGTGCCGGCTGGAGCGTCGAACGGAGGTCGCGCCGCCGGGGAGCGCGGTCTTCACCTGGGAGATCTCGGGCGCGGCTGGGTCCTGGTCGCGGGCGGAACGGCCGCCGGGCGGATCGATGAACGCGGTGTCGAGGTCTTCGGGGGGCGGGATCCGGATGACGGCCCCGACGTACAGGTCTTCCAGACGCTGGAACTGGTCGGAGTTGGCCTTGCCGAGCGCCCGATAGTAGCGGCCCGAGGCGTAATGGGTCCGCGAGATCGTCCAGAAATTCTCGCCGGGCTGAACCTTGTGGAGCACGGTGTCCATCCGGCCCTCGTCGCGTCTGGCCGCGACTGCCGCTGAGGCCGTCGTCGCGGCGGCGGTCGGCGCGGGGGCCGTCGTGCGGCCCGCCTCGGAGACGAACCGGATCGGCTCTTCGGGTTCGAACGGCCGACGCTCGCCCAACAGGTCGGCGGTCGGCCGACCGGTCCGCATGTCGAACTCGTCGTCGGTCAGGTCCATGACCCCCGGATCGATCTGCGGCTCACCGGGGCTGTGCCTGATCGGCACCCAATCGCCGGGGGGCCGCTCGGTCGCGCGGTCACCGGCGTTCGCGCCCCGTTTCGGCTCGGCGAGGGGCGTGGGGTCGGGAATCGTCCGCAACGGGGGGACCTCGGTAGGGGCCGCCGGGGCGGAAACCGCGGGACTCGGCAAAGGGACGGGGACCGGAACCGGGGCCGGGACCGACGCGGCGGGCTTGTCGATCGGCGCGACGTCGACCGCAGGAGTCGCGGCGGGCTCGACCGGAGGGGGCGCCGCCGCGGCGTCGACCATCGGCGGGAGGTCAAAGCTGCCGAGCCCCGCCGCAGGGGTCGTCGAGGGTGGCGTCGGTGCGGGGAGCGGTTCCGGCTCCGGCGTGGGCGTCGTGGGCTCCGGCGTGGGCGTCGCGGTCACTGGTTGCGCCGGCGCGATCTCCGGCTGCACGGGCGCGGTCTCTGGCGGCGTCGGCGCGAGGTTCACCGGCGGCGAGGGGGCCGGTTCGGTCGGGGGAGCGGGCGCGGGGGCGGTCTCCGCAGCAGGAGCCGGAGCCGGTGCCGGTTCGGCCTCCGCCGTGGGCTCGGCGACCGGGGCCGGGGCCGGGGCGGGCGCGGGGGCGGCGTCCTGGTGCTCCGGCTCCGGGGCTGGAGCGGGCGCGGGCGCGGGCGCCGGGAGATCGTCCTCGGGCTTGAAGCCGGCGCTGGCGAGCATGAGCGAGGCGTTGGGCGCGGGGGCGTCGTCCAGATCGGCCGCGACCGGGAAGTCGGGCTCGTGGTCGTTCATGGGGGGCAGGGCGGGGAAGTCCATGTCGTCGCGACCGCTCGTCCGCTTCAGGTCGTCGGTCGCGGGGGCGGGCGCGGGCAGGTCGGCGACGGCCTCCGGCGCGGCGGCCGGGCTGGGGGCCGGTGCGGGCGTGGCATCGTCCTCCGCCTCCGGGGGGGTCGCCGCGATCGTCTCCGGGTCGTCGGCCGGCGGGACGACCGGATCGCCCTTGGTCGTCGCGGCGGGGGGCGCCTCGGGGCCGGGAAGGTCCAGGGTCGGCGACTTGCCGGACTTCAGCGACAGGACGCCGAGGAGCACGAGCACCGACAGGCCCGACGCGGCCGAGGCGCGGGGATACGCCCAGGCCAGGCCCAAGCCGCCGACCGCCGCCGCCGAGGCCCCACGCCAGCAGGCCGCGCCGACCGTCCCGACCGCGCCCAGGAGCTTCGCCGCCGCGCCGGGGGCCGAGGGGCCGTCGGCTTCCGGGCTCGCTTCCGCATCGTCGACCGCGACCGCGTCCGCGATCGCGCCGGTCGGCCCTTCCGATCCGTCGTCGATCGCTTGATGGACGTGAGCTTCGTGGTCCGTCGCGGTCGGGGCGCCGTCGGATTCGAAGGCGTCGGGGGGGTAGGCGACCGCGTCGGGCGTCAGGGCCTGGGGCTCGTCGGGGTCGGGGTAGGTTCCTGGTTCGACCATCGTTCGGCCACCCTTAGTTTGGCGCTGCGGGCGCGGGGGTTGACGGCCGTTTCCTCGGCCGTCGCGGTGACGGGTTTCTTGGTCAGGACGGTCCACCTCGGATCATTGCGAAACGCCCATTTCACGCGACGGTCTTCCAGCGAGTGGAAGCTGATGATCGCGGCTCGCCCGCCCGGGGCGAGGATTTCGGGCAACTCCGTCAGGATCGCGTCGAGGTGCTCCAACTCGTCGTTGACCAGGATTCGGAGGCCCTGGAAGACGCGGGTCGCCGGGTCGATCGGGCCGTGCCGCAGGCGGCCCGGGATGCAGCGGCGGACCAGCTCGGCGAGCTGGCCCGTGGTCTTCAGGGGCTCGGCTCGCCTCGTTTCGACGATCTGCCGGGCGATCCGGCGACTGAACCGTTCCTCCCCGAACTCGAAAAACGCCTTGGCCAGATCCTCGGCCGACAGCTCCGCGAGCAGCTCGGCGGCGGTGGGGGCGTCGGAACCGGAGTCGAACCGCATGTCGAGCGGCCCGTCGGCCCCGAAGCTGAACCCGCGATGCCGCCAGGCGAGCTGGTCGGACGAGAGCCCCAGGTCGAGCAGCACGCCGTCGACTTTCCCCGCGACGATCCCCAGCCCGGCCAGCCCCCGTCTCATCGCGCTGTAGGGCGCGTGGACCAGATCGACCGGCAGGCCGGCGCAGGCCGCTTTGGCCAGCTCCAGCATCTCGACGTCGCGGTCGAAGCCGACGACCCGCCCCGATGCGCCGACCAGGCGGGCCATCGCCGACGTGTGACCGCCGGCCCCGGCCGTCCCGTCCACGAGGATCGAACCCTCGCGCGGGGCGAGCCATTCGAGCACCTCGTCGATCAGGACGGGGCGATGGACGGCCCGCGGCCTCCGCTCCGGTTCCGGCCCGATTCCGCCCGGCGACTCCTCGCGTGACACGGCCTGAACGCTCGTTTCCGTTGAAATTGACGACGCCACCCCGTCGCCGGGATGGAGCGCCGGAATCTACCCAACCGTCCGATCCTGTCAACCCCGACGCCCCGACGGGCGTCCGACCGGGCCGGACGATCCCTCCTCATTCCTCTATCATAACGATCGTCGGCGCAGGGGCGCCCCTTGAGCCCAAGTTCCGGCCGACCGGCCCCCGACGCCGCCACGGGCACTGGTCTTTCCGCCGGGGGGCGCGAAACGCTATGATCGGGCCAGGGTCGAGCGGCGCCGTCGCGAGACGAGATGTGGACCAGGGACGGCGAAGCCGAGCTGTCTGATCGCGGCCGACGAGGCCGAAGCGAGTGCATCATGACCCGACGTTCCCGAGGGCGCGAAGTCGCCCTCCAGGTGCTTTATCAGCTTGAGCAGAACTCGGGCGTCATGACGACCGACGTCCGTCGATTCATCGATCGCCGGCTCCTGCGCGACCGACCGCTCGTCGAGTTCACCACCGGACTCATCGAGGGGGTGCGGGGGAACCAGCCCCAGATCGACGACGCGATCAAGCAGGTCGCGGAGAACTGGCGGCTCGACCGCATGGCCGCCATCGACCGCAACATCCTCCGCCTCGGCGCCTTCGAGATCCTCCACCACCCCGAGGTCCCCGCCAAGGTCGCCATCAACGAGGCCCTGGAACTGGCCAAGCGGTACAGCACCGCCCAGTCCAGCCGGTTCGTCAACGGCATCCTCGACAAGGTGCTCCAGCTCCAGGACCCCGCCCCCCGCTCGGACGCCGAGGCTGGGAGCGAGGCCGATCCCGACGTCGCGGTCGAATCCCCGGCCGCCGCCGAGGCCGAGGTCGCCCCGCCGGCTCCCATCGGGGAAGGCCCCGCCGCGTGAACCGCCGCGACGCCGACCTGCACATCCACACCACGCACTCCGACGGCGCCTGCTCCCCGAGAGAAGTCGTCGTCGCCGCGGCGCAGGTCGGGCTCGCCGCCCTGGCGATCACCGACCACGACACGGTCTCCGCCCTGCCGCCCGCCCGCGACGAGGCCGCCCGGCTGGGCGTGGAGCTGGTCCCCGGCGTCGAGCTGACCTGCGAGTATCAGGGCCGGGAGGTTCACCTCCTGGGGTACTTCTTCCACGACCATCCCGACCTGCTGGCCGCCGTCGACCGCCTCCGCACGGAGCGGGTCGGACGGTTCGCCGAGATGGCCGACAAGCTGAACGAACTCGACCTGATCGTCGATCTGACGGCCGTCCGCCGCTGCTTCCCCAGGGCCGTCCTGGGGCGGCGGCACCTGGCCGAATACCTCTTTCGGACGAAGCAGACGGAGACCGTCCGCGAGGCCTTCGACCTCTACCTCGCCGACGGCCGGCCCGCCTGCGTCGAGAAGGCCCGGCTCGACGCCTTCGAGGCGATCGCCCTGGTGCGCCGGGCCGGCGGCGTCGTCTCGTGGGCGCACCCGCCCTACAATCTCAAGTTCGACTCGCTGCGGACGCTCGCCGAGGCCGGGCTCGGGGCCGTCGAGACGGCCGGACCGGGCGTCCAGAACCGCGTCGGCCGCCGCTTCCGCGACTGGGCCGAGTTGCTCGATCTCGTCCCCACCGCCGGCTCCGACTTCCACGCCCCCGACCGTCCCGGCCGCCGCGTCGGCGCCACGACCACCCCCGACGCCGATCTCGAACGGCTCCGCCGACGCGCGACGGGGACGTCGGACCCGGCTACGGCCTGACGGGCTCGACATGCTAGAATACGTCGTATCTGCGCGGGTCGCGCCCGCGGGCTGCGGTAGGAAATTTCGAGGGAGACGAAGGGCGGACATGGCGATCAAAGGGATCCTGGAGCGGTTCAAGAAGGGTCTGGCGAAGACGGCGCAACTGTTCAACGTCCGGTCGTGGTTCGGCCGGAAGGTGGACCAGGCGTTCCTGGACGAGCTGGAAGGGCGGCTGATCCAGGCCGACGTCGGCGTGACGGCGACCTCGCGGATCATCGACTCCGTGCGCGAGGCGTTCGCCGACCAGACGGCCGACGAGAACCTCGTGGCGTTCGTCAAGCAGCAGCTCAAGGAACTGCTCCGCGACGACAGCCCGGAGACGCTCACGGTCGCGGCCCGGAAGCCGAGCGTCTACCTCGTCGCCGGCGTCAACGGTTCGGGCAAGACGACCTCGATCGCCAAGCTGGCGCAGCGGCACCGCGACCAGGGCAAGAGCGTGGTCCTGGCCGCGTGCGACACCTTCCGCGCCGCGGCGGCCGACCAGCTCTCGATCTGGGCCGAACGCGCCGGCTGCGAGATCGTCCGGGGGGCCCCGGGGGCCGATCCGGCGAGCGTCGCCCACGACGCCTGCCAGCGCGCCCTGGCACGCGGCAGCGAGATCCTGATCGTCGACACCGCCGGTCGGCTCCACACCCAGACCCACCTGATGCGCGAGCTGGAGAAGATCAAGTCGGTCGTCCAGCGTCAGATCCCCGGCGCGCCGCACGAGGTTTTGCTGGTCCTGGACGGCACCAACGGCCAGAACGCCATCCGTCAGGCCGAGGTTTTCACCAAGAGCATCGGCTGCACGGGCGTCATCCTGACCAAGCTCGACGGCACCGCCAAGGGGGGCGTCGTGGTCGCCGTGCGGCAGGCCATGAAGCTCCCGGTCAAGTTCCTGGGCGTCGGCGAGGGGATCGAGGACTTCCAGCCCTTCGACGCCGACGCGTTCGTCGAGTCGCTCTTCTCCTGAGCCGTCCCCCTCTGGCCGTCGCCGACCCGGCCGGACGGCCCGCCCGCGATTGACAGATCGGGCGGAATGTGGATAACACGGTCGCCCCGTGACGCGCTCGGCGCCCCAAGCCCAAGGATGGGCGGAGCCGCCGCGCGACTCTCGCGTCGGGGGCGGATCCGTGGAGGATGGATGGCGACCTTCCGCTTCGACGCTCTCGGCAAGACGCCGGCCCGTCTCCGCTCCTGGCTCGATGGCACCCGCAAGGCGACGGCCGGACGGTCCGCACCCGCGCGGTTCGCGCTGCTGGCCCTGATGGCCGGCGGCCTCGCCGTCGCCGGCTGCCTGGCCGCCTGGTCGATCGCCCCGGCCGAGCGCGCCTACCTCGCCTCGGGACGGCCCTTCCGCCAGGACGACCTCGACAAGGTCGAGCGGGCGCTCCTCTCCCAGAACATCGACTACAAGGTGGACGACCGCCGCGTGAGCGTCGCCGGCCGATCGGCCGAAGCCGCCGCCGCGATCGTCGCCAAGCTCGACCTCGGCCCGCGCTCGCTCGACGAGCTGCGCGAGGGCGCCGCCGCCTCGTCCTTCTGGGAATCCCCTCGCGACAAGGAGGAACGCTCCCAGCGCGAGCGGGCCAAGGTCTTCGAATCGATGATCGACGACCTGCCGGGGGTCGAAAGCTCCTTCGTCTGGATCAGCCGCGAACGCCAGCGCGGCGTGCTGCGGCCGACGACCCGGACCACGGCCCTGGTGCGAGTCCGCACCGAACAGACCCGCGAGCTTCCTTCCGCCACCGTCGAGTCGATCGCCTCGATCCTCACCGCGGCCGAGCCCGGCCTGACCCGGCAATCGTTCACCGTCGTCGACGACGAGGGCCGCCTCTACCGCGACGCCGACAACCCGGCCCTCACCGCGCTCTCGAACAACCGGGCCCGCGAGGAAGACCTGAGCCGCCGCATCCTCGACAAGCTGGACTGGATCAAGGGCGCGCGGGTCGACGTGAAGATCGAGGACCCGCCCGCTCCTCCCGAGCCCCGCGCGACCGAAACCGCCGCGCGGCGACGCCCCGGGACCGCATCGCCGCTGGAGGCGGGGCTGGCCGTCGGCCTCAATCGCGCCATGGAACTGGAGCCGGACGACCTGCCTCCCGCCGCCGAAACCGTCGCGGTCGCCGAGGCCCCCGAGCCGGCCCGAGGCCGGGGCCGGGTCCGGGTGCTCGTGCCGCGAAGCTACTATTTCAACGCCGGCCTCATGCCCGACGGCGGCCACGCCTCGCAGGACGAGCACCTCGCCCTGAAGGACCGCACCGAGGCGCTGATACGCGACACCGTCGAGTTGGTCGTCCCCGAGGCCGATCCGGTCGACTGGGAGCCGACGCTCGTCGAGCTTTTGCTCGACGGGATGCCCCCCGAGCACACGCCGGCGAGCGTCGCGGCGTCGTCGCGGCGGTCGGCTCGCGACTGGGCGATGGCGGGCGCGGCGGGGGCCGCCGCCGCCTCGCTGGTGGCCTTTGGCACCTGGCTCTTCGGCAGCCGCCCGCCGGCCCGACGGGCCTCGCCGTCGCGAGGCGATCTGCGATATCACCGAGGCGCGGCGGGCGCGCCGGCGCCGACCGAACGGGTGCTCGAATTCGTCCGCCGCAATCCCGAGACCGCGTTCAGCGTGCTGAATCGCTGGACGAGCCAGGGGGGGGGAAGGTCATGAATGCGTCGACCTCGTCCACGTCCGCCCGAGCGGCCCACCGCCCCCAATCCGGCGCCGAGTTCCCGCGCGGCGACCTCGGCGCGGGGGCCGACCCCCTCGCGGCCGAAGATTCGCCGTCCGACGCCCCGTCGGTCGCCGCGATCCCCCCGCTCCGCAAGGCGGCGATCGTCCTGGTGAGCCTGGAGCAGTCGCTATCCACCCAGATGCTCGCCCATCTCGATCGGGACGCCGTCGACGCGGTCACCTGGGAGATCGCCCGGATGGATCGGGTCGACCCGGCCGAGCAGGCCGTCGTCCTGGAGGAGTTCCTCAGCCTCGGCCTGCGGCGGCTCTGCTTCGTCTTCGAAGACCTCCTCCGCATGGACGACCGCGAGATCCGCGCCGCCTTTCGCGCCGAGGACGCCGAGGCCTGGGCCCTGGCCCTCGCCGGATCGGCCCCCCCGCTGCGGGCCAAGGTGCTCGGCGCCCTGAACGCCTCGGCCGGTCAGATGCTCCAGCGCTATCTGGAGAACCTCGGCCCGTTCCGGCTCTCCGACACCGAGGTCGCGCAGGTCGAGGTCTCGGAGCGGATCCGCATCCTCTACGACCAGGGCGTGATCGACCTGCCCGACCCCAGCGGTCGCGAGGAAGTCCTGGTCTGACCCCCGCCCGGCCGACCCCCGCCGAACCGCACCCGCGACTCACGAAGGACTCTCGCATGGCAAGAGCCAAGATCGCCCTCCTGGTCCCCGCGCTGCTGCTGGCGGCGACCCTGGCCGCCTCGGCGCAGGACGCTTCCGCCCCCGCGGCCGACGCGGCGAAGGCTTCGCGGCCGACGGTCGCGAGCAAGCGGGCGCGGGCGTCGTCGCTGGCGACCGGGTCGCAGGGCTGGTGGCTGGGGACGGCCTTCATGCTGCTGGTCCTGGGCGGGGCCGGAGTGGTCTGCATCGCCGCGCGACGTCAGGGCGCGGGCGGCCCCTCGATCAAGCTCCAGGTCGTCGGCCGAGTCGCGCTGCCGCCCAAACACGCCGTCTTCGCCGTCCGCGCCGGCGGCCGGACGCTGCTGATCGGCGCCGGCCCCCAGGGCGCACCCACGCTCCTCGGCGAGCTTGACGACGAGGCCGTCGAGGACGCCTCGCCCTCCGCTTCGCATCGACCGGTCCCCGCGCAAAGACGCTTCGACGTGCGGATCGGAGACGAATCATGAGCGGGACGCGGAGGGAAGACCGCAAACTCCTCGTCCTCCCGATGGCGAGCGTCGTGGCGCTGTTGGTCATGCTCTCGCCGGTCCTGGCGGGGCGGTCGCAGGCGCAGACGCCGACGAGCGCCGTGCGCAAGTCCGCGGCCGTCTCGCGGCTCAACGAGCCCGCGGTGGTCGTCGATGCGGCCCCCGAATCGGACGCCGCGAAGCCCGCGCCGCGGCCGGACGCGGCGGTGGACGTGTCGGGCGCGGCCCGCACGGTGCAGTCGGTGGTGCTGTTCGGCGCGGTCTCGCTGGCGCCCGTCGCCCTGCTCATGATCACGCCGTTCGTGCGGATCAACATCGTCCTGATCCTGCTTCGGCAGGCCCTGGGGAGCCCCCAGGTCCCCGGCAATCAGGTCCTGACCGCGCTGGCGTTGCTGCTCAGCGCCCTGATCATGCGGCCGGTCGCCGAACGGGTCTACGCCGACGCGGTCGAGCCGTACATGGCGGGCCGGGCGGGCGCGGTCGACGCCTGGAACGCGGGGTCGATCCCCATCAAGACGTTCATGGTCGACCAGATCGTCATGACCGAACATCAGGATTACTTGACGACGCTCCACGAGCGCTCGCGCGGCGGCACGCCGGGCGCGGAGCAGCCGGAACGCCCGGAGGACTTCGCCATCGGCGTGGTCGCCCCGGCGTACATCCTGAGCGAGCTGACGACGGCCCTGAAGATCGGGTTCATGCTCTATCTTCCGTTCCTGGTGATCGACCTCGTGGTCTCGGCGGTGCTGGCGGCGATGGGGCTGTTCATGCTGCCGCCGACCCTGGTTTCGACGCCCGTGAAGCTGATCGTCTTCGTGCTGGCCGACGGCTGGCTGCTCGTGGCCGACATGCTGCTCGCCGGATTTTCGGCTTAGGTGGGAGGGGGGCTCCGCGTGGACATGGACCAGGCGATCGACTGGACGCGCGAGGCGCTTAGGCTCTCGCTGATGCTGGGGGGCCCGCTGCTCGCGGCGGCGATGGTGGTCGGGCTGGCGGTGAACGTCCTCCAGACCTTGACCCAATTGAACGAGCCGGTCGTCGGGTTGGTCCCCCGCCTCGCGGCGGTGGTGGTCGCGACGTTGGTGCTGCTCCCCTGGCTCGCGGCCCGCTGGATCGACTTCACGGTCGACCTCATCGGCTCGATCCCGGATATGCTTTGATCTGGATGCGAAGGGCGGCGCCGAGATGACCGACCTACCGTTCGACGTCGGCTGGCTCACCGCGAACGGGGCGGCCTGCGCCCTGATCGCGGCGAGGGCGGCGGGGGTCTGCTTCACGGCGCCGGTGCTGGCCGCGCCGGGGATCGACTGGCGGTTCCGCATCGTCCTGGCCCTGATCCTGGGGGCCTGGATGATCCCCCTCGCCGCGCCGCTGGTCGGCGCGCCGACCTCGCCTTACGGACTGGCCTGGCTGGTGGTCAACGAGCTTCTGGTCGGCGGCCTGCTCGGGCTGTCGGCGTCGCTGGTGGTCGCGGGGGCGAAGCAGGCGGGCGACCTCGTCGCGGCGCAGGCGGGGATGTCGACGGCGTCGCTGTTCGACCCCGAGACGGGCGAGGAGCTGACGGCGCTCGGGCATCTTTACGGCCTGCTCGCGATCGTCGCGTTCCTGGCGGTCGACGGGCCGCTGGTGATGGTCGAGGCCTTGCTCCAGAGCTTCCGCGCGGTCCCGGCCGGTCGGCTGGTCTTCGAGCGGGCCACGATCCAGGGGATTTTCGCGCAGGCGGCCGAGGCGCTCAAGCTGGCGGTCCACGCCGCCGCGCCGCCGGCGGTCGCGCTGGCGACGGCGGGGGTGGCCCTGGGATGGCTCGGCCGGCTCGCGCCGAGCGTGCCGCTGATGGCGCTCTCGCTGCCGATCCGCGCGCTGCTGGGCGTCTTGCTCGTGATGGCGGGGCTCGCCGCGCTGGCGGCCTGCCTGGACGCCGCCTGGCTCGACTGGGCTCGCGGCGCCTTCTGAGCGAGGGAGGAACGGGATCGATGTCGGAGGATCGCACGCAGCCCGCTTCACCGATGCGTCGCCAGCTCGCCCGCGAGCAGGGCCAGGCGGCGCACAGCCCGGAGCTGACCGCCGCGGCCGGCTGGCTCGTGGCGGTCGCGCTGCTGGCCGGGATGGAGACCCGGCTGACCGGGGCGCTCGTCGACCTCGTGCGGTCGCCGTTGATCGGCCCCGTCGCCCGACTTTCGGACCCGTTCGACCTGGCCCGGATCGTGCGAGACGCGATGCTGGGCGTGGCCTTGCCGGTCGGCGTGGTGGTGGGCGGGTTCGCCCTCGGCGCGTTCGCGGGCCACCAGTTCCAGGTCCGCGGGCTCTGGGCTCCGGCCCTCATCACGCCCGATCTCTCGCGGCTGTGGCGGGTGGGACGGGACGGGGGCTTCGTCGCGAAGCTGGAGCGGAGCGTCTGGTCGGTCGTGAAGGCGATGATCCTGGCGGTCGTGGCGGCCTGGGGCGTTCGCTCGCGGTGGGGAGCCTTGCAGGGGCTGAGCTTCCTGGAGTTCCCCGAGGCCGCGCGGGCCGCGTTCGCGATCCTCACAACCCCCGCGTGGGCCCTGGCAGGCGCGATGCTCGCCGTGGGGCTGGTGGATTACGGCCTTCGGTCCGCCCGGTTCGAGGCCATGCTGAGGACGACCCCGGAGGAGCATCGCGAGGACCTGCGGACGATCGAGGGGGACCCGAAGGTCCGCGCCTCGCGTCGGCGGCTCGCCCAGGCGTTTCGCGACGGCACGCCCGAGCTGCTGGACGGCTCCTCGCTCGCCCTGCTCGGCGACGCCGGGCTCGTCGTCGTGCTCGCGGGGGCCCGCCGCCGCGCAAGGTGTTCGTGAGGGTCGTCGCGAGGGGCGCGACGGCCGCCTCGATCCGCCAGGCGGCCGTCCGGTCGAAGCTCCCGCAACGCGAGGCGGCGCAGCTGGCCTTGCGGATCGCGTCGCGGCCGGACGCTTCCGCGCCCCGAACGGCGATCGCCGATCCCCTCCTTCTCGCCCAGCTTCGCGAGGCCTGGCCGATCGCCTGATCCGGCCGCCGAAACCCCGGCCGGAGCGTCATTCGCCCTGGACAATCCGGGGCGATCGAAGTATTGTCCCCGCACACATCACGTGGGCCGATTCGGGCCCATCGGGACAAGGCTCGACGGGTCGCCCTCCCTTCGATTGCGAGGGGCGGCCGGCGAGGATGGCCGGGAGGTTTCGGCGGGATGGCGCGGGGCGAAGATCGCTCTCCGCGCCGGCGTCGTGGGGCGTACGTCGTTCGGTCCGTTGGGAGTGGAATGGAATGCCTCCGTCGACATCGGATCGTGCCGCCGCCGCGTGGCGAACCGCCTCGGGACTCGTCCTGCCGATCACCATCGTCGGGGCGGTCCTGGTCTTCGTCGTGCCGGTCTCCCCGGAGCTGCTCGACCTCCTCCTGTCGGCCAACCTGACGCTCGCCGTCCTGGTGCTGCTGACGACGCTGGCGATCCGATCGCCGCAGGAGTTCAGCGCCTTCCCGACGATCCTGCTGACGACCACGCTGACCCGGCTGGTCCTCAACGTGGCCACCACCCGACTGATCCTGACGCGGGGCGGCGAGCACGGCGTCGACGCGGCCGGCTCGGTCATCCGGGCCTTCGGCGAGTTCGTCGCCGGCGACCAGGTGCTCGTCGGCGCGATCCTCTTCGCGATCCTCGTCGTGATCCAGTTCGTCGTCATCACGAAGGGGGCCACGCGGATCAGCGAGGTCGCCGCGCGGTTCATGCTCGACGGCCTCCCCGGCCGCCAGATGGCCATCGACTCCGACCTCCACGCCGGGCTGATCGACCAGCATCAGGCGCACGCCCGTCGCGACGAGGTCTATCGCCAGGCCGACTTCTTCGGGGCGATGGACGGCGCCGGCAAGTTCGTCCGGGGCGACGCCGTGGCGGGCGTGATCATCCTGATGGTCAACATCGCCGGCGGCCTGTTCATCGGCGTGGTCCAGCACGACATGCGGCCGGTCGAGGCCGTGGAGGTCTTCACCAAGCTGACGATCGGCGACGGGCTGGTGAGCCAGATCCCGGCGTTCCTGATCTCGCTGGCGGCGGGCCTGATCGTCACGCGGTCGTCCTCGGCCAGCGACATCGGCCGCGACGTCGTCGGCCAGCTCACGCGGAATCCCAGCGTGCTGGGCGTCTCGTCGGTCTTCCTCGGCCTGCTGGCCCTCACGCCGCTCCCCAAGCTGCCGCTCCTGGTCCTGTCGGGCGTCCTCGGCTGGCGGGCCTATCGGCTGCGGGACGCGTCCCCTTACGAACGGGACGAGGCCGAGCCCGAAGCACGGCCGACCTCGCCCCCGAAGCGGACGCCGATCCGGGTCGAGGAAGCGGGCTCCGCCGAACCGACGACGACCCGGCCGAACCCTTCCCCCCAGGCCCCGCACGCCGAGCCCCTCCGCGTCTCCGGCGACCCGGCCTCCGACGACATGGAGAACCTCCTGCACGTCGACCTGCTGGAGCTGGAGATCGGCTATCGACTCATCAGCCTGGCCGACTCGACCCGGGGCGGGAACCTGCTGGAGCGGCTTCGGACCGTCCGCCAGAACGTCGCCCGCGAGCTGGGATTGATCGTCCCCCAGGTCCGCATCCACGACGAGATCGGGCTCTCCGCGCACGAATACCGGGTGAAGATCCGTGGGACCATCGTCGGCGGCGGGACGGCCTACGCCGGGCGCCTGCTGGCGATCCCGCCGGCGGGCCTGGCCGAGCGTCCCGAAGGCCGTGAGGCCGTCGACCCGGCCACGGGCGAGGCGGCCGTCTGGATCCACGCCGAGGGCCGCGAGGTCGCCGAGCTGGCCGGCTGCAAGATCCTGGAGGCGTCGGCCGTCGTCGCCGCCCACTTCGGCGAGATCGTCCGCAGCCACGCCGACGAGCTGCTCACCCGCGACCAGATCGAACGCCTGCTCGACCGCGTCCGGGCCACGGCCCCCACGCTCGCCGGCGAGGTCGTCCCCGGGCTGCTCAGGCCGGGCGAACTTCAGCGGCTCTTGCAGAATCTCTTGCGCGAACAGGTGAGCATCCGCGACCTGGAGACGATCCTCGAGACGCTGGCGGTCCACGCCGGCAAGACCACGGACGTCGAGCCGCTGACCGAGCTGACCCGCCAGAGCCTGGCGCGCCAGATCACCGAGAGCCACCGCTCGGGCGACGGCCGGATCCGCGTGGTCACGCTCTCGCAGGACCTCAACTCCCGGCTCTCGATCGTGGCGGGCCAGTCCGAGGCCCATCCCTCGGAAGCCCTGGGCGACGAGACCGTCCGCAGCATCCTCCGCGCCGTGGCGCAAGGCGTGGGCGCCCTGATCGAGGTCGGCCTGCCGCCGATCGTCCTGACCTCGGCCCCGGCCCGCGCCGTGCTCAAGGACCTGACCCGGGCCGACCTGCCCCGGCTGGTCGTCCTCAGCCAGCGCGAGATCCCCCGCGACACGCCCGTCGAGGTCCTGGGGACGATCGTCGAGGAGCCCGCCGAGGACTCCGAGGCGGCCGAGCCCGCGGTCGATCCGGTGACGTTCGCGACGACCGAGGCGTTCGCATGAGCGTCGAGAGGCCCGCAATGCGGGGGATGGAAGGGGCCGTGGACGCCAGGACCTATCGAGGCCGGACGATGCGGGAAGCGCTGGCGCGGGTGCGCCGGGACCTCGGCGGCGACGCCGTGATCCTCGCCGCCCGCGAGGTCCGCCGCCGACGGCTCTTCGGCCTGTCCGCCGACTCGACGGTCGAGGTCGACGCCTCGTCGCCGTCCTCGGAATGGCTCGCGGCCCCCGCCGCCGCCAGGCCGCCGCGCGGCTTGCGGGGCGACCTGGGCCGGGTCCACGCGATGGTCGGCGCGCTCAGCCGACGCGGCCTCATGGAGCAGTGGTCGCCCGACCTCCCCCGCGAACTGGCCTCGGCCTACGCCCGACTTCTGGAGGCCGACGCGCCGGAGCCGTCGGCGCGGGCCCTCGTCCGCGAGGCCGCGAGCGGCTCGGCGCCGGAGGACCTGGCGACCCCCGCCGCGGCCCTGGCGGCCGTCCGGCGAGCCCTGGAAGACGCCCTGGCCGTCGCGCCGCCGATCCGGGCGGTCTCCGGGACGCGGCGGGTCGTGGCGCTGGTCGGGCCGACGGGCGTCGGCAAGACGACGACCCTCGCCAAGCTCGCCGCCTCGCTCAAGCTCCGTCAGGGCGTGAAGGTCGGCCTCCTCACGGTGGACGCCTACCGGATCGCCGCCGTGGAACAACTTCGGACCTACGCCGACATCATCGACCTGCCGCTGGCCGTCGCCGACGATCCCGACGCCGCCCGACGCGCCCTGGACGACCTTGGCGCGGTGGACGTGGTCCTCGTGGACACCGCCGGGCGGAGCCCTCGCGACCAGGACCGGATCCGCGAGCTGGGCGACCTGCTGGGGCGTCTTCGGCCGGACGAGGTCCATCTGGTCCTGTCGGCGTCGACCTCGCCCCGCGGCCTGCGCGCCGCGGCCGACCTCTTCGCTCCGGCCCGTCCCGACCGCTTGATCTTGACCAAGCTCGACGAAGCCGAGACTCTGGGGCCCTTGCTCGCGGTTTTGGGTCGCGCCGACCGACCGGTCGCCTATCTGACGACCGGCCAGGCCGTCCCCGACGACCTCGAACTCGCGGCCCGCGACCGGCTCGCCCGCCTGATCCTGGGCGAGGAGTCGATCGCATGAATCGAGCCCGAGACCGAGACCGAGACCGATCGCCGAGTGCCTCGTCCCTTTCCGCCGCGTCCCCACGGAGGCGTTCCATGAACGACCAAGCCGAGAGCCTGAGACGACTGGTTCGAGCCCAGAGGGACTGGGAGCGGATGACCTCCGCACCCGCGTCCCCCCGCATCGACGCCGACCGCGAAGCCCCCGGGCTCCGGGACGCGTCCGTTCGGGCCGGATGGCTCTCGGGACAGGCCCCTCGGGGCGGACGCGGGACCCCCCGGAACGCGGGGTGACCGCCGCGACGGGGCCTCCCCACACCCAGGGATGGGCGGGGTTGGTTTGATCGCGCGGGTTGTTCGGATTCTTCGGATGGCAAGGCTCAAGACGAATGGCCGGATCGTCCGATGAGTAATGAGGATCGAGTTCCTTGAATGGCGAGGGGACAGGGGCGACGACCCCGATCGACGCGGACCGGGACCCCGGCGGGGCGGGACGCGGTGGATCGGGCGAAACGCCCCGCGATCACCGGGGACGGATTCCTCGTCCGTCGCCGGGGGCCGCACAGGGATGTGCGCCCCCTCGCGCAGCCGACACGGAGGTCAGGATGTCAACCAAAGTGGATGTGGATGTGACGGAACTCTGGCGGGAGTTCAAGGAACAGCCCACCACGGAGATGCGGAACCAGTTGGTCGAGCGCTACTTGGCCCTGGTCAAGTACAACGCGGAACGCATCTGGCAGCGCCTCCCCGAGGGGGTCGACCTCGACGACTTGATCTCGGCGGGCGTCTTCGGCCTGATGGACGCGATCGACGCCTTCGACCTGACGCGCGGCGTCAAGTTCGAGACCTACTGCGTCCCGCGGATCCGGGGGGCCATGCTCGACGAGCTGCGGACCATGGACTGGGTGCCCAGGCTGGTCCGCTCCAAGGCCACCAAGATGGAAGAGGCTCGCAAGGAGCTGGAGGCCAGGCACGGCCGACCTCCCACCCCCGCCGAGCTGGCCGAGCGACTCGGCCTGCCGATGGAGGAGTTCGAGAAGATGGCGTCCGACGCCAACGCCGTCGGCCTCATCAGCCTCAACAAGAAGTGGTACGAGACCGACAGCTACAAGGACGTCCGCGAGATCGACATCCTCGAGGACAAGAAGGGGGAGGACCCCACCCGTCGGCTCCAGCGCAAAGACCTGATGCGCATGGTGACGAAGGGGCTCAACCGCAACGAACGCCTCATCATCATCCTCTACTATTATGAGGAACTGACGATGAAGGAGATCGGCGCGACGCTCGACCTGAGCGAATCCCGCGTCTCGCAGATGCACTCGTCGATCATCCAGCGGCTCCAGTCGCAGCTCTCCCTACGCCGCCCCGAATTCGGGACCTGACCCGCCAGCGATCCGTCCCGACTCCCTCCGGATGCGGCGCCGGAACGCTCGCGAGGCCCGACCATGGCTGCGTCGGGCCCTCGATCGCCGCCGCACGCGACCGATCCGATCCGACGAGCCCGCCCCACGGCTTTCGGGACCACCCGATGGCCGAGGGGCGGGCCCGCGCGCCGGATCCCGATCGCGACGACCCGGCCCGGCGCTTCAAATCCTTCCCCGATCGACATAGAATGAATCCCGCGAAGCCATCCGCCCTCGATCCGTCGGGCGCGTCGCGGGCCGGTCCCCGTGCGTCCTTCTCTTCAAGGGTTCCCCCTCGTCCCGATTCGGGTGCCCGACGAACATGAAGACGCGTCAAGTCGCGCCGGCCCTCTTGCTCTGCCTGGCCGTTGTCTCCTGGTCGCCGCGGCCCGCGCGGGGGCAAGACATGGGGATGGGCTGGTTCATGCCCTGGAACAACGTCCCGTCGCCGACGAACTTCATCAACGACTGGGCGTTGCAGAACGCCGCCCGAGGCGGCCGTCGGCCGCCTTCGAACAACGTCTACGCGAACAACCCCAACTCCTACGTCAACCGCATCCGCGACAACGGCTTCGTCACCCAGTACGACGCGCGGGGACGATCGCCCGGCCGACGCCGCCCCGCATCGCCTCCGGCCTCGCTCGGCCAGGCGACGCCCACGACGCCCGCACCCGCACCCGCCCCGGCCCCGCCGACGCCAGGCCCGCCCCTCGCGGCGGTCCCTGCCGCTGGCGAGCTTCTTCGACGCCGCCGGCGAACTCGTCTGGCCCGCGGACTCCCCGGTCGAGGGCGACCTGAAGGCCAAGCGGGACGTCTCCGACCAGGCCGTCGTCAACGTCCGCCGCGAGGTCGACGCGCAGGGCTGGGCCCCGATCGCGCTGGCCGCCGAGGCTCGCCAGAAGCTCCTCGACTACGGCCGCCCCGCGCTCCAGGAGATTCGCGAGGACTCCACGCCCCGCATCGCCGAGGCGTTCCACGAATTCCTGCTGAGCCTCTACGACTCCCTCAGCGCCGCCACGATCCCCCCGGCCCCGGCCGTCGCACGCTGACGCCGCGCGATCCTCCTGTCTCCCCGGGTGGGAGAAAGTGGCCGAAGGCCGGACGAGGGGACGACCGCCGTCGCATCCTCAGGCCGGCGTGAGCCATGACGCGCGCGGCGGTCTTCCCCCCTCGCGGGGGAAGACAGACCCCGAAGGGGTCAGTTGAGGGGGGGACGAGCCGGGAAGCCGTCGGGATTCGCGATCCGGTCGCCCGTGAGTCGGCGATCAGCGGCCGAGGAGCTTGGAGACGGTGGGCTCCAGGTTCTTGCGGACGAGGTCCATGCCGACGACCCGGCCTTCGGCGTCGATGAGGACGCTGGCGGGGATCTCGGCCACGCCGTAGGCCCTGGCGATGTCCGCGTCGCCGGGGCCGTTCATCAGGATCGGCCAGCGAAGGTTGTAGTCGAGGGCGAACCGACGGACGGCGGGGATGTAGGCCGCGACGTTCGGCTGCTCGTCTTGCAGGGGGTCGAGGTTGACGCCGACGATCTCGAAGCCGTGGGCGTGGGCGGCGGCGTAGGTCTCCTGGAGCCAGGCCGTCTCGGCGGCGCTGGGGAGGCACCAGGTGGCCCAGAAGACGACCAACACCACCTTGCCGCGGTGGGCGGCCAGGTCGAAGGGGCGACCGTCCAGGTCCACGCCCCGGATCGCGGGTGCGGCCTGGCCGACGAGCTTGAGCCGGTCCAGTCGCGAGGCGAGGTAGTCCTTCACCTGGGGCGACTCGGCCTTGCCCAGGACGAGCTGGAAGGCGCGGGTCGCGACGTCGTAGCGGCCGGCGTGGATCAGCCGCTGATAATAGGCGTCGGCGACGCCGATCAGCTCGGACGTGGTCAGGACGTCGGCCGCGTCCCCGTTCGCGTCGGCCTTCGTCGCGATCAGCGCGGCGAGGTCCTTGAGCGACTGGTCGAAATCGCCCCGATCGCATTCGGCGATGAGCTTCACGAGGTGGGCCAGCGCGACGCACGAGGGGGAGGGGAGGTTCCCCCCGATCACGGCGTCGGCGGCGGGTTCGGCCTCGGCGAAGATGTCGGCGGCGATCGCCGTCCGGAAAAGCTGCTCGTAGACGGCCGCGGATTCCCTGGGAGGCAGGCCGACGGCCAGGGTTCGGAGTCGTTCCAGGTGTTCGACGTCCAGCCCCTTGAGCTTCTCGGCGTAGGCGGCGTCGATCGCGACCAGGGCGTCGGTCGTCCCCTTCTCCGGCCGGCTGAGGTTGGCGTCCTCCCCCTGGGCCGTCGCAGGCGTGGCCGTGGCGGGAACCTGCTGTCCCCAGGCCGTGCCGGCGGACAGGAGCAGGCCGAGCGTCGCCGCGCGGGCGGCCAGGGCTCGGGCGGGGGCGGGCGAGGGGCGGCGGCTCATCGTGGAATCTCCTGGTTCGGCGGTGGGGTGAAGCGTGCGGCGGCGATCGGCGCGGGGGGGAGCGTCCAGTCGGTTTTGCGGGGCGCGACGCGCGACGAGGCCTTGGGCCGCGCCTTGCGGGCCGGCGGCCTGGGCGTCGGCCGGTTCACCAGACGCCAGAGCGCGGCGGCGAACAGCAGCGCCGCCACCAGGGCGAGGGCCCAAAGTGCGGCCTTCACCCATCCGGGGAGGGGCGTCGCCGGGGTCTCGCGAAGGTACTCGGAGAACCGCTTGACCGGGCCGCCGGACGCGGCGGAATCCTGGACGAACAGCTCGTTCCCGCGCCGCTTGATCGAGATTTCCTGCTCGGGATGGTCCCGTCGCTCGCCGGACATGCCGCCGTTCTCCGCACGAGGCCGGAGCCTCCGTCGATCCTGGTCCGCCGCACTAACAGACTAGTGCCGCCGCGCCGCCCGCACAAGGGGAGCGGCCGTCCCATCGGCTCACGCCTCGGCGCGGAAAAACCAGTCCCAGCTCGGCGGCTCGGCCGCCAGCTCGACGGCACCGGCGAAATTCTCGTCCCACGGGTAGAGGACCCGGTCCAGGGCGACCGACCGGAAGCCCGCCTTCTTGAAGCGATGCTCGAACTCGAAGGGCTGCCAGAATTTCTGGCGGAGGCCCTGGAACCGGAAGCGGCCGAAGGCGAAGTCGTAATAGCGATGCTCGCCGTGCAGCGCCGCGAATCGCTCGGCCTCTTCGGGGTCGAGTCCCCGGTCGAGAGCCTGCTCGTAGAGCAGCATCGTGTGGTACTGGATCGCGTCCATCGACGGTGCGATCCCCAGGAAGACGCCGCCGGGCCGCAGCGAGGCGTGGATCGCCGTGAGCACGCGATGGATCCGCCGCACGTCGGGCATCACCAGCGAGTTGTTCGCGATCGCCACGTCGATCGAGCCCGCCTGGTCGTCCAGCTCTTCCATCGACCGGGCGAGGAACGTGACTCTCGGCCGGTCTTCCGGCGCCACCCGATCCCTCGCCTTCGCCAGCATCCCGGGCGCGAAGTCCAAAGCCACCACGCGGGCGAACCGTTCCAGCAGCGGGTTGATCAGCGGGCCGGTGCCGCACCCCAGGTCGGCGACCGTCTTGGAGCCCGCGTCCTCGACCGCGTCGAGGGCCGCCCAAAGCGGGTTGCGCACGGCCGGGCCGTAAGGGTCGAGGAAGACCTCGTCGTAACGCGCCGCGGCGCGGCTCCACGATCGTTGTTGATCGGGCGTCTTCCCGTTGAATTTGGACACGATCGAAACCATCCTCTGAAAATCGGGAGACCATCGCTGCGTGCTTTCGACGTCGTCCGCTCTCGGCGGCCGTCAAGCGCCGGCCGACGGTTCGGACGCCAGGACCAGCTCGGTGCCGTCGAGCGTGAGGCTTCCCAGGCGGGGCAGGGCGACGAAGTCGAAACCGTTGGCGTTGCCGAAGGCCCACGACGCCACACTCGCCCCACGCCGCGTGCGTCCCGGCAGTCGTCGCCAGATCGAGCCCAACAACTCATCGGCGGGCTCCCTGGTCTGAACGACGACGCGACGATTCCGTGACAGCGCCGCCACGATAGGCCCGACTCGCGGGTCGATCGCGGCTTCCTCACGCCCGCCCGATTTAGGCCTGAATCGGCCCTTCGGCAAGGAAGCGTCCTGATCGTCGGCGGTCCAGTCGTTGCGGAAGGCCGGCCGGAAGGCCAGGGGGGAGGCCCCCGCGAGGCGGTAGGACCAGGAGGAGACGAAGAGCGCGTGGAACGCCAGGGCCCCCGGTCGCCCCTGGTCGTCGCATCCCAGCGAGTCCACCTGGACCACCATCCAGGTCGATCGGTCCGCCGGCAGGGCGAACACGCTCCGGAAGCGGTCGACCCCCGCGGGCGGCTCGCCGAAACGCCCGCACGCCCGTTTCATCGCGTCCCGCCACGACGGCAGGCAGCCCCCCGAGGCCGCGAGTATCGCGTAGCCGCGCGACCAGAATGGAAAGCTGCCGTAGACCGCCTGCTCGTATCGAATCCCGCCGAACATCAAAGCTCCATCGCTCCGCGTCGCGAACGCCAATCCTCCGCCGCCCCGAACCCGTCTCACCTCGATGATGATGATAAGGATACCGGCAACGGCCGTTTTCGGTGAGGGGAGGCGGGAAATCCGCGCGCGGAGCCGAGGGGGCGTCGGCGTCATGACGGCCGCGTGGTCACTCGACCTCGATCGAGATGCTGATCGGCACGTCGGCCTCGGCCACGGCCGCCGGATGTTCGGCGGGGAGGTTGGCGGCGACGGTACCGGCGGTCAGCCGATCGGCCGGGACGCCGGCCTTCACGAGGGCCTCGCGGACGGCCTCGGCGCGGCTGGCGGCGACCTTTCGGGCGTTGTCGACGTCCCCTTCCAGGGTTTCCCGTCCGTTGATCGTGAGCTTCGCGTTCGGGTAGGCCAGGGCGACCTTCGCGAGCCGCTCGATGGCGTCGTCGGCCTCGGACGTGAGACGGCCCTCGCCGTCGAAAGCCAACTCGCCGGCGACGAAGGTCTGGGAGGTCGTCGACTTCCCGTCGCGGAGCACCTTGACCATCGCCTCAAGGTACGAACCGGGAGGGACTTCGATCGTGACGTCTCCCGGCAGGGCGAGCGAGACCCCCCGGGCGGCGGTCGCGACGACAGGACGACCCTCGTTGGTGACGGCGGGCGTGGGGATCGACTCCTCGGGTTCGCCCCGGGCCAGGTCGGTCGCGGGCCGGTTCCCTTCCGGGGCCTTCGCGCGGTCGGCGGGGACGTTCCGCTCGAAGTTCGGGGGGAGCAGCGAGTACGCGGCGAGGAGTACGAGCACGCCCAGGGCCACCGGGATCCCCCAGCGGGAGAGCAGCGATCCGTGCTCGTGCTCGTCGTCGTGGTGGTGAGGCTGGGGGGCGCGGGAGGCGATCCGCCCGGCCGTGGTGCCGTGCACGGCCGATTCGGGTTGCGTCGGATGGGCGAGACTCTTCAACCCGATCGCCTCGGCGAGTCCCCCGGGGATCGCGTGGGTGATCGCGTCCGCCTCTACGCGCATAAGACGACGGAAGCCGTCGAGGTTGAGGCCCCCCCCCGCGCCGAGGGCGTCGCGAATCACGCCCGCGGCCGCCGGGGCGAGCGTCCCCAGGATGGCGGCGGCCGAGGTCGATCGGGCGCCGCTGTCGTCGGCGATCAGGTCCACCACGCGGCCCAGTCGATCGCCGAAGATCGCGTGGAGGAACGACGCCCCGCCTCGGGCGAGGTCTTCCGCCGAAACGCCGATCGCCGCGTCCCCGAGCCCCGCCGTCCGCTCGGGAGCGTTTTTGAGTTCATCCATCAGGTGGGCGGCGTCTCGCGAGCCGGTGGCGGAGTGGAGCAGCCCCGCGAGGATCGCCGGCCCGCCCAGCGCGATCGCCTGCTTCACGCGGTCGGGCTGCTCGTCGAGCGCGACGCTCAGTTTCTGGACGGCGTGGGCGTCGAAGGCCTGATTCAAACGACCAAGGAGATCGGCGGTCATGATACGTCCTCCACCGTTTCGCGGCGGCCGGTCGGGGGGCTGCCCGCGGAGACCCTTCGTCGTCGATCGAGGGCACCCCCTCCCCCCGACGCGGGAGGGGGCGACGCCGAGTACCACAGGCAATCATCGTGCCGCTGCGGACCTCCGTCGGTCAGTCGACGAAGAGTCCGCTGAGGATGGCGTTGCTGGATCCCAGGCGGGTGACCCGGAAGCTGACGCGGCCCTGGACGGTCCAGGTCAGATAGACCCCGTTCTGGAACGAGGCGATCGGCCGGGAGTCGAGCACCGCGCCGGTGTCGGCGTCGAGGAGGTCGACCTGCTGGGAGCGGTTGCTGGAGTACCAGTCGACGAAGTAGAGGCTGACGTCGCGGGGGCCGGCGGAGAGGTCGAGGTCGACGACGATCGGCGAGGAGCCGACCCAGGTGGCGGCGATGCGGGTGGAGGCGCCGGGGCGCTGGAGCCCGCGGACGTCGGTCGTGGCGCTGTTCCAGATGGTGGTCTGGCCGCTCTTGAGGGCGAAGCCGGGGGCGGTGGGGGAGGCGACGGCGGCGAGGGCGGCCCCGGCGGCGCCGTAGGTCCCCTGCCACGTCCCCCGGGTCGTCGCGTCCGTCCCCTTGAACGACCCATCGGCGGGGGTCGTGATCGGCTGCTGGGTCGTCCCCTGGGACGCGTCGACGAAGAGGCCGCTGAGGACGGCGTTGTCGGCGCCGAGGCGGGTGACCCGGAAGCTGACGCGGCCCTGGAGGTTCCAGGTGAGGTAGACGCCGCCGTGGAACGAGGCGATCGACCGGGAGTCGAGCACCGCGCCGGTGACGGCGTCGAGGACCTCGACCTTCTGGGAGCGGGAGTTGGAGTACCAGTCGACGAAATAGAGGCTGACCGCGCGGGGTCCGGCGGAGAGGTCGAGGTCGACGACGATCGGCGAGGAGCCGACCCAGGTGGCGGCGATGCGGGTGGAGGCGCCGGGGCGCTGGAGCCCGCGGACGTCGGTCGTGGCGCTGTTCCAGATGGTGGTCTGGCCGCTCTTGAGGGCGAAGCCGGGGGCGGTGGGGGAGCCGACGGCGGCGAGGGCGGCCCCGGCGGCTCCGTAGGTCCCCTGCCACGTCCCTCGGGTCGTCGCGTCCGTCCCCTTGAACGAGGCTGCGGCGGGGAGCGTGGTCGGGGTGGTCGGCCCGATCGCGGCACCGACGTTCAGCGTGCCGCCGGTGGCCACCTTGCCCTGGAGGCCGGACAGGACCTTGACCTTGCTCAGGAGCTGGCCGACGACCTGGGAATATCCCCAGGTGGGATGGGCCGCCAGCAGCAGCGCGGCCGATCCGCTGACGAACGGGGCGGCCATCGAGGTCCCGCTCATGTAGCCATAGCGGTTGCCGGGGAGCGTGCTGAGGATGTTGACGCCGGGCGCCGCGAGGTCGACGTTCTTCGATCCGAAGTTCGAGAAGCCGGCCAACGACCCGTTCGAGTCGATCGCCGCCACCGAGACGACGTTGGGGCTGGCGGAGGAGGACGGCGAGTACGCGGTGACGTCGATGTTCAGGCCGCTGTTGCCCGCGGCCGCCACGAAGACCGACTGCGCCGAGGCGGCCGAGCTGATGGCCGAGGCCAGGATGGAGCTCACCTCGCCGACGCCGCCGTAGCTGTTGTTGGTGAGGCGGGCGCCGTGGTCGGCGGCGTAGCGGACGGCCGCCGCCGCCGAGGAGTCGTAGCCGCTGCCCGAGGAGTTGAGGAACTTCAGGGCCATGATCTGGACGGTCCAGTTCACGCCCGCCACGCCGACCGCGTTGTCGCCGGTCGCGCCGATGATCCCCGAGACGTGCGTGCCGTGGCCGTGGTCGTCGTAGGGCTTGTTGGTGTTGTCGACGAAGTTCCAGCCGATGATGTCGTCGACATAGCCGTCGCGGTCGTCCGAGACGCCGTTGGACCAGCCCCCCTGGCCGCTGTCCGCCCCCCCGGAGGTCAGATACATGGAGACCAGCAGGTCGGACCCGCTGATCCGGCCGTCGCCGTTCGAGTCGGCGATCTTGCCGGGCCCCTGGTTCGGCTTGGACCCGTTGGGGGCCTTGTAGTTCAGGTCGTAGAAGGTGATGAGGCCGTCGCCGTCGACGTCGGTCAGGTTGGCCCGTCGCGAGGCCGGGATCTCCGCCTGGTTGATCCAGACGTTCATGTAGAGGTCGGGGTGGTCGTAGTCGATCCCGGTGTCGACGACCCCGACCACGACCTTGGAGGAGCCCTGGCCGGCGTCCCAGGCCGTCGGCGCGTCGATCCCCTTGGCCCCGTTCAGCCCCCAGAGGCTGCCGTTGGCGTACGAGGGGTCGTCCGGCTGGGTCGCGTCGACGGTGAAGGTGCGGAGAGGCTCGACGTAGCCGAGCCCCGGCGTGGTCGACAGCCGGCCCGCCAGCCGATCGAGCGCCTTCGTCGACCCGATCGCCTGCATCACCCCCGGCTCCAACGTCGGCATCAGCGTCGCGCCGACGCGCCCCGCCGCCGCGGACACCTCGGCGAACGAGGCGTCCTTCAGCTGCACGAGCAGGGCGGCCGACGTCCCGCTCAGGACCGTCCGAGTCTCCAGGCGTTCGAAGAGCATCGGCCGAGTGCGGCCGATCCGGGGCTCGCCGCGGCGACGCAGGTTCATCGTGCGGGTTTTCATGGGTGAACGTCCTGATCGGATGAATGGATCAAGGGGGCTCGGCGGCGCGCGCAAGGGCGCCGCGCCGGCGGGCCGTCACGTGAATGCGTGGCGTTGTGCTATTAAAGTTTGGAATGCGGCGAAACAAAGGCGGGACGCCCGTGAGCCCCGCGATGACGGCGGGGGCCGTTCTCCAAAGCGGCCGGGATTTGAACGGTCACTATTCTACTAGAACGAATCTGCGGTATTGCAAGCGGGAAGGTCCGGATTTCCCCCCGATTCCGCCGTTTCTTCCCGCCGGTTTACGCCCGTCCCCCACGTCGTTAAGCTCGATCGTCGGCCGCGCAAGGGCACGGCCAGGGACTTTTGGTCGAGGTTGGATGTTTATGAACCATCGAGTCGAAGCCGGCGTACGCGGTCCCGGACCTTCCTGGCGGGGGCGTTCGGCCGTCGCGCTCATGCTGGGCGTCTGGATCGCGTCGGCCGCCGCGACGGCCCCACCGGCATGGGGTCAGGCCGTCCCCGATCGCGAGGCCGCGACCGTGCGGCTGCTCACCGTGGGCAACAGCTTCTCCAGGGACGCCACGCGATTCCTGGGGGACGTCGTCGCCGCGCAGGGGGATGCGCTCGTCCACCACTCCGCCGCGATCCCGGGCGGGACGCTCGCGCAGCATTGCGAGAAGCAGGCGATCCACGCCGAAAATCCCGAGGACCCTCGCGGACTCTACGACCGGACCGGGCGAAGCCTGGCCCAGGAGCTTCGGGACGGGCCCTGGGACTTCATCACCGTCCAGCAGGCCAGCATCCGCAGCCACGACGTCTCCACCTACCGCCCCTTCGCCGAGCGCCTGGTCGGGATCCTCAGGCGGGGGGCGCCGGGCGCGCGAGTCGTCGTCCACGAGACCTGGGCCTACCGGATCGACGACCCCCGATTCGACCCTGCGGTCCAGTCCGCCCCCGGCCAGCCGACCGACCAGGAAGCGATGTACGGCGGCCTGGCGGGGGCGTACCGAACGATCGCCCGCGAGCTGGAGGCCCCGTTGATCCCCGTCGGCGACGCCTTCCACCTCGCCGACGCCGACCCCGCCTGGGGCTATAAGCCCGACCCGGCGTTCGACCTGGCCGGGGCGGCTTACCCCGTCCTCCCGAACCAGAAGCACTCGCTGCACGTGGGCCGCAAGTGGTCGAAGGACGAAGACGGGACCTACCGGATGGTCATGGACGGCCACCACGCCAACGTCGCCGGCCAGTACCTCGGCGCGCTGGTGTTCTACGAATCGCTCTACGGCAGGTCCGCCGTGGGTTGCCGATTCCGCCCCAACGGCATCAACGCCGAATACGCGAGGTTCCTCCAGGAGACCGCCCACAAGGCCGTCGAGGCCCTGAAGGGGACCGAGTTCGAGGTCAAATCGAAGATCGCGGCCCCGGCCTCGGCGTCGCGCTGAGGCCGAGATCCGGGGCGGCAGGGGCTGGAATCTGGAATTGCGGAGGTCGGGAGGCGTCCGGTGCGACCGGCCGCATCCCCCGGAGAGAGGGACCCCCGCGCCGGTCGCCAGCTCCTCGCTCCCGTCGGCGTAGCGGTTCGGGAGGCCGAACGTCGAGGGCGCGACCCTTCGCGTCGCGCGGTCAGTCCCGCGTCGAGCGGGCGGGGCCCCAGAGCGGGTCGACGAGCTGGGCGTCCCAGACTTGCCAGGCGGCGAGCAGCTCCTTGACCTTCTCGGGCTCCTCGGCGGCCAGGTCGCGGCTCTCGCCCGGGTCTTCGGCCAGGTTGTAGAGCCGGAAGGGGGTGACGACGACCCGGGCGGCGTTCGAGCGTGCGCCGGGGCTGTCGACCGTGCTGTCATAGCGGACGAGCTTCCAGTCGCCCCGGCGCACGGCCGCCTGCTCGCCCATCCGCCAGAAGAGGGCGTCGTGCGGCGAGCCGGAGTCGACGCCGGAGAGGAAGGGAAAGAGGTCCACGCCGTCCAGCTTCCACTCCGGCTTCACCTCGGCACCGGCCGCCGCCAGCGCGGTCGGCAGCAGGTCGAGCTGGACGACCGGCTTGCGGTAGACGGCGTTCGCGGGGAGCTTCCCCGGCCAGCTCAGGACGAACGGCACCCGGACGCCCCCTTCGAGCGACGTCCGCTTCGACCCGCGGAATGGGGCGTTGCTGGACCCGTTCTGCGTCGTACCCGTCATCGTCGGGCCGCCGTTGTCGTTGAAGTAGACGATCAAAGTGTCCTCGGCGAGCCCCGACGCCTGGAGCTTGTCCACGATCGCGCCCACGGCGTCGTCGAGCGCCGTCAGCATGGCCGCGTACTTCCGCCTCACCGGGTCCTCGATCGAGGCGAACCGCGCCAGCCGCTCGTCGGTCGCGTCCATCGGCGTGTGGACGGCGTTGAAGGCCACCTCCAGGAAGAACGGCGCGGGGCCTTCCTTGTGGCGGTCGATGAACGCCACGGCTTCCCGGGCGAAGGCGTCGGTCAGGTACGCTTCCTCCTTGACCACCTCCGTACCCCGGTAGATGTTGTCGGTCGCCTCGGCGAAGTAGGTGTGCGCGCCGCCGAGGAAGCCGAAGAACTCGTCGAACCCGCGCCTCTGGGGGCGGAGTTCCGGGGCCCCGCCCAGGTGCCACTTCCCGACCAGCCCCGTGGCGTACCCGACCCCCTTGAGCCGGTCGGCGATCGTCGTCTCCGTCGTCGGCAGGCCGGCCTTCCCGCCGCCCCCCGGGTTCCACTCGTGGCCGAAACGCTGCTGGTACCGGCCGGTCAAGAACCCCGCCCGCGTCGGGCTGCAATACAACCCCGAGACGTAGCCGTCGGTGCACCGCACCCCGCCGGCCGCCAGGGCGTCGATCCGGGGCGTCGGAAAGTCCCGATTGCCATGAAAGCCGAGGTCGGCGTACCCCATGTCGTCCGTGATCAGGACGACGATGTTCGGCCTCCTCACTTCCGTCGCCCGCGCCACCCCCGCCGAGGTCGCGACGACCGCCATCCCCAGCGCCGCGGCGGCGAGCCGAGATCCCATCCCCTTCGATCGCGTCATGAGCTTCATCGCGTACCCGACCCTCCTTCGATCCTCGTTCGGAAACCCAGCGAAGCGGCCCACTATACGGATTCCTATAAATCCGGTCAACAATATGAAGTTAGTATCTTGACAAATCCGATAGGAAATACCAGGATTGCCCACCGTCGCTGAAAAACTGGTCGCGAACGAGACGAAGGAGATTTTCGGATGGGGAAGGCGAGTCGAGCCGAGGCGGCCGTCAAGGCCGCGGACGGGCGTCGCGGGTTCACGCTGATCGAGCTGCTGGTGGTGATCGCGATCATCGCGGTCCTGATCGCCCTGCTGCTGCCCGCCGTGCAGGCGGCGCGGGAGGCCGCGCGGCGGATCCAGTGCACCAACAACATCAAGCAACTCGGGCTGGCGTTGCACAACTACCACGACGTCCACGGGCGGTTCGCGCCGGGCTCGATCACGGTGACGGCGACGCCGACCAGGGACTATCGCCAGCCGTTCATCACGTCGCTGCTCCCCTACCTGGAGCAGGGGACGCTGGCCAACAGCTTCAATTACGACCGGTCGTTCCAGAACCCGCACAACGACACCACCCGGCTCACCCGCGTGAGCGTGTTCGATTGCCCTTCGGACCAACAGGTCCTGTTCACCAGCGACAACGGCGGCAATTCCGACGTGAAGGGGAGCTACGGGATCAACTGGGGGCAGAACACGTTCGGCGATCAGGTCCTCCCCGGGCCGTTCAGCATCAATTACGGGGCCTCGCTGGCCGAGCTGATCGACGGCACGAGCAACACCTACCTGATGGCCGAGGTGCTCCAGCTGCCGCACCCGCCGGGGCAGCCGCAGGACTACGTCGACCGTCGCGGCCGCATCTGGACCGACCTGTCGACCTCGTACCACCTCTCGACCCGAAACGGGCCCAACAGCCAGGACCCGGACCTCGGCGTCTGCGGCGGGCAGACCGACCCCCTCAACGCCCCCTGCACCCGCAAGGTGGGCCAGGCGGCGACCCACTACATCGCGTCGCGGAGCAAGCACCCCGGCGGCGTGAACGTCCTGCTGGGCGACGGCTCCGTGCGGTTCGTCAAGGACTCGATCGCCATCCCGACCTGGCGCGCCCTGAGCAGCAAGGCCGGCGGCGAGATCATCAGCTCGGACTCGCTGTAAGGACGCTTCGCGAAGCCCCATCCGCTCGTTCTCAATCGCCCTCGCCGACCCCGGCGAGGGCGATTCGCTGCGCCCCGGACCCGACGGACGGCCCCGGCGGCGAGATTCCCGTGGGCTGCCGATCGGGATTTAGGCGGAAAATTGGCACCGGATCGTTCGTCACGGGTATGACTCAGGCAGAGGCTTCGAAGTCCACCGAGAGCGACGACATGATTCCCGACAGCTTCCTCCTCCTCCTCGGCCTGATCGGATTGATCGTCTGGCAGGTCGCGCAGACGCGCCGGCAGACGGCCGAGATTCAGGCGCTGGGCGCGCGGTTCGACGGGCTCCGACGGATCATCCTGGACGGCCGTCGTCGCGACGAGGGGCCGGAAGTCGCCCACGTTCCTGAGCAGCCGGCCGTCGAACCGATCCGCCTGGACGCCTCGTCGCTGGTAGAGCCGATCCGCCCCGCCGCCCCGCCCCCGCGCCCGACGCCGGTCCCGCCCTATCGGCCGACGCCGGTCCCGCCGCCCGTTCGCGAACGGAGCCGGTTCGAAGTCGCGGCGTGGGAGGCGCTTGCGAGGATCGGCAACTGGATCGTGGTGGGGGAGGAGCATCGCCGGCCGGGAGCCTCCGTGGAGTTCGCGGTCGCGAGCACCTGGCTGCTGAGGCTGGGGGTCGTGATCCTGGTGACCGGGCTGGGATTCTTCCTGAAATATTCGATCGACCACGGCTGGCTCCCGCCGGCCGCTCGGGTGGCGATGACGATCCTCGCCGGCGCGGGGCTTGTCGCGGGAGGGATCGCGTTGCTGGCGGGCCGCTATCGGGCGCTCGGCCACGCGCTGCTCGGGGCGGGGATCGCCGCGTTCTACTTCAGCATCTTCGCGGCGTCGGAATTCCACCACCTGATCGGCCCGGCGCCGGCCTTCCTGCTCATGGCCCTGATCACCGCGACGGCCTGCGTGACGGCGGTTCGGTTCAACTCGCTGCTGGTCGCCGTGCTGGGGATCTGCGGCGGTTACGGGACGCCGTTGATCCTCTCCAGCGCCAGCGACGACTACCGGGGCCTTTACGTCTACCTGTTGCTGCTGGGCGGCGGCGTGCTGGCGGTGAGCGTGAGGCGGAACTGGCGGCTGCTGAACTACCTGGGCCTGGTGGCGACCTACAGCCTGTTCCTGGCGACCCTGGTCCGCTACGAACCGGGGCGGTTCGCGATGACCTTCCCGTTCCTCGCGGCCGTCTTCGTGCTCTACGCGGCGTCGCTGATCGTCTTCAGCGCGGCGAGGCGGGAGGCGTCGACTCTCCTCGAATGGCTCGGGACGACGGCCAACGCCGCCTTCTTCTTCGGGATGAGCTATCACCTGGTCGAAGCGTCCTACGGCACGCGGGGCGTGGCGGCGGTTTCGCTGGGGCTGGCGGTCTTCCATCTGGGCCAGGTCGGCCTGCTGTCGTCGCGCGGGATCCGGGATCGGGGGCTCCTGTACGGCTCGCTCGGCCTGGCGAGCTTCTTCCTGGCCGTGACGATCCCCCTGGCGTTCTCGCGAGACTGGATCACCGTCTGCTGGGCCGTCCAGGCGCTGACGACGCTCTGGCTCGCCGGCAAGCTGCGCAGCGGCTTCCTGCGCGGGGCCGCGTTCCTGCTCTACGGCCTCGTCCTGCTGCGGTTCGGCGCGATCGACCTGCCGCGATCGTACGGCGGGGGCGGGCCGGTCGGAGTCGCGGACGCCGCGTATTTCGGCCTCATGATCCAGCGGCTCATCACCTTCGGCGCGCCGATCGCCTCGATGGCGGGGGCGGCCTACCTGCTGACGCGTCCGGGACAATCCTGGGAGTCGACCCTCGACGACGAGCTGGCCGTGGTCCCGCGCGGGGCTTCGCCGGCCCGGTGGCTGGCGGTCGCGGCGGCGGCGACGGCCTTCCTGTTCCTGCACCTGGAACTCGCACGGACGGTGGGCGACCTCTTCCCGGCCGCGAGGCCGACGATCCTGACGTTCCTCTGGCTGGCGGCCTGCGCGGCCCTGCTGATCCGGGCCGGCGCCGGGGCCGGGACCGTCGGCGCGGCCACCATCGCCCTGGCGTGCGCGGTCGCGGGGGTCCTCCTGAAGCTCGTCGTTTTCGACCTTCCCGCCTGGCGGATCGACCCGACGCTGACCTACGGCGGACCCTACTCGCCGCTCGACGGCCTGATGCGGGCGATCGAGTTCGGCGCGATCGCGGCCTTCCTGGCGTTCGCGTCGCTGCGGCTGCGGGGCGTCGCGAAGGGGCGGGAAGCGGCCGTCGCGGCGGCCGGCGCGGCGATCGGGCTGGCGTTCGTCTTCCTGACCCTGGAGACGAACACGTTCCTCGCCCGATTCGTCCCGAACCTCCGCTCGGGCGGGATCTCGATCCTCTGGACCCTGTTCGCGCTCGGCCTGATCGCGGCGGGTCTGCGGCATCGGGTCGGGGTGCTGCGGCACGTCGGCCTGGGCCTGTTCACGATCGTGGGCTTCAAGGTCTTCCTGGTCGACCTGGCGGCCCTCGACCCGTTCTACCGCATCGTGGCGTTCCTGCTGCTCGGCGTCCTCACCCTCTTCGGCGCGTTCGTGTATCTCCGATCCGAGGCGGTGTTCGCCCGGACGATCGAATCGCCGGACGACGGAGCCCGATCATGACCGCGACCCTCGCCGCGCGAATCCGCCCCGGGCTCCTCGTCGTCCTGGCCCTCGCCGCGACCGGGGCGGCGGCCGACTCCCGGCTGCGTTTCACCCGAGACCTGGCGCGAGAGGGGCGCGGCGACGCCGTCCTGGTCGCCCCGCTCGACGCCCCCGTCTTCGCCGAGGCCCGCGACGGCTTCCCCGATCTCCGCGTGTACGACGACCGAGGGGGAGAGGTCCCCTACGACCTGGAACGCGCCGTCTGGCGCCGGACCGTCTCCGCGCACGAGCCGGCCGCCTCCCGCGTCGTCTCGCTGGAGGTCGTCGAGGGCGAGGCGATCGAGATCGTCGTGAAGCTCGACGACGACGCCCCCGAGCCCGACGGCGCGACCGTGCGGACTCCCCTGAACGACTTCGAACGCCGGGTGCGCGTCCTCGGCTCGGCCGACGGCCGAACGTGGACGCCACTGGTCGACGACGCCCGCATCTTCGACTACTCCCGCTTCATGGACGTCCGCGACGTCGACGTCCCGTTCCCCCCCCGAGGCTTCCGCTGGTTCAAGCTGATCGTCGAGCGCGAGGCCGACGAGTCGCGATCCCCCTATTACGAATTGAGCCGGAGCCGCATCGAAGGCGAGCGCGAGCGCCGAACGGAGGTCGAGAGAATCCTCCGGCGCCCCTTCCGCATCGATCGGATCGACCTCTTTCGGACCGTCGAGCGGACGACCGAGGAGGAGCCGGCGATGATCCGGGACCAGCTCGACGTCCTCAAGGTGGAGACCGACCGCCGCGAGCGGGTGACGCGGATCGACGTGGCGGGAGGGCGGTTGCCGCTGCTCCGCCTGGCCCTCCGCACGTCGAGCCGGAACTTCAACCGCCCGGCGCGGGTCCTGGCCCCGGCCCCGGGGGGCGCGATCGAGCGCTGGGCCGAGATCGGCCGGGGGACGCTCTACCTCTATCAAATCGAGGGGTTCCGCCGCGAGCACCTGGCCCTGGACGTCGTCGAGAGCCGGGCCGACCGCCTGCGGATCATCATCGACGACGGCGACAACCCGCCGCTCGACGTGCTGGGCGTCGACGGCGACCGCGCCGACCTCCGCCTGGCCTTCATCGGCGAGGAGGGCCGGACCT
This sequence comes from Planctomyces sp. SH-PL62, assembly GCF_001610895.1. Taxonomy (NCBI): domain Bacteria; kingdom Pseudomonadati; phylum Planctomycetota; class Planctomycetia; order Planctomycetales; family Planctomycetaceae; genus Planctomyces; species Planctomyces sp. SH-PL62. Next base: position 5,783,096 of record NZ_CP011273.1, on the reverse strand, counting down.
ATCGCCTGGCCTACGGCTCCGACGCCCTCGACCCCCCCCGATACGACGCCGCCGCCGTCCTCGCCGCCCTCGGCCCCCGCCACCCCCGCGAAACCGTCGCCCTCGGCCCGCCGATCCCCAACGCCGACCACCGCCCCTCGTCCCGACCCTGGGGCGACGGCGCGACCTGGCTGACCCTCGCCCTGATCCTCATGACGGCCGTCCTCGCCTGGGCGGTCGTCCAGGCCGTGCGCCGGGTGGACAAGGCGCCGACGGATGATTTCGACGGCTGAAGCCGGACGAAAGGAAGGAGGAAGGCGCGGGATTTTCCTTCGCGCCCGCTTCGCGCGGGGGGCGGGATGAGTTAGGATGGGACTTTCCACACACGCTGAGGGTCGATGCTCGTCTGCGCGCGTGTTGCACGCCTTGCGCCAGGCCGAAGATCCCCGGATAGAACCGAACTCGATCGAGACCCGCGTCCCATGATCATCGTCCTGAAGCCCCACGCCTCGCCCGAGGTGATGGCTCACGTCCTGGAGCGGATCGAAGCGCTCGGACTCACGCCGCATCTCAGCCAGGGCGTCTCGCGTACCGTGATCGGAGTCATCGGCGACGAGGAGAAGCTGCAGGTCGAGCCGTTGCAGGCGATCCCCGGGGTCGAGCAGGTGGTGCCGATCCTCAAGCCGTTCAAGTTGGCCAGCCGGGAATTCCACCAGGACGACTCGGTTTTCGACGTGAAGGGGGTCAAGATCGGCGGCGGGCACCTGGCGATGATCGCCGGGCCGTGCGCGATCGAGGGCGAGGACCTGCTCTACGAGACCGCCGTGAAGGTCCGCGAGGCGGGCGCCAACATCCTCCGGGGCGGGGCCTTCAAGCCCCGGACCAGCCCCTACAGCTTCCAGGGGCTGGGCGAGGAAGGCCTGCGGATCCTCCGCCGGGTCGGCGACTCGCTCAACATGCCGGTCGTGACCGAGGTCATGGACCCGCGCCAGGTGGAACTGGTGGCGAAGTACACCGACATGTTCCAGATCGGCGCGCGGAACATGCAGAATTTCGACCTGCTGAAGGAAGTCGGCAAGGTCAAGCTGCCGGTCCTGATCAAGCGCGGGATGAGCGCGACGGTCAAGGACCTCCTGATGTCGGCCGAGTACATCCTGGCCCAGGGGAACCGCGAGGTCATCCTCTGCGAGCGCGGCATCCGCACCTTCGAGGACTCGACGCGGAACACGCTCGACCTGTCGATGGTCCCCAACGCCAAGTGCCTGAGCCACCTGCCGATCATCGTCGACCCCAGCCACGCGACCGGGAGGCCGGAGCTGATCCCGGCCATGGCCCGGGCGTCGGTGGCGGCCGGCTGCGACGGCGTCCACGTCGAGGTGCACACCTGCCCCGAGAAGGCGCTCTCCGACGGGCCCCAGGCGCTCCTCCCCGAACAATACGCCCGCCTCATGGACGAGCTGCGTCAGCTCGCCGGGGTGCTGGGCAAGTCGATCGACGTCTGCGAAGGAGTGACGGTCTGATGCGCACGCTGCTGATCGCCGGCAACTGGAAGCTCAACCCCACCACGGCCGAGGCCGCCGCCTTGCTCGCCGACGGGGTCAAGCAGGGCCTCGGCTCGGCGACCGACGTCCACGTGGCGCTCGCCCCTCCCTTCGTCTTCCTGACCAAGGTCGACCAGGTGCTGGAAGGCTCGCCGATCGGGCTGGCCGCCCAGGACCTGTACTGGGAGAACAACGGCGCGTTCACCGGCGAGGTGTCGGGCCCGATGCTCGTCGACGTCGGCTGCACCCACGTCATCATCGGCCACTCCGAGCGGCGGCACGGCCAGGGCGAGACCAGCGGCCAGGTCAACGCCAAGCTCAAGGCGGCCCTGGCCGCCAAGCTGATCCCCATCGTCTGCATCGGCGAGACCAAGGACGAACGGCTCGCCGAGAAGACCGAGGAGGTCCTGCTGGAGCAGCTCGTCGGCTCGCTCGCCGGGCTCTCGCCGGAAGAGATGGCCGGCGTCGTCCTGGCCTACGAGCCGGTCTGGGCGATCGGCACCGGCCTGACCGCCTCGCCCGAGCAGGCCCAGGCGGTCCACGCCTTCATCCGCAACTGGCTGACGCAGACCTTCGGCGCGGCGACGGCCGGCCGGGTCGTCGTCCAGTATGGGGGGAGCGTCAAGCCCGACAACGCCGCCGAGCTGCTGGGCCAGCCGGACATCGACGGCGCCCTGGTCGGCGGCGCCGCCCTCAAGGCCGGCGACTTCCTCGGCATCATCAAGGCGGGCCAGGACGTCATGGCGCGCGGCAAGTAAGTCGTGATCGGATCCCGACGCCTTAACTCACCCCCGCCACCGCCCCCGCCCGAGCGCAAAGGATTCCTTACGTGGGTGTACTGACCTCCATCTTCAACACGCTCCTGGTCCTCCTCTCGCTGTTCCTGATCTGCCTGGTCCTGATCCAGCGCGGCAAGGGGGGCGGCCTGGCCGGCGCCTTCGGCGGCGCGGGGGGCTCCAGCGCCTTCGGCACCAAGGCCGGCGACACCTTCACCCGCATCACCATCGTCACGGCCTCGATCTGGATCCTCATGACGATGCTGCTGGTGATCCTCACCAGCAACCAGCAGGGCTCCTCCATCTTCGACGACGCGCCGACGTCGCTCACTCGCGACCTGACCCCCAAGACCGACGTCCCTCCCGTCCCGTCCCCGGTCGACGGGGCCGCCGCCGCGGCCTCCCCCGCATCCGCCGAGGCCGCCGCGCCGACCGCCCCCGCCGAGAACGTCCCGGCGATCCCGCCGACCAGCAACTTCCCGCTCACCCCCGGCAACGAGCCGCCGCCGACCCCCAAGTAAGCGAGCCGGGCACCCCACGCGCAAGCCCGGGCTCCAGCCTTCGGCGGTCGCGAGGCCGCGACCCCCTGCCGATTCCAAACCGGGAGCGAGGCGGATGAACTCCGCCTCGCTCCGACCGTTCTCCGACATCGATCGACGAGGCCGACCTTGCTGCTCAGCATGACCGGATTCGGGGAAGCCCGGGCCCAGGACGCGACCCTGTCGGTCGCCGCGGAGGTCCGCGCGGTGAACAACCGCCACCTCAAGATCACCGCCAAGGTCACCGACCCCTACGGCTCCCTGGAGCCCGAGCTTGAACAGCTCGTCCGCGAGCGCGTCCGCCGCGGCGCGGTCCAGGTTTCGATCCGCATCGACCGGCCCCGCAAGACCGGCGACTATCAACTGAACGCCACGGCCCTCACCGGCTACCGCGACCAGCTCCAGAGCCTGGACGGGGCCCCGGTCGCGCTGGTCTCCCTGCTGGGCCTGCCGGGGATCATCGAGGAGCTGAAGCCGGCCGCCCCCGACGTCGCCGCCGACTGGCCCGTGATCGCCCGCGTCGCCGCCGAGGCCCTGGCGAACTTCGAGGCCGCGAGGGCCCGCGAGGGGGCGGCGATGGCCGCCGAGCTGCTCGCCCAGTCCCGCGCGATCCGCGAGGCCCTGGCCCAGGTCGGCGATCGCGCCCCGCTGCTAGTCCAGGCCTACCAGAAGCGGCTGACCGAGCGGGTGCAGGCCCTCGTCCAGGAGCACGGCGTCGCCGTCGAGGCCAAGGACCTGATCCGCGAGATCGCCATCCTGGCCGACCGCAGCGACGTCTCCGAGGAACTGGTCCGGATGCGCGCCCACCTGGACCAGTACGAGGAGATCGTGGACGCCCCCGAGAGCGGCGGCCGGAAGCTCGAATTCGTCGTTCAGGAGATGGGCCGCGAGGTCAACACCGTGGGCTCGAAGTCCAACGACGTCGAGATCAGCCGGCTCGTCGTCGAGATCAAGGCGAGCCTCGAACGGATCCGGGAACTGGTGCAGAACGTCGAATGACCATCGAGGAGGCGGCCGTGAACTCCGAGAAGGCGGGCAAGCTGGACTGGAACTCGCTCCCCGGGCGCCTGGTCGTCCTGTCGGGGGCGTCGGGAGCCGGCAAGAGCACGCTCATCGACCGCGTCATCGAACGCGTGGGGCCGAAGGTCCGCCGTTCGATCTCCGCGACCACCCGCGCCCCTCGCGAGGGGGAAGTGCCGGGCCGGGACTACTTCTTCGTCTCCCCCCAGGAATTCGAAGCCCTCCGCGACGACCTCCTGGAATCGGCCGAGGTCCACGGCGCCACCTACGGCACCCCGGCCGAGCCGGTCCGCAAGGCCCTGGCCGAAGGGGCCTGCGTCGTCCTGGTCATCGACGTCCAGGGGGGCTTCCAGGTGCGGTCCAAGGTCCCCAACGCCCTCCTCGTCTTCGTGCAGGCCCCCTCGCTGGAAGTCCTGGAGCAACGGCTTCGGGCGCGCGGGGCCGACGACGACGCGACCATCGCCCGGCGGCTGACGAACGCCCGCTATGAGATCGAAGCCGCCCGGGGCTACGACGTCCAACTCGTGAACGACGACCTCGAATCGTGCGTCGACGCACTCGCCGCGACGCTCGCGCCTGACCCTTGTGGAGACGGGATCGACCATGATTGAAGAGCTGAAGGAAGAAGAGATCGTCAACAAGGTGGGCGGCCGGTTCAAGCTCTCGACCCTGATCCAGAAGCGGATGATCGCCCTGAATCAGGGCGCGCGACCGCTGATCGACGGGCGAGGCCTGGACAAGATCTCGATGGTGATCCAGGAGATCATGCAGGACAAGATCTACCTGGACATGTCCGGCAACCTCCTCACCAACGAGCCGACCGAGGACTACGAGGCCGACGGCGGGACCGTTGACCTTACCCAGTCGGCAGAATGATCAGCCTCCGGGCGTAAAGCCGCGCCGGGCCCGATTCCCCCGAAACCGGCGCGGCGGTCCGGCCGATGACAAGGAACGCCGACTCTGTCATCGACTTGGTGCGATTCCGCGCCGGTCGGCCGCCGCCAGGCCGCCGCCGACCGGGACGTTCGGGGGGACTCATGCTTCTGCGACAGCGCCTCTACCGCTCGGCCCCCGGACTCGCCTTCCTCATCGTCAACCTGTTCCTGGCCCTGAGCCTCGCCGGCTACGACCCGGCCGACGCGCTCCGCCGGACCGGCGACGCCGCGACGACGACCGCCGCGGTCGCGGTCGCGAATCCCTGCGGCCCGGTGGGGGCGAAGCTGGCCGAGACGGCCTACCAGACCTTCGGCTGGGCGTCGTGGCTCGGCCTGGCGGCGCTGGCGGCTCTCAATCTGCTGGTCGCCCGCGGCCGTCGCATCCACGACGCGATCGTCCCGGCCGTCGGCCTGCTCCTGGTCCTGATCGTGGCCGCCGCCCTGGTCGACAAGTTCGGGGCGCACTTCCGCCCCAGCGCCCCGGTCGGCCCCGGAGGCTACGCCGGCGCGCTGGCCGTGGCCGCGCTGGAGAGCCACTTCGGCCTCGCGGGCCTGCTCCTGATCCTCTTCGCCGCCGCCCTGCTCGGCGCGGCGCTCTGTCAGGAGATGCTGGTCACGATCCCCGCCCAGGAGCTTTCCGCGCTGCTCCCCGGCCTGTCGCGGCGTCGCCGTCGCGAACTCGCCCCGGTCGGCCACGTCGGGGTCCCGGCCCTGGCCGAATGGCAGTCGGCCCCCGCCCCCCTGGGGGTCGAACAGGCGCCCCGGCAGGCGCTGACGAGGGGCGCCGTGGTCACTGAGGTCGCCTCTCGTCCCGGGCCGATCGTCCAGCGCGGGCCGTCCGTCCCCGCGACCCGGGCGCCTCAGGCGTCCGCCCCGTCCACGGCCGTGGCGCACACAGGCCCCGCCTACCCCCGGATCGACCCCGACTCGCCGTTCCAGCTCCCCCCGTTCGAGCTGCTGGAGCCCTCCTCGCCGGCGCCCGTGCAGGAACACGAGGCGCAGGTGCACGCCCGCGCGATGCTCCTGGAGCGGACCCTGCTCGACTTCGGCTTCCAGGTCCGGGTGGTCCAGATCGACACCGGGCCGGTCATCACCCAGTTCGAGATCGAGCTGGAGGCGGGCCTGCGGGTCTCGCGGGTCGCGAGCCTGGCGGACGACCTGGCCATCGCCCTGGCGGTGCAGACCGTCCGCATCGTCGCGCCGATCCCGGGCAAGACCACCGTCGGCATCGAGGTCCCCAACGAGCATCGGACGATGGTCCGGCTCGGCGAGGTGATCGAGGGGGTCGCGGCCTCCAGCGGCAAGACCCGCATCCCCCTGTTCCTGGGCAAGGACGTCAAGGGGACGCCGATGGCGTTCGACATGGCCGACATGCCCCACCTCCTGATCGCCGGCCGGACCGGCACCGGCAAGTCGGTCTGCCTGAACGCGATGATCCTCTCGATCCTGATGACCCGTCGGCCGGACGAGGTCAAGATGATCATGATCGACCCCAAGGTGGTGGAGCTGTCCCAGTTCAAGAAGATCCCCCACCTGATGCACCCGGTCGTCACCGACATGAAGAAGGCCGAGTCCATCCTGGCCTGGGCCTGCGACAAGATGGACGAGCGCTACGGCTACCTCGCCCGCGCCGGGGTGCGGAACATCGCGTCGTTCAACGCGCTGGGGCCCGACGAGATCCTCTCCCGGATGCAGCCCGAGGACGACGAGGAGGCGCAGCGGATCCCGACGTTCATGCCCTACATCGTCATCGTCGCCGACGAGATCGCCGAGCTGATGATGACCGCCGGCAAGGAGGTCGAGCAGCACATCGTCCGGCTCGCGCAGAAGTCGCGGGCGGTGGGGATGCACCTGATCCTGGCGACCCAGAAGCCGACCGTCGACGTCGTCACGGGCCTCATCAAGGGGAACATGCCGGCTCGGATCGCGTTCCAGGTCGCAAGCCGGAGCGACTCGCGGGTCGTGCTCGACGAGATGGGCGCCGACAAGCTGCTGGGCAACGGCGACATGCTCTTCCTGATCCCCGGCACCTCGCAGATCGTCCGGGCCCAGGGGACCTACGTCTCCGACGCCGAACTCAACCGGGTCACGGATTACCTCAGCCAGTACCCCGCCGAATACAGCCGCGAGATGATGCAGCTCAAGGTCGGCGGCGGACCATCCGGCAAGGACCGGGGCGCGGCGCTCAAGGAGCGGGACGACCTCTACGAACCGGCCATCGAGATCGTCATCCGCGAAGGCCGAGGCTCCTGCTCGCTCCTCCAGCGGGCGCTCGGCATCGGCTACGGCCGCGCCTCGCGGCTCATCGACTTCATGGCCGAGGACGGCATCGTCGGCGAGTTCAAGAGCGGCTCCGCCCGCGAGGTTCTCTACACCTGGGAGGACTGGGAGGCCATGAAGGGGAACGGCCCCGGCGGCGACGAGGCCGGCGACTCCAACGGCGCCGCCGCCTGATCGGATCTTCCGAGATTCCACGCGATCCGTCGTCTCAGACCGGCGAATCGGTCTCATCCTGAATGCTGGGGGTGGTCCGCCCCTCAAGCTCTGTGGCATCCCGGATGATGGACGGGCGTGCGCGCCGCCTACTCCCTCGGTCCCGAGCTGCGCCCCGCCGCGATGACTCGAATTTCGCCGAACGAACCCAATTTCTCGGGCCTGGTTATTGTTGTAAAGAACTTGAATATAAGACTTTGCGGCGATCGGCTTCGTTCGCGGCCCGGGACGGACGAAGCCAATTTCGGGCGACGGTCCGGGGGCCGGGAATGACGAAGGCCGGAGCCCCCCGAGCATGTCGGGAGACTCCGGCCTGGGTTTCGCGGCCTGGCGGGCGTGGGGCTTACTTGACGCCGAGGGCGACGCCGGCGGGCTTGGCGGCGAGGGTCTTTTCGAGCTGGCGCTCGACCTCGGACGCGGAGCGGAGGTTGCGGTTGACGACCTTGCCCTGGGCGTCGACCAGGAACATCGTCGGCAGCGAGATGATCCCGTATTCGACGGCGAGGCGGCCGTCGATGCCGTTGGGCTCGAAGATCTGGGGCCAGGGGAGGTTGTGCTCCTTCTGGAAGGCTTCGAGGTCGGCCTTGTCGTTGTCGAGGCAGACGCCGACGATCTGGAAGCCCTTGTCGGCGTTCTTCTCGGCGATCTTGATCAGGTCGGGGAGTTCGCGGCGGACCGACTGGCCGCCCCACGAGGCCCAGAAGACCACGAGGACCGTCTTGCCCGAGATCGCGGCGGTGTCGACGGTGGTCCCGTCGGCCCCGTCGCCCTTGATGGAGAACGACTTGCCTTCGAGGTCCAGCCGCCGCAGCGCGCCGGCGGCCTTCTTGCCGGCGAGGGTCTCGGGGAAGTCCTCGACGAGCTTCTTGTAATCCTCGCGGGCCTTGTCCTCCTCGGCGTTGAACTCGTTGGAGCTGCCGAGCTGGAGCCAGACCTCGGACGCCTCGTCGGCCTTGGGGAACAGCTTGAGGAACTCCTCCAGGTCTCCCATCCACTTCTTCTGGTTGGCGACGAAGTTGCCGTTGGGCTCCTCGTTGCGCATGACGAAGTCGGCGCCGATCAGGCGGTAGGAGGCGTAGGAGGCGAGGGGGCCGCCGGCCTTGACGACGGCGTCGAGCGCCTCGCGGCCCTTGGGATAGACGCCGGTCTGATAGGCGGAGACGAGGCTGTCGACCGACTGCTTGTTGTAGCTGAGCTTCTCCTCGGCGTCGCCGGCGGCGTCGGCGACGGCCTTCAGGAGCGGGATCCGCTTGAGGTGGAACTGGGCGACCTCGCGCTTGTCGCCGCCGAGGATGGCGGCGTTGTTGGCCTTGTCGAACTCGGCCAGGGCGCGGAGGGGGGCCTCCATGGCCTCGTCGTGGCCGCCGGGGCCGGCGCCGCCGACGGTCTCGTAGAGCGAGGCGCGGATGCCCGCGGCGGCGGCGACCACCGGCTTCTCGGGGTCGACGGAGCGGGGCAGCTCGACGAACTTCCAGACCTCGCCGAGCTGGATCAGCTCGGGGACCTGGAGCATCGAGAGCTTGGCGGGCTGGGCGCCGGCGGCGGCCGGGGCGCTCGTGAAGATCATGGCGTTCTCATAGAGCACCAGGTCCTTGGCGACCCCCACCTCGGGGTCGGCGGGGATGGCGTGGGGCATCGCGCCGTCGAACCGGTTCCAGGCGAGCTTCTCGCCCCCGGCCTTCAGCGCGGCGGTCAGGGCCGCGACCTGCTCGGCCCGCTTCTCCGGGGCGGAGGCGACCCGGGCGACGACCTCCTTGGGGAGCCCGGCGGCGGTCAGTTCCTCAGACGTGGCGACCAGGGAGTCGACCAGCGAGGCGTCGCCGGCCGACAGGGCCTGGACGGCGACCTTGGTGGCTTCCTCGGCCGAGAGTCGCTTCCAGCCGACGATCTTGTTCCCCTGGACGACGGCGATCCGGGTGCCGCCGGTGTTCATCCAGCGGCACTCGTCGAGACGGCGGTCGCCGTCGACGTCGCTCTCGCGATAGACCTCGAAGCCGTCCTGGTAGTAGCTCCACTGGGTCAGGCTCTTGCCGCCGTTGGTGCTGATGAACCGGCGCAGCAGCTTCCCCTGGCCGTCGCGCAGGGCGTAGCCGACGGCCCGCTTCTGGGCGTCGGTCACCGTCTCCACCTTGCAGGCGTCGATCCCGGCCTGGTCGGCGGGCGTCTCGTAATCGACGCCGCTCTGCTGCGTCGGCTTGATCTCCAGCATCTTCTGCGGCGAGAGGTCGGCGGCGCGGGTCGCGGACGAACCCGCCCCCAACCAGACCGCCAAGGCCGCCGCGTATCCGAGTCTCCGCATCAGTTCCTCCTTGAATCCCGGCCGTCGAGGACCGCCTCGGCGACACCTCCGTGCGCCCGCACCCTCGATCGCGATCGCGGATCGCGTACCGCCTCGGGGCGCGCCGGTCCCTTGTTCGCGATCCGCTGAGTTGACCCCAGTCCGCCCCTTTCGTCCAGAGCGACTTGGGGAAAACCCGGATGCGACCGCGGCGGGCGGGCGCGTGCCCTCGACATGGAAGAGGCCGCCCCGCACTCGTCGGCCGACGGCCCCATCGTATAATGACCCCGGCCGTCGACCTCCCGACGGCGATCCCGGCACGACACGACGAGAGGCCGACGATGGGCTCGACCCGACGATCACGCAACCCGCTCCTGCTCCTGGCGACCCTCTGGTCGATCGCCCTTCCCGCGCGGGGGGAGGCCCCCCCGGACTACCCGGACCACGGGAACCTGCTGGTCGTCCGCGACGCGGAGGGGGGCCAGAGGCCCGTGGAGAGCACCGCCGATTGGGAGGTGCGCCGGGGCCACATCCTGGCCCACCTCCAGGAGGTCATGGGTCCGCTCCCCGGTCCCGAGCGGCTCGCCCCGCTGGACTGGAAGGTCCTCGCGGAGTTCCCGGAGGAGGGGTACGTCCGCAAGAAGGTCGAGTTCCAGGCCGAGCCCGGCGACCGGGTCCCGGCCTGGCTCCTGATCCCCGACGCCCCGGAGGACGGCGAGGCCCCGAAGCGGCCGGCGATGCTCGCCCTGCATCAGACCGTGGCGATCGGCAAGGACGAGCCGGCCGGCCTGGGCGGGAAGCCCGACCTCTGGTACGCCCGCGAGCTGGCCCAGAGGGGGTACGTCGTGATCGCCCCGGACTACCCCAACTTCGGCGAGTACCATCGCGACGTCTACAAGATGGGCTACGCCAGCGCCTCCATGAAGGCGATCTGGAACAACAAGCGGGCGGTGGACCTGCTCGCCTCGCTTTCCGAGGTCGACCCCGAGCGGATCGGCGTCATCGGCCATTCGCTGGGAGGACACAACGCCATCTTCACGGCGGCCTTCGAGCCCCGGCTCAAGGTCGTCGTCTCCTCGTGCGGGTTCAACGCCTTCCCCTATTACTATAAAGGGGACGTCGCCGGCTGGTCGCACAAGGGGTACATGCCCCGGCTCCGCGAGGTGTACGGCCTGGATCTCAAGCGGATTCCCTTCGACTTCCCCGAGCTGATCGGGGCGCTGGCCCCCCGGCCGTTCTTCACCTGCTCTCCCCTGCACGACGCCAACTTCGACGTCGACGGCGTCCGCGTCTGCCTCCGCGCCGCCCGGCCGATCTACGCCCTCTACCGCGCCGAGGACGACCTCCAGGCCGAATTCCCGGACGCGGAGCACTCGTTCGAGCCCGGCGCCCGGATGAAGGCGTACGAATTCCTCGATCAAAAGCTGAAGGCCGCGCGGTGACGCGCGGCCTTCGAGTCGGGCGGTCGGCGTGGCGAGCCTCGGCCCTCCGGTCAGTCGGTCAACTCGAAGTCGAAGTTGCTCGACCGGTCGGCGGCGACCTCGGCCTTGAGGTTCGAGGATTCCGGGGAGAAATACCTGCGGGGGATGAGCGGTTCGCCCGTCCCCTGCATGTCTTCTTCCATCACGGCCTTGGCTCGCTTGCCGGTGGGAGGGGCCTTGTCCTCGCCCCGCGAGACGACGGAGACCTGGTACGACCCGGCGTAGGCGCCGTCGCCCAGGTCGAAGGTCCCCAGGCGGTAGTTGCCGTCGGAGTCGAGGGCCGAGTCGGCGGCGCGGCCCCCCTTTTCGGGGGTGAAATAGACCTGGCCCTTGGAGACCGGCCGGCCCTTGTACGTGACCCGGCCGGTGACCTTCACCAGGCCCGGCTCACCGCCGCAGCCGGCCAGTCCCGGCGCCATCGCGAGCGCGAGGGCCAGGGCGAGGCCGGCCGACGAGGCCGTCAGCAGCTTTCCAATCGGATGTGGACGTGGCATGGCGACCTCCCGGCTCAATAGGCGTCGGAGCTGGTGATCTCGCCGCCCCGGCGGCTCCCGAGCGCGTTATAGGTCCGCTGGTCGACCGACTGCTTGACGTAGCGGACCGAGCCGTCGGCCATGCCGAAGTTCGACCCGCCGGAGTGGAAGCTGGAGAAGCCGCGCCCGGACCAGCTGTTGGCGTTGGCGTAGGTCGGGTCGCGGAGGCACTTCTGGAGGGTCCAGTTCATCGGCAGGCAGGTGCCGTTGGTGGAGCCGGTGCTCGAGTACCAGACCGAGCTCTGGGAGCGGACGACCGAGGCGACCTCGCCCAGCGAGAAGGTGTTGCTGAGTCCGTCGGTGATCGAGGACATGGAGACGGCCCCCGACACGCTCCGGTAGTCGAACAGGCCGCGATGGTTCGCGCCCGAGCCGTAGGCGCCGGTGGGGGACATGCAGTCGGCCGCCGGGGTCTCGGCCGCGGAGCCCGAGGCGTTGCAGCCGCCGCAGCCGTAGCGGAGGCCCGCGCCGGCCGTGTCGTAGGGGTTCGCCGGGTTGTTGTTGTAGCCGTCGCCGTAGCTGCCCGTGTAGTTGTTGAGCATGCCGTTCTGGCGATTGGCGGCCACGTTGTCGCGCGTCGAATCGCCGCCGAAGCAGGCGACGCCCGGCGTGGTGCGGTCGTTGTGCAACTGGCCCGTGTTCGGGTCGCTGGGGCAGAAGAACGCGTTGATCACGATCCGGCGGACCGTCGACATCGACGAGCAGTCGCAGCTGTCCATGAAGTTGATGGCATTGTAGAGCGAGGTCTGCTCGAGCTGCGGCAGGATCATCGGCAGCCAGCCCCAGCCCTTGCCGCCGGTGCCGAACCCGCCCGCGTAGGGGTAGCTCCCCACCACGTCCACGTAGTTGTGCAAGGCGAGGTTGATCTGCTTCAGGTTGTTCGTGCACTGCATCCGTCGCGCGGCCTCGCGCGCCGATTGCACGGCGGGCAGGAGCAGGGCGATCAGGACCGCGATGATCGCGATCACCACCAGAAGCTCGATGAGGGTGAAGCCGCGACGGGGCTTCCGGGGGGGATCGTCCGAGATCCGAGTCTGGCGAAACATGGGAGAACTCCACAGCGATCGAGAGAGGGAGGAGATGTGCAGGAGTCCGCGCGCAGACAGGCGTCGCCGCGCTGGAAGAGGCGGACCGAACGGCGATGGTCGGCCCGTCTGCGAGAGAGCAGCATATTTAGTTGCTAGCGGATACATCGCCGCTGATGCAAGCAATGTCTTAACAGAATCTTCATGATCCGAGCGATCGATCGTCGGGGGGGTCGGGAAGCGGGGCCGGGAGGCCCGTCAGCCCGGATCGCCGACCTGGAAAAGGGTCGCCGGCGCGTCTCCCTCCGGGAGCGCCGAGTGGAGGGTCCAGCCCCCCTTCCGGCTGCCTTCGAGCCCGAACGGGCCGTCGCCGAACGGGTCGCGAAGCGCCCGGAACGCCGGCTCGCCGTCGCGGACGAGGACCAGCCCGGCGCGGAGCATCGCGAAGTGCAGGCCCGCCCGGTCGACGGCGTCGCGGACCCCTCGGGCGTTCCCGGCGAGGCTCGCCGGAATCGGGTCGGTCTCGCGACGAGACCGGACGAACTCCGCAACCGCCGCGTCCAGCTCGGGGCGGGGGAGGTCCAGGCGACGGCCCAGCTCGGCGAAGGCCGGAGCCGTCGCGTCCAGGTGGGCGAGCAGCCGGTCGCGGTCGCCGCCGGTCAGGGCCTTGAGCGTCGCGGCGTCGGCCTCGTCCTCGGCGTACCCGAGCCGTCGCCAGTCGTCGTCGCTCAGAACTGGGCCGGACTCGGCGAGGCCCGCGCGCACGCGGTTCAGGATGTACCGCGACTCGGGGCCGATCGTCGCCGAGACCGGCGCGAGCGGGGGGAGGGCGTCGAGCCGCCGGGCCAGCGAGTCGAGGGCCTGGCGGTCCAGGAGCGGGAGGAGGCGGCCCAGCGTCCTGAGCGTCACGACCTCGACGGCGCACTCGAACAGCCGGGCGATCATCGGCCCGTCGGCCCCCACCCGCCGCGTGAAGGCCAGGGCGGCGAAAGCGTCGTCGAACGCCTCCTCGAACCGCCTCGCCTCGGCGTGCCGACGCGCGGACAGGCAGGCGACGCGCACGAGGTGGCGGTTGGCGATCCGGAGCCGATCGCGGTCGATGACGTCGGCCGTCATCGCCTCGTCGCCCCACCGGCAGGGCTCGATCTTCGCCGCCTCGCGGAGGGCCTCCAGCGCGGGTCGGGCCTGCTCGATCCAGCGATCGACCTGCGGCCCGAGCTTCGAAGCCGCCAACGCCTCACGCGCTTCCCCCCACTGGTCCGACGGCACGCCGTCCACCCACGCGAACGCCCGACGATAAACGGCCGCCGCGTTCGGGCCGTCGCCCGCCGAAGCCTGGGGGAATCCGCTCCAGGCTCGGAACCGGCCGAGCAGGGGGGCGGACGCCAGGAGACGGAGCAGTTCGCGGCGGAGCATGAGACCTCCTCGATTCGACCCTCTCCCGGACGCGGGGCCTCGCGCGAAGTTCGCGGCGACCTGCCATGTTCGCCCGATCGACGGCCGGATTCCAGGGGTGCCGGGCGGTTGCGGCCGGCGAATTCCGCGCGCATACTCGGCGGCGGTCGGGGTGGTCCCGAACGTCCCGAGGTCTCGCAACGGTCGATGAAATGATGAAGAAACGACGCGGTCTCCTTTCCGGCCTGGTCGTCGGGCTCGCCCTGATCCTTCCCGGCCCGAGCGTCCCCGCTCGCGGGGCCGAGGCGACGTTCGACGTGGTGGTCGTCGGCGCGACGCCCGGCGGGATCATGGCGGGGGTCGCGGCGGCGAGGGCCGGGCGGTCGGCCGCGATCCTGGAGCGCGGGGAGCACGTCGGCGGGCTGCCGGCGAACGGCCTCGGCGCGACCGACATCGGGACCCGAGGCGCGACCGGCGGCCTGTTCCTGGAGTTCGTCGGCCGGGTGAAGCGGCATTACGTCGAGACCTACGGGGTCGACTCGAAGCAGGTCCGCGACTGCTCCGACGGCTACCACTTCGAGCCCCGCGTGGCCGAGGCGGTCTTCGAAGCCCTGCTCGCCGAGCGCCGGGACCGGCTGGCCGTCTTCCGCAACCGCCAGTTCGACGCCGAGCCGGAGAACGTCGACCTGGAGGACGGTCGGGTCGTCGCGATCCGGGTCCGCGATCGGGCGTCGTGCTCCGTCGAGACCTACCGGGCGCAGGTCTTCATCGACGCCACCTATGAGGGGGACCTCGCCGCGGCGGCCGGCTGCGAGTACCGCGTCGGTCGCGAAGGCCGCGACGAGTTCGGCGAGGCGATGGCCGGCCGGCTCTACAAGCCCTGGGGGGCCGACCCGGCGCCCGGCTCGACGGGGCAGGCCGACAACGCCATCCAGGCGTTCAACTACCGGCTCTGCCTGACGAGGAACCCCGAGGACCGCGCGGAGGTCGCCAGGCCGGAGCGTTACGATCGGGCCGAGTACCTCTCGCTGGCCGACGACATCCGCGAGGGCCGAACCACGGCCCCCGCCGACGCCAGGGGGCCGAAGCCGACGGCCCTGGCCTGGGACTCCATCGGCCGGATCTTCAACCCCGTCGCCACCCCCAACGGCAAGGTCGACGCCAACAACCAGCACTGGAACTTCCTCTCGTCCGACCTCCCCGAGGAGAACTGGCCCTGGCCCACCTCCGGCTGGGACTGGCGCGACCGCTTCGCGGCCCGCCTGCGCGACTACACGCTGGGCCTTCTCTATTTCGCGCAGAACGACCCGTCGCTCCCGGAGGACTTCCGCGCCCGCTGCCGCGAATGGGGCCTCGCGAAAAGCGAGTTCGCCGACAACGGCCACTTCCCGCGCCAGGTGTACGTCCGGGAGGGGAGGCGGATCGTCGGCGACTTCTGGTTCACGGCGAAGGACGCGATCCCGACCACGCCGGGCGGCCGACCGCCGATCCACGCCGACAGCATCACCGCGAGCCACTACGCGCTCGACTCGCACGCCGTCCGCAAGCGCGAGCCCGGCCGGGCGCATCTCGACGGCTTCTTCAGCTCGCCGAGCCGTCCCTACACCATCCCTTACGGCGTGATCGTGCCGAAGGGGGTCGACGGCGTGTTGACCCCGGTCCCGGTCTCGGGGACGCACGTCGGCTTCAGCACCCTGCGGATGGAGCCCTGCTGGATGGCCCTCGGCGAAGCGGCCGGCGAGGCGGCGGCGCTGGCGGTCGAGTCGGGCGTCGCCCCCCGCAAGGTGCCCGCCGACGCCCTCCAGGATCGCCTTCTCAGGCATGGCGCGGTGCTCATGTTCTTCCGCGACGCGAAGCCCGGCGACCCCCATTTCGAGGCCGTCCAGCGGCTCGCGCTCCTCGGCTATCTCGGCGCCGACGCCTGGCTCGCGCGGCCCGACCAGAAGCCGACGGAGGTCGAGGCCCGCGACTGGCTGGGGCGATCGGGGCTGGCGGGGACCACCGTGGAACAGGCGCTCGACCTGACGCGCGGGGAGCTGCTGGCGAGGATCTGGGAGTCGCTCCGTTGAGAGGCGGTCACTCGTCGGCGGCGTCGGTCGGGTGGTCCCACTCGGCGTCGAACCCTTCGCGGATCCGCGCGAGGGCCTGTTCGGGCTCGACGCCTTGCTCCTTCGCGTAGGCTTCCGCGACCTGCCGCGCCAGGTCGACGAGCATCAGGCCCCAGGCCGCCGGGTCGTCCCAGAGCGTCGCCGCCAGGCTGGCGCGCTGGCCCTCGGAGGTGATCCAGACCCGCGCGATCTCGACCGCTCGGGGGTCGAGCGCGACGTGGGCGGGCGGGGGCAGGGGGCCGGTCGGGGCGGACATCGGAGGTGGTTCCTCATGAGAGTTCGCGGGAGCCGACCGGGTCGGCCACCAGGGGTCGGGCCGGCGTCATTGTACCTTTCCAGGCATGCCGCCGCGACAGGACGGCGGCCGTCCCCGCAAGCCGGAGACCGCGGAGAATCCGGGGGGGCGGCGGGGTTTTCGGGGTTGATCGGTCTTGGCGGCCTGGTATAGTCAGTAGTGAGACGATCGAGTTGGAGTGCGCATTCCGCTCCTTCGCATCATGGCGGCATGGGCCTCGGCCCCGCAACAGGATAGGACATCGCCTCAACTGGATGAGGGCGCCATGGATCGACGCATTCTCGTCGTGGAAGACAGCGAGCTCTACTGCCAGCAGCTCGGCCAGATCCTGTCAGGCCCAGGTCGCGACGTGACCATCGTCCGCAACGGCACCGCGGCCCTGGAGCTGCTCGTCGAGAAGTCGTTCTCGCTGGTCGTGACCGACCTGAACCTTCCCGACGTCAACGGGCTCGACCTGATCCGCGAGATCCGCTCGCGCGACCTGCCGGCGACCATCATCGTCATCAGCGGCGAGGCCAGCGTCGAATCGGCCGTCGAGGCGATCCAGCTGGGCGCGTACGACTTCGTGCTCAAGCCGATCGACTCGGACCTGTTCCAGCATCAGGTCGAGAAGGCGCTGAAGGATCGACTCCTGGTCGACGAGATCGCCGACCTCAACACCCGGCTCCGGCGCCGCTACGCCTACCACAACATGCTGGGGCGGAGTCGACGGATGGCCGAGGTCTTCGCCAAGGTCGAGCGGGTCGGCTCGTCCTCGTGCACCGTCCTGATCACCGGCGAGACCGGAACCGGCAAGGAGCTGGTCGCCCAGGCCGTCCACCAGAGCGACGTGGCCCGTCGCGGCGGCCCGCTGGTCGCCGTCAACTGCGCGGCGCTGCCGGAGCACCTGCTGGAGAGCGAGCTGTTCGGCCATGAGCGGGGGGCCTTCACCGGAGCCGACCGCCAGAAGATCGGCCGGTTCGAGGCCGCCGCCGGCGGGGTCCTGTTCCTGGACGAGATCGGCGAGATGCCGATGGGCATGCAGGCCAAGCTCCTCCGCGTGCTCCAGGACGGCCGCTTCGAGCGCGTGGGGGGGACCGAGCCGATCCAGGCCGACTGCCGCGTGCTGGCCGCCACCAATGTCGACCTGGCCGAGGCCGTCGCCCAGGGGCGGTTCCGCAGCGACCTGTTCTATCGGCTCAACGTCGTCGCCATCGAATCGCCGCCGCTCCGCGAACGGCTCGACGACGTCCCGCTCCTGGTCCATCACTTCCTCCACAAGATGGAAGAACGCGGCCTGCCGGTCAAGACGATGTCGCGGGCCGCGCTCTCGCGGCTGCTCCGCTACGACTGGCCCGGCAACGTCCGGGAGCTGGAGCACGTCATCGAGCTGATGGTCGTCACCACCCACGGCCCGGTGATCGAGCCCGAGAACCTCCCCGCCGAGATCGTCCCCCAGCGCGAGGAGCCCTTCAGCCTGGACTTCGACCACTTCCGGCCGCTCCAGGAGCTGACCGAGGAGTTCACCCAGCGCATCGAGAAGGCCTACCTCGCCCGGGTCCTGGAGAAGTATCGGGGCCGCATCGACCAGTGCGCCCAGCACTGCGGCCTCTCGCGCCGGAGCATCAGCGAGAAGCTCCGCCGCTACCAGATCGACAAGACCGACTTCAAGCCCGCCAACCGCCGCAGCCGCAAGCCCGCGCCGGCCTCCTCCCCGTTCGCCGCGGCGTTCGACCTGGCCTGATTCCGCCGCTCTCACGCGGACGCGAGGGGCCTGGAAGTCCGCAAGCCCCCCCTCATTGACGGAGCGGGGCCTTTTGGTTAAAAATTATTAGGGATCAGGCGTCGTCAGGGCGGGCTTCGTAATGGCCTCGACTGCTGAGGCGCGCCTCCGAGCGGCGCCGGCTCATCGGTCCCGGGCGGGGTCGATACGCCTTGCGCACTTCCACTTGTGCGGGGGGGCGTAGCGTCGGGGGTGAACCCGTTCGCGCCCTGGCTCACGGCGCCGTCGCGTCCCGTGCGGAAGGTGATTCGATGGTACGCGCGATCATCTCCTGGAGCCTCCACAACCGCCTGATCGTGCTGCTGGGGGTGGCGGCCCTGATTGCGGCGGGGATCCACGCGGCGCTCAATCTGGACGTCGAGGCGTATCCCGATCCGACGCCCCCGCTGGTCGAGATCATCACACAGAACCCCGGCGCCAGCCCCGAGGAGATGGAGCGGCTGGTGGGCATCCCGCTGGAGACGGCGCTCAACGGGATGAAGGGGCTGAAGTACCTGCGGAGCACGTCGCTGGCGGGCCTGAACGACATCAAGTGCATCTTCGAGTACGGGACCGACTACTGGGCGGCCCGCCAGGAGGTGATCAACCGGCTGTCGTTCGTCGGCTCCCTCCCCGACGGCGTGACGCCCGCGCTCTCCCCCTGGAGCCCGACCGGCGAGATCGTCCGCTACGTCCTGGAGGGGGACCGCTACACGCTCAACCAGCTGAAGGCGGTCCAGGACTGGGTGCTGGAGCGGACGCTGAAGACCGTGCCGGGGGTGATCGACGTCACGGGCTTCGGCGGCACGGTGAAGCAGTATCAGATCCTCGTCGACCCTCGGCTGCTGCGGCAGTACGAGGTGTCGATGGAGCAAGTCGAGGACGCGATCAACGGCTCGAACGCCAACGTCGGCGGCGACGTCCTGATGCTGGGGAGCCAGGCGCACAACGTGCGGGCGGTCGGCCTGCTGGGCAAGGGGGTCGACCCGCTCGATCCCGAGAACGCCCATCGCTCCTTCGAGATCGAGATCGAGAAGCTGGAGGACCTGAACCGGGTGGTCGTCACCTCGCGCAACGGCGAGCCGGTCTACCTGCGGCAGGTGGCGACGAGCGTAGTCGGCTCGCGGCCCCGCCTGGGGGTCGTCGGCCGAGGGGAGGAGGACGACGTCGTCGAGGGCATCGTCCTGATGCGCAAGGGCGAGCAGGCGCTGCCGACGGCCGAGGCCGTGCGCCGGAAGTTCGAGGAGCTTGAGCAGGAGAAGATCCTCCCGGAAGGGATGAAGGTCCGGGTCTTCAACCAGCGGACCGACCTGGTCCACGTCACGACCCACAACGTGCTGCACAACCTGGTGGTCGGCATGATCCTGGTCGTGGCGGTCCTCTTCATCTTCCTGGGCGACCTCGCCAGCGCGGCGATCGTGGCGATCATGATCCCGCTGGCCTTGCTGTTCTCGATCACCGTGCTGTACTACCGCCACGAGTCGGCCAACCTGCTCTCGATCGGGGCGGTCGACTTCGGGATCATCGTGGACAGCTCAGTCATCATCGTCGAGAACATCTACCGCCATCTGACGGCCCACGGGGCCGACCGCTCGCGACCCCTGATCGACCGGATCATCGACGCCTCCAATGAGATCGAGCACGCGCTCTTTTTCTCGACGACCATCATCGTCTGCGCGTTCATCCCGCTCTTCGCCATGTCCGGCCCGGAAGGGGCGCTCTTCGGCCCGATGGCGAACACCTACGCGTTCGCCATCCTCGGCGCTCTCATGCTGGCCCTGACCCTCGCCCCCGTGCTCTGCTCGTTCTGCTTCAAGAACAAGGAGTCGGAGGAGGACACGCTGGTCGACCGCCTGATGAAGAAGCGATACCTGCACAACCTGGACCGGGTGCTGAACCACCGGATCCTGACGATGGTCGTAATGGGCGGGATGATGGTCGGCACGGCGATGATGATCCCCACGCTGGGGGGCGAGTTCATGCCCCAGCTCGAGGAGGGGAACCTCTGGATCCGCGCCATCCTCCCCCGGACCGTTTCGCTGGAGACCGCGGCGCAGATGGCGCCGAAGCTCCGGGCCGTGATCGCCGAGACCCCGGAAGTGCGGGGCGTGATGTCGCACGTCGGCCGGCCCGACGACGGCACCGACGTCACCTCGTACTTCAACGTCGAGTTCAACGTCCCCCTCAAGCCGATGGAGCAATGGCGGCCGGGGATGACGCGCGAGAAGCTCGAAGACGAGATGGCGGTGCGGTTCCGGACGTTCCCGGGCGTCAATTTCAACTTCTCGCAGCTCATCCGCGACAACGTCGAGGAGGCCCTCTCCGGCGTCAAGGGCTCGAACTCGGTCAAGCTCTTCGGCAACGACATGCACACCCTGGAAGAGGCCGGGCAGCGGGTCGTCAACGTCCTGAACAGCGTCCCGGGGATCGAGGACGTGGGCCTGTTCCACATCGTCGGCCAGCCCAACCTGGAGATCCAGATCGATCGGATCGCCTGCGCCCGCCACGGCATCAACATCTCGGAGGTCGAGAAGGCCGTGCAGG
This sequence comes from Planctomyces sp. SH-PL62, assembly GCF_001610895.1. Lineage (NCBI taxonomy): Bacteria > Pseudomonadati > Planctomycetota > Planctomycetia > Planctomycetales > Planctomycetaceae > Planctomyces > Planctomyces sp. SH-PL62. The sequence continues at coordinate 5,762,413 of NZ_CP011273.1, read as the reverse complement.
TCGCCATCGGCGGGCGGGCCTTCTCGCGGATGGTCGAGGGGGAGAAGCTCTACGACATCATCCTCCGGCTCCCCCCCTCGCTCCGCGACGACCCGGACGTCATCAGCCGGATCATGATCGACGTCCCCGGCCGCGGCGAGGCGACGAGCTATCGCGTCCCGTTGGCCCAGCTCGCCGCGATCCACGCGCACAAGCCCGGCGCGTCGTACATCTACCGCGAGAACAACCGCCGGTACATCCCCATCAAGTTCAGCGTCCGGGGCCGCGACCTGGCCTCGGCCGTCGCCGAGGCCCAGCGCAAGGTCCAGCACCCCACCGCCGGCGCCGACCTCCCGCGCGGCTACTCGCTCGTCTGGTCGGGCGAGTTCGACCAGATGCAGCAGGCCAACGCCCGCCTGATGTGGATCGTGCCCCTGGCCATCGGCCTGATCATGATCCTCCTCTACATGGCCTTCAACTCGGTAAAGGACGCCCTGCTGGTGATGGCCAACGTCGTCGCGGCGACCATGGGGGGGATCTGGGCGCTGAAGCTCACGTCGACGCCGTTCTCGATCTCGGCGGCCGTGGGCTTCATCTCCATCTTCGGCGTGGCCGTGCAGGACGGCGTGCTCCTGATCTCCTACTTCAACCAGATGCGGGGGGCCGGCCTGCCGGTCCGTCGCGCGATCATGCACGGGGCCGAGCTGCGAGTCCGGCCGGTCGTCATGACCTCGCTCACCGCGGCCCTCGGGCTCCTGCCGGCGGCGATGGCCCACTCGATCGGCTCGCAGGCCCAGAAGCCGCTGGCGATCGTCGTCGTCGGCGGTATGCTCACGACCCTCTTCCTCACCCGCTACCTGATGCCCGTCCTCTACAGCTTCTTCCCCGGCCCCCTCGGCCACCGCTCCAGCCACGAGGCCGAAGTCATGATCGAGGGCTCCCACTACACCGAAGAGATTCTCAAGGAAGACGAGAGCGAGCCCCTCCCCGAAGCCGACGACGCCTGAAAGGGAAGGGACGGAGGCCGTCGCATCGTCGGTTCGCCCGATCATGGCGTGGTCGACCGCAAGCCCTGCTCATGCTGGATGTGCGGCAACCCCAGGCGGCATCTCGGCGAGTCCACCCGGCAGGAACGCCGCGAGGCGGACTGAGAACAAATCGCCTCGATCACCGACCCTTGGGTGCCACGGGTTCGTCCCCGAACCCGTGCCGCAAGGCTTCGGTTGGACACGGGTTCGTTCCCGAACCCGTGGCACCCAAGGCCGCTCGGCAAAGGCGAGTCATCAAAGCAAGTACGTATGAGCCGAGACGAGCCGAGAGGTTGCTAGACGCTCAGGGGGTCAGTCGGAGCAAGACGCCCTGGCCCGGCGCGAGCCAGATGTTTTCGCCGTCGTAGGATTGGAGGGCGCCGGAGTAGGGGGAGACCTGCTCGATCTTCGACGGCGGGGTGCGGAACTTCGGCCGGCACGCGACGGACTCGGTGAAGCTCTTGTCGACGATCATGACGTAGCGAGAGCCGTCCTCGTGGGTGAACTCGCCGACGAGCATCGGGCCCTCGATCGACTCGACTAGGGATTGTTCGCCGGGGGCCTGGCCGCCGGTCGGGACCTCGCCGAAGTGGTACACGGCGTCGGACCGCAGCTTCAGGAGCGTCGGGGCCAGGCGGGCGACCTGGAGGTTGACGTTCTGGAGCTTGGCCCAGGTCGGCGTCTCGTTGCCGAACTGGTCGATCGGTCCCATGCGGAAGTTGCCGATGGCGGGGCTGAAGTAGGTAAAGTAGGCGATCCCCCGAGCGCCGTAGGCCAGCGAGGTGTAGACCTGGAACCGGATGTCGGCGGACGTCGACTCGCGGTAGTTGAAATGGGACGTGGTCAGGATGATGTTCCAGAACGGGATCTGGTGCTCCAGCCCGGCGCGTCGCATCGACTCCAGGTTGGCGAAGTAGCTGGGACGGAGCCCGCCGCCGTCGAACAGGGCGTAGTGGTCGTAGCTCAGGATCGGCGGATGGCACGTCTCGACGAACGCCTTGAGGTGCGACTCGTAATCCGGCGTCCCGAGCTGCCCCGGATCCGCGTAGTTGGGGAGCAGGTTGATATACGGCCAGGCGCCGGGATGAAGCTCGCGGATCGCGTCGGCCACGACGGCGAGGCCCGGGAAGACGGCCGCCGAGGGCTCGTCGCGGAGCAGGTAGCCGAAGACCGCCGGGTGGTCCTTCACCTCCCGGATCAGCGACTCGACACGAGGCCTCGCGACGGCCGGGTCGACCTTCGCCCAGTCGTAGCCGGCCGTGCGTGCGTCGCTGACGATCGCCTTGAGGCCCGCGTCGCGGCACGCGTCGAGCGCCGCCGGCTCGACGAACCCCGCCACGGTGAGGCCGCACTCGCGCATCCGCTTCAGCACCGCCGGATCGTTCGGCGCGTGGTTCCACGCCATGAGCGGGAAGAACGCCTCCTCGGCGTAGGAGGGGGTGCAAGTCGCCAGGACAACCGCCGTCGCAAGCACGCTTCGCCAGGACATGATTCGGACTCCCGTCGGGGGCCGTCGCGTCGAATCCGTCGCCGCCGCAGACCCCCCTGGATCACTCATCTCGTCATCGAGACCGGCGCGATCCTACAGCGCCCCGCGAGGGAAATCATCAGTCCGGCGGCCGGCCCCTCGCCCCCTCCCTAGAATGAGTCGCGGTTCGCAAACCGTCGCGAGGGGAGTCTCCGGGCGATGCGGCCGGGTCGGTCTGATGGAGCGGGAAGCATGTATGACGTGGCGATCGTCGGCGGGGGGATCGCCGGCGTGGCGACGGCGGCGCGGCTGCAACGGCGAGGACTCTCGACGATCGTGCTGGAGGCCCACGGCCAGCCGGGGGGATGCGCGGGGTTCTTCCGGCGTCGAGGATTCTCGTTCGACGTGGGCGCCACGACGCTCGTGGACTTCGGGCCGGGCGGGGTCGGGGGGGCGCTGCTGGAGGAGATCGGCTCGCCCCCGCTGGAGCGCGAGGAGTTGCAAGGTTACGTCGCCTGGATGCCCGACCGCGTGGTGACGCTCGACCGCGACCCGGCGGCCTGGGCGGTCGAGCGCGCCCGCGCCTTCGGCGACTCGCCGGCCCACCGCGAATTCTGGGCGCTCCTCGACCACCTGGCGGCGGCCTTCTGGCGAGCGAGCCGTCGCGGCGTCAAGCTGCCGATCCAGGGCGTCGGCGACGCGATCCAGGCCGTGCGGGCGCTCGGATTGAGGAACCTCGGCCTGGCTCGCTATCTGAACTGGACGCTGGCCGACGCCCTCAAGCGGGCGGGACTGGCGGACGACCGGCCGCTGGTCGCGATCCTCGGGATGCTCGTCGAGAACGCCGTGCACAGCACGGTGGCCGACGCCCCGCTGGTCAACGCCGCGCTCGGGGTGACGATCTGGGGGGCCGGGCAGAGCCGGGCGAAGGGGGGGATGCGCGGCTTCTGGCAGGCCCTCGCGGGCCGCTATCGCGAGCTGGGGGGCGAACTGCGGGTGGGCCGGGCGGTCGAGCGCGTCGAGGGCCGAGAAGGGGCCTTCCGCGTCGTCACCCGCAAGGAGACGGTCGAGGCGGCGCGGTTGGTCCTGGCCGTCCCGATCGCCACCGCGTCCCGGATCGGCCCTCCCGGACTCGCGGCGGCCCTCGCCCCCTATCGCGAGCGCGACGACGACGCGGCGGGGGGGGCGGTCGTCGTCTATCTCGGCGTCCCGGAATCCGAGGTCGCCGGCCAGCCGTTCCAGCACCACCTGGTTTTGGAGGATTACGACGAGCCGCTGGGCGACGGAAATAATATGTTCATATCCGTCTCCGGCGAGGGGGACCTCGGCGCCGCTCCGGCGGGCTGCCGGACGGTCGTGATGTCGACGCACTGCGAGCTGGGCCCCTGGGAAGGACTCTCGCCGGACGTCTACGCCGCGCGAAAGCAGGAGGCGGGGGAGCGGCTGATCGGCCTGGCCCGTCGGGTCTATCCCGACCTGGGACGGAACGCCCTGGTCCGCGAGTTCGCCACGCCGGCGACCTACGAGCGCTACACCCGAAGGCCCCGAGGGGCCGTGGGAGGGGCGAAACTGAGCCTGGCCAACGCCAACCAGAACGCGGTCCCGCAGGACGTCGGCGTCGCCGGCGTCCGACTGGCCGGCGACGGCACCTGGCCCGGCCTCGGCACCGTCGCCTGCTGCCTCGGCAGCCTGATCATCGCCGACGATTTCGCCGGCCCTCGCTGACCTCACGGGCCGAAGGCCGGATGCGAAGGGGCCGTAGCCCCCTCGTCGCGGATGAACCGGAACGCCGACGGCCATCGCGCCGGCCTTGCCCGTTCGGTGAGCGGGGAAGGACGTCGTTCGGGCCGTCGGCCTCATTCCGGGACGGACGCGAATCTCAGCGGGTGTTGTTCGCCGTGACGCCCGGCCAATCGTCGGTGCGGAACGGGGTGGTGGGGAGGCCGGCGGCGCTGTACATGTTGCAGACCGGGTTGTCGGCCCAGGCGTAGCGCACGGCCTCGGGCTGGGAGACCTGATCGGACCAGACCTCGACCTTGTCCGGGCCGACGATCTTGGCCTGCGCCCAGACGAACTTCCGGTCGGCCCCGGCGATCGCGAAGCCGCGAGGCTCGGCGACGTCGAAGGGGCGGAAGCCGCCGGCGACGTGGTCGAAGGTCAGGACGATCTTGCCGTCCTTCTTCTCCATCGACTTGTAGGTCGGGCTCTGGCAAGGCACCTTCACGCCGTAGTCGCGCGCCAGCGCCCAGCGGGCCAGCCGCTTGCCGACGTCCGACTTGTTCTGCGGGTGGATGTCCTTCCCCTCGCCGATGTCGATGATGACGGCCTCGCCGGTGTTGGGCAGGCGGCCCATCGTCATGGTCTGGGCCTCGCGCAGCTCGGCCCAGGCGCTGTCGGCGGGCTCGGGCTTCTCGCCCATGAAGTCGGCGAGCTGGACCCAGTAGAACGAAAAGTCGCCCTGGCCCCAGAGGTCGCGCCAGGTCTGGATCATGAGCGGGAACATGTCGCGATACTGATAGGCGCGGCCGGCGTTGGACTCGCCCTGATACCAGATGGCCCCCTTGATCCCGTAGCCGACGGTGGGGAGGAGGACGCCGTTGTAGATGTTGCCGGGGCGGGCGTTCCCCTTCATCAGGCCGTCAGGGTCCTGATTCGGGCCGGGGCCGGGCTTGTCCTCGGCCTTCGCCTTGGCCCTGGCGTCCTCGTAGGCCTTCTTGGCGGCCTCATAGCCCTTCTCGCGCTCTTCCCAGGAGGCGAGCAGGTCCTTGTACTTGGCGTCGGCGGCGAGTCGATCGCGGGGGATCCAGGCCTCGCAGGCCGAGCCGCCCCAGGCGTCGTTGATCAGGCCGACGGGGACCCCCAGCGTCTCCTGGAGCTGCTTGCCGAAGAAGTAGCCGACCCCGGAGAACGGGCCGACGGTCTCGGGCGAGGCGACCTTCCACTCCCCCCGGAAGTCCTTCTGCGGCTCCTGCGTGCCGACCTGCGGCACCGAGATGATCCGGATGTTCGGGTTCTTGGCCGCGAGGATCGCGAGGTCGCCGTCGATCGAGTTATTCAGCGACCACTGCATGTTCGACTGGCCCGAGCAGATCCAGACCTCGCCGACGAGCACGTCGCCGTAGGTGATCGAGTTCTTGCCCGAGACGGCCAGTTCGAACGGTCCGCCGGCCTCGACCGGATCCAGGACGACCTTCCACGTCCCGTCGTCGCCCCCCTTGGTCGTCTTGGTCTGGCCGTGGAACTTGACCGTGACCTCCTCGCCCGGCTCGGCCCATCCCCAGACGTTCAGCGGAAGCTGGCGCTGGAGGACCATGTGGTCGCTGAAGATCGACGGCAGCTTGACGTCCGCCCGGGCCGTCCCGAACGCCGCCAGCGCCGCGGCCAGCCCCGCCGCCGCCCGGAGTTTCCTCATTCGAAGCATTGCGCAGCCCTCTCCTCGCATCAACGCGCGGTTGAATCCTCTTCGACGCCGGGCGCGACTCCGCCCCGACCCATCGACCACCACTCTACGACGCCGCAAACCCGGATTGAAGACGCCGGCGGCTCGATGCGAGCTTGACCCGATCCACGTTCCGCCGGCCGGAGAGGGCGACGACGTCGGCCCCTCAATCCAGAGGCTCGCGGGCGGGCTTCGGCTTGGCGTCGAGCGCGGAGCCGCAGCCGGGGCAGAAGTTGAGGGGCGTCGGCCAGTGGCGCGCCGACAGCTTCACGCCGCAGCGATCGCAAAACTTCGTCGTCCTCCCCGCCGGATCCCGAGCGAGCCGGAAGGCGAGGAGCGCGATGACGAACATCGGCGTCATGGTGACCCAGAGCGGCAAGTGGTGGGACGAGCCCCAGAACTTCATGAACGCCGCCGGTACGGCCACCGACAGGATGAAGGCCAGGACCTGGGACGGCTCCAGCCACTTCCGCCGGAACGGGCCGTCTCCCTTCAGATGGAAGACGAGGCCGGCCGCGAGCACGACGCAGAGCCAGGTCCCGACCAGTACGGCGGCGACGAGGGCCTCGGATGAATATGAAGTCGAGGTGGTCATCTCAGGTCCTCAATGGCTGTCGGCCCGGCTGTTGAAGAGGGCGAACTCGGAGATGGCCGGGCAGGCGGCGGCTTCGAGGACGCGGAGGCGGACGCGGCGGGCGGTGGTCGGCTCGGTGAGCCGGATCAGCCGCTGTGACCCGATGCTGGTGGCGGTGGCGAGCTGCTTCCAGGCGGTCCCGTCCCAGGCGTCGACGGCGATCCGGTCGACCCGCTGGCCGAGCGGGAGATGCTCGCGGACGCGGATCACGTCGAAGGGGGTCGCCCCGCCGAGGTCGAGCGTCAGCGCGGCGGTCGTCGCGCCGTCGTCGGTCGACCAGTAGGTGTCGGGGTCGCCGTCGACGGCCCGGCCGGGGGCGAACGCGGGATCGTCGCCGCGGGTCTGGTCGGCGGTCGCGGTCGCGCCCCGGGCCAGGTCGCGGGCGAAGACGTCGTCGAGCCGCCGCCGCCAGTCCTTGATCGCGCGGGCGTCGGCCTCGTGGATCCGGCCTCGGCGGTCGGGGGGGATGTTCAGGATCAGGTTGCAGCCGCGGCCGACCGAGTCGAAGTACAGCCTGTCCAGGCGGTCGACCGACTTCACCGCCTGGTCCTCGGCCGCGTGGTAGAACCAGCCGGGACGGATCGAGACGTCGACCTCGGCGGGGAGCCAGACGGGGCCGTCGCGCATCCCGACGTTGAGGATCTCGCCCGGCGTCTTGCCGACGGCGAAGCCCGCGGGGTCGAACGTCGACCAGCAGGTGTCGCCGGCCACGCCCGATTCATTGCCCACCCAGCGCACGTCCGGGCCGAGGTCGCTGAAGATGCAGGCGTCGGGCTGAAGCTCGCGGACCAGGGCGATCGTCCTGTCCCACTCGTAATAGGTGAGGGCGTCGATCTTGCGCGTCGTCCGCGCGCCGCCGTAATAGCCGTCGCCGCCGTTGGCCCCGTCGAACCAGACCTCGAAGATCGGCCCGTACTCCGTGAGCAGCTCGCGGAGCTGATCGCGGTAGTAGGCCACGTATTCGGGCTTGCCGTAATCTTGATGGTTGCGGTCCCAGGGGGAGAGGTAGACGCCGAACCGGAGCCCCTGGCGCTTGCAGGCGTCGGAAAGCTCGCGGACGACGTCCCCCTTGCCGTCGCGCCACGGGCTGTTCTTGACCGAATGCTCGGTGAACTTGCTGGGCCAGAGGCAGAAGCCGTCGTGGTGCTTGGCCGTGACGACCAGGCCCCGCATGCCGCCCGTTTTGAGGTCGGCGACGATCGCGTCGGCGTCGAAGTCGGTGGGGTTGAAGAGCGCGGGGGATTCGTCGCCGTATCCCCATTCCTTGTCGGTGAACGTGTTCGGGCCGAAGTGGAGGAAGGCGTAGGTCTCCAGCCCTTGCCAGCGGAGCTGCCGCGCGGTCGGGACCGGCGGCCGAGGCTCCGGCGGCGCGGCGGCCTCGGCCGGGGGCCGCCAGGCGGTGAGGAGCAGGAAGGACGCCAGGACCAGGCGGCGCGTGGGGCTCATCGCTCGAATCTCTGGAGGGGAGTTTCGCGGCGCCGACCCCCGCGGTCGGCCGATTTCCATCGTCGCCGCTCCGGCGCCCCATCGCCACCCGAAACCCGGCGCCCGGCCTTCGGATCGTCCCGGGCGGGCGCATCGAATCGCTCCGCTCCGCGGCGGGCCGGGAGGGCCCGAACCGAGGTGGTTTTAATTTTCGCCGTCTCGGTGGTTAAAGCTGGATATCTCGATTCCGCTCGTCTATGAATCGATCATTCACGTGCAGACTCCACCGATCCCGAGTCGGCCTGTTCACGGCGTCCGGCTCGTCGTCCCGGCCCATTGCAGGGAACGACGGTGGTCCTCCCAAGCTCATCGATCCAGCGGAGCAAACACTCATGCGTCATGGGTTGCGGCAGATCCTGGGACGAACCTGTTGCCTCCTGGCGGTCCTCGGACTGCTCGTCGCGGCGGTCCCGGGGTGCGGGGACGGCGGCGATTCCGCGACCGGCGGCGACGACGCCGGCGTCCCGCCCGTCCTCAAGAAGTCGAACGACCAGATGGAGAACTTCATGAAGTCGCAGAGGGAGGCCAAGAAGAAGTGAGCCCGGCGCTCCCGAGGGCGTCCCGTCGCGGGTTCGCCGGAGCGTCGTTTCGCGACCGAGCCGATCTCGTCGATCATCCCCGTCCGTCTTCCGTCCGTTTCCCAGGGAGGTTCCCGTGAGGATTGCCGCGAAGCGAGGTTTCACGTTGATCGAGCTGCTGGTGGTCATCGCCATCATCGCCGTCTTGATCGCGCTGCTGCTGCCCGCCGTCCAGTCGGCACGCGAGGCGGCCCGCCGCGCCCAGTGCCTCAACAACCTGAAGCAGCTGGGCCTGGGCCTGCACAACTACCACTCGACCCACAACTCGTTCCCGCTGGGGGCGAGCCGGAACCCCTACACGACGACGGCCACCACCATGGAGCTCTGGAACAACTGGAGCGCCCAGGCCCTGCTCCTGGGCTACATCGAGGGCTCCCCGATCTACTCGGCCTGCAATTTCAGCTTCGCGCCGGAATGGGCGAACAACTACGGCTTCCTGGTCAACTCGACCGCGACGTACACGAAGGTCACGGTGTTCCTCTGCCCCTCGGACGGGAACGCGGGCAAGCAATCGACGGGCGAGTCCTACGGGGCCAACAACAGCTACGCGGCCAGCATGGGGACGTCGACGATCGGCTATCCCGAGGCGACCCCCAACGCCGCGAACGCGCAGATCAGCTCGGGCCTGTTCGCGTATCAGCGGTCCTACGGGGTCGGCGACGTCACCGACGGCACCTCCAACACCATCGCCTTCTCCGAATGCATCGCGGACGACAGCGACGGCAATTACTCGAAGCGACCGGGCAAGGGGACCGGCGGGGCGGGCAACCTCACGGCCGTCTACCTCACCGACGTCGGCACGGCGGGGGTCCCCGCCGTCATGAACGACATCCTGCTCTGCACGACCAAGTACCAGAGCGACGGCGGGGGCACCCAGGGCGCAGGCTTCCGGTGGTCGACCGGGGCCATGGGCTACACGATGTTCAACACCGTCGTGCCGCCCAACGGCGGCGGGACGGTCAAGTGGGGGGCCTGCCGGAATAATTGCTGCCCCCAGGCCCGACACGCGGACTACGTCAACGCTTCCAGCTTCCATTCGGGCGGCGTCAACGCCTGCATGGGCGACGGCAGCGTGAAGTTCATCAAGAACTCGGTGGCCATGAGCGTCTGGTGGGCCCTGGGGACCCGCGCCGGCGGCGAGGTCGTCAGCTCCGACGCCTATTGACCGGCCCCCATACCGGCCCCGCCCCTCGGGGATTCTCGGGGGGCGGGGCCGGGTGCATAAGAAATCCCTGCCGAGTTGCGTCGGCGTCCGGCGGCCTTTAGGATGGCGCCATCCCGCCTTCCCGTTTCAAAGCACGGAGCCGTGTCGATGCCCACCCCCCAGATCAGTCGCCGTTCCGCCCTGAAGGGCCTCGCCGCCGGGGCCGCCGCCTTCGCCGCCCCCGGCGTCTTCCGGAAGCACGCGTTCGCCGCCCCCAGCGAGACCCTCCGCCACGCCAGCTTCGGCGCGTCCGGCATGGCGCTCGCCGACGTCCGCAGCCTGGCGGCCAGCCCCCACTTCAAGCTGGTGGCCGTGGCCGACGTCGACCTCGCCCGCACCGGCGAGATCAAGAGCCTCTTCCCGGACGTGAAGATCTACCAGGACTGGCGCGAGCTGCTCGACAAGGAGAAGGGCCTCGACTCGGTCAACGTCTCCACCCCCGACCACATGCACGCCCCGATCGCCATGAGCGCCATGCAGCGCGGGCTGCACGTCTACGGCCAGAAGCCGCTCACGCAGACGATCTATGAGGCCCGTCGGCTCACCGAGGCCGCGGCCCGAGACAAGAAGCTCGTCACCCAGATGGGCATCCAGATCCACTCGCACCCGGTCCATCGCCAGGTCGTCGCGACCATCCAGGCGGGCCTGATCGGCAAGGTGAAGGAGGTCCACAGCTGGAGCGGCAAGGACTGGGGCGACCGCAACCCCCGGCCCGACCGCCAGGACCCGGTCCCGGCCGGGCTGAGCTGGGACGGCTGGCTGGGCGTGGCCGCCGAACGGCCGTTCCTCGAAGGCTACTACCACCCCGGCAACTGGCGGAAGCGGCTCGATTTCGGGACCGGCACGTTCGGCGACATGGGCTGCCACATCCTGGACCCGGTGTACGAGTCGCTCGCCCTCACCGCGCCGAAGTCCGTCCGCTCCGACGGCGACGCCCCCGGCGCCGACAGCTGGGGCCTCGACAACCGCGTCCACTACATCTTCCCCGCCACGCCGCACACCGCCGAGGAACTCTCCCTCCACTGGTACAACGGCGCCAATCGGCCCTCCGACGAGGTCAAGGCGCTGCTGGGCGGCCGCGGGCTGGCGGACCAGGGCTCGCTCTACGTCGGCTCCGAAGGGGTCCTCTACTCCCCCTACATCGACTCGCCGGTGCTCTTCCCCGCCGACAAGTTCAAGGACGTCAAGCTCCCCGAGGCGGCCGGCGCCGACCACTACGTCCAGTTCCTCGACGCCTGCCGCGGCGAGGGCCGGACCTCGGCCCCCTTCGCCTACTCCGGCCCCCTGACCGAGATGGTCCTCCTGGGCTGCCTCGCCACCCGGTTCCCCCACACGACCCTCGAATGGGACGCCCCGAGCCTCAAGGTCACGAACTCCCCCGAGGCCTCCGCCCTGGTCCGCAAGAAGTACCGCGGCGGCTGGGAAGTCGAAGGCCTCTGAGAGTCCTCCCACCCGGCCCCCTTCCTCCGTCGCGGGGGAAGGGAGGCCGCGGGGCCGGATGAGGGGGAAGTCGCATTCGAAGGATGGCGTCCCTGCTCGTCCCCCGCGCGGGGGGACGCTTTGGAAAGTCCGCCTTCCGACCTTGGCCCAGCTCAGGGCCGATCGTCCAGAAGCGGTTGGCGGAGACGCCGCGCTTCGGGGGGTCACGCGCCCAGGGCGGCTTTGAGGGCGGCCTTGAGCTCCTCCTTGGCGTTGGGGGGGATTTCGGAGTCGGCGTCGATGGCGGCGACGAGCTTCGCGAGGACGTCCTGGGGCGCGGCGTCTTCGATGAGCCTGGCCTTCTTGGCGATGTTCTGCGCCAACTCCTCGGTCGACATCCCCTTCACGCCGCCGTCGGCGTCGCGCGCGGCGAACTCCTCGCCGTACTTGGCGGCGGCGGCCGACTCCTTGTCGCCGTCGTCGGGGTCTCGGCCGGCCTTGGCGTTCGCCTTGGCCTTGGCGTTCACCGGGGGCTTGCGGAGCGCGGCCTTGTAACGGACCAGTAGCTCCTGCGAAAGATTCTCAGGCGTGTACCGGGACAGCTCCTTGAGGTGGGAATCGTCGTCGCCGCAACCCGCGAGGAAGAGCGAAACGATCATCGCCAGGGCCGCCGGCGCGAGGAGGGAGGGAGTGCGCATGGCTTGAAGCTCGTTGGGGCAGAGGGGGGCGCCCGCGACCGCCGCCTCGTCGAGAATCGGGCGCGATCGCGGGCGATTCGAGTTCCTTCGGAGAAAGGCCGGATCAGTACGAGTCGGCGCTGACGACCTCGCCGCCGTTGCGGGTGCCGAGGGCCCACCAGGTGGGCAGGCTGATCGAATTCTTGATGAACCGGACGGAGCCGTCCATCATCGCCGCGACGACGCCCCCGGGGTGGTTGCTGGTCGGGTTCATGGCGCCGTCGCACTCGTGGCAGCGAAACGTGTCGGAGTAGTAGCAGACGACGGGGGAGACATTGGGGGGGAAGACGGTGGAGAACGTGTGCTTCTGCCAGCCGTCGGCGAACGACCAGGTCATGCCCCGCTCCTCGGTCCACGCCGGCCAGTTGTAGGCCGTCGCCAGCCCTTCGCGGACGACGATGTCGATGTAGGCGTCGTAGTTGTCCATGTAGTCCGAGTCGAGCGACCGGAGGTTCCGGCGCGGGTCGCGGTTCGTCCCGGTGCCGTTGCTCACGAGCGACTCGCTGAACGCCAGCGTGTTCGAGAAGCCGTCGGTGAACGAGCCGGCGCTGAAGCTCCGGTTGGTGTTCGCCCGCCACTTGGCGCTCCACGGCCCGTTCTCATTCATCCGGGACGACGAGATGAAGCCGGTCGACGCCGGCGGCGAGGCGGCGTTGGTCGACGGCGCGCCGGGCATCAGGTAGTTCCGCGGCACGCCGCAGCTCGCCACGTAATTGAAGTTCCCCCAGTTCACCCCCAGATAGGTGTTGCGCTCGCCGTCGGACGGGCAGAGGAACGCCGAGACCGATGCGAGGCTCGACGTGATGTTCGGCCCCTGCCGCGTCTCCATCTCCGTCCAGCCGTTCGTGTAGCCGAAGTTGATCGAATTGTACATCGGCATCTGTTCGACGAACGGCAGGATCACGCAGTACCACGAGCGGTTCCCCGACGAGCCGTTGGCCGGGCCGTCCCACTCGCTCGACCGCCGGAACATGTGCAAGGGCGTCGTCGTGTTCACGTCCATGTAATTCGCCGACGCCAGCGCCAACTGCTTCAGGTTGTTCGTGCACTGCGCCCGACGCGCGGCCTCGCGCGCCGCCTGGACCGCCGGGAGCAGAAGCGCGATCAAGACGGCGATGATCGCGATCACCACCAGCAGCTCGATCAGCGTGAAACCCAGCGGTCGGGAAGGTCGGGAGACGAGTCGGTTCGATCGTTTCATGGCTCGAAACCTCATCACGAAGATGAAAGAATCCGGCCTCTCGGCGCTGCGGGGAGCCGCGCCCAGGGTCGCCCGTCGAGGCGAGGAACGCCTGGAATATCAGTCATCCCGTTAAGATGTCCTTCAGACAAGCATCCTCGCTTTATGGCGCAACGTAACAGAACTCTTCTCCGATTCAAGTGGTCGGCCGATGAAATTCCCTGAATCTCTCGTCGAGCCCGAGGGGACCTCCTCGACGCGGAGCCGTCACGCGGGGACCGCCGACGCCTCCATGCGCGCCGGCCTCGTGCGCGGGCCGTTGAGGAACCGTCCCAGCCAGGTGTAGCGCACCAGGGTCTGGTACGTCCACAACAGGAAGGCGGTCACGACCACGACGATGAGCAGGAATTTCGCCAGGGCCGGGATCGGCCAGTCTCGCACCACGTACTGCGCCCCGATGATCAGGGGGAGGTGGGCGACGTAGAGCCAGTAGGCCGAGTCCGACAGATACCGCATCCTCGCGTTCTCGGCCGGGTGGGCCCGCCGGAACATCCCCATCAGGCCGAACGTCATGAGCCACGGGTAGGCCGCCTGTAAGAAGATCGAGAGGATTCGGCTCGACCGCGGCCCGAGCCCGATCCCTAAAGGCCCGGGCCATCCCGCCGCCAGGGCCGTCCCCAGCGGGAAGACGACGAGGAGCCCGATCGCGACCGGCAGCCACCAGGCCTCGCCGACGCGGCCGGATCGGTCGTCGGCCCGGTAGTAAAGCGCCCCGAAGCCGAAGAAGATCGCGTAATAGGCCAGGACGTGCGGGATCGGCAGGAGTCCGCTCGAGGAATCGGGCCCGAAGAACGGCGACGTTCCCCCGCCCCCCATGAACGCCTGCGGGAGCATCGTCAGGGGGACCAGCCAGAGGTATCGGGCGGGCGAGAGGACCAGCCAATCCGGCGTGCGGGCCGACGGAAGCCTTGCGACGAGGGCGGAGACGGCCGCGTAGCCGAGGACGAGCCACCAGAGGAACCAAAGGAACCAGAGGTGGCTGAAGACGGGGATCAGCATCAGCAGCTCCCCCAGCCCCAGTTGCTTCCCCGCCGTCGCGCCGTGGCTCCGCAGGAGTTCCGCGATCGCGGCCTTGCGGCCGCCCAGCCCGTCCTCGTCGAGGTCGAGCTTGAGGAGCGACGCGTAGTAGCGGGTCGTCTCCTCGTCGAGCGACGCGACATCCAGGGGCGTGTTGCCGGTTTTGTTCATCGCGTCGAGCTTCGCTCCGGCTCGCACGAGCGCCTCGACGACTTTCTCATGGCCCAGGAAGGCCGCCGCGTGCAGCGCCGTCCCGCCTTCCCGGTCGGCGGCGTTCACGTCGGCGCCGCGCGCGAGGAGCAGCTCGACGGCTTCGGCCCGACCGCCGGCCGCCGCCCAGAGCAACGGTGCGCCGCCTTGTTTGGGGTCCGGGTCGTTCACGGCCGCCCCGCTCGCCAGCCGCCGCTCGATGCCGTCGAGGTCGCCGACTCGCGCGGCCCCCCAGATGTCCGTCGCCTCGGCGTCGGACCGCGACGCGTCGCCGGGCTTGCCGACGGCGGACGAGAGCGCGACGCCGGAGATCCAGTTCGTGAGCGGGACGATGGTGACCATCCCCAGCAGCAAGGGGAGGAACACCCTGCGGAACCGATGCTTCACCAGCGCCCCGCGACCCCGCCGTTGCAGCAGCATCGCGCTGAAAAACCCGCACATGACGAAGAACAGCGGCATCCGAAAGCCATGGATCGCCGAGAAGAGGATCCCGAATCCCGAAGCTTGCCGACGATCCGCCACCATCCAGAACGAGGGGAAAAACGAGAGCGACCCATGCAGGACGATGCCCAGCAACATGGCCCAGGCTCGCAGGGCGTCCAGGTCGGCTCGACGGTCGGCGGCGGAGGTTTGGATGCTCATGGAAGACGTTCGCCCCGCCTCGTTCATTATTGAATTGAGCCAGCCCTTCCCGACCCCGGAGACCAATCGCGAAACCTAAGACGACCCAGAGACCGCCCGGACGTCCCGGCCGCGCCACGGGTTGGGCGAGCGGAGCAACGTCGAGTGCATTCGCCAGAGCACCCCGAGACGAGGCGGAAAGCGGCCGATCCTCGTCTCCCCTGGGGAATCCGGTTGTACTGTGCCAGATACGGGATGTTGCGGAACGACGTCACGGGCGGATCGTCGAGGGTCATGAGGCGTCGATGCTTCGCGCCGGTTTCGCTCAAGCGGCGCGGCCCCGAGGAACATCCCGAGGCATGGCGAAAGGGAGACTCCTCACTTAACACCACCACCTCAAGGGGGTCGGGAGGCGGCGAACGGGGCACCACGGGTTCTCTGAACCGGTGGACCGGCCGGGGAGTCGGACGACGGCTCGGGACCGGCCCGACGCCGATCCACGGGTTCGCGGAACCCGTGGCACCCGAGGAGATTCCGCCGGAACTCGGTGGCGTTGAGTGAGGAGTGTCGCGAAAAGCGCCGAACGAAGCCAATTTCGAGGCCCGAGAATCCAGCCGAAAGGACATGCAGCAAAAAGCTTTGCGATCAATGGCTTCGTTCGTGGGCGGGGGCGAACGAAGCCACTGGCGAAGAACGGGGGGCTCCATGACGAATCGAGGAAATCGTGACGAACGAAGCCGATTTCGGCTCCCTGATTTTGGCCTAAGTTTCATTCAGGTTGAGCTTTGCGGCCGATGGGTTCGTTTCGGAGGTCGCGCGAACGAAGCCAAATCTTCGGGGTCACCAGGAGGAGCCGCCGCCGCCGCCGAAGCCGCCGCCGGAGGAGCCGCCGCCACCGAAGCCGCCGCTCGACCAGTTGTAGCCGGCGCCCCGGCCGGAGGAGCCGCCGCCGGTGGAGCGGGGTTGGGTGGGGAACGTCCGGTTCATCGACCACATCGAGCGGTCCATGTCGTTGACCAGGACCCAGGTCGAGAAGTTGCCGGGGTCGGCCGGGCGGTACCAATCGGGGGGCTGGCGGTAGAGGTCGGCGAACGCCTTGCCCCAGCGGTCGGACAGGCCGAAGATGATCGCGTAAGGGAGCAGCCGCTCGAAGATCCCCTGGCGCTCCTGCTCGCGGATGTCGTCGACCTCGGCCCGGCGGATGTACTCCTCGAGCCCGGCGATCTTCTCCCAGGCGATCCGCCCCTTGCGCGTCTTCCGCGACATGTAACGGCTCGTCGCGACCACCGTCAGGGCCGACAGGATCAGGGCGACGATCACCGGGAACACGAAGATCCGGGAGAGGATCACGAGCTGGATCACGGCCGTCAGCCCGACCGCCGCGGCCACGGCGACCAGGCCCCCGACGAGGAAGCCCGTGCGCACCGACTGCGGGTTGCCGTCGAAGTACCGGTCCCGAGTCAGGATCTCATACAGGTAGTTCGTGACCACCGGCAGCACCGGGTAGAACTTCTCGCGGAGGTCGCTGAGGAGGACCTGGTCGCCGTCCCGGAAGATCCGGTCGAACAGCATCTTCTCGAACATCTTGAGCCCCTTCGGCTCGCGGATCTTGACGAACCGGGTGTCGGCTCCGGAGGAGAACCAGCCGCTGCGGGGGACGTCCTCGATGCGGAGATACCCGCGCACGGCGAGGTCGATGATCGTGGCGGAGACGTCCTTCATGTCGACCTGCTCGTCGACCAGCGTGCCGACCTCGGCCGGGGTCAGGCCGTCGGGGGGCTCGTAGCCGACGACGATGGTCCCCATCCCGGCCAGGTCGCGGCCCCTGGCGAACCAGGTGAGGAAGCAGAGGGCCGCGGTGATCGGGAAGACGACGTACGGGAAGTTGTCCATGAGCCACCAACCCAGGCGGCGGGCCGGGCCGGGCCGGGCGACGGCGTCGGCCGGCATGGTGACCTCGACGGTGATCCCCTCGCGGGCGGCGAGCCGGCCGGTCTCGTACTCGATCGTCCGGGCGTCGACCCGGCGCTTGCGGAAGTCGCGCCCGGAGACCCCGAAGCGGCCCACCCAGGCGTCGTACGAGACCTGGGAGTCGTCCAGGTCGCGGGGCAGGTGGACCGTCACCTTCGACTGGGCGATGGGGACCTGCCACTCGGTGCCGGTGGCGTTCCAGCGCAGGACGGCCCGGCCGCCGTCGGCCCAGGCCTGGTTCCCCTCCCAGAGGACGGCCCGCTGGACGTGGTAGCGGATGCGGTACCGGTTCCGCCCCTGGACCTCGTAGTCCGGCGAGCCGATCCGGATGCGGACCAGGTTCGACTCGTACGAGACCGAGGTGGGATACGACCGCCCCTCTCCGTCGTCCACCCCCAGGAGCCGGAACCGCAGCGAGTACTGGTGCACGCCGACGGCGTAGCGGATGGGGATCTCGCGGAGGATGCCGTGTTTGGGGACCTCGAAGTCGGCGTCGACCGTCTCCACGACGTCGAGCCCGGCGTCGGCCCCGATGGCCGCGTCGACGTCGAAGGCGGCGATCGTCCAGCCGTCGTCGCCCCGCGCGGGGGGGGCCGCGAAGGACGCGAGCAACCCCAGCGCGAAGGCCGCCGCGAACGCCCGCCCGGCCCGACTCATCAGCGTCTTCAAGGCCGTCGTCCCTTTCATCCCGGCGTCCCCGCAGGCCCGGACGCGGCGTCGAAGCTCACGCGAGGGGTGGCGCGCTCCCCCTCCTCGATCTGGAAGAAGGCCCGGGGCGAGAAGCCCGAGGCCGAGGCCACCAGCGACGACGGGAAGCCCTCGATCAGCGTGTTCAGGTCGCGAATCACGGCGTTGTAGTAGCGCCGGGCGTACTGGACGTGGTTCTCGACGTCGACGAGGGACCGATGCAGCTCCTGGAAGTTTTGCCCGGCCTTCAGCTCGGGATAGGCCTCGGCCACCGCGAACAACCGGCCCACGGCTCCCGAGAGGGTCTGCTCGGTCGCCCCGCGCTCGGGGACCGTGCCGGCCTGCGTCGCCTTCGTCCGCGCCTGGACCACTTCCTCCAGCGTCGCGGACTCGTGCCTGGCGTAGCCCTTGACCGTCTCGACCAGGGCCGGGACGAGGTCCCACCGCCGCTTCAGCTGGACGTCGATGTCGCTCCACGCCCCATCGGCCCGTCGGCTCAGGCTCACCAGCCGGTTGTACGTCCACGCCAGGTAGACCAGCGCCAGCCCCACCACCCCGGCCACAATCCAGAAGACCGTCACGGCAACGCCCCTTTCCCCGCCCGGAGCCTCCCCATTCGCCACGCGTCCATCGTATTCCGCCGCCCCCCCGGGACGAAGACCCTAAGCCGCCGAGTTTCCGGAATCGTCCCGCTCGCCTCCTTGCCCTGTACGCGATTCCACCTTAAGCTGGCGCGCAGGTGGGGACGCAGGACTCCCGGAACCGAGATGGACGCGATCATGAGCACGTCGGCCCTGAGATCCCGAAACGACCAGATCCTTTACCCGGACAGCGACGGCCAGCCGATGTCGGATAATACGGTGCAATTCCGCTGGATCGTCCTCATCAAGGAGGGCCTGGAGTTCCTGTTCCGGGACCGGCCCGACGTCTTCGTCGCCGGCGACCTCCTCGGGTACGCGGAGGAAGGGAACCCCAAGGCCCGGACCGCGCCGGACGTGATGGTCGCCTTCGGCCGGCCCAAGGGGGATCGCGGCTCCTACAAGCAGTGGGAGGAAGGCGGGATCGCGCCCCAGGTCGTCTTCGAGATCCTCTCGCCCGGCAACCGCGTCCCCGAGATGATGCGCAAGTTTCGCATCTATGAGGATCGCGGCGTCGAGGAATATTACATCTACAACCCCGACGACGGCGACCTGCAAGGCTGGATCCAGAAGGACGGCCGCCTGCAAGAAGTCCCCGACCCGCGCGGCTGGATCAGCCCCCGCCTCGGCGTCCGGTTCGAGCCCGGCGAAGGCCCCGAGAGCCTCAAGATCCTCCACCCCGACGGCACCCCCTTCAAGACCGCCCTGGAGATGCAGGAAGACGCCCAGGCCGAACGCCTCCGCGCCGACGCCGCCGAGGAATCCGCCAGGGTCGAACGGCTCCGCGCCGAGCGACTCGCCGCGCGGCTGCGCGAGCTGGGAGAGTCCGCCGACTGAGCCCGTCCAGAACCCTTCGATGGTGAAGCCTCCATGATGACCCGAACGATGCTCCTCCGGCTGTTCGTCCTGACGCTTTCGATCCTGGGCCCGACCGCCGCGCAGGCCGGGGAAGGGGGGCCTTGCGGGCGGGGGCGGCCGTGGTGGACGTGTCGCCGTCGACGTTCCCGGTGATCGTCAACGGCGGCTTCCTCCAGGCGATCGGCCACCAGACCCGCGACCCGCTGCACGCGCGCTGCGTGGTCCTGGACGATGGGACGACCAAGCTGGCCGTCGCGATCGTCGACAGCTGCATGATGCCTCGCGAACTGATCGACGAGGCCAAGGAACTCGCCTCCAAAACGACCGGCATCGCCGTCGATCGGATGCTGATCGCCGCGACCCACACCCACACCGCGCCTTCGGTCATGGGCGCGTTGGGGACTCCCGTCGATCCGGCCTATGCGAAGTTCCTGCCGGGGAAGATCGCCGAGGCGATCGAGAAGGCGGCGGCGGCCCTGGCCCCGGCGGAGATCGGCTGGGGAGCCGTCGACGACCCCGAGCACACCCACACCCGGCGCTGGATCCGACGGTTCGACCGGATCATCGACGACCCGTTCGGCGACAAGACCGTCCGGGCCAACATGCACCCCGGCTACGAGAACCCGGACGCCATCGCCCCCTCCGGCCCCACCGACCCGGCGCTCACCGTGCTGGCGATCCGCGAGCCCGGCGGCCGGCCGATCGCCGTCCTGGCGAATTACTCGATGCACTACTACGGCTCGACGCCGGTCTCGGCCGACTACTACGGCCGGTTCGCCGCGACCCTGGCGAAGAAGCTCGCCCCCGACGGCCCCGCGCCGGTCTGCATCATGTCGCAGGGGACCAGCGGTGATCAGATGTGGATGGACTACGGCAAGCCCAAGGTCGACCCCGGCCTCGACGCCTACGCCGACGGCGTCGCCGAATCGGCCCTCCGCGCCTATCAATCCATCAAGACCTACCGCGACCGCCCGGCCCTGGCGATGGCCGAGACCACGCTCACGCTGGGTCGCCGCACCCCCAGCCCCGAGCGGCTCGAATGGGCCCGCAAGATCGTCGCGGCCATGGGGGACCGGCCGCCCCAGAACTTCGGCGAGGTCTACCCCAAGGAGGCCGTCCACCTGCACGACGAGCCCGAGCGGACGCTCAAGCTCCAGGCCCTCCGCATCGGCGACCTGGGCGTCGTCGCCATCCCCGACGAGGTCTTCGCCCTCACCGGCCTGAAGCTCAAGGCCCGCAGCCCGCTCCCCCTGACCATGAACATCGAGCTGGCGAACGGCTCCGAAGGCTACATTCCGCCCCCGGAGCAGCACACGCTCGGCGGTTACACGACGTGGCCCGCGCGCACCGCCGGCCTGGAAGTCCAGGCCGAGCCGAAGATCATCGACGCCGCGCTCGGGCTGCTGGAGAAGGTCGCCGCCGCCCCCCGACGCGCCGAACGTCCCGCGCCGAGCCGATACGCCGAGGTCGTCCTCGCCGCCAGGCCCGCCGCCTTCTGGCGGCTCGACGAGATGGACGGGGCCGAGGCCCGCGACGCCACCGGCCATGAACGCCCGGCGCTGCGGCGGGGGGGCGTGGCCCTCTTCCTCCCCGGCCCCGACCTGCCGGGATTCCGGCCGAAGGACGGCCCGATCGACCGCGCCAACCACCTGGCGGGGGGCGCTCTCACGGCCGAACTCGCCGTCTCGCCCGAGGTCTATTCCGTCGACCTCTGGTTCTGGAACGGCCTCGAACCCGCCGGGCGAGCCGTCGCCGGGGTCCTCTTCGAACGCGGCCGTGACGACGTCCCCGGCGACGCCGTCCACCTCTCCGGGGCCGCCGAAGGCGTCCCGCCCCACCGCCTCGTCTTCACCCATGGCGGCCCCCAGGACCCCCGACCGGTGGTCGGCAAGACCGACGTGACTCCCAAGGCATGGCACCACCTGGCGCTCGTCCGGCAAGGCCGACGCGTCCTCGTCTACCTCGACGGGGTCCTCGACCTGGAGACCGACGCCGACGCCGAACCGTCGCCGAAGCGGGCCCCCTCCGCCTTCACCCTCGGCGACCGTCGCCAGCCCGCCGAGAGCCTGGAAGGCCTGCTCGACGAGGTCGCCGTCTACGACCGGGCCCTCACCGCCGACGAGATCGCCGAACACCTCCGCGCCGCCCTCGATCCGCAGTGACCACCGGCCGGGTCCTCACGCCCCCCCCTCCCGCTGGGCCTTCACCGTGCGTTCGATGAACCGACGCACCGAGGGCTCCAGCAGCTTGATCGCCAGCGGCACCCGCCCCCGCGCATGGACATGCGTGGGGTCGAGGTCCAGCACGACCTCGTACGACGGGCCCGAAAGCGCCGCTGACGTCCGATCCTCGGACCACCTCACCGCGTGGATCCACCGCGCGTAGTCCTCTCGCGCCTTCTCGATCACCGACTCGAAATTGGCCCGCGCGACATCCCACGCCTGGCCATGCTCGATCGACATGTTCAACTGGGCCATTTCTCAACTCACTCCTGGAATCTGCTTGACGCCCGTACACTGACGATGTATGTTTCGACGTCTCTGGTGATGGAGCAACCGGAACGGAGACCTGAGCGATCGATCGGAACCACGTCGCATCCCGAACGGATTATAGGGAGCCTCACATGCAGCGTCTCTTCGCATTCAACCTGCTGGTCCTGTCCGCGAGCCTCGTCGCCACCGCCCTGGGGGCGGGGGACGAGAAAAAGGCCGACTCGCCGGTGACGGCCATTGCGGCGTTCGACCGCCTCAAGACCCTGGTCGGCGACTGGAAGAACTCGTCCAGCGCGTGCGATCCGGGGGCCGAGGAGGTTCCCGGTTCCGACGTGGTGAAGTACAAGCTCACAGGCGCCGGTTCGGCCCTGGTCGAGGTCTCCATGCCCGGCACGCCGATGGAGATGACGTCGATCTACCACCTGGACGGCGACGACCTGCGGATGACCCACTACTGCGCCCTCGGGAACCAGCCCCGTCTGAAGCTCGACAAGACCGCGTCGAAGGCCGACCGCCTGGTCTTCGTGTCGACGGCGGCACGAACCTCGATCCGGCTAAAGACACCTACATCAGCGGACTGGTCGTGAACTTCCATCCCGACGGCCACGTCGTCGCCGACTGGCAGGGCTGCCAGGCGGGAGTGGCCGGCGGGCCCACCACGTTCGAGCTGACCCGCGCCCCGAAGTGAGGCTCGCGGTAAGCCCCCGTACTACCGGGAAACCGGAAGGCGCCCCGCCCCGGACGCCCCGCGCCAGCGGAGGCCCCGGGGCGTCGCCTTTTCCCCGTCGCAGCCTTCGGGCCGTTGTGCCCGGCCGGTGACGCGGTATCTTGGGGGTCGGTGGAATCGACAGGTATCTGGGCCGATCAGGGGGATGGCGAGCATGTCGCGAACGATGGGGATGCGGGCGATGGTCGCGGCGGGGGCGTTCGGGATGGCGGCCCTCACGCTGGGAGGGGCCGCGAAGGCCGCCGACAAGCTCAAGGTCCTGATCGTCGAGGGCCAGAACAATCACACCTGGGAGACGACGACGCCGCTCCTGAAAGAGGAACTGGAGCGGTCGGGCCGGTTCGAGGCGAGCGTGGCCACCACGCCCCCGGCCAAGGCGCCGGCCTCGGCCTGGGAGTCGTTCCACCCCAGCTTCAAGACGTACGACGTCGTCCTGACCAACTACAACGGCGAACCCTGGCCGGCTGCGATCCGCAAGGAGCTGGAGGAGTACGTCGCCGGCGGCGGCGGGCTCGTCGTCATGCACGCGGCCAACAATTCCTTCCCCGACTGGCCGGCGTACAACGAGATGATCGGCCTGGGCTGGCGCGATCCGGGCTTCGGCGATCGGATCACCATCGACGACGCCGGCAAGGTCGTCCGCACCCCCAAGGGCGAGGGACCCGGCTCCGGCCACGGCCCCCGGCACGCCTACACGGTCGTCGTCCGCCAGGCCGACCACCCCATCGTCAAGGGCCTCCCGAAGGAGTGGACCCACGCCGTGGATGAGCTTTACCACGGCCAGCGCGGGCCGGCGAAGAACATGGACGTGCTGGCCTCCGCCTTCTCCGACAAGGCCCAGGGGGGGACGGGGACCAACGAGCCGATGCTCTGGACCGTCCCGTTCGGCAAGGGGCGGGTCGTCACCAACGTCATGGGGCATACCGCCGGCGACGACCTCGGCGCCGTCCAGGCACCCGACTTCCGCGCCCTGATCGTCCGCTCCGCCGAGTGGGCCGCCACCGGCGCCGTCACCACCCCGGTCCCCGCCGACTTCCCGACGGTCGCGAAGTAATCCGCGAACGGCGAGGCGGCGTCGCGATCGTCGCCGCTTCGCCCCGTCAAACCGGCCCCCTCGACCGCGAAGCGATCGACGCGACGACCGCCCGGCCATTAGAATCGTCGTCGCGAAGATCAACACCCGACGATGGGGGAGCCTTTCATGTCGAGCCTCGCGACCGATCCGTCGATCGAAGACAACCTGGACGACCAGCCCGAGGACCGCGCCTTCGCGGTCGACGCCCCGCCGCCTCCCAGGCCCGAACGGCTGGTCTCGATCGACGCCCTCCGCGGGTTCGACATGTTCTGGATCATCGGCGGCGACGCCCTGGCCCGCTCGATTTGCGCCTGGTGGGGCACCCCCGAGAGCGCCCGGATCGGCGAGCAGATCACCCACGTCGACTGGGAAGGCTTCCGGTTCTACGACCTGATCTTCCCCCTCTTCCTCTTTGTCGTCGGGGCCGTGATCCCGTTCTCCCTGAAGAAGTACCAGACCGGCGAGCACCCCCGGGCGCTGGCTCTCGGGCGGACGGCGCGGCGGGTGGTGCTCTTGCTGGCGCTGGCGTTCATCTACAACGGCGCGCTCAAGTTCGACTTCGCCAACCTCCGGTACGTCGGCGTCCTCCAGCGGATCGCCGTCTGCTACGGGATCGCGGCGGTCATTTATTTGTTCACGAAAACGCGCACCCAGGCGATCCTCTTCGCCGCGATCCTGCTCGGCTACTGGGCGCTTCTGGCCCTGGTTCCGGCTCCCGAGACGGGCCTCCGGGGCGACTACAGCAAGGAGACGAACCTCTCGGGGTACGTCGACCGCCACGTCTTGCCGGGCCGGATCATGAAGAGCTATTACGGCTACGGCGACAACGAGGGCCTGCTCTCGACCATCCCCGCCGTGGCGACCGCGCTCCTCGGCGTCCTGGCCGGCGAGTGGCTCCTCTCGGCGCGCAAGCCGGGGATCAAGGCCCTGGGGCTCCTGGCCGCCGGGGCCTTGAGCGTCGCGGCCGGCTACTTCTGGGGCCAGAGCTTCCCCATCATCAAGAACCTCTGGACCAGCTCGTTCGTCCTCGTCGCGGGGGGCTTCAGCCTGCTCCTGCTGGGCCTCTTTTACCTGATCATCGACGTCTGGAAGCTGCGGGCCTGGGCCTTCTTCTTCGTCGTGATCGGCATGAACGCCATCACCATCTACATGGCGCAGAGCATCATCCCGTTCGGCACGATCCGCGACTACTTCCTGTCCGGGACGCTGGCCCTGCTCGACAAGCCCATCGCCCTCATCGTCGGCGCCGTCGGCGTCCTGGCCGTGAAGTGGCTGTTCCTGTACCACCTCTACCGGACCAAGACGTTCCTGCGCGTGTAAACGACACGCGGAAGATGGGGGATCCGAGGACGAGAGCCATCGACGTCGCTGGCGACTTGGCTGCGAACCCCGACGACGCCCGTGCTGGTCTTCCCCCTCATCTAACCCCTCCGGGGTTCGTCTTCCCCCGCGAGGGGCTTTCAGGGGGAGGTATTTCGTCCGGCTTATGGGAGAGGGGTATGGAACGGGGCACGGTCCCGGTTTATAGCGGACGGCTTACCAGGGCTGACCGCTGTTCGACCGGGAGGAGCCATGCCCCGCCCCGAACTACTGTACCGCTGGTCCGACCGCGTCGCGACTCGGTTCCCCACGCTGTCGCGATGCCAGGCCCGGGTCCTGGCCTGGTACAGCCTCGGGATGATCCTGGCACGCGGCGGCGGGCTGGACCGGGTGGCCGTCCACCTGGCGGCCCTGCTGGACGTGGGGCCCGGCACGGTCCGCCAGCGGCTCCGCGAGTTCTACCGCCCGGCCGCCTCGAAGCGGGGCCGGTCCCGCCGCGAGCTCGATCCCGAGGCCTGCTTCGGCCCGCTGCTGGGCTGGGTCCTCTCGAGCTGGGGCGACGGCCCCCTGGCCCTGGCCGTCGACGCCACCGCGCTGGGCGATCGGATGACGGTCCTGTGCGTCGCGGCGCTCTACCGGTCGTGCGCCGTGCCGGTCGCCTGGGCGGTCCTGCCGGGGAACGAGCCGGGGGCCTGGAACCCGCACTGGAAGCGGCTCCTGGGCCTGCTCCGCGAGCACGTCGGGCCGGACCGACGCGTGTTCGTCCTGTCGGACCGGGGGATCGAGTCGTCGGGCCTGTTCCGGGCGATCGTCGAGCTGGGCTGGCACCCGCTGATGCGGGCCAGGGCCCGGGGCTGCTTCCGGCCCCAGGGGGGCCGATGGGCGCGGATGCCCGAGCTGGCCCCGCGGCACGGGGCCCGGTTCCGGGCCCGCGGCCAGGCCTTCAAGACGAAGGAGGCGCGGCTGGACTGCACGCTGCTGGCGCGGTGGGACGAGGGCCGCGCCGACCCCTGGCTGATCCTCACCGACCTGCCGCCGGAACAGGCCGACGCGTCCTGGTACGCCGTGCGGGCCTGGATCGAGTGCTCGTTCAAGAAGATCAAGAGCGACGGCTGGCGGTGGGAGCGGAGCCGGATGGCCGACCCGGCGCGGGCGGCCCGGCTGTGGGCCGCGATGGCCCTGGCGACCCTGTGGACGCTGGAGGTCGGCGGCGCGGCCGACGCCGCCGATCGACCCGAGCCCGAGCCGGGGCCGGGGCCGGCCGCCGCCCCCAAGCCCCGGCGCTGGTCGACCTTCCTGCTGGGGGGCGCCGCCGTCCTGCGGGCCTGGATCGGGGGGGCCGACCCCGCCGGCCGCTTCCTCCCGGAGCCCTGGCCCGGCCCGCCGCGCGACGCCGCCCCGCCCCCCGAAGTATTGATGAAAATCGATACCTCCCCCTGAAAGCCCGCGAGGGGGGAAGACTGTTTGGATGGAAAGGGAGGACGAGCACGATATCCGTCGGGCTTCGTTTTCCGTCCGCGATAGGGGGCCAGAGGCCGTCGGTCAGTCCTGCGGCGAGGTCACGGGGGCGGTGGCCTTAACTCGAGGCCGGACGCGCTCCGCCGGGGCCGGGGTCACGGTCTTGGTGCGGACCTCGACTTCGGTCGCCTGGGTCGCGGTCTGGACGGCGAGCTGATCGACGACGCGGGTGACGCCAACGGTTTCGGCGGCCAGGTCGACCGCGTGCTTCTTGGCCTCGACGCTGGGGACCGAACCGCGAAGCGTGACGATGCCCTGGGCCTCGGACGAGAGTTCGAAGGCGCTGGTCTCAAGCTGCTTGTCCCAGTGCAAGCGGCCGTAGACGCGGGCCTCGATGCTCATGTCGTTGACCTTGGCGCGGGTCGTTTCGAACGTCTCGCGGACCGCCTCCTTGGTCCGGTTGAAGCCGCGTTCGAGCCCCTGACGGAGCGACCTCCCCGCCTCGTCCAGCTTCTCGCCGGCCCGCTCGATGGGCCCCGGCTCCTGCTGGGCGCGGACGACCATCCCGCCCGCGACGAGCCCCGCGCCCAGGGCCGCCGCCATGCCGAATCGCTTGAAGCTGTTCATCAACTACTCCTTGGTCTTGCCGTTGCGATGCGAGGATCTTCCAAGATCGACGGGTCCGACGTCGCCGCCGGGCTCGCCCGTTCCTCTCCTTCAGGGGCAAGAAGCATACCAGCCGGGGCTTCGGGAGTGGAGATCCATGAAAAAAGCCGACCCGCCGCGGCCGGGGAGGCTCGCGACGGGTCGGCGAAGGGGACGACTTGATCAGGGCAGGTCAGGCCGACCGAAAAGACGACTGGGAGATCAATAAGCGTCGGAGCTGATGATCTCGCCGCCGGCCTTGGTGCCCAGGGCCCACCAGATGTTCATGGCCACGGAGCCCTTGACGAACCGGGTGGAGCCGTCGCCCAGGAGGACGTTGGCACCGCCGGGATGGTTGCTGTTGGCGTTGGTGATGTGCGAGTGGTCCGAGGACTCCACGCCGCAACCCTGGCAGCCGAACCGGCAGGCGGACCAGCGGTACTGGGTCGAGCTCGGCGGCACGATGGTGCTGAACAGGGTGAAGGTCTCGCAGCCCCAGGCCCAGTGATAGCCGCGGTTGGTCTGCAGGCCGTTGCCCGCGGTCGCCGTCTGGAAGCCCGCGCTGCAGGTCTGGAGGATGCCGCTCATGGTGGCGCCCGGGGCGACCTCGCCCATGGTCAGCATGTTGTTGACGTCCTGCAGGGCCGTCAGGTTGCTGCCCCAGCTGCCCAGGCTGTCGACGTTCACGCCCGAGACGTAGGGGGCGGGCCGGCTGTTGCCCGAGCCCACGACGCCCTCGCTGAAGGCGATCGTGTTCGACGAGCCGTCGGTGCAGTCGGCGATGCCGTAGGACTGCTGGTACGAGAACAGGCCGCTGCTCTTCTTGCCGCCGCAATTCGGCGGGGGATCCTGACGGATGCCCCAGTCGATGTCGATCGTCGTGCCGCGGCTGGCGTAATAGCTGTTGTAGTACGTCCGGCCGGCGTTGGGGTCGGACGGGCAGAGGAAGGAGGAGATCTTGGTCCTCCAGACCGTCTGATTATTGACGTCGCCCTGGTTCAAGATCGGGTCGAAATTGAAGTTGGCGGCGTTGTAGATCGACTGCTGCTCCATGTAGCCCAGCAGCAGGGCCTGCGCGCTCCAGCCGGCCCAGGCGACGCAGCCGCCGTTCGGGACGTTGTAGGACGACGAGACGCCCATCGGGAACGAGTTGTTCGACGTGTGGTAGTTGTGCATCCCCAAGCCCATCTGCTTGAGGTTGTTGATGCACTGCGCGCGACGAGCGGCCTCGCGCGCGGATTGCACGGCGGGCAGCAAGAGCGCGATGAGCACGGCGATGATCGCAATCACCACCAGGAGCTCGATCAGGGTGAACCCCCGATCGCGACGATGAATCTGCTGCATGAGCGACCCCCTGACGAAATGAGATGGGAGAAAAGACCGGCGAACACGTTCAGGACCACGGAGTCCGAGCGTTCAATGGCTGCCGCGGGCGTCGTCCGGACTGAGACAGGCCGTCAGGCCCGCTGATCCGGCGAGATGAAAGACCGTACGACGACCCCGACAGCCGCGCCTTCGGCCGGACGAATTCGAGGCGGAGCAAGACCAAAAACGGTCGTCCGAAGGTCTCGTGACGTGAGCCGACGGCGACCCGCCAGGTCAATTCTTCGACGAGCCCTTCTTGGCGTACTTCTGCTGCATGTAATTCATGGAGTCCTTCATGGTCTCGGTCGGAGGCTTGTCCTCCTTGATTTCCGATACCTCGGAGGACCCGCCGCAGCCGGGCATGGAGATGGTCAGGGCCCCGAAGACGATCACGGCGCAGGCCGCCATCGCGAGGCCCACGAATCTGCTCGCTCGCATGGGTGAAATGAACCTCTTAAAAGTGGGTGGTGCGAGGCGAGGCGGAGGAGCAAGGCCCGGCGGAGGGTGACGATCCCGAGGGAGTCACGGAGCTGCACCAGGCGTCGACCGCCCCCCATCCTGATGGCCGACGCGGGACGTCGGTCCATCCGAACGCACGACGACGACGATCAAGCACGAGGGGGCGTTTCCCACCTCCAGGATTTCTTCCAGGTCCGATCAGCGTCGCGGGGCCTCAGGACTCGAGTCGATTTGACTTTGGCTCTGAAGAGGCCCTACGACGCGACGGCTCCCGTCCCTCGTTCACGCGAATTTCATTCACGCGAATTTCAGGCCAAGGGAATGAGCAGAATTGCCCATCCGGCACTCGCACTGCGGCAGTCTAAAGGCAAGACAATGGCATAAACAAGAGGTCGTCGACGATCAAGGGAATTTTCACGCGTCATTATAGGTACGTTTGGATAGGATTAGGAACTTTTAAGGTTACTGCGCGACCCCTCGACGGAATCCGGGGCGAGCGAACCGACGAACGGCCCGGAAAATCCTGCTTTCCCGGGGCGGTTCCTTGATACATTCCTGCATGACGACGGTTCAGGAACGAACGGGTTTCGCCAACCAGGCCGGGAGGGACGACATGTCGATGGGATCCGAATCGGGGGACCGGCGCGAGCTTCCGTCGAAGTTGCAGGTGCGCTATGGCGAGGAGGGGGGGGATTCGCCGCTGCTGATCTTCCATCCCCTGGCGGCTTGCCTGCTCGCGGGCGTGGCGGCGGGATTGCTGGCGTTCGCGTTCGGCGAAATGACCTGGGACGTGTTCCGGCCCGCCGACGTGGCCCGGCAGTTCCAGGGGGTGACGTCGAACCTGCCGACGGCCGAATCCCGCGACGTGGCGATGATCAAGAACGCGGCGCTGGCCGACGCCGGGCTCGGTGCGTTGCTGGGGCTCTTCCTCGGCCTGGCGGGCGGGATGGTGCGCGGCGACGTGCGGCGGGGGGGCGTCGGCGGGGCCGTCGGGCTGCTCGTCGGCGGGCTCGTCGGCGGGCTGCTGCCCCTCGCGGCGATGCCCCCGATCTATCGCCTCCACGAGCGCAACGGGATCGACCCGCTGCTCGTCGGGACGGCGGCCCAGGCCCTGGTTGCGGGGCTGATCGCCGCGACGGCGGGCGCGGCGTTCGGCGTGGCGCTCGGCGGCGTGAAGACGGCCCCTCGGTTCGCGTTGTCCGCCTTCGGCGGGGGCGTGCTTGGGGCCGTGCTCTACGCCATGGCGGGCGCCGCCTTCTTCCCGCTGGCCGAGACCGACCGGGCGCTGGCCTCGGAGCGTGGGGCGCGGTTCCTGGCCCACCTGCTGGTGGCGACCGGCGGCGCCGCGATGGTGGGCCTGGGCCTGACGGGCCGCCGCCGGCGTTCGCGGCGCTGGCCGTGGGAGCCTCCTCGCGAGTTCGACGACGCCGATCCCGCCGGGGCGCCCGACGCTACGCCAGGAGCTTCGTGACGACCTCGCCGCTGACGTCGGTGAGCCGGAACTGGCGGCCCTGGGATTTGAACGTCAGCCGGGTGTGATCCATCCCCAGCAGGTGGAGGAGGGTCGCCTGGAGGTCATGGATGTGGACGGCGTCCTCGACGACGTGGAAGCCCAGGTCGTCGGTCCGGCCGATCGTCTGGCCCCCCTTGATCCCGCCGCCGGCGAGCCACATCGTGAACGCCTGGGGGTGGTGGTCGCGTCCCATGCTGCGGCCCAGCGCGGCGTTGGATTCGACCATCGGCGTGCGGCCGAACTCGCCCCCCCAGACGATCAGGGTGTCGTCGAGCAGCCCGCGCTGCTTGAGGTCCATCACGAGCGCCGCGGCCCCCCGGTCAGTCTGCCCGCACGAGCCCTTCAGGCCGCCGGCGACGTCGGAGTGGTGGTCCCAGCCTTCATGGAAGAGGTTGACGAACCGCACCCCGCGCTCGACCAGCCGCCTCGCGACCAGGCAGTTGAGCGCGAACGAGGGTTGGTCCGGCTCCGCGCCGTAGAGGGCCAGGGTCGCGGCGGTCTCGCCGGAGAGGTCCATCAGCTCGGGGGCGCTCGCCTGCATGCGGAAGGCCATCTCGTAAGAGCTGATCCGGGTGGCGATCTCGGGGTCGCCCACGGCGCCGAGGTGCTGGCGGTTGAGGTCGCGGATCAGGTCGAGCGAGTCGCGGTCGAACTTCCGGTCCACCCCCGAAGGGCTGGCGACGTCGAGGATCGGATCGCCCTTGGAGCGGAAGGGGACCCCCTGGTACGAGGTGGGGAGGAAGCCGCTGGACCACAGGGCCGCGCCGCCGCTGAGGCCGCTGCCGGACGACAGGACGACGAAGCCGGGCAGGTCGGTCGACTCGCTCCCCAGGCCGTAGACCGACCACGCGCCGATGCACGGCCGACCCGGGAACGGCGAGCCCGTGTTGAGGAAGATCTGCGCGGGGGCGTGGTTGAACTGGTCGGTGTGCAGCGACTTGACGATGGCGATCTCGTCGGCGACCTTCGCCAGGTTCGGCAGCATCTCGGACAGCTCGGCACCCGATTCGCCGTGCCTCGCGAAGCGATACCGCGACGACATCAGGCTGGCGTCGGGCCGGATGAACGCGTACCGCTGGTCCTTGACGACCTCGGGGGGGATCGGCTTGCCGTCGTGGCGGGTCAGCTCGGGCTTGTTGTCGAACAGGTCGAGCTGGCTAGGCGCGCCGGCCATGAACAGGAAGATGACCCGCTTGGCCCGGGGCGCGAAGTGCGGCGGCCGGGGCGCGAGCGGATCGGCGGGGGTCGGGAACGGGGACGGATTCGCCGAGGCGGCGTCGGACGCGCGGGCCTTCCCCTGGGCTTGCAGCAGCATGGATGCGAGCGCCATCTTGCCCACGCCCACGCCGCAGTCGCGGAAGAAGTGGCGGCGCGTGCGGGCCAGGTTCCAGGCGACGACGCGATCCAGTTCGGGATTCCGTGACATCCGATCAGCCTCGCTCGGTCCGGTTGGCGGTTTCGTCGATTCGACCCGTTCCATTATCGCAGTTCACCCGGCGGACGACCACCTCGACGCCCCGGTGCGGGCCGCGCATCTCGCCTCGTGCTCCAGGAGCCACAGCTTGCGGTCCAGCCCGCCGGCGTACCCGGTGAGCCCGCCCCCGGCGCCGACGACCCGGTGGCAGGGGACGACCAGGCTGATCGGGTTCCGGGCGTTGGCGTGCCCCACCGCGCGGCCGGCGCCCGGCCGGCCGAGACGACGCGCCAGCTCGCCGTAGCCGACGCGCTCGCCGAAGCGAAGCGTCCGCAGGGCGGACCAGACGGCGTGCTGGAAGTCGGTCCCTCGCGGCGCGATCCGCAGGTCGAACGGGCTCGGCTCGCCTTCAAAGTATGCTTGCAACCAGCGTTCGGCCTCGCGGAACGGACCCGGGTCCGGCTTCCAGGAGTCCTCGACGGCCCTCGCGTAGCGGGCCTGCTCGGTGTACAGCCCCGTGAGGGCCTCGCCGTTCGACACGATCAATAGATCGCCGATCGGGCTCCGCAGGGTCGTATGATAGATCGTCCCGTCGCTCGTCATCGCGCCTCCTCCCGTCCTTCGAGTTTTCCCGACCCGTTCCAAAGACGCATCGCCGCGTACGCCCGCCAGGGCCGCCACGGCTCGGCCGCTTCCAGCACCTCGCGAGCGGTCCGCCCCCCCAGGGCCTTGCGCAGCACGAGGTCCGCGTGGGGGAAGGCGTCCGGCCAGCGCAGGCCGCGCATGCCGATGTAGGCGGCGGTCCACGGGCCGACGCCAGGGATCTCCGTCAGCCGTTCCATGCAGGCGACGGGGTCCGGCCCCGGCTCGAGCGAGACGAGCCTGTCGCGCGCGGCCTTCGCCAACGCACCCAGGCATTCCGCCCGGGCCGCGACCAGCCCCAGGGCGGCCAGCTCGCCGGGGGCGGCCTCGGCGACGCGCGCCGGCGAGGGGGCGAGACGGTCGAGTTGCGGGAACGGGGTCTCGATCGGCTCGCCGAAGGCCGAGGCGAACCGCCCCGCGAGCGTCGTCGCCGCGCGCACCGAAACCTGCTGGCCCAGCACCGCGCGGGCGGCCAGCTCGAAGCCGTCGAACGCCCCCGGGACGCGGAGCCCGGCGACCGTGCCGCGGAGCCGAGCGTCGCGGCCCAGGTGGTCGTCGATCACGTCGGGGCGGGCGTCGAGATCGAACAGGTCGCGGAGGCGGCCGAGGACGCGGGGCAGGGCGGGCGCCAGGCTCATCGGCAGCTCCACCCGGAGCGCGTGGCGGGCCGCGTCGGGCTCGACCTTCAGCCAACCCCGCGCCTCGCCGATCGCGACGGTGCGCAGGTACGACCCGCCGACCACGGCCTCGACGCCCGCGACGGCCCGATCGCCGAGGAACCGGAGCATCGAATCCCAGGCGAGCGGAGGACGGTACGCGAGCGTCAGCCGGATCTCGCCGCCGGCGATCTCCCGTCCTCGCGACCTGCGGATGTCGCGCGGGGTGAGCCGATACCGGGCGAGGAACAGGGCGTTGAACCGCCGGACGCTGGAGAACCCGCTGGCGAACGCGACGTCGATGATCGGCATCGCCGTATCGGTCAAAAGCTGCTTCGCGAGCAGCAGGCGATGCGTCTGGGCGAGCGCGACCGGCGAGACCCCGAGTTCCTGGCGGAGCACCCGCCTGAGGTGCCGTGAGCCGACGCCCATCTCGCCGGCGAGGGCCTCTACGCCCCCCTCTTCGTCCATCGCCCCCGCGCCGATCCGGCTCGCCGCAAGCCGCGCCGTCCGGCCGACAGCATCCACCGGCGCGGAGCCCGGCGCCAGCTCCGGGCGGCATCGCAGGCAAGGGCGAAACCCCGCCTGCTCCGCGGCGGAGGCGCCGGGGAAGAACCGGCAGCGGTCCCGCCTGGGCGTCCGCGCCGGGCAGATCGGGCGACAGTAGATCCGCGTGGACGTCACCCCCACGAAGAACAGCCCGTCGAAACGGGCGTCGCGGGCGGTCAGGACGCGGTGGCAGAGGTCGGGCTCAAGCTCCATGGCCGTATCCTACGCGCGGCCCGAGCCCGAATCTCGCCGTTTTCGGACCTGGCGGAGACTCGTCCCGCCCGGCTCAACCCATCAGCGGCGAGGCGGTCCCCCAGGCGTCGCCGAAGACGAACTCGGCGAGGGGCTTGCGGGACTTGGGCTCGGTGTCGCGAGGGCGGAGGTTCTCCGGGAGGGTCGCGGGGTCGCCGAGGTAGCCGATGGCGATCCCCGTCAACGGCTTCACGTCCTCGGGGACCTGGAACGCCTCGCGCACCTTGTCGGGGAGGATGCCGATCATCTGGTGGACGTACAGGCCTCGCGCGGTGGCCTCGACGGTCAGGCTGGCGCTGGAGGCGCCCAGGTCGTGCTCGGCGGCGGCGTTGGGCTTGCCGTTCAGCTTGAAGGTCCGCTTCGTGCAGCCGATCGCCAGCACCGGCGCGGCCGCCGCCCAGACCTGGTTCCCCTCGACCAGGCAGGAGAGGACCTTCGCGAACGCCTCCGGGTCGGCCTTGGTCGCGACGAGGTACGACCACGGCTGCTCATTGTAGGATGAGGCGGCCCAGCGTGCGGCCTCGAACAGCGCGAGCAGGTCGCCGTGGGAGACGGGCCGGTCGGAGAACGCGTAGGGGCTCCATCGCCGCGAGACCAACTCATGGACGGGGCGGTCGGGGGTCGGCCGTCGGATCTCATCGTGATACATGGCGGGGCTCCACGCGAGGATTCATCATTCCCTGGTCACGGTCTCGTCCAGGTTCAGGAGCACGCGGGCGACGGCCGTCCAGGCGGCGAGGTCGGGGACGTCGGCCGCCTCCGGCGCGGCGAGCAGGGGCGAGGGGGCCGCCTCGACGTTCGCGCCGGCGACCTGCGCGGCGTCGAGGCCGCCGTCGCGGAAGCGGGCGAGCTGGTCGTGGTAGTAGGCGAGGACGCGCGGGCGCTCGTCGTCGCGGGGGGGGCGGCCCAGCGCGAGGAGGAACGCGCGATCGAGCCGGTCGTCGGGCGACGGCGAGGGAGCCTCGCGGACGATCCGTCGGGCGAGGGCCTGCGCGGCCTCGATGAAGACGACGTCGTTGAGCATCGCCAGCGCCTGGAGCGGCGTGTTGGACCGTTCCCGGCGCATGCAAGCGACCTCGGGGGTGGGGGCGTCCATCGTGGCGAACGCGGCGTAGGGCGCGGTCCGCTTGAGGAACGTGTAGAGGCCGCGACGGTAGCGGTCGGCTCCCACGCTCGACTTCCACGCCTCCTGGCCGTACGACAGCGAGGTCGCGCCTTCGGGCTGCGGAGGCCGGACGCTGGGCCCGCCCACCCGCGAATCGAGCAGGCCGGCGACGGCGAGGGCCACGTCGCGGATCGTCTCGGCCCCCACCCGGAACCGAGGCCCGCGCGCCAGCAGCTCGTTCCTCGGGTCGCGGGCGATCTGCTCCGGCGTCGCGCGGCTGTCCTGGCGATAGGTGGCGCTGGTGACCATCAGCCGATGCATGGCCTTGAGGCTCCAGCCTCGTCGGGGGAATTCGGTCGCCAGCCAGTCGAGCAGTTCCGGGTGGGTGGGTCGCGAGCCCTGGGTGCCGAAGTCCTCGGGGGTCGTCACCAGGCCCCGGCCGAACAACGCCTGCCAGGCCTGGTTCATGGCGACGCGGCCGACCAGCGGATTCTCGGGCGCGACCAGCCAGCGGGCGAACGTCAGCCGATCCGCCGGCGCGCCGGGGGGTAGGGGGTGGAGGACCGCCGGGACGCCCGGTTCGACCGGATCGGCGACCTTCAAGAACTCCCCGCGCTTGTGGATATGGGTCGTCCGCGCGTGCTCGGCCGCCCGCTCGCGCAGGATCATCGTCGTGGCGAATCGGGGCGCCGACGCACGGAGCGCGTCGATCGGCTTCCGGGCGTCGGTCGTCTCGGGGGCGATCGACAGGTAGTGGGCCGCGAGCGCGCGGGCCTGATCCTCGGTGCGGCCGGAGGGGGGCGTCAGCAGGATCTCCTCGATCGCGGCGGGGACGCCCGACGCGGAGATCGGGCGGGGATCGGAGGCGAACGAGATGCGGAACCGGCCGATGGTGGTCTGGTGGATGAACTCCTGGTGGAGGGTCAGCCGAAGCTCGCCCGCGCCCAGGTCCTCGGCCAGTTCGAAGACGGCGGCGTGGGGCTTGCCGACGCCGCCGGAGACGCTCCATCCCGTGTCGGTGACGCCGTCGACCGCCAGCGCGGCCGAGCGCCCCTGCGCGGCGAAGTCCTCGGTCGCGCGGGCGATCTTCAGGTCCGTCGGCGGCCCGGACGAGCCCTCGGGACGGGCCTCGGCCTTCACCTCGGTCAGCAGGAAGTCGCCGACCTGGAAGAGGGGCGCGCGGCCGGGGCCCCCTTCGGGGAGGCTCGGATCGGGGAGGACTTCGAGGCGGATCGCCGTGACCCCCGGCCGCTCGACCTTGAGGTCGACCTCGTAGACGTCGTTGTTCGGCTTGTCGCCCGAGGCCAGGACCGAGCCGTCGGGCAGCACGGTCATCGTGGCGTGCTTGCGAGAAACGACCTTCATCGGCGTCGCGACGGTCCAGCGCGTGGGGCGGAGCGAGGCCTCCCAGGCGGCGAGCCGGGACGCGAGCGAATCGGGGCCTTCGGTCGGATAGCGGTCCGCGAGGGCCGCTTCCATCTCTCTCGCGCGGGCCTCGATGGCGTCGCGGCGGGCGGCGATCTCCGGGTCGGGGATCTCGATCTCGGGCTCGTCGGCGTTGTCGAGGAAGGCGAAGAGGCGGTAGTATTCGCGCTGGGTGATCGGGTCGTATTTATGCGTGTGGCATTGGGCGCACTGGATGGTGAGGCCGAGCCAGGTGGAGCCCGTGGTGGCGACGCGGTCGACGACGGCCGCGAAGCGGAACTCCTCGACGTCGATCCCGCCTTCCTCGTTGATCATCGTGTTGCGGTGGAAGCCCGTCGCCGCGAGCTGGTCGACGGTCGGGTTCGGCAGGAGGTCGCCGGCGATCTGCTCGACCGTGAACCGATCGAAGGGCATGTCGGCGTTGAGCGCCCGGACGACCCAGTCGCGGTAGGGCCAGATCGAACGTTCGCGGTCCTTCTCATAACCGTTGGTGTCGGCGTACCGGGCGCGGTCGAGCCAGTGCCGGGCCCACTGCTCGCCGTAGCGGGGCGAGGCCAGCAGGTGGTCGACCAGGCGTTCGTAGGCGTCGGGACGGTCGTCGGCGAGGAATCCGTCGATCTCATCGGGGGTCGGCGGCAGCCCGACGAGGTCGAGGCTCAGGCGGCGGATCAGGGTCCGGCGGTCGGCCTCTGGCGAGGGCTCGATGCCCTCCTGTTCGAGCCTCGCGAGGATGAAGCGGTCGATCGGGTTGCGAGCCCGGTCGGCGAGGGCCGGCTCGGGAATCGGCGGGGACTGGGGGGGGAGGAACGCCCAGTGGTCGGAGCCGGCGTGCGACTCGGCCGACGCCTCGTCGCCCCAGTCCGCGCCCTGGTCGATCCAGGCGCGGAGGAGGCCGACCTCGTCGGCGGTGAGGGGGTCGCCGGCACCTTCCGGGGGCATGGCGTAGTCGGGGTCGGTGCGGGCGACGACCTGGATCAGGAGGCTCTCGGCGGAGCGGCCGGTCTCGATGATCGGGCCGCTGTCGCCGCCGGCCATGGCTCGCTCGCGATCGTGCAGGACCAGGCCCCCCTGGTGCTTCTTCGGGCCGTGGCAGCGCTGGCAGCTGCGCTCCAGCAAGGGGGCCACGTCCTTCGCGAAATCGACCTGGCGAGTCGCGGGCGGCGGCAGTTCGGCGGGTTGCTCATCCTGGGCGAGCGCGGCGGGCGCCCCCCCGGCCACGAGTACGAAAGTCCAGACGAATCCGAGCCCGATCGCGATGCAACGTCCCATTACTGCCCCTCCTTCGGCTGATGAACAAGTATCCCATCCTCGGCCGGAAAAGGCGACCCATCCCTTACGAGGGGCGCCCCGGGGGCAAATCCGCCTGGACGGCGCGGGAAATCCGTGGAGAATACCGCCCGCCAAGTCTGATCCTATCTCTCGACGACAGGGACCGGTCGGCGAGAGGAAGCCGGGGCGAGGACGCCGCCGGACGAGAAACGTCGATCTCAACGCCCCAGGTCCATCGACCGTACCAGGGCGGAATTTCCGACGACCAAGGAGGTTCGCCGTGAAGTCGACACCCACGGGACGGCCGCATTTCTTCGATCCCTCCGGCCGACCCCCCCGGACCTGGAGGCGGGACGAGGGGGCGGCGATCGCCGAATCCTCGGAAGGTCCGCCCCCATTCCTCTCGGTGGTCGTGCCGGCCAAGGACGAGGCCGAGAGCCTCCCGCAACTGGTGACGGAGATCGTCGCGGCCCTGCGCCCGCTCTGCCGTCGCGACGAGCCCGCGGCCTCCCGGCTGCGCGGGTTCGAGATCCTGATCATCGACGACGGCTCGACCGACGCCACGCCCCAGGTCCTCCGCGATCTGGAGGCGGACCACCCCGAACTGCGGCCGATCCGCCTGCGGGCGAACGTCGGCCAGTCGGGCGCCACGGCCGTCGGCTTCCGCGCGGCGCGGGGGGCCTGGATCGCCACCCTTGACGCCGACCTTCAGAACGACCCGGCCGACCTGGAGACCCTCTGGCGCGAGCTGCCGGGGTACGACGCGGCCCTGGGCTGGCGACGGCTGCGCCGCGACAAGTGGAGCCGACGGCTGGTCAGCCGGTGGGCGAATCGGGTCCGCAACGCGGTCCTCGGCCAGTCGATCCGCGACACCGGCTGTTCGGTCCGGATCTTCCGGCGCGACCTGGCGCTGCGGCTCCCGCTGTTCCACGGCGTCCATCGTTTCCTCGGCCCGCTCTTGATCCGCGAGGGGGCGAAGGTCGTCCAGGTCCCGGTGAACCACCGCGCCCGGCCGCACGGAGCCTCGCACTACAACTTCCGCAATCGATCGTTCCGCGTGGTGGTCGACCTGCTGGGGGTCTCCTGGCTGATGCGGCGCCCCCTGCGTTACGAGGCGTTCGAGGCCCACGTCCCGGAGCCGGCGGTCGCGGCCGACGAGGCGTTCGACCGCCGCCGCACCGGGGAACTCGCGGCCTGACGCCGTTATGAGGGACGGCGGGCGTGCCTCGCTTCGTCGGGACGATCTGGGAATGATGTCTACCTATTCAAACTGGCTCATCATCGGCTTCGTCGGTCAGGGGCTGTTCACGGCGCGGTTCGTCGTGCAGTGGATGGCGTCGGAGCGAGAGGGCCGAGTCGTGGTGCCTTCGGCCTTCTGGTGGCTGAGCCTGCTGGGGGCGGCCTTGCTCTTCTCCTACGCGATTTCCCGCGGCGACCCGGTCTTCGCCGTGGGCCAATCGATAGGCGTCTTCATCTACATCCGTAATCTCATGATCGGATCGCGGAAGGGGGAACGCCCCGAGGCCGCGCCCGCCGCCGGATCGCTCGCGACGCTCGCGCCCCACTTCCGGGCCGAGGCCGCCGCCGAGACGATCGCCGGGCGGACCTGAACCGAGCGTCCGTCCCCAAGGGAGAGTGGTCGATGTTCCCGTTCGCCAAGAGAGACGGCCGCCGCGGCCCCCGACGGCCCGCCGCGCTTCGACTGGCACCGCCCGAGACGCTGGAGGACCGGCTGGCCCTGAGCGCCACGGCCGCCGCCTCGCCCGTCGTGATGGATTCGGCCACCACCCACGATTCGAAGGGCGTCACGATCGCGTACAAGGCCGACCCGACGGCGCAGGCGGGCTCGCCCCTGCGGTTCGGCGTCTATCGGTCGAGCGACGCCTCCTTCGACTCCTCGGACGCCCGGCTCGCCCTCTACGAAGCCCCCGCATCGGCCTCGACCCCGGGTTCGCACGAGCTGACCATTCCCGTCGCGGGGGGGCTGCCGATCGACGTCGCCCGTCCCTACGTCCTGGTGGTCGCGAACCCGGCCGCCCCCGGCGCCGACACCGACCCCGCGCGGACGGCCTCGTTCCGCAAATTCACGATCGGCGTCGTCACCCACGGCGGCATCATCAACACGAACTGGACTTACGGCTCCCCCTGGCAGCTCCAGATCGGCCGCTTGATGGAGGCCGAGGGCTACGACGCCGTCATTCCGTACAACTGGATCAGCGAGAGTCACCAGCCGGGGCACGCCGCGCCCCAGGGCCAGAAACTGGTGAACCAGCTCCAGCGGATGCTCGACCAGCTCTCGGACGATACGGTGGTGGATCTCCACATGATCGGCCACAGCCAGGGGGCCCTGGTCAACGCCGTCGCCCTGGCGAAGCTCGAGGAGTCCACCCCGGCCGAGCTGCGCGGGGGCTGGATCCAGGCCACGCTCCTCGACCCGCACGCGGCCAACAACTACGTCCCGGGCCAGATGAGCACGTCCAAGAACCCGGTCGGCGTCCTGGCTCGGGCGATCGTCTCGAACTACCAGGCGACGGCCAAGGACCCGACCATCTCCATCCCGGCGAACGTCGACCAGACCGAGGTGTTCTATCAGCACACCGACGTCCGCGACGTCCACAAGATCAACGCCAGCGGCTACAACCTCTGGGGCCAGGTGCCGGTCCCCAGCCGCAGCGACGCACCGATCCACTATTACAACCTGTCCCGCACCAACGCGACCCACAGCGGCGTCACCGGCGTGCAGTTCTGGTATCGCAACTTCATCGCCACGACCCTCGCCGAGCAGGCCCCGCTGCTCGAGGACCTGGAGCTGGAAGGCCGGCTGACGAACGCCTCGCCGTCGACCTGGGCCCCGACCTCCGCGACCGAGCAGCGAACCCTGGCGAACTGGGGCCCGGACCTGCTCGTCCAGGGGGACCGCCCGACGTTCTCCGGCACCGCCGCCCCCGGAGCGAGCGTCCGCGTCTACGTCGGGCGGACCTCCGACCTGACCACCGTCCGGGCCCTGGACGTGACCCGGGCCGACGCCTCCGGGAACTGGTCCGTGGACGCCGACAAGCCCTTCTTCGACGGCCGCTACCGGGCGGTCGCGATGGCCTATTCGCCCGAGCACCACACCCGCCCGGCCTTCGCCATCGTCAGCATGACCCCGATGGGACGCTTCTGGATCGGCGGCGACCCGCGAGCCTGAGTCGGGCGTCGAGCCCCACGCGACGTCTTATCCCCATCCAGGCGAGGCCCGCCGCATGAAGACGATCTATTACACCGCGACCAGCCTGGACGGCTACATCGCGGACCGGCGGAACTCGCTCGACTGGCTGCTCCAGTTCGGCGACCCGGGAAGCGACCACCAGGAGTTCCTCGCCGGCGTCGGCGCGATCGCGATGGGGGGGACGACCTACCAGTGGCTGCTGGACAACCACATTCGGCCCGATTCCGACGCCCCGCAGCCCTGGCCGTACGAGCCGCCGACCTGGGTCTTCACCTCCCGCTCGCGGGCCGTCGTCCCGGACGCCGACGTCCGCTTCGTGAGCGGGGACGTCGGCCCGGTCCACCGGCGGATGGTCGAGGCGGCCGCCGGCAAGAACGTCTGGCTCCTCGGCGGGGGCGAGTTGGTCGGCCGGTTCCACGACCAGGGCCTGCTCGACGAGATCGTCGTGCAGGTCGCGCCCGTGACGCTGGGCGGTGGCGCCCCGCTCCTCCCCCGCACGATCGCGATGCCTCCGCTGCGGCTCGCGTCGCTCAAGCTCCTGGACGCCGGGCTCGCGCAGCTCCACTACGAGGTGCCCCGCTGACCCCTCAACGCGGCGCGGTCGGCGGGCCGGAGCCGGGCAGCCGGGCGATCCATTCGCGGAGCATCGCCACGGCGTCCTCGTCGACCTGATCGGTCGCCAGCGGCGGCATCTGGCCGGACCCCCGGAACGCCATCCGGGAGAGGAGCGTCGAGCCGTCCGGATCGCCCGGCGCGAGGATCTTCGCGCCGGGGGTCGCGAGGGCGTCCTGTCGCGGCGTCATGTCGATCCCCAGCCGATGCGGGGGGGCTCCGGCGCTCAGGTCGATCGCCGCGTTCCCGCCGCCGGCCTCGACGTGGCAGCTCGCGCAGTTGGCGTGCAGGTACGCCCTCGCCCTCGCATCGAGCGGCGCCGCAGGGTCGCGAGGGTCCGCCAACCTGGCCCGCTCGGCGCGCGCGGGGGGATCGTTCGCGAAGTAGCCCAACCGTTGCAGCCGGTCGATCTGGTCCTCAGGCCCGGAGCCGTGGTCGTACTCCCGGTTCATCTGCGGCGTGGAGGGACCCAGTACGAAATTCGATGCCCGCGAGTGGCAGACCATGCATTCGGCGCGGCTCGGATAACGCCACACCTGCGCCCGCTTCCCGCCGTTTCCGGCGACCACGTCGAAGGTCCGATCGAGTCCCGACTTGTCGACGAGGGCGGCGTCGGTGCGCTCGTCGTTCCAGGCGTAAGTGTAGCCGACCCACTCGCCTTGCTCCTTCACCAGCAGGCGGGTCTCGACGGGCGCGGGGATGTCGCGACCGTCGCCGGACAGGTCGTACAGGAAGGTCTTCACCAGCACCGTACGGTCGGGGAAGGTCCAGCCGTTCGTCTCCGCGTACTCGATCTTCTCCAGGCCCGGCACCACCAGAAACCGCTCCTTGAGCGCGCCGTCCGACCAGAGGGGCGAGTTCACGTCGTAGGGGACGGCGCCCGGCGCGGGGGTGCGGGCGGGCGTCGAGGCGAACAGGCCGGTCTCGCTGAGCTTGCGGGGGAATCGCGAGGCGGCCTCGACGTCTTCCGGCGGCGATGGGACGAGGCGGTGGAAGGCGGTCCGGTGGTCGATCAGGATCAGCTCGCCGGCCGAATCCAGCCCGAAGCCCGTGAGCTGGAACGGCGTGTCGGCGATCTCGCGGTGGAAGACCTTGCGCCCCCCCTCGACCTTTACCGCCCAGACCTTGCCGGTCGAGTAATCCCCGTAGATATAAGCGCCTTTCAATTCGGGATGCTTCGCGCCGTGGTAGACCAGGCCGCCGGTCAGCGAGCGGGCCTCGGCGTGGTGGTGCTCGACGGTCGGCGGGGTCAAGGGCGCGTGGGCCAGCTTGCGGTCGGCGAGGAACGGGCGGCTCCCCTCGGTGGCGCTCCAGCCGTAGTTCGCCCCGCGCTCGACGAGGTTGGCGGTCTCCCAGAGGTCCTGGCCGTTCACGCCGGTCCAGAGCTGATCGGTGGCCTTGTCGTACGAGAGCCGCCAGGGGTTGCGCAGGCCGATCGCCCAGGTCTCGGGCCGCGCGCCGGGGATGTGCACGAACGGGTTGCCCGGTGGAGTGGCGTAGGCCGCGCCGGGGGCCGGGCGGTCAACGTCGATTCGCAGGATCTTCGCGGTCAGGTGGGTCAGGTCCTGCCCTCGATCGTCGAGGTCGGAATCGGCCGTGCCGTCGCCCGAGCTGACATAGAGCAGGCCGTCGCCGCCGAAGGCCACGTCGCCGCCGTTGTGCCCGTTCGACTCCCACTCGATGATCGTCAGCGCGCTCGCGGGATCGATCGCGAACGGGGGCCTGCGATCGACCGTGTAGCGGACCACGCGGGTGACGTGGACGTCGTCGGCCTTTCGGGTGTTCACGCCGACGAACAGCAGGCCGTTCTCCGC
The DNA here is from genome assembly GCF_001610895.1 of Planctomyces sp. SH-PL62. Classification (NCBI taxonomy): domain Bacteria; kingdom Pseudomonadati; phylum Planctomycetota; class Planctomycetia; order Planctomycetales; family Planctomycetaceae; genus Planctomyces; species Planctomyces sp. SH-PL62. The sequence continues at coordinate 5,719,197 of NZ_CP011273.1, read as the reverse complement.
ATAGCTCGGGTGGAAGTCCAGGCCGTAGGCGATCGTCTCGGGACCGAAGTCCAGCAGCACGTCGAAGCGGTCCACGTCGGGGCGATCGGCCGCGCGCAGTAGTCGCCCCGGCGGCGCCCAACCGCCGAGATGCTGGAGGATCAGGTAGGCGTCCGCCCCAGGTTCGCGCTCGAACGTCAGGGCCTGCTCCACCACCAGATTCGGGAACGCCTTCTCCGTGCGAAACGGGAGCGGCGGCTCGGGCGACCCGACGACCCTCGACGACGTCATCGAAGTCCGCCGCTCCTCCGGGAACGGATCACCTTCCCCGCCCTGGACATACACGGTCCATACGCCCAGCACCCACGAAACCAGCAAGATGGCTCGCATCGAAGAAGGCTCCGCGCAGGCCCTCACGAGGAGGGCGCGTGACTGAAAGACGACATGATCCAAAGCGACGTTGATTGAGTGGAGAGGAGGGCGGGAGCCCCATCCGTGAGGGGGACACCCAAGCCTATCCATATATGACGAAAGCCGCCGATTTTGGCAACCATCCTCCGCGGCTCTGCATCGAGTGGAAGTCGGCACCTAACCCGGACGCGACCTCCTTGACCTGGACGAAGAAAGAGCGATAATTAGGTTGCGATGGCGATCGTGAGACGTTTCGTCGACCGATCTCAATCGTTCTCTCCCTCACTCAAGGGGGCGAACCAGGATCGACCGGATGTCCGAAGTGAACGGTGGCGTGCCGAGGTTGGTCAGCAGGCCTCGTAAAAAGCCGACCGAAATTTAGCTGCCAACAACACTGTTGGTCTCCGTCTCGCTGCCTAAAAAACAGCAACGGCCCTGCGACGAGTCTTCTCCCGAGAGACCCGGCCAGGGACGCCAATTCGGGATCGCCTAGGCCAAACCGCTTGTTGAGGCCGAGGCTAAATTCATGACGAGCTAAGCCGAAAGGGATCCTGCCGACCGGAGCCCTGACGCCGACAACTAAATGACCGGCTACGCACGTAGAGGCCCTCGCCGACGCTTCTCGGGACGCGGGTGCAATTCCCGCCGCCTCCACTACTTACGTCAACCGCCAGCTCCTGACTGGCACTGACATAACACGACGAAACCCCTGCTCCGGCAGGGGTTTTTTCGTTTTCCGGGCCATTGGCCGGGCCGGGATCTCCGCCATCCGCTGACAGCTCCTGCCTCAATGCGCCGCCCGAATCCCGACCCATTTCCGACCGATCGGCGTTTGCCGATGTTTTGGGAAGGGGCAGCCCGGCCAGCGCCGCCGCCTGGTCCTCCAGGCCGATATGGGTGTATTTCATCGTCATCCGCACGTCGGCGTGCCGGGCCAGCTCCTTGGCTTCCACCAGCGTGGCGCCGTTCCTGAGCAACCCGGTGACGTGGCTGTGCCTGCCGGCCGCGTGGAAATCGGCGATGCCGTCCGGCGTTTCGTAGGGGATGCCGATGCGCTCCAGATCAAGCTTCACCATCAGCCAGGTTTTTTTTCGGTCCAGCCGGGGGAAGAGCGGCTGGTCCGCATCCATGCCTGCAATCCATTCTGACACCATCGCCACCAATTCCGGGTGCATCGGCAGCGTGTCTTCCCGCCGGTGCTTGGAGCATGCGGCCTGCACCTTGAGGATCGGCTGGGCGGCATGGAGTTGGAAGCTGCGCGGCGTCAGGCTAGCCAGTTCCGCCCGGCGGAGCCCGGTCAGGAACGACATGAGATAAACCCGCGCCCGCAATTCGCCGCTATAGCCCTGAATCTCGCAGCCGCTCATCCGGGCGGATGCCACCAGCCGTGAAACCTCTTCCGGCGCGAGCGCCCGACGCTTGTGCCGCACATCCGTTTCAGCGTTCAGCCGGTCGATGCCGGCCACCGGATTGACGGTCAGGCGTTTGCTCGCCACCAGCCACTTGCCGAATTCGTCGATCGCCTGCAGGTAGTGGTTGTAGGTGCGAGCGCCCAAGTCCTCTTCCCGGCGGATGGATTTGAGCGCGTTTTCCACCGCTTCCGCGTCCAGCTCGCCGAGCGTGGAAAAGCCGCAGGCTTCCACCAGCCGCCGCACCCGCGTCATGGTGAGCTTGCGGTGCTTGGGCGTGGCGTTGTCCAGCGAACGCTCGAACGCGGCCAGGTGCTCGGAAATGGCTGCCTGCTTGATGGCAAGCAATCGTTCCTGCGCCGGATCGATCATCCCGCGCCGCCGCAGGAGCACTTCGTTTTCGAGCTTCGCGGCCAGCTGTTCGGTCAGCCCCTTGTCGGTGAAACCTTTGGCATACGCTCGCTTGCCGTCGGCATCGACGTATTCGATCCACCAGGGCTTGTTTTTCTTGCCCTTGTCGCGGCTCTTCTTGAAGACAGACGCCATGGTGACGGCTCCGCCGGGGGAAAGGTGCCTTGATCTACGGTAACGGGGGAGTGGAATTCGCGCCAGCCGGATTTGCTCATTTACCATGCGGTGGCTGGCACCCAGCCTCGATCCAGCGCCGGATTTCGTCCGAGCGCCACCGGGTGTTGCGGCCCAGCCGCAGGGGCTGCGGCAGCTGCCTCGCGGAGAGCAGGCGCCACAGCGTCCGCTCCGAAATTCCAAGCAGGCCGGCCAGCTCTTCCGCCGAGATCAGCTGCGGTGCGGTGTCGGTGCTCATCGTAAAGCATGCTCCTTCAGAAACCGCCATGCCCGTCATGCGTGCATGGCGATTCGGTCCGATAAAATTCCGGCATGGGCAGGCAAAGTTGCCTGCCGTCGCTGATCGTGACGAGCAGCGATTCCTCCGGGCCGAAGAGGGCGGTGGCTACCACCTGGCCGGCATCGTCCACCACGTAGGAGAGCCAGTGATTGCCCGGCTCTTCCCAGGAGGTGCAGGCCATTTCCCAGATCACCGCCGCGAGCGTTTCCCAGGCATCGACGGTTTCAATCCGGCCGTCGCTGGCCCGAAGCGTCTGCCAGGTGAACATGTTTCCTCCGCAAGGCTACGCCGGCCGAAATCCGGCGCCAAAATGTGCGTTCGGAGAGTGCGTTCGGAGAGATGGAGCCTTGCCGCCACTTCCCCGGCAGCAGAGCGGCAGCGATTCCTCGCGTGAACTCAATGCCTTGGTGCTCATCGCCGCACCCTCCTGGCTTCGAGCATATGGACGAGTTCCCAGAGCAGGACGGCGATCACGCTGATTTCGGCTGGTGCCAGGAAAGACTTGATGGACGGCATGGGGCTGCCGCACGCCCAACCCATCAGGGTGATCAGGAGCATGACGCCGGCCCATAAGCCCGCTGTCAGGACCGCTTCCCGCGACAGGCTGCGCCGATGGGCGCGGTGACGGATATGCGTGCGCATGGCGTTTTCTTCCTCCACGTCCAGGAACGCGCCGAGCGCCGCCAGCTCCTCCAGCCCGGAGTGGATGGCGGTATAAAAATCCCGGTCCAGGTTGGCCGCTTCGCTCTCGTTCAGATGAGTATTGATGCGGGCACGGCACTGCTTGGCCAGCCGCAGCGCCATCGCATGGGTGACGGTGGCCGGCGGATGTCTGGCCATGAATCCAGCCAGAATCGCGGCGCGGCACGCCGGCGTTTCTTCCGCCGGTGCCGCCTGCAGATAAAGGTCCGACATGATCGCCTTTCCTCCGATGAAGCTTGGTGGGGTAAGGAAGCGGCGGCTACCGCCGCCGCGGGCCGCGCGTGTGCGCGGGTTCCGGCGCCGGGCAGGGGTTGGACGGCTGCGCCCGCTCGGATTCCGGCGCATCGCCCGCCTTGCGGCCGAACATCACATCCCAAGATGTGTGAAAGGACACGCCCTTGTGCGGGTTGCTCGGGGCATTCCGCGCCAGCGCGGTAAGCTTTTCGCCGTGCCCGAGCGCGGCATCCAGGGCTTCCGGACTGATTTCCCCGTTGCGTAGCGGGTAGTAGAGCGCTTCGTAATGGGTTTGGCTGTCGAGGCCGAAATCCACGATGCTGGCGAGGCTCGGCCAGCAATCCAGGCAGACCGCTTTGATCAGGCCGCGTGTTGTATCGCGGATGGAACTGCCGGGCGTCGCCACGCCGGGCGTTGCGTGTGGACCCAGATCCTGATGCGCAGTGAGCAGGGGGAAAATCCCATGGGCCTGGAGCGTGTCCATCAGCGTCATGGGTTTTTCCGGCCCCAACGTGGCTTCTTCGGCCTGGAAATGCTCCAACGCGTTGCGGATTTCGGATTCCGGCTGGCGGGCGGCCTCACGCTGAAACTCCGGCCAGGTCCTCTCCGCTTCCCGGAAATAGACCTCTTTCAAGCGTTCCGCCGGCTGCATTCCCACCACCGGATCGAGCGCATGGGCTTCCAGGTAGTGCCGGTACTGCACGCGGTTCACTGTGTCGAAAAGCTCCCGCTCTTTTGCCTTCCGCTCGGCTTCACTCCACTGCGGCGTGTTGCTCATGCTGTAATCTCCTGGTGTTCGAGAGCGATGCGATGGCTACGCATTAGCGGCTAGCAGGCGTGGGCGTCTTCAGCGCTTCCAGTTCGCGCCGGGCGATCAGATAGAATTCACGGTCGGCATCGGCCCATTCCTCTTCCCGCAGGCACGCCTGCACGATGCTCCGGCACTGCCGGGCGATGCGAATGGCCGCTTCGTGGATTTCGGGCGTGGTCGCTATGTGCAAGGGAATCATGGGTTTGAACCCTCTAGAGCGCGCGGAGTGAGTATGCCGGGCAGATCGGTGAGGATCTGCCCGGTAGTGGAGTCCGGCAGCCGCTTGGTGCCGGCCGTCGCGTTACTCGGGTGCGGGTGACGGATTTCCCTTGCTGAAATCCCGCTTCGGCCAGGCGGCAAGCCTGACCGCGAGCGTGACCAGCCCCATCCCGCCGGCCGCCACCAGCAGCATGGCCAGCGGCCTGGCGCTGGCATGGGCGGTTTCCTCGATGGCCTTGCCGGTCGCCGCCGCCACCGGGGCGATCGCTTCCCTGGCGACGGAATCCGCCACCTGCACCGTGCCGGATACGACCGGTACCGCCACTGTCATCGCCAATTCCTTGGTGCCATCGATGAAGGGAACCGGATCGTTCAAAAACGCCGTCAGCACGGCGGCGGACGCCAGTTCCTTCTTATGCTCCCAGATGAAGTTCATCGCCTTGTCACCGTAGCGGGCAATCACGCCCATCAGCTCCGGGGTGCGGCCAATGGCAGCCAGCTCGCCGCCATCGGCCAGCATCGCCAGCCGCCTGCCGCTTTGCGGACCGATCGCCTTCATGGCACGCACGGCCGGCGTGCCGAACTGCTCCAGCACCGGCTCCGCGATGCCTTTGTGGCGAAGCAGCGCTTCCGCAGCGTCATCGCCGAATTGGGCGAATAGACGCATGCCTTGCGGCCGGGACAGCAGCTCCGCCGCTTCGTCCCCGTGGCGCACCAGCAGCCGCATCACCTTCGGCCCGTGCTCGCCGGCATCATCGGCGAGCGTGATGGCCTTGGTGCCGACCGCCCGCACGGCATGGATCGCGTCATCGCCGTGCCGGGAAGCCGCGCCAGCAATGCGGATACTGAGCTGTTCCGCGCCTTCGCCCGCGGCTTTGGCGCCGAACTTTTTGAGCAGGTATTCCGCCGCCTCGCGTGCTGCCTTCGTTCGATCGGCCCTGGCGGTGCTACCCAACGCCAGGCAGGCAATCACCGTCAGGATGGGAATCGCTCGGAAACGCATGGTCAATCCTCCTGGTAATCGTCGAGCACGGCCTTGGCGAATTTCAGGATGTCGCCGCGTGGGGTGGATTTCGCGGGATCGATGCCGTAGAGGCGGGTAGTATCCGCCTTCGGGCCGTATATCTGCCGGTAGAGCGCGAAATGCAGTGCCACTTCCCGGCGGTTGTACATGGCTTCCATCAGCACCCGGAGGCCGGGATTGCCGTGTTGCTCCAGCGCCTTGAGCGCCTTGGAGCAGGCTTCCCGCACCTCCGCGTCGGGGTAATCAAGGGAAAACGTGTAAAGGCCCCGGTACAACTGGCGCTCTTCTGCATCGCCTTCCAGAGTCAGCAGCCGGAGCTGATCGAGCGCGGTGTGCACATGGCCGACGATGCGCGCTTCCGGGTCATAGCCGCTGATGTCGATGGCACCCTTCAGCGTGTCATCCACCGTTTTGCCGGCCATCAGGTTAATGGCCGTTTTCTTGATGAAATGATCGTCCCTGCGGTTTAACAGTTCCCCGGCCTTGTTTCCAAGGAACCAGGAAGCGGCTTCACGGGCGATCAGCACGCCGACATCGGTGCGGGCGGAGGAGGCAATCGCTTCCACCGCCTGATCCATGGAAGGGCAGGCCGTGGCGAAAGCCGGCAGTACCGGCAACGCGAGCTTTCCGGCCAGCGCTTCGTCCGGCAGATCGGCGCGGAGCGCCACAATCAGCCGGTTTTCCTCCGCCTGCAGCTTGGCGGCATATTCGGCCATCGCCCCATCCACCGCCTTCCGCAAGCGGTTGATGTCAATCACTTTGACTTCCAACCGGCACCGGATGTGATCGTGGAACGGATCGGGCAGGAGCGCATCCACTTCCGGCGGCAACCAGTGCCCGGCATTGCCGAGGCCGAACCATTCGTAGAGCTTCCGGTCCACCTGCCTGAACGCCGGTTGCGTGAGGCAATCCAGGTACATGGCTTTGCCGCGCCACCCGAGCAGATCCTCCGCAAACGGTTTGGCCGCGCCCCTGGCGTCCGCGAACACCGGGTCAAAATGCTGTTTCAGCACCGGATCGATCGCATTCAGGCCGGTGGCTGCGCATTGGTCCATCCGCTCCATGGCCTTCGCCCAGGCGGCATCCTCTGGTGTGGCAGGAAACCTGGCCTGCTGCGCAACGGCGGGTGACGTCAGCACGGCCAGGATGATGAGTGAGCAAGGCCACGGTCGATATCTCAACGTCATCGAAGGAAATCCTTGATGCGAAGGGAAGGAAGCCTTCCGTGGCGAAACTCGCGCGTCCGTGCGGTGACAGCGTTTAGCGGCCACGCCCGCCGCGTTCCTGGTGCATGGGTTGCGCATCCAGACCGTGATCGGGCTGCTGATCGCGGTCGAACACGCCGCTTTCGCGGGCGACTTCCGCCGAAGTGGGGTTGAGGATGGAGCCGATTTCGGTGCACTGGATGGAATCGGGGAAGGCTTTGAGCGCCGTGCCGATTTCATCCGCGCCCTGGCGGAACGCGGCTTCGATGGTGCCGTCCTTCAGGATGGGATGCGCGGCGGCGCGGATGCCCATCACCACCGCCTTGCCGGCATCCAGCGCCTGCCCGACCAGGCTTTGCCTGGGTTGTTCCAACTGCTGCTCGTTCTGCGGGGTTTTCTCGGCCATGGTTGCGTCTCCGGGTGAGGGGAGGGAAAACGAAGCGTCCGACTCACCGGCTAACGCCGGTAAGTGTTCCGGTAGGGCGGCAGCTTGCCGCCCTTCTTGGCCTGGCTGGCGGCGACAGGTGTTTTCGTCGCGGGGATGCCCTGCCGCTCCTCCAGCAGCAGGAACATCCCAAACGCATACAAGGCGGCCACGCCGAGCATCAGCAGGGAGCGCACGCCATCGCGCAACCCCAGCCGGTTCCGCCCCATCGGCGGACCGCCCTGGAATTCCGGGTCGTTGTAGTAAAACACCCGCCTGGCCAGAATCGGCGGCATGTTCTTGTGGGTGATGATCACGCGGTCTTCGGGCAGGCGCAGGATTTCATCCGGCGTCAGCAGATCGCGGCCGGTTTCGTTGGTGGTTTTCGAGCGGTTGCGCGTATAGGTGCGTTGCTGCGGCGGCTGACCCAGCGAGCTGCCGACCGGCTTGGAGGTGGAATCGCCGTCCGTTTCGGAGGTGACGACGATGGTTTCCTTGCCCAGCCGCTTGCTGACGGCTTCGGCGCTGGCGTAATCGTTCAGGCCCCAGTAAATCTGGGTATCCATGTTGTCCAGGAACTTGCCCGGTTCGCCGAAGCATTCCTTCAGTTGGGAGACGCTTTGGTAGAAGAAAAAGAGCCTGATTCCGTACCCGCGAAGCAACGATATCGCATCCTCCAAAACTTGAAATCTGCCGATATGCGCGGCCTCGTCGAGGAGGAACAGCACCGGGCGCGATTCGTCGGCACCGTCGCGGGTGAGGTAGCGGAGCAAACTCACGATCCACAGCCGCAGCAGCGCCGCCTGTGTGTGCAGCTGATCTTCCGGGATGGTGAGATAGATGCTTAAGCTGCCGCTCCGCAGCCCCGCAGGGTCGAAGGAGGTGGAACGCATGCTGGCCGCGACCGGCAGCGAATCGAGGAACGAGCAGTGCCGCGCAACCGTCGTCAGCACTGAGGAAAGTTCTTCGCCCTGGTAATGCGTCAGTTGGTTGCCCAGACGCTTGAGCATGCCCCCCATGGCGGTAGAACGCTTCATCGCCGCAATGGCGGTCTTGAGCGATTCCGGGCTAGCCAGAATGTCCTGCACCGTCTGCAGGTTGCGCTCCTCCGGCGTCCCGTGCGCCACCACGAAGGCGATGATCGAGTAAAGGAACCGCTCGGCACTGTCATTCCAATGCGGGTCCGTTTCGTGGCCGGTGCGGATCACCATCGCATTCGCCACGGACTTGATTTGATCGAGCGCCCGCGGGTCATCGTGATGGATAAGGCTCAGCACGTTGAACGTGTCTTTACTACCGCCGAAGGGGTCGAGGTGTACCACTTGCTGGCCGAAAAACTTCCGGCGAATCCAGGCGGTGATCCGAAACAATTCCCTCTTCGGATCGTTCACCACCAAGGAACCCCAATGCGCAATCGCATTGGTGATGGCATAGGAAACCCCCTTGCCTCGGCCGGATGGGCTGAATGCGACGACGTGCGTAAACACCGGCAGGCGGATCAGCACGCCGAGCTGTTTTCCGCGGAAGCTGTCCAGGAAACGGCGGCACGCCTTGTCGGCGCGGGATATCGGCGCGGTCATCAGCTCTTTGATGAGCTGCAGGCGGGATGGCCGGAATGCCGCATCGGCACGGCCCAACACCAGGCCAAAGACGCTCCCCAGCATGCCGTAAGCAGCGAGATCCGCCATATCGGCAAAGCGGGCGGTTCCGTACGCCCCGCTGGTCGAGCGGCGGCGCATCCGGCTGAGGAGGAAGAGCCCGGCTATCAACCCGGCGGGCACGGGAAACATCGCGGCCACCATGGCGGTGCCGGCGATCAACAGAACCACCGAAAGCGACAGGCACAGGCGGCAAACGGCCACCCAGCCGAGATAGATCATCCGGCGGAGGAATCGCATGCATTCTTTCCTTTCCATCGGTTAGCAGGATTCGGCGCGCCACTGGCCGTGCGCGGAATCCCCGCTCCCCGGATGAAGCGGGGATTCACACGCGGCAGGCAATCGGGTTAAAACTCAGGTGGATGAAGGGCGGCGGAGCGATTTGGCGAATGCCGGCAGGTCCATGCCCTTCTGCTCCGCCTGCTGAAGCTGCTGCTTCAGCTCATCCAGCGCCTCGGACAGTTGGGCGAGCGTGACGCCGCGGTGCACGCTCAGCGGGAAGGATGCCAGGCGAATCGCGTGGCTGCGCTGCTTGTCCTCCGTTTCAGCGGGTTCCGGCTTGCCGAGCATCGTGCGAACCTGCTTCCGCGTGATCGGTCCCTTCACCTGCTCGGCCAGGTGGATTTGCAGTTCCGGTGACAGCGCCGCCAGCTCATAGCCGGAGGTTTCCGGCAGATCGCGGCTGTCCACCCGCGCCAGCAGCGCCGGCGTGAGTTTGAGCAGGGCCAGCTTCTTCGTCACAGTGCCGTTGGACACATTCAGGAGCGACGCCAGCTTGGAGGCGTTCAGTCCCTGGCGCTCCATCAGGCATTTGTAGCCGGCTGCTTCCTCCGAGGGTTTGAGATCGGCGCGTTGCAGGTTCTCGATCAGCTGGTAAATATCCGCCTGGCCATCCTCCAGCGGGCCGGGAAAAACACGCGCCCAGATGGTTTTCAGGCCGAGCTTCTGCGCGCAGAGCACCCGGCGGTTGCCCCAGATGGCGAAGTAGCAATCGCGCGCCGCATCAGCCCAAAGGCCCGGCGGCTGCAGGATGCCGTATCGCTGGATGGACGCCTGGAGCGAATCCAGCTCGTAAGCTTTGCGGAAATTGTCGGGATCGAGGTGCACCTTGGCGGTCGGCACCTCCACCGGCGGCGGCAGGACCATCGCGGTTTCTCCGAAGGAAGCGAATCGGGTTCATCGGCGGAGCACCTTTCTGGAAAAGGTGTGCGTTGAGGTTTGGAAAAAACCGTGATTTGTCAGCCGGCCACCGGGGTGCCGGCCACAGTCATTTCGGCCGGCGCGGGCACGCTGATCTTGATGCGCCCACACTGCATAGCTGGAAGCGCATTGGCCGTTGGCGCGGCCAGGATCAGGCAGGCGGGATGGACGAGGATGGTGAGCGGTTCAAAGCCCGGTGCCGGTGCCGGAGCGGCGATGAACACGGAGCTAAGCGGCTGATCGTTATGCCGAATCATGGGGTTGCTCCTTCTGCCCGGACGGATGATGGACGCTCACCACGCACGGCAACCGGGCACGCCGCGTGGCAGCAGGTGTTAAAGGTTTGCTCAGAGGTTTTCAGCGTTTGGGGAAGAGGCCGGTACGGACGATGGCTACGCCATCCCAGCGGTCGACTGGAAATCCCCGGTCGTAGACCAGGCTAGGGTTTCGCCTGATCGTTGGGCCGGGTGCGGCCGGCTCATATCCGACAGCCATATCCTAAGGGGGGAAAATCGATCGGCAAGAAGTGTTAAGCGGGACCGAACACCCGGCCGTCCAGCCCTGATTAAGGCTGCCTGCCGGAGGATTGCCTGGCGAGTGTCTGGGCCTGAGCTTCGATGTCTCGAATCAGTTGCTGGGCATGATGAGGCCCGCTAGCAAGCCCATAACGGATATACAGTTCAGACGCGTCCGCGGCATAAGCCTTCTGATCTTCGATATATACCGGATCGCGCGGATGACCTATCGCCTGGAGAAAGGCCCCTTCCGCCACCATTCGCTCCGCGAAGAGCATGTGACCTATCGAATCCCCGGCGCTTCCTGGTTTCTGCGTGTCGAACAGGGTGCGTGTTTCGTAATCGGTATCGACCTGATCGGCATGAAGGCGTCGAACCGCCCCAAACGTGAGTTTATCGCTGGGGAAATCGATTTTCCCCATCTCTATGTTCAACGCGTCAACCATGATCCGCCTGCCGCACCAAAGTCATTCTCCTCTCCTGCATAGGGCGATTATTGTTAACCATGACTGTCCATTTGTTCAATTTAAATATTGCCGGTGCAGACTTTTCGTTCGCCGCCCCCCTCACTCTCTGTCTGGTAACAAGCGGAAGAAGCCGAACCAATCGGGGGCCAGGTGCCGCCTCAGGAATTTGTCTGTCCACTGCCATGCGGCCTGAGCGTCATCGGTAAATCGGGCGGGCAAGCCCTTCGGTTTTGAAACGATCTGAAAATCCGGATTCTTCATCACAGCAGGAAAGAAATCCATCAACTTGTCGAAAATTACGCTGAATGACTGCACGCTGGTGGGAAGGTCATCGTTAGCCAGATTGTGGAAATGATGATTCAGCAAAGCCTCCCTGGTCGCCCTCAATGAGTTTCCGCCTTCCATATAGGCGCGCATAACAATGTAGAACATTTTGAGTTGAATCATCCGGTTGAGCGCGTCCGCTTCGAGAACCGCCAATCGCAGCCGGTTTTGACTATTATCGGTCCAGCCTCGGCTGAATGCGTCGAGGACGCCTTGGGCATACGCGGCGGCCACGCGGACGTGCGGCTCCTTGTCGGTGTGGCGCAAGATCCATACAGGTTTCCAGGCTTGCTTGGCAGCCGGCCCGATCCAACCTAAGGACTCGGCGGCATAGGCGCGGACGTAGCTGTCTTCATCAGCTAAGGCTTCGATCAAAGGAGGAACCGCGTCCTGTGCGGCTGGGCCGATGTGTCCAAGCGAACGGGCAGCGCTTTGTCGAACTCTTCCGGCAATGTCGCGTAGTAGCCGGATGAGCACGGGTACTACGATTTGTGCAAATGGGTGGTCGGGTTCTCCGAGGGCGCCAGCTACACAGACGCGAACGTTGATTTCTGCGTCCCCAGCAGCCTCAACGAGCGCCGAAACCGTCACCTGATCAGCGGGATCGATTTGACCAAGTGCGGATGCTGCATAGCTTCGATCAAGCTCTTCGCCATGGCGTAACGCAAGGATCAAATGCGGGACCGAAGCCTTGGCTTGCAATCCGATTTGCCATAATGAATCGTATACAGCTCGACGTACGTCCGGTTCTCTGTCCTTGAGGCCATGTATAAGGGTTTGGATCGCTTGGTCATTAATCGGCTTTATCCATCCCAGTGCAGCGGCAGCGGCTACGCGAACTTCGGCAGCCCGATCGCTCATCGCATCTGCCATCACAGCCACGGCTTGTTCGGCTTCCTGCCCTAGGGTTTTTAAAAATTCAATATGGTCATCACTGGAGGTTTCCGCCGCCTCTCGAATCGCTCTCACGAGCGGGTTCAAATATCGCACTCGACTCGGATGTTCCATATGTCACGCATGCCCATCGAAGCGTTGCTTAGCAGATTGCGGCAACCACACGGAAAGACAAGGTTCCACGCTAGCGTTCTTCTCTGCAGGCAGGGAAGGTGAATGCTATCCCCCCGCCCCAGATTGCATGTGGACAGTCCGAGTCGTTTCGGCGAATCCTGGGGGTGGCGGTGACGGCCTATTTCCCCATGAGAAAAGGACTTCCGTCGAAATTATACTCGATTGCCTGCCCAGCGTGGAGACGGAACGCCGGAGCACGGTGATTCCCGGCCAGCCAGAAGCCCTAGGAGCGACGGAAACGCTGCGTCTGCCCAATTCCCTCTGCCAATGCCGTTCCGCGCATTTGGTGACAACCCAGGCGGGTTCACGGCCTATCCAGAGCCTTACCCCTGCCGGAGCGGAAGCTGGGCGGGGTTGCGAGAGCGTAGGCAGGGGTGCCGCCTGCAGCGCGGGCGGCAGATGTTCAGTGCATGCAATCTCGTGCTGGCACCCCGGCAGGAGCCGGCCGCGTGCTCCCAGGGTCCGCTTCGCTCCCGTGCCTCCGGCACCGGCTACCGCCGCCTTACCGCTCGCTGGTGCGAAACACCGGGGGTGATCCCCCAGGGTTTTCAAGGGCCGCTTCGCTCGAAACCGCATCTTCCGCGGCTATCGCCTTGTGCAGACACGGTTTCGTCCCTTGATAACCCTTCCCCCCTGGAAAGCCCTTCCCTTCGTTCCGGTTGAATGCGCGCCGCATTCAAACCGGACATATCAACGAAGGAGCAAGAGCCATGAACACCGACCGAGCCGATATCTATACCCGCGTCACCGACCACATCGTTTCCGAGCTGGAGCGCGGCGTGCGTCCGTGGCTCCAGCCGTGGAACGCCGAGCATCTGGCGGGCAAGATCACCCGCCCACTTCGCTCCAGTGGCCAGCCGTACCGTGGAATTAACGTGATTCAACTCTGGATGAGCGCCGCTGCCCAGGGCTTTGCCGCCCCGCTGTGGATTACCTTCAAGCAGGCCAGGGAATTGGGCGGCCACATCAAGGCCGGAGCCAAGGGCACGCTGGTTGTCTATTCCGACCGCATGACCAAAACCGACACCACCGACGATGGCGAAGAGGTGGAGAAGGATATTTATTTCATGAAGGGCTATACCGTCTTCAACGCCGAGCAGACCGAAGGCTTGCCCGCTCATTTCTACGCGACCGCTTCCACCCAGCTCCAGCCGCAGGAGCGGATTGCCCAGGCTGACCTCTTCTACGCCAATACGCAAGCCGACATCCGCCATGGCGGCAACCGGGCTTACTATGCGGAAGCGCCGGATTACGTGCAGATGCCGCCCTTTGAAACGTTCCGCGATGCGCAGTCCTATTGCTCCACGCTCGCCCACGAGCTGACCCACTGGACGAAGCATGGCAGCCGATTGAACCGGGATTTTGGCCGGAAGAAGTTCGGCGATGAAGGCTACGCCCGCGAAGAGCTGGTGGCCGAGCTTGGCGCCGCGTTCCTTTCCGCCGATCTGGCGATCACGCCGGAGCCGCGGGAAGACCACGCCAGCTACCTGGATCACTGGCTGAAAGTGCTGAGGGAAGACAAACGCGCCATCTTCTCCGCCGCTGCCGAGGCGCAGAAGGCGGTGGATTTTCTGCACGCCCTGCAGCCGAAGCCGGAAGGCTGAACACAGAACATAGGCCGGCGGCGCGAAGCCGCGCCGCCGGCAGCACCGCCACCGCGTGGGCAACGCCCCCAAGCGGGGCCTGCAGCCCCATCGCCGTCAAGCGGCAAGCCTCCGGTCGCACGGCGGTGTCCCCAGTTTTCGGCTGCCCGCGCGCGGCCAGCCTGCAAACCGGGTGATTCCCCTCCGCCGCCCGACCGCCTGACGGCTCCCCCCGCTCATTGCCGCTTGGCTAGCTCATTGAATGCCGGGCGCATTCAATGTGTTAACCATATTAGGAGACGAACTTATGACGAACATGCAACCCGAAAAACCGCCGTTTCCCCGGCTGGTCATCGCCAACCCCAAATTTCCACTCGGTGACGTGGTGATGACCGCCAACGCCGCCGAACAGCTTCCCTCGGTGGAAGTGGCGCACGCTTTGTGCCGCCACGCGTCCGGCGATTGGGGAGAGGTGTGTGAGGATGACCGTGCCAGCAACGAGGAAGCGCTGACCGAGGGCTACCGGCTGCTATCGGTCTATCGTGCTGGCGAAACCGTGTTCTGGATTATCACCGAGGCCGACCGCAGCGTCACCACGGTACTGATGCCGGACGATTACTGAGTTAAACGACTGACCGGGCGGGGATTGCAGCCCCGCCCGGAATTCCCCCGAAATGCATACAAACGGAGATTGACACTATGAATACGCAACTAATCGAAGTCAAGAAGCTTGCTAAATCCCCGCTCAACGTCCGGCGCACCGGAAACGCCGCCGCGTGCGACGAGCTGAAAGCATCCATCCGCGCCCATGGCCTGTTGCAGAATCTGAGCGTCCACCCTGCCAAGAAGGGGAAATTTCAGGTATTTGCCGGAGGCAGGCGGCTGGCCGCACTGCACGCGCTCCAGTCGGAAGGCCATCTGCCGGACGATTACGCCGTGCCCTGCCACATCTACACGGAAGCACAGGCGCAGGAGTTGAGCTTGGCGGAAAACACCGTGCGCCACGCCATGCACCCGGCGGACGAGTGTGAAGCCTTCGCCCGGCTGGCCGGGCAAGGGCTATCCTCCGCCGACATCGCTACGCGCTTCGGCGTGGAGGAAGCCCATGTTCTGAAACGCCTGAAACTGGCGCGGGTCGCGCCGGAGCTGCTGAGCGCGTACCGCGCGGGAGAAATCAGCCTCGAATGCCTGATGGCTTTCACGTTGACCGATGACCACAAGCGGCAAGTGAGCGTCTATCGCGGCTTGTCGGAGTGGCAGCGTAACGCCCGCGACATCCGCGCCCTATTGACCGAAACCATGCCGAGCGGCAAGGACAGGCTGGCGGTGTTCGTCGGGCTGGATGCCTACCAACAGGCAGGCGGTATCATCCGCGCCGATTTGTTCGGGGAAGCGGTCTATCTGGAAAACCCGGAGCTTTTGCACCGCATCGCCGCCGAGCGGATGGAAGCGGAGCGGCAGGCGCTGCTGGCCGAAGGCTGGGCATGGGTCGAGATCATGCCGGAGCGCGACTGGCAGTTTCTCCACCAGTGCAGCCGGATTACCCCCAAACCGCTGAACGTGCCGGAGGAGCTTCTGGAACGCCAAGCCCGTGCAGAATCCGAGCTGAACGACATTCTGGCAGCGCTGGACGACACGGAATCCGAGGCGCTGATAGAGGCACAGGAGGCAGCCGAGGCGGCGCTGGAAGCCATCGCCGCCGAGCTGGCACGGTTCACCGCTTACGATCCAGAGCAGATGCAACTTGCCGGATGTTGCCTCATCATCGGACACAACGGGGCATTGGAGGTGGAAAAAGGGCTGTTGCTCAAAGGCGATGCCAAACGGCTGGCAGCGCCCTGCGCCCACGCAAAGGGCGCGGCAGGAAAAATGCCGGATTCGCTCCGCCGCGATCTGGAAGCCTACCGCCTGCAAGTGGCGCAAGCGGCCATCGCCGGAAACCCGGCGCTCGCCTTCGATTGGCTGGCCTTCACCCTCGTCCGTGACGCATTCGGCCAGCCCATTTCAACCGGGCTGGATATTCGCCTGATTGAGCACCGGGGTAAATTCGACGGAGCCGGCGACACGGCAGCGGCGAACGCGATGGAGGCGATTCGGCAGGGCTTGCCCCGGCATTGGCTGGAGCCGGAGGAGGAAGCCGAGCAATTCCGCCAGTTCCGGGCGATGCCGGAGACGGCAAAGCACGCCATCTTCGCCTTCTGCGTGGCGCAGAGCCTACAGCCGCAGCTCTCCACCGGCCATGAGGCAACCGCCTATGAGCAGGCGATGACGCTGACCGGCGTGGAGGTGGCCGCTTTCTGGCGACCGGGCAAGGCGCAGTATCTGAAGCGGCTCACCCGCGCACAGCTGCTGGCGCTCGGTGCCGAGCTTGTGGGCGAAGCGTGGGCGTACCAACGCATGGACTACAAGAAAACCGAGCTGGTGGAGCGGCTTGACGCCGCGTTCCGCGAGCCGGAGCAGCCCGGACACAGCGCCGAGGCGGCGGCAAAACTCGCCGCGTGGCTACCGGAAGGCATGGCGTTCCTGCCACGGGAGGCAGAAGCGGCGGAACCAGTAGTGGAACCGAACGCTATTGGCGTGGAACACGCAGCCGCCTGATGCGTTACGGGGTGGGCGGCTTGGCCGCCTGCCCTCCAATTTAGCGGGGGCGGCAAAACGCCGCGCGGTGCCCGCCGCGCTCGCTCCCTGCGCTCACGCTCCGGTCGCTCGCTTCGAGTGCGCGGGAGCGTCAGAATTCCACCGGGTGAAACGCGATGCGGTGGATGACCGGTGAGGATTCGGGTTCAAAATCCCGCTCCGCCGGCAGCTCGCGCATCCACGGCATGCGCTGGAGGGAGAGGTAATCGAACAGCGGCCACAGATGCCGCCCTTCGATCGTGACTTCCGTGATGATCCGGGATTTGAAGCAGAGGATGAGCGTTTCTCCCGAAGTGCCGGTGGCGGGACGGTATTCCGGGAAGCTGTCCAGGTCGGCGTACATGCCAACCCGCACCGCCCGATCTTTCAGGAAGAAATGCACGCGCGGCAGCGGTTTGTAGCTGGGCATGGCAAACGCCCGGTAATCGCCGCTCATGGTGAGCAGCGAAACCGCCTCATCTTCCTCGCGCGGCGGCACTGCTGCGGTGCCTGCGCCGGGATCAGGCCGATTCAAGATCGCCTGGATGCCGGAAATCGAGCGCCGGTCCGGCGCCAAGCTAGCGTCCATGGACATGACTCCTCTCCGGTTGCGGGGTATCGTGGGATACGCGTATACGCTGATAGAAGCGTAAGCGTTTCAGCTTATCCGCTTGCCGACGCATGCGTTCGGCAAGGCTGGCCTTGCGGGCCGCGTGCGGCGGCTGAAACAGGTTGGGGTGCGCCGCGTGGCCCACCAGGTCGAGCGCCGCGATTTTGGCGGAAGAGCGCTGGATGCCCTCGCGCACCGCTTCCTTGTCGTCGGTATAGAGTGTCAGCCGCTCGCGGGCGCGCGAGCTGGAGACATACATCTGCTCCCGATTGATCGCCGGCAGCGAGATTGCCGCCATGCCGAGGATGACGCGATCAACCGTTTTGCCCTGGCTGCCGAAGGAGGTTTCCACGTAGCCGTGCCGGAAATGCCCTTCCTCCTTGCCGACCACCCAGCCGTTTTCAAGGCGGATATTGCCGCCTTCGGTGAAGCCAGCCACGCGGTAGCTGGAGCCGTTGGTGAGCTTGTGCTTGCCATCGAGGGAGCGGCCATTAGCGGTGAACCGGATCAGATCGCCTTTGGCCAGGTGGATGGTTTCCGGGCGGTAGACCTGGAATCTCGCCGCTTCGCCGACCGGCAGGCCGGCGCGCGCGTCCTCTGCCCCGGAGAATGCCAGCCGGTCGCCTTTGCCAAAGCCCTGCTTCGCATTCTGGTGGAACTGGAGCACATCGCCGCCCTGGTAATTGCGTGCATCACCGCGCTCGGCTTCGCTTAAGTTCCGTGCCACCAGCCGGGTAAACGCCCGCTCCTCCTTGCCCAGCTTCTTCGCCAGCCTGAGCTGGCGGCGGATTTCCCGCGTGATGCGCTCGCCTTCGGCATGGGTGGGGCTGACCACCAGGGCGGTTTTCTTGTCGTTGATGGCCTGCACATATTCGTTGGCCAGGTGCCAATAGCGGTCGCCTTCCCGGTTTTCCTTCACCCAGCCCAGCCGGTCGAGCTGATCGAAGCCGGAAACCGTCTCACCAGCCGCCAGGGCTTCCACCGCCTTCCGGTAGTGGCTGCCCTTCTGCCGCTTGATCGTGGCGATGGTAAAGGGCGTGATTCCGCCGTAGGTGGTCAGCACATGCAGGAGCGATCCCCTGGCCACCGAGCCATGCTGGCGGGAATCGCCGACGAAATTGAGCTTCAGATTTTTCTCGGCGGCAAGGCCGAACAGCCGGTAGGCGTCCCGGTGCCCGAGAAGGGAGGATTCATCGATGACGACGCGGCCATCCTTCGCCCGCTCCTGCATCCGTTCATCCAGCAGGAAATGCGCGACCGTCACCGCCTCAAACCCTTCCTTGTTCAGCACTTTGGCCGCTTCGGCCGTGCTGGCCAGATACGTCACCTCCTCGCCGGCCAGCCGCATCGCCTGATCGTAAATGCCGAGCGCGGTGGTCTTGCCGGTGCCGGCAATCGCGTTGACCACGTTGACGCGGCAGCTGGAGGTAAGAAGGCCCTGCACCGCCCGCCACTGGTCGTCATCGAGCGCGCCACGGTTCAGCCCGTCCGGCAGCCCCACCGGTTTGACCGGCCCCATCCGGGTAGCAAATGCCGCGATTTCTTCCTCTTCCCGCTGTACCGCCTTGGTGGTAGCCAGCAGCCGGTCGCCCTTGGTGCGCGTAATGATGCCCTGACGCGGCAGCTCCGCCGCTACCTCATCCGCCGTGACATCGCCCAGGCCGTAGAGCAGCGCCACCCGCTTCAGCTCCCGTTCCGGCACTACCGATGCCTTCTCAAAGCAGTGGTGGACCGCGTAGGACACCGCCTCGCTGGCAGAAACCCTGGCATCCGGCGCGATCCGCCTGCCGTACACGGCGGCCAGCGCCTGCCGGTCGGCATCCGAAAGCTGCCCTTCCCAGGCAGCCCGCAGCTCTGCCGGTGTCAGCTCCTTCTGCTTGCCCGAGCGCGTCTTTGCACCCAGCTCGTGCTTGTACTCCTCCCGGTAGGTGGGATCGTTCTTCCGCTTCTCCTCGTGCGCTTCCTGCACTTCCTCCGAACGCTTGCTGAACCGGTCGATCACCGCTTGCGGCACCCCGGCGATTTCCCACTCCTTCAGGCCCCGACTGCGGTCGATGCGGTAGCCCATGCCCTCCAGCCGATTGGCTAGCCGGGCATAGAAGGCGGCGGTGAAATACTCTCCGTCCCGCTTGATCGCTGCGAATTGTCCGGCCTTGATCCGGTCCTCATCCGCATCGAAGGTGGCGTTGAACACCAGCACATGACGGTGACGGTGCATGTCCGGCACCGCGCCACCCACCGGGCGCGCCGTACTGTGGTCGAAGCTGGCATAGAGCAGATTGCCGGTGGTGCGATCGCAATCCGCGCCCTGCCTCCGCACGCGCGTCTGCATGTCGGCTTCCAGCTCTTCCATGGTTTCCCGGATGGAGGCGTCGAAGGCAGATAGAAGCTCCTGGCGGCCCGATTCGCCGGCCAGCGCTTCCACGATGCTGAAGGATTTGGGGGCGGAGAACACGAAGTCATAGCCCACCCGCCGCTCCGCGTTGGTGCGCGGCGTGAGCGATTTCCCCGTGGCGGGATGGAGGTTGTCGCAGAGCCGGTCAAAGCTCGCCTTGTCCACGGTGCCGGACAGGCCCATCCGCTCCGCCAGCGTACCTCCCCAGGCGCCCAATGTTTCCTGCCCATCCGCGTAATAGTCGCTGGCCGCGTAGTAGTTCTTCGCGCCGGAAGCGGTGGTGACTTGGTGGATGCGCAGCATAGGGTTGCCTTGCGGGGTGCCACTAGATGATGTGCATCATATGAGCGCTTACCCCCAAGTCAAGCGGTTTTGCACGCATTGGTTGTTACTGATTCATTGGCTACAGGCGTCTCCCCTTAGCTTTGCTCAAGGGATTTTTCGCGGGGAAAAAGCGGGTCGTGGAACGACCGCCGCCAAGCATTGGCATTCGCCTGTCAGTTGAGCGACTGACCAAAGCGAATAGCCTGGCCGCATCCGGCTGTGTTTGACGAGGCTGCCGAATCGGGCTATCGCTGGCACCATGACCGAGGTTGATTTCACTGATTCGCAGCTACCGCCGGATGAGCTGAAGGAAGTGCGACAACGCTACCGGGAGGAGCGGCGTGCCGAGGAAGATCGATTGGCAGGGAAACGTGGCAGGCTTCGGCTCTGCTTCGGTAGCGAAGACTACGCCAAGAGCGGGCTTGGCTTGTCGGAGTTACCATTGCCGCTGATCGAGTTGACCGACTGAATCTGCCGTTTTACGAATGGTTAACCATTCGCTGCTAGGCTGGCAGGATGAATAATCATGCCCGCGTCCCCGATTGTTGTCGCTCTCGCTCCGCTCCAGGTTTCACGCTCATTGAGCTGAGCATTGTGCTGGTGATTATCGGGCTGGTGGTTGGCGGCGTGCTGGTGGGGAGCGATCTGATCGAGGCTGCAAAAGTCCGCGCAGCAGGCGGACAGATCGAAGAGTACGAACTAGCGATCGGTTCATTCCGGCTAAAGTATAACGCTCTCCCTGGTGACTTGACAGCCTCGCAATCAATGGCTTTCGGCATGACCCCTCGCACGGATAGTGCACTTTACTGCTCCGGCGGCGACCAGAGAATTTACACATACAGTGGCGGTGCCTGCGGCAAGGACTATTCGACTTATCGGCTTGGCTCAGAAAATATTATTTTCTGGCGTGACCTTTCGCAGGCAGGCATGATCAAGGAATCCTTTGTAACGGCCACCGAAACAATATGGGTCCGCGAGATAACCCAATCACAGTTGACCACTTTTATTCCAGCCTCCAAATTGGATGGAAATTTTATTACCTTCGGCTCGTTTGATTATCCGGCAGCCAGTAGCCGCCGCCCGTTTTATCCTGCCCCTGCAACATTCTATATGATTAAGGGTGTCACAGGCACAGACTATGCTAATTTAATAGATAAACTTGCAATTAAGCCGTTACTCGCATTTGCATTTGACAGCAAATTTGACGACGGTATTCCAAATACGGGGATCGTAAGAGCAGCGGATGCGAATGCCAATTCAAGCACGCCTGCTTATTCAGCGGGTACTTACCCAAGCACATGCCGCACGGCTGTTAACGAGTATGCCACGGCATTGGGAGAGCCGGGATGCAGGCTTTTGATCAAGTCCAAAGCCTGGCCGCAGTAATTGGAAAAGTTAATTTCAACAAACGCCTTGCCACTTAACCTCGCTTCGGTCGCAGCGGAAGGATCATAACCGCTCTGGAACCCTCAACCGCCGTAAGGACCTCGACATGCTGTTCTACGCTGGTTCCGGTAGGGGCAGTCTCATGGCCGAGATCGATCATTCCCGATTCGCAGTTATCACCAGGCGACATGCCGCTATTTAGTTAGGTTATACTTTGGAGTATAGCATCAGGAAACATGCATTCGACGAATACGCCGTATTGTACGCACTCAGGCTTTATGGGCGGAAGTAAAGGGCTGCCAGGAGTATTAGAATCGAGACGGCGACAATTTTGCCATTGCCGATCATCCATTGCCTTGAAGTTATGGGTATCCCGTCGTAGTTCGACTTGTGGATTGCATTTCATGGACAACACTTTAGCAAAACGATGGTTAACAACTTATTAACCGCCCGGCTACCCGCTCCTCCCCTTTGCGAGCTGTCCGAGCGGTGAACCCGTCGAGGGCGGCGCTGGCTACCGCATTTTCACAAGCATGGAGCACTGCGGAGAGTTGTTGTTTGTATTGTATAATGTGGATGCACTGGTGGTAACGCACAGGTTTGGGCGGTCGTCTATGTATATCGTTATATCGTAGCTGACTCCTGCGATTGCGCCTCCGAGTATTCTGACAGCCCTGACGGTGCCCGTACTAGGTATACCGTCATCTATCTTGCTGTCGAGGGCGAAGGCTTGCATCGGGAGCAAGCGATGATCGTGTGCAGGCGGCACGGCAGCTCCGAATTGACAGTTCTGATTAATCCATCCCATTATTGCAGTGTCGGAAATGCAACTGAGCATGAACCAGTTATCCCCGAAGATTCGGGAAGTCACAGGCAGTATGCCTGCAAGAGGATTCATTTTAAGCGCCGGATAGTCCACTCCGGCACTCATGGTGGTTCGAAGCGCCCCGCCGTATACTCCATCGTCTCTGTAGCCACTCAGATAAAAGTTGTAATTTCCTGCGATTAAATTGGCGTCGCCCAAATGCATGAAAAAGTAAGTCATCTCGTGATTCACAAAGCCGTACCTGCCAGATGAGCAGTAAACAAGATCCTGTACGCAATTAAAGGCACCGTTGCCGTCTCCGGAATTTCTGGAAACGGCATGAGAATAACGCAAGCCGAATGCCTGTGCTTTGTTAGCCGGGATATCGCCAGGTAAGTTTCCGTACTTCAATTTGAAGACGTTTGCCGCAGTGCTGTATTGCTCAAGCTGCGACGCCGTCGCCCGAAGTTTTGCCGCCTCGATCAAATCCCTTCCCACCAGCACGCCGCCGACCACCAGTCCGATGACGACCAGCACGATGGACAGCTCGATCAGCGTGAAGCCAGAGCTGGTGCGAATCGGCATGCAGATAGAGTGTTTCATGTGGCGTACCATAAAGTCATCCGGTTAATCCTCCGTTAACAGTCTTGCCTTGATCGAGCGGCAGAGGCGGTCTACCATGCGGGCAACGCCATGAGCATAGGTGAGAGCGCATGCCACGGATGTATAGCGAGAAGCACGGGCGGGAGCACAAGGCCAGAATCATCACCCAGCAGCAGGAGTACCGCCACGAAGGCGAAAGCGTGCTAGTGACGCACGACACGCCGAAAGGCAGCCCATGCTGAGACCAGGCCGGAAGGCGGCAGGAAGTTTTAGAACTCCTAATGTGAAGATACACGCGGTTGTCTATGGCAATGACAAATTCAGATTGTCATGGGCGGAAGTAAAGGGCTGCCAGGAGTATTAGAATCGAGACGGCGACAATTTTGACATTGCCGATCATCCATCGACTTGAAGTCATGGGTTTCGCGTCGTAGTTCGCCTTGTTGATTTTCGGGTAAAGTGGAACATAGAGAACCTGGATTGGATCGCCAACGCGTTGCTTCCACATCTGATAGTCGGTCCGACCCACGCCGAACCAGTTCTTGTAGGTTTTGTCAAGATCGTCCTTGAATTCATAGAACACAAGGTCTGAATGCCCAGGCTCGCCACTTACGGCAGTAGCGGTTATCACGCCTTGCGTCGCCCGCCCGAAGAAATAAAGGAGGTAACGTGCTCTCAGGCGACTCAGGCACCAAAAAACGGCGCACACAATAAATATATCACGCGTTTGCAAATCGTACTCCCCGACAGTTTGATATGCCGTTCTTTGCGGATACCAGAGTTTTTCATACCACCAAGGGTAATGTATATCTGTTAACGGAATGTTAAATTATTCATTGCTACATTGGCCGTGATGACACAAGAGCATTTAACAGGCTTTACGCTGATCGAGATATCCATCGTACTGGTGGTGATCGGCCTAACCACTGGCGGAATTCTCGCGGGTCGAGAGCTGATCGAAGCGGCGAAAATCCGTGCCCAGATCAAACAGGTCAGCAACTTCAGTACCGCGACCGCTCACTTCAAAGACAAGTACGCCGCCCTTCCGGGAGACATCCCCCAAGCGGCAGCGACCAATTTTGGCCTCACATTCCACGCCACCTCTTATGCCGACACAGCGTGGTCCAACAACGGAACCATCGATGATGCCGGCGGCAATGCCCCCATCCGCTATGCCGGACGAGAGCCGTATCTATTTTCCTATGATTTGAAAGACGCTAATCTTATTAATTTCACGCGAAGGGGAAGTTCATATGACGTCGGCTTTTATCCGCCAGTGGCTGCTAATCCCAGCACAGGGATATTCATAAGCAGCTATAGAGGAAATATTTGGATGTATCTGGGGAAAACCACTTATTACGAAGGCAGTTTCTTGAATGACCACTCACCCGGCAGCATAGGCACTCTCACTCCATCGCAGGCGATGAGTCTGGATACAAAGATGGACGACGGTATCCCCAAGAGCGGCGCCGTGTTAGCAGTGGAAATTCCCTCGCATCTGCCTGCGACGAGCAATATCGCCGGGCAATGCGTCACGGACGCCACAGCCACCAGTTACAACGTCACGGACAATCGCATGTGGTGCAAGCTGTTCATTAGGTTCTTTTGAAAATGGTATTCATGCACGTCAAAATGGAATGTCATCCTTCGCACGCAGGAACCCGCCGGAACGGCAACGATGTCTTGGCAGGAGCCACAAGCCTGCCGCCGAACTGGCTAAGCTTGTTCACAGAGCCGAGGGTGTATGGAATCGATGATACGCCTAAAAATCGATAAATCATTGTTTATCTAGGAGAGACTCAACGTTAACGGCCAGAGGAAACAGTGGTTTCAATTGCAACCGCAATCGTTGACCAATGTTATGGCTTGAGGTTTCTATTATGTTGACATATCCTTCTTCGCTTCCTCGACATAGGCATACAGCGTCGGCTTACTGACGCCGACCATTTGGCAGATTTCCGGGATGGTGTGCTCCTTCGCCCGGTAGAGCTGAACGGCCAGGGCACGCTTTTTCTGATCCAGCTTCTTCTTCCGCCCTCCCTTCCTTCCCCGTGCCCGTGCCGCTTCCAGGCCCGCTTTGGTCCGCTCGCGGATCAGGTTCCGCTCAAATTCCGCCAGGGCACCGAAGATGTGGAACACCAGCTTGCCGCCGGAGGTGGTGGTGTCGATGGCCTCCTGGATGCTCTGGAAGCCGATGCCTTCCCCTTCCAGATCGTTCATCAGCTCGATCAGATGGCGGAGCGACCGGCCGAGCCGGTCCAGCCGCCAGACCACCAGCACATCGCCCTTGCGTAGCTGCTCCCGTACTCTCTCCAGGCCGGAGCGGTCGCGTTTGCTCCCGCTGGCGGTATCTTCCACAATCCGGCCACACCCGGCCGATTTCAGGGCATCCCGCTGCAAATCCAGATTTTGATCCTGCGTCGATACGCGGGCATAGCCGATCTTCATGGCAGGCTCTCCCGGCGGTTCTGGATGGATGCGATGAGGGATGCATGCGATACTATGCGGCCTTCCCGCCAGGCATGTATCCCCGACTGAATGGCGTCCACGTTGCGTTTCTCGGCTCTGGCGGTGTCTTTTGAATGTGTGTCGGTGCTCCCTGTGTCCGCCATGGTTATTCCAGCAGTGTCATCAACCGGGCAATCACCTCCTCGACGATGGCAGGCGGTGCCTTTTCTACGAAGGTGGCTTTGCGGGCCTGGAGATCAAGCGTGCGGGGCTGATGGCAAAGCACAACACCATGCACGTTGACCGTGGCACCGCTTAAGGGTACGGCGAAGCCTTTACTCCGGGCAAACTCGCCGCCCTGCGTGATCGGGCAGACCAGCGGCGTGCCGAACTGGTTGAACTCCCGCCGTGATACCACCAGCACATAGCGCCGCCCAAGCTGCTCCCTCCCCTGCACCGGATTGAGATCGACGTGGTAAATATCCCCCCGCTGCATCAGATGGCTTCGCCGCCAGCAGGGCCATCGTCCAGCCAGGCTTGTTCCTCTTTTGTCAGAGGGGCCGCCAGGTCGCATTGCCCAATCAGCTCCTCCAGCGTGTACCGGGGTTTGGCCTGCGGATCGACGATCAGCCGCCCATCGGCCACGGTAATGCCCACTTCGG
Organism: Planctomyces sp. SH-PL62; assembly: GCF_001610895.1. NCBI lineage: Bacteria > Pseudomonadati > Planctomycetota > Planctomycetia > Planctomycetales > Planctomycetaceae > Planctomyces > Planctomyces sp. SH-PL62. The sequence goes on along the minus strand of NZ_CP011273.1, from coordinate 5,693,250 downwards.
CATTGGGACGCAGGCCAAGCATGTCAAGCACCGGCTTGGGGATGGCGAACATCACTGATCCGCCGACGGTGCGAAGAGTTGAGTAGTGCATGCCTAGGCTCCATCTATAAGTTATATTTTAATATAATATCGTATAGCGAAGGAAGCCGCAAGCTATACCATCCATCCACGGAAGGCAAGAAATTCGTGGGGAGCCGATGCAACTTTCCCTTGATTTCTTATCGCAATTCCTTTACCAAGAAAAGCGGAAAATGCCGTGGCCAGTCCGACGAGCTGGCCGGAGGCAGGAAAACGGTCGTTTGCTTTACCGCCGCAAGGCGGCAGGAGGGGTCAGGGGAAGGGATCAGGGGATGGAGCAGTTTCGGGCAGAGCTACAGGCGTGCGATCCGGCACGCGGTATCTTCCGGGCCTACCGCATCGAGGCAGGCACGGACCTGCTGGGCGATTGGCTGGTGGACGTGACATATGGCCGCATCGGCACGCCCGGCAGGCGGATTCGCCATGTGGCGGCTAGCGAGCAGGAGGCTCGCAAGATCGTCCGGCATTGCTTACAACGCCGCAAGACCGCCCCCAAGCGGATCGGCATCGGCTACCATCTCCGCGAGCTGAGCGATGCTGCTGGGTGGCTGTCCGTCCCCGCTTAGGTGATTCACGGGCACGCGTACCTCATGGCAGTTACGCTAATCTATTCCCTAAAGCCCCAGGCCCTAAGCCGCTCAGCACATCCTGGGAGCTAATGGACCTCTGCAAAGAAGCCCGCAAGGAATTGAAGCTGACGCCGGACGATATTCCGAACACGAACAAGGCAGCTGACACCGTTAAACGATTGCTCAACAATTTAGCTACGATTGTTCAGGGCCTAGCTGAGCTGCGGAATCCCTACGGCACTGGTCATGGCCATGAAGGACGAGCACGCGGCTTGCAGCCGCGACATGCCCGCCTGGCGGCAGGTGCCGCATCGACGCCCGCTCTCTTCTTGCTTGAAACCCATCGTGACGCGAAGAGGAAGGCTCCCGATAACGGTAGCTAGTGGATTGGGGCGTAATCCTAGCGGCACCCCCTACAACCCCCCACGATGGAGCACTTGGGGCACGCCGGAGCACCTTGCGGCACAGCGAGCACAATGAGCACTGCAATTCTCGCAAACCCTTGCTCTATCCCAAATTAGCTGCGATAATCCGCCGATTCCGTTTCCGAATTGGCAGTGAAACGCCGATTCAGCATTAAATTGGTTGCAAATTCAACGGCCAAAATCCCGAATAAGCTTTCCATAACCTATTGATTTCAAAGGGTTTGCGTCATATTATTGGGCTGTCGAGAGTCGCAAGGCCAATGCGGTTCGAGACACGCTCCCCGGTTATCGCCGCTCCAGACGGAGGCCCATCGCCAATGGGAAGGTCCGCGAAGGTTGCGATAAACCGGGGTCATTTGTACAACCTTGGACTGGAACACCGATATGGGCAGTGAAAATAGCATAGACAAGAAGCAGAAAGCACTCAGGGACGAGCTTTGGCCCGATGCTGGTTCATGGATTTGGGACCGCACCGACAAGGTTAACGTCAAAGGCTATGCCACCATCCCGCGATTGCTTCCCCTCATCATGATCCTGATCGATGAGCTATCCGAAAAAGGCGAAGGGGATGCTCGACTGGCTTACCTAGAATTGTGGAGCCGTGCTCGCGATCAGCATATTATATCAATAACAGATGAAGAAGATATCGCATTTGCTTCAAATTGCACCAACCCAAAACGGGCCGTCCGCACCTGGAAGGATCACATCAAGGTGCTCAAGCGGTTGGGATTCATTTTGGTCGAGAGCGACGGGAACCGCGAATTCGGCCATATCCTGTTGCTCAATCCTCTGGCTGTTGCAGCACGATTGCATGCGGAAGGGAGGACGCCACCCCGCTGGTGGTCAACGTTCAAGCGAAGGGCCGTCGAAATCGGTGCCAAGATACCCGATGCATCGATCCTTCCTGCCCTAACGCTGGAGTGACTGCCATGCCCTTCCACGCCAGCACCTACCGCGTCATGATCGCCTCGCCTTCCGATCTGGCGGAAGAGCGACAGGTGGCCACCGATGCCGTCAACGAATGGAACGCCTTGCACGCCGTCGCCGAGAACATCGTCCTGCTGCCGGTGAAGTGGGAAACGCACGCACTGCCGCAAGCGGCCATCCGGCCGCAGGAGGCGATTAACGCCCAGCTTGTCCGCTCTTGTGACATGCTGATCGGCATGTTTTGGACCAAGCTCGGCACCAGCACCGGCGTGGCTGAATCAGGTACGGTCGAGGAAATCGACCAATTCATTGCCGCCAAAAAGCCTGCCCAGCTCTATTTTTCCAACCGTCCTATTGATCCAGGTAAAATTGACCTGGCACAGCTTGGTAGGCTTCGGGATTTCAAGGAGGAAACCTACACCACGGCACTGGTAGGCAATTTCAGCAGCATCGATGAGTTGCGGCGGATAATTCACAGAAATTTGGTGAATCAAGTCAGGTTGCTGAAGGGGTGCCGCTCGCCTTCTTTTTATGAGAATTTGGATGTCTCAGAGAGAGTTATGAACTTAATACCTGAATCGGTTCGAAGAAACATCACGCCGGAGGCTTTTATGACATTCCGTGATGCGTTTATTGGTATGGAACCGCGTACTCACGCTCAGACAACAGACCCAGTGCCGCCGGGTGAAGTAGGCCCAAACGGCCACCGCATCGGCTACACCGACGAAGGCGATAAAGTCGAATGGATTCCCGATGAAGAGAATCCTGGCGAGGAATTGCCGCTGCTACTCCGTCGTAGCGATAACGCCATCCTCGCGGCTTACAATGTGTTTTGGGACAAGGTGTGGTGGAACCGCCATCAGAACTGGCTTTACCGAATCGAAACCGGCGAGGAACCGTTGACCGACGCCCAAGGACCGATCTTGGAGCAGGCCAAGGCAACCGCACGATGCATCGAAGAGAAGTATGGCAGGGAGAATCTTGGCTGGAATGATTTTGAATGGGGATTGCTCAGCGGCCGAATGTCCGCATTAGCGTGGGTTTTGGGTGCCGAATGGGATGAATCTTTAGATACATGATAATTCATGTGATTATCCCCCCCCCTTTTAGTCGTTCGCCTAGACTTTATCTACAATCTTGCTTGCACGCAGTAAACCCGCATGCCGCAGGGCCGGCACTGACCTGCTTTTGGCTGCACCGGGATTGGAGCAGCTATCGCCGCCCGTGCCGAACGGATGCCGCTGGCCAGATCCAGCACCCAGGCCCGCAGCTCTTCGCTGTTGTCGATGCGGTGCCGGGTGCCATTGCCGCAGACGATGAAACCGTGCGGAGGAATCACCCCTAGCTCTTCCTCGATCAGCAGGAAATACACGCCCATCTGAGCTAGATGCCACGGTCGCACGGTGCGGGATGACTTCCATTCTTCCGGGATAATCGTACCGCCCTGGCGAATCAGCCGATCCGGGCGGCCGATCAAGCCATACCGGCGGGATTTTAGCGTGACGCTATCCATCGCCACGGTCGGGCCGTCGGCAAGACCCTGGCGTTGATGCACCTGTTTCCCCGACAGCAGAAGAAGCAGTCCAAGCATAGCCAAGAAGGCAATGGCGATGAGCCAAATGAACGCCCAGCCCATTACCGCCAGACCACCAAAAGCAAGTAGACGAAGAACGCAGAAGCGGCAATCAGCCCCAGAAACGTGCCGAGCGTGGTGAGGAGCCCCGCCTTCCGCACCGCGACCGTCTTCCGCCGGTGATGCCGCGTGCCTGCTGCCAGCTCTGCCCGGTTGCCAGGCGGCAGCTTCAAGCCGTATTGCAACCGCCATTGCTCCGGGCAGTAGGCGAAACAGGCGATTTCATGGGCCGAAATCAGTCTGCGACGTGCATTCCCCGGTGCTTCGGTATTCTCCTGCATCGAATCTCCTCCCCACGAAGAGGATCGCTGATCGCAGGCAATCTGTCCAGTTGTACCCTGCAACACCAGAACCTTGCTCGCGGTACAAGATTCCAGTATCATGCTGACGGCAGAGCGATATCATGCAGGCTTCTCAGCCGCTTGCCTTCGCCCCCGGATCACGCTACCTATGACCGGCGAACGTTAGCGGGACCGCTCACCGCCATTGCTCTAAGCACAGAACAGGATTGTAGTTCCGCATCATGCCTACGTTGAATTGGATCGGCAAAGAAGCCGTCATCACCCACCATCAGAAGGTGCCGTTCCACCTGCTGAAAGACGTGCCGGAGCTGGCGTGCGGCGATCCAGGCAGCGGGAACCTGATCGTCCAGGGGGATAATCTGGTCGCCCTCAAAGCCCTTCTGCCCTACTACGCTGGACAAGTTAAATGCATTTATATCGATCCTCCGTATAACACGGGCAACGAAGGATGGGTATACAACGATAACGTCAACAGTCCACTCATCCGGGAATGGCTTGGCAAGGCGGTCGGCAAGGAGGGTGAAACGCTCGACCGTCACGACCGCTGGCTTTGCATGATGTATCCACGCCTTCAAGTTTTGAAAGATTTTCTTCGGTCTGATGGTTCCATCTGGATTTCCATCGACGATTCAGAACTCACTTTACTCAGAATGTTGATGGACGAGATTTTCGGCAGGCAACGTTTTGTTGCCTGCAATATCTGGCAAAAGCGATATTCCCGCGAGAATCGGGAAGCTATCGGCGACGTGCATGAATACGTCGTGGTATATGCCATGAATCCTGATGCGTTCAAAGCGACACGGAATTTGGTAGGACTTACGGAGGAGCAGGCCAAAGTTTACAAGAATCTCAACAATCACCCGCGTGGCCGATGGCGTGGTATTCCTATGACGGCACAGGGATATCGCCCAAATCAAATGTATGAAATTACTACCCCTGCCGGTATCGTCCATACTCCGCCTGAAGGCCGTTGTTGGTCAATGATTGAACCGGAATTCAAGAAGCTTGAAGCAGCAGGCCGGATTTATTTCGGCAAAGACAACAAGGCACAACCGAGCGTTATTCGTTTTCTTGATGAGGTAGAAGGATTCGTTCCCTGGACTTGGTGGCCGCATGAGGAAGTTGGGCACACAGACGAAGCCAAGAAGGAAATTCAAGCATTATTTGGTACTCAAACAGCATTTGATACTCCCAAGCCGACACGGCTTCTAGAGCGGATACTGCAAATTGCTAGCAATCCTGGCGACCTCATCCTTGATTCCTTTTCCGGTTCCGGCACGACAGGCCATGCTGCCCTAAAGCTTAACCACGCTACCCAGGGCAAACCCCCTCGCAGATTTCTTCTTGTTGAAATGGAATCGAAGATTGCCCGCGAAGTTACCTGCGAACGTGTCCGCCGGGCAGCTACTGGCTACACCAAAGCAAAGGGCGAGATCAGCGTCGAAGCGGTCGGCGGGAGCTTCCGCTATTGCGAGTTGGGAGAACCGCTGTTCGATGAGAGTGGCAAGATTCGTGATACGGTGCGATTCGCTGACCTAGCCCGGCATGTGTACTTCACGGAAACCGGCGAACCGCTGCCGCTGGCAGGTGAACTCAATTCGCCGTTTCTCGGTGAGTGCCGTGGCGTCGGTATCTATCTGCTGTTCAACGGCATCCTCGGCGACCGGACCGCTAACGGCGGAAACGTGCTGACGCGGGCCGTGCTCGCTAAGCTTCCGCCGTTTGATGGCCAGAAAGTCATCTACTGTGCAGGGTGTTTGCTCGGCCGCGACCGCCTGCTTGCCGAGCGGGTCATCGTTCGCCAGACGCCCTACGAGATTAAAACATCATGATTTCTCTAAAGAATTATCAAACTGAACTGCTTGGTTCATTACGCGATTTTCTTCGCCAGTGCTCGAAGGACGGCAGACCCGAAGCCGCCTACCAGGCGGTGCAGGAAGCACGCGAGCGGCGGCCGATGCCGTATCTCCCGGTCACTGCCGCCGGAATCAGACCTGGATTGCCCTATGTCTGCCTGCGTGTGCCGACCGGAGGCGGCAAAACCCTGCTTGCCTGCCATGCCACCGGCATAGCGATGGACGAGCTGTTGCAGGCGGAGCGGGCGGTGGTGCTCTGGCTGGTGCCGAGCAACGCCATCCTGGAACAGACCGCCAATGCTCTACGCGATCCCCGCCATCCTTACCGGCGGGCACTGGAACTGTCGTGCGGCAGCGTCGAAGTGCTGACTATCGAAGAAGCCTTGCGGCTCTCCGTTGCCGCCGTGTCAGGGCAGACGGTCGTGATAGTTTCGACCATTCAATCATTCCGCGTTGAGGATACCACGGGCCGGAAGGTGTACGACCAGAACGGCATGCTGGCCGAGCACTTGCTGAATCTTCCGCCCAGCCGCATTGCCGACATGCTCCCCGGTGCCGACGGCAAGCCGAAGCCTTCACTGGTAAACGTCTTACGCCTGCACCGCCCCATTGTCATCGTGGACGAAGCCCATAACGCCCGCACCGATCTTTCCTTTGCCACACTCGGCAACGTGCTGCCCTCCTGCGTCATCGAATTCACCGCCACCCCTGCCCGTTCGGGCAATCCGTCGAACGTGCTGGATTCGGTATCCGCCGCCGAGTTGAAAGCAGCGGATATGATAAAGCTGCCGCTTCGCGTCATCACCCGGCATCCCAGCCAACGCGATCAGTTGGTTGCCGAAGCGATCACGCTCAGAAGCGACCTGGAAAGGCTGGCCATCGCCGAAGGACAAGCGACCGGCGAATATCTCCGGCCGATTCTGCTCTTTCAGGCGGAGCGGGTGGATGCGTGCGAGCCGCTACGCGAGCGGCTGGTAAGCGAATTCGGGATTCCGAAAGATCAAATCAAGATTTCCGTTGGCCGCTTGGATGAGCTGAAGGATATCAAGGATATTTCCGCTCCTGCCTGCCCGGTGCGGTTCATCATCACCGTGGAGAAGCTGCGGGAGGGATGGGATTGCCCCTTCGCGTATGTGCTCTGCAGCCTGAAGGCGACCCGCTCAGCGACCGCCATTGAGCAAATCGTTGGCCGCATCCTGCGTCTGCCCAAGGCTCAGCCGAAGCAGCACCCGGATTTAAACTGTGCCTATGCGTTCTCGGTATCGGAATCGCTGACGGACGTGCTCGCCGAATTGCGGGAAGCACTGGTCAGCAATGGATTTACCGCCACCGAAGCCGAGCGGATCATCCTGCCGGTGACGCAAGGCACGCTGCCCCTTGGCGTGCAACCGAAAACGCTGAAGCTGGCCCCGGAGGAGATCGATGCCGATATGGCCGCGACACAGGTGCCTAGCCTCTCCGGCAAGGCACGGATCGACACGGCCAGCGGTGAAGTCACGATCCTGGTGCCGCTCGACGATGCGGAAACCGCGTACCTTCAAGCATGCGTGAAGACGCCGGAGGCGAAGTCACGTATCAAGGAAACCGTCGCCATCATCCGCGAGGCGGAAAAGGCGTTCGGTGGCAGCGGCCAAACCCGCGTGCCCACGCCCTATGAGCAAGGCATCGATTTCGTGGTGCCCCTGCTCAGCGTGCAGGAAAACGGCAATCTCTTCGAGTTTGAAAGCACCTTCCTGCTGGAGCACGAATGGAAGCTCAGCGAGAAGGACGCCACGCTGAAGGCGGGTTATAACCCGCTGGACCGGCCCGCAGGCAAGGCCGGTACGCTGGATGTGCTAGGCGGCAAGGTCATCGCCGCCGTTGCCGAAGGAGAGGCCAGCGATTTTGTGGCGACCCTGCATCAGCAGGTACTGGATTTGGGCACCGCTGATGACTGGACGAAGGAAGCTTTGGTTGCCTGGCTGGATCGCCACATCCCGCACCAGGACATCCCCGAAGGCGAATCTGCGAAGTTTCTGCTGAAAATCATCAACGGATTGATGGCTCAGCATGGCATCCCAGATGTAAGCACGCTCGCCCTGGACCGCTTCCGGCTGCGTGACGCGGTAGAAGACCGGATCAACGAGCACCGCCAGGAAGAACGCAAGAAAGCGTTCCAGGCATTCCTGCTTCCCGCATCCGAGCTGACGGTTAGCCCCGACCGTGCCATCAATTTCAAAACGATGGCCTATGAGCCGAGCTGGCTCTATGACGGCGGGTTCCTGTTCAAAAAGCATTATTTCGGTAAGCCGGGCGAACTCGCCGAGAAAACCCCTGGCGGGCATCTGACGGAAGAATTTAAGTGTGCTCAATTCATCGACGGCCTGGCCGAAGTGACATGCTGGATACGCAATCTCTCCCGCAAACCGTCATCGTTCCGGCTGCAAACGTCGAAGGATCGATTCTATCCCGATTTCATCTGCCTGCTGAACGACGGATGCATTCTTGTGGTTGAATATAAAGGCCAGCACCTTTTCACCGATGCGGAAGAGAAGCGTGCCGTTGGCGAAGTGTGGGCTTCCCGCAGCAAAGGTAAGTGCCGATTCGTCATGCCGACCGAGGGTGATTTCACTTCCATTGTCCGACCCATTATCACATAAATTTTATGCCTATTCGCCACGCTATCTGGAAAGTCGATTCTAACCCTCAGATCCTCGCTGAATCATCCCTGGCAAGGGAGCAGCTCCTTGAGGACATGATTGTTGCCGCTCCCCGCATCCTATCCGATGAATGGATGCTGATTGGCCGCCAGGAAGACACCGGCTTTGGCGGTCGTATCGATCTGCTGGCCATTGCTCCTGATGGAGCGATGGTGCTTATCGAACTCAAACGTGACCGTACGCCACGCGAAGTGGTGGCCCAGGCCATTGACTACGCCAGTTGGGTAGAACGATTGCGGGCAGCCGATATCGCCGCGATCTACCAGCGATTCAAGCCGGGCAGCAGCCTGGCGGATGATTTTCGGCTACGCTTCGGTGTCGATCTGGATGAGGATTCGCTGAACAGAAGCCACCAGATTGTAATTGTCGCATCGTCACTCGACGATAGCACGGAACGCATCGTTGCGTACCTCAACGACCGTGACATTCCGATCAACGTGCTGTTCTTCCAGGTTTTCACGCATGGTCCAGACCAGCTCCTGAGCCGTGCCTGGTTACTGGACCCGGTTCGGACGCAGATCAGCACCGCTGCGACACCGAGCGGTTCTAGCGAGCCTTGGAACGGCGAATTCTATGCTTCCTTCGGCCACGGCGAATCGCGATCCTGGGATGACGCCGTGCAGTTTGGCTTCCTCTGCGGCGGTGGCGGAGCGTGGTATAGCCGGACGCTTCAACTGCTTAGCCCCGGTGATCGTGTCTGGGTGAACATCCCGCGTACCGGCTATGTCGGTGTGGGAAAAGTGACCGGCTACGCTCAGCTTGCCGCTACTTTCCGGGTGATGACTCCGCAAGGCGAAGCCCCGGTGCTGGAGGTGGCAAAGCGAGGAAGCTACCACCGGGAATTTGTTGATGATTCGGAGAAATGTGAATACTTCGTCCCGATCCAATGGCTGCAAACTGTGCCGATAATGGATGCAATCAAGGAGATTGGGCTTTTCGGCAATCAAAACACCGTTTGCAAGCCGACCACGCCGGTTTGGCGTTCAACCGTGGAACGGCTGAAAGAGCGATTTCCCAACCACTTAATCGCAAAATCAGCCCTTTAATCAGAGTGCTTTGCACCGCGTTCCGACCAGCTCCCTCAGGCGTCATCTAGCTGGTCATCGATCTTGTCAAACTGGGCAAGTTCAGCTAGACTAGCCTAGTAGACCAGTCTAAAGCAGAGAGGGAATTATGGAATCGGTCGGGGCCTACGAGGCGAAGACGCATCTGCCTCAGTTGCTCGACCGCGTAGCCCGCGGCGAGGAAATCCAGATCACCCGGAATGGCCGCCCGGTTGCCCGGCTGGTGCCGGAGCCGGCGGAGGAAGCGCCTGATGTGCGTTCAGTGATCGCCGAAATCAAGGAATTCCGCAAAGGGCGGAAGCTTGGCGATGGCGTCACCATCCGGGATTTAATCGAGGAAGGACGGCGTTTCTGATGGCCAGGGCGAAAGGACGCGCCGTTAAGCCAAGCGAACACTTCGTACTGGACAACTCCATCGCCATGGCGTGGAGCTTCGAGGACGAAACGGACGATTACGCCGATGCCGTGCTGGACCGGCTGGCGACTGAAAAGGCGGTTGTCCCTGCCCTCTGGCCGCTGGAGGTTGCCAACGCCCTGCTGATGGGCGAACGGCGGAAACGCTCCACCGAAGCCGAAACGATCAAATGGACGGGCATCCTGGCTTCTTTGCCGATCATCATCGACAGCGAAACGAACGCCCACGCCTGGGCGGATACGCTGAACCTGGCGCGCGGCCACCAGCTGACGGCGTATGATGCCGCCTACCTGGAGCTGGCCATCCGGCGCGGCCTGCCGCTGGCCACGATCGACGGCAAGCTCAAACTTGCCGCCCAAGCGGTAGGCGTTCCCCTCTTCGCGGCGTCATAGGCCCGCCTCCCCTCTCCCCACTCAATGTTCGACCGACTGCTCCTCTGATCACCGTGGCATACGCGTATCCTCGTGTAACGCCGTACGGGGAAAGATGTGTCCGCGTCTGCCACGTTACGATGATGCCGTAGCCTCGTGTACCCGTATACGGCCATCCGTGTGAAACCGTGCGCCCGTTTCATTGCATCCCATAGTAAGGCATGCGCCGTAACCATTTACATTGGTGTACGCGTATGCTATTGCAGGGTCACACCCTGACCCTGTGTGCCGCGTATCCCATCCCACCTGTACGCGATTGCACGGGGAGCCTTGTATAACAGCCAACGAGTTTCCGATGCGGATCATTACCTTCGTCACACAGAAGGGAGGAGCGGGGAAAACCACCCTCGCCATCAACTGCGCAATCGCCGCCGAGTTGAAGAAGCATCGGGTGCTGATCCTGGACTTGGACCCGCAAGCCTCATCGGAAGGCTGGTATCAGGACCGTGAAGCCGATTCGCCCAAGCTGGTGAAAATCGATTCCTGGTCGCTGCCGGATGCCATCGCCAAGGCCAACTCCGCCGGATTTGATCTGGTGATCATCGATACGCCCGGCCGCGATGAGCCGTCTACCACCGCCGCGATCCGCTGCGCCGATTTCTGCATCATCCCGTGCCGCCCCACGCCGGTGGATTTGAGAGCCGTGCCGCCGACGGTCGCCACCATCAACCGCCTATCCAAATCGGCGGTGTTTGTGCTGACGCAGACGCCGCCGCGCGGCGAGCGGTTGCGGGAAGCGGAGGCGGGGTTGAGCATGCTCGGCATCGTTAGCCCGGTGCGCATCGTCACGCGCGCCGCTTACCAGGATGCGCTTGGAGCAGGCTTGGGGGTGATGGAATATGAGCCGGAAGGGAAGGCGGCCACTGAAATCCGGCAGCTGTGGAACTGGATCGAAAAGAAAATGGAGAAGATTGCCTATGACAGTGAAAAAACGCACATCGCTTGATTCCATCCTGACGCGCAACCTAGAGCAGGAACAACCGGCGATGGCGCCGGTTGCGGTTGCCGCGCCGGTTAGGGCCGAGCCGCAGCCGACCGGGAACCGTGCCGGCGTGAAGCAGCAGACGGCGTATCTCTCCCTCCCGATCTACGAGCAGCTGCGCCGCTTAGGGTTTGAGGAGCGGAAAAAGATGCACGATTACCTGATCGAAGGGCTCGATCTGGTCTTCCGCAAACGCGGTTTGCCCGGCGTGGACGAACTCAAGGGCAAAGAGGGATGAGCGTGCGCCCGTACCCGATGAGCAGGGCATACCAGCAAACGAGGTTAGCCTTGCGGCCGTATGAAGGTGTAAGGGCATACGCGTACCATGGCTAAGCGCCCGCCGCCGCCGAGCGATAGCCAGCCGGACCTGTTTGCGGCCAGCTTTGCCGATATCCCGATCCGCGATCAGCGTGACACGATGGAGCGGCCGTTCTTCAGCCTGGCGAAGAAGCCACGCCATGCCCCGATCGAATATCAGGTGGGCGATGTGTGGGTGGAGGTGAGCGCCAACCCGAAATTCGGCATGGCCACCATCTGGGATGCGGACATCCTGATTTGGGCTTCTACCCAGGTGACGGAAGCCCTGGACCGCGAGCTGAAACCGTCGCGCACCATCCATTTCCATCCCTACAACCTCCTGAAAGCGATCCGCCGGGAAACCGGGGGCGAGCATTACCGGCGACTGCGCGCGGCGCTGGACCGGCTGACCCACACCGCCGTTCGCACGAATATCCGTGGCCACGGCAAGAAAAAAATCGCCTCCTTCCACTGGCTGGAGAGCTGGACGGAAGTCATCGATGAGGCGACTGGCGAAACCACAGGCATGACGATGACGCTGCCCGATTGGCTCTATGACGGCGTGCTGATGCGGGGAGGGGTGCTGACCATCCACGAAGATTATTTCTTGCTCACCGGAGGCATTGAACGCTGGCTTTATCGCGTGGCGCGGAAGCACGCTGGCCAGCAGGAGCTGGGATGGAGCTTCACCATGCGGCAGCTCTTCGAGAAATCAGGCTCCACCGCCCGCTTCTCGGATTTCGCCATCGATGTACGGAAGGCCGTCGAAGGCAATGCCTTGCCGGAATACAGCATGGCGATCCACAAGAACGACGAGGGGGAGGAGGTGGTCAATTTCGTCCGCCGCAGCCAATTGGCGGTCGAAGATCCGAACTTCGAGTCGCCACGCTATGCCCGGCGACGCCTGGCGGGTGCGAGCAGCAGAAAATCCAAGCGATTCAGTAACATCGAGCCGTAAACGGTTCTCCGTACTTACGTTCAGCCCACTCCGGGGTAGTGGCCCGGCACGGTCGATTAGGCGCAGTTTTGGCGGATTTTCGCCTCCATACACGCTTCAAGTATATGGGCTAACAGCGTTTGGGTGGAGTTTTCCCCATGAAAACACCGTATCCGACGCCCAAAGGGCACGCAGAGCCGTGGATTCAGCAGGCACGGCCTATTAGGCGCACCCTGGTAGTCCGATTCAGAGTGGCGGAGAAACCAGGCCGGCTGTGGATAGTGTCGGTCGATTAAGCGTAAAACACACGGTCGATTAGGCGCATGCAGGCACGGTCGATTAGGCGCAAAGACTCGGCCTATTAGGCGCAAGAAGTGCCGTATTCCTGATTTTGTTCAATTGCTTGCACGGCCCTTAACGTTTTAACTGTATTATCATACTTATAACTTACTTAACGGATGACCGTTGTGGATAACCGGAGCGGCGAGGGGCAACCCCGTCCTTACGCCTGCACGCGCTCGCAGGAAGCCAGCCGTAACCGAGCGTGGCTGGCACCCCCTGGCACATGACGCGAGAATCCTTATAGGCTTCGCCGGCCACGCTCGATCCAGGAGGCTACCCATGCGTAACCGGATTCCGCTTCCCCCCGCAGACCCGAACCTGGCACAGACGCTGGAACTGCTCAGGCAGATCTCGGAAGCGGTGCAGGCCGTGCATGCACACCCGCAGCATGGACACGTTTTGCCGCAGCTCAAGCCAAGAAACCTGGAACGGCGCGATCGCACCGCAGATGGTGGCGACCCGGCGGAAGGGTGAACCGTCATCCCGCCTGGCGTTCAGTGCAGGGTTAACGGACCTGCTTCCCCACCGGCCCATGTCAGCCCGGTCACTTGACCGTGAACGGAGAGACAGGGGAGGGACACCGATAGAGTGCCCCGTATTCGGGCTTATAGGGCATTGAGAAGGGGTTTTTCGGCGTGTCCGCTACTACCCCAGCCGCGAGGTGCTTTTGGCTCTGTACGAGCTTGTAATGCGGTTTATCGCGTAGCGTTCCCTGCCACCTGCCGGAACGGAATCGGCCGGCATCCGTGCCTGGGTTTTTCCACCTGCGATCCGACCGGCTCCGCCGTTCGGTTGCGACGCTCATAGGCATCACCCGAAGACGGCTGATGCCTCTTCGGTCGCTTTGGTAGCTTTTCTATGTTCTCTATTTTTTCTCAAGCTTCAAGTCAAAGGAAACTACCTAGATCACCAAGGTTATCAGCCTGTCCTGCAATTCTCACGACACAGGGTGGAGGCACATTGCCTCCACTACGGTGTTGCTGAACGTACCAGGGCAAGAATTGCCTGCACGATATGCGGCGGCAGAAGGGGCCATTTCTCCAGGACTTCCCGCCATTCCGGCGAGCGTGCCGCGTCCTCCCGACCCATTTCCGACCACCAGCACCCTTGGTTTCCGTAAAGACAAGCCATTGAATGGGTTGCGGAATCCTTGCATCGGGTGCAATTCCCGCCGCCTCCACTGAAAGGCCCCTTGCGAGAAATCGCAAGGGGCCTTTTCTTTTTGACTTACGTCGATTCGCCTGCTCCGCAAGGACTTGCGACTTGAGCTTCGTGTCAGATAGCGTGTCAGATAAGAGCTTGGCCGTGTCAGATAAGCTGGTAAGATGGGGGCCGTGACCGCCTGGTTCATGGCACCGAGATCGACCCCATGGCACGCCGAAATCGTGACCTGAGCCCCGACCCCCAGGGCCGCTACCGCCCTTACCTCGGCTGGAAACACGGTGAGGATGGGAAGAAGCGGCAGCATCGCTTCAATCTGGGGACCGACCGCAAGGAGGCGGAACGTCGCCTGGCCAAGCTCCGGGAGCTGTACGACGAGAACTGCCGGGTCGTCCGGGAAGACCTCTGGTCCCCGCTAGCCCTCTCCTACGCCGAGGAGATCGCCAGGGGGCGGCATCGGATCACCTACTTCCCCCCGCCTCCGGAGCTCTGCATCGAAGATCCGGCGACCGACTACGCCCAGATGCTCCAAGTGGACAGGGACCGCTTCCCGTCCCTGGACCTCATCCCGTCCGACCCGACTCTGCACGCCGAGTCCGCCCGACGGGGGCAGCAAGGCGTGGTCAAGGACCGGATTCGGGAGCTGGAGGCCGAGCTGAGGGAACTCGGGGCGTTGGGCTCGAAGGAGTCATTGCCCGAGGAACTGATCCCCGGCTCGCTGCACGAGGCCCTCGACGACTACGAGGCGTCCATCGCCGCCCACAACGTCCGACCGGGAACGTCCGACCTGACGCCTTACGGTCGACTGCGGCTGGCTCGGGTCGAGCGGTTCAGGAAGGCCCACGACGACATCCCCCTCTCCGCCCTCACCCATGACGCCTGCTCGGCGATGGCCGCCTACTGGCGAGGCCGCCCGAAGGGGATGCGGGGGCTGACCAGCCGGGACAACGCCCGCCACCACGTCGGCGAGCTGATCCGATTCTACAAATGGCTGGACAGAACCGGGAAGTACCGCTGGCGGATGCCCAGCGGCGTCGGGCACATCGATCGCAAGATCGGCAAGACGGACGCCGAGCGGAAGCTATCGGTCATCACCAAGCGGGTATACTCGGCCGAGCAACTGGCGACCATCAACAAGCACGCCACCCCCACCGAGAGGCTGCTGCTGTACCTGGGTCTGAACTGCGCCATGGGGGCGGCGGAGATGGGACGGCTGGCCAGGGGCGACATCCTGCTGGGCCACCGCCACGAATACGCCGAGCGGCTGCACTTCTCCTCGACCGACGAGGACAGCTTCATCCGCTTCCTGCGGCCCAAGACCGAGGTCTTCGGGGAGTGGCTGGTATGGCCCGAGACGGCGAGGATGCTCCGGTGGGGGCTGGAGCGGTCCAAGAAGATCGGCTCGGAACTGCTTCTCGTCTCCGAGGAGGGCATGCCCTGGTACAGGGAGCATGCGACCAACGCCCAGTACCACTTTGCGAACGCCTGGACCCGCCTCCTGAAGCGGGTGCGGAAATCAGACCCCGACTTCCCGATCCTCCCCTTCGGGACGCTGCGGGACACGCTGCCGGACCTGTTGAGGCATCGTGAGAGCGACGACCTGGCCTCGCTCTGCCTGGCCCACGGACAGCCGTTTCAGGGCGACAACCTGCTCGAATGCTACGGGAATCGACCGTTCGGACGGTTGCACGATGCCCTGCGGAGGATGCACGCCTACTTCGCCCCGGTCTTCGCCGCCGCCCCCGACGACCCCACCGAGGAGGTGAAACAGTACTTGCCGGCGGCCGTCCGGGAGAAGGTGCGGGCGCTCATCGCCGAGGGGAAGAAGGCCCCGACCATCGCCAGGGAGTGCGGCGTGTCCGCCATGACCGTCTACCGTGAGATGAAACGGTACGACTACTGATGGACCTCCTGGACGACGACGAACTGGAGCGATCGGCGGTCGTCGCCAACTGCCGGATGAACCGGGAGCGGGGCCTCCTCGGCTCCAACGGCTACGACCGGGAACTCGGCTTCAACCCGCTCGACGTGCTGAGGAAGCCGTCGGGCGAGAGCCGCCCGGCCGGCTGGCTCGACCTCTGCTGCGGCTCGGGCAAGGCTCTGATCGAGGCCGCCAGAATCGTTCACGATGAGGGCATGGACGTGGAGATCGTCGGCGTCGACCTGGCGGGGCTGTTCCGGCGGGTCGATCCCGACCAGGATCGCCTGCGGCTGGTCGAGGCTTCACTGGGCGACTGGCGACCCGACCGAGGCTTCGACTTGATCAGCTGCGTCCACGGCCTGCACTACGTCGGCGACAAGCTGGCCCTGATCGCCCGTGCCGCCTCATGGCTGACCGAGGACGGTCTGTTCGTGGCGAGCCTGGATCTTCACAACCTGAAGATCGCCGACGCCTCGCCGTTGGGGCGACGAATCGCCGCCGCCCTTCGGCGGGCCGGTCTGGAGTACGATCGCAGGCGGCGGCTGGTGAGCTGCCGTGGTCGCAAGGCTGTGGACCTGCCCTATCGTTACCTGGGGGCGGACGACCGGGCCGGGCCGAACTACACCGGCCAGCCCGCCGTGGATTCGTACTATGCGGACGCCTAGAGACCTCGACGTTGTACCGCCGGGGGTGAGCCGGCCCGGCGAGCGGGCGGTGTGCCAATCCGAGGCTGAGGCTTCGCCGTGAACCGGATCGACACCATCGGGGAAGGGAACCGCCCGCCACTTCGGGGGGCGGCGATCGTCCCTTCCCCGGAGCCCGAGTCGCATGTCGCAGCCCGTCAGCCTCGCCGCCGCCCTGCCCACGCCCCGGATGATCGTCCAGCGCCTCGACCGCTCGGTCGTCGGCCAGGACCGGGCCAAATGCACGCTCGCCGTGGCGGTCGCCAACCACCATGTCCGCCTGTTCGACGTGCTCGACTGGGAGTCCGCCGCTCCGACCGTCACGGACGCTTCCCTACGGCAGGTCGTCATCGAGAAGTCAAACGTCCTGCTGATCGGCCCGTCGGGCTCGGGCAAGACGCACCTGGCCCGAGCCCTGGCCGAGTGCCTCGACGTGCCGTTCGCAGTCGCCGACGCCACGACGTTGACCGAGGCGGGGTACGTCGGCGACGACGTGGAGACGGTCCTTCACAAGTTACTGATGGCGGCCGGAGGGGACGTGGCGGAGGCCCGTCAGGGGATCGTGTTCATTGACGAGATCGACAAGCTCGGAGGGGATCGAGTTCACGGCACGAAGGACATGCGGCTGGGCGTCCAGCATGCCCTGCTCAGGATGATCGAGGGGACCGTGGCGAACGTCCCACCTTCCGGCGGCTACAAGGTTGTCGGCGAGACCTGCGTCCCGTTCGACACGTCCAACGTGCTGTTCATCTGCGGCGGGGCGTTCGTCGGCCTGGAGGAGATCGTGGCCCGGAGAATTGGCCGGAGAGCCTCCTTCGGCTTTGAGCAGGCGGGATCGACCGTCGGGGACGAGGCGGAGAATCCGCTCCATAACGTCCTGCCGGAGGACGTGGAGGGGTTCGGGCTGATCCCCGAGCTGCTCGGGCGGCTGCCGATCATCGCTACGCTCGACGACCTCGGCGTGGAGGATCTGGCGAGGATTCTCCGGGAGCCGACGAACTCCCTGCTGGCCCAGTACCGCAAGCTGCTGAAGTACCGCCATACCGACCTGGAGCTGACCGACGGGGCGATCCGGGAGATCGCAAAAATGGCCCACGAACGGGGCAACGGGGCCAGGGGCCTGCGGGCGGTCGTCGAGCGGGTGCTGGAGCCGGTCCTGTTCGACCCGAGGCCCTGGACGACCGCCCGGATCACCGAGGCGACGGTCCGGGGCGGCGAGGTCGAGTACGACCCCTTCGGCCTGCCCGGAGCAGCACCGCTGCGACATCGCATCGTGCGGAGGTCGGCCACGGGCTCATGATGAGATGCCGAGGATCGAGACTTGCGGGGCCGCTTCGGTGGCGTGCATGAGGCGAATCGCCGGCGTTGAGCCGCCTCACTGAATTTCGACCTCGGTCGGCAAGACGTGGCTGATCACCGCATCCCGGCGGTCGGGGTCACGCTTCATCGGCTGGGTACGGCCCCGTGAATCCGTCGCCCGTGCCATGACGACGTGGCGGCCCGGCGAAGCGGGGGTTTGCCACTCGTGTTCCCAGAACCGCCAGGCGAAACGCACCGGCTCGCCGGTCAGCTTCGCCTCGGCCCAGCTCCGGCCGCCGTCGTCGCTGACCTCGACCTTCGTCACGTCCGCCTCCCCGGCCCACGCCGCACCGACCATGCGGTACTTCGTCTCCTTCGGCACGACCTCGTAGGGGGCGGGGCGGGCGATCTCCGACTTGACCTGGATGTCGGTGACGGGGACGAGCGTGGGGAGGCCGTGCCGCCTCTCCCAGATCGAATACATGAACGTCTGGAAGTAGCCGTCGAAGGGGCGGTCGGTCACGACGATCCGCTTCAGCCACTTCACCGAGGCCATGCCGTACCAGCCTGCCACCACCGCCCGCACGGGGTGGCCGTGCCTCGGCGGGAGCGAGACGCCGTTCATCTCGTAGGCGAGCAGGACCTCGGGGGCCTTCGCCTTGGCCAGCGGCAGGCTGCGGGCGTAGGGGATGACTCCCGGCGTCTTCGGGTTGGGCTCCTTCAACTCGCCCCTGTCCGCCCCTTCGAGGATCACCTCGACGGCGTTCGGCTTCAGCCCCGCCCGCTCCAGCACGGCGGCCAGCGGAACGCCCTTCCACTCGGCCGTGCCCACCGCCCCCAGTTCCCAGCGGATGCCGACCTGCGGCGGTTCGAGGAAGACCCGGCCGTTGCCCGAGCATTCCAGCAGGGCGGTCATGGCCTGCGAGGGCATCCGTCGCAACTCGTCAAAAGTCAGCTCGAAGGGGCGCTCGACCTCGCCCTCGACCGTGAGGTTCCAGGTCTTCGCCCCGATCTCCGGGACCTCGAAGTGGGTGCGGACGTAGAACTGCTCGTTCGACGTCAGGGGGCGGCGGGGGTCGAGGGCCGAGAAGGGGAACTCCAGGTTCTCCGGGTCTCGCTGCCGGCCGATCATCCCCGTGGGACGCCGGTCGCCGTCGTCCGCACCGAATGCCGCCGCCCGGCCGCCGAGGGCCTGGGCCAGCGGCAGGGCCACGGCCCCTCGCAGCAGGTCACGACGCCCGAAGCCCGGACCGATTCCCCGCCTCGATGTCCCGTCCATCGTCCGCCCCCTCTCAGCGCCGGACCGCCTGGAGCGCTTTGCCCACGCCCGTCGGGTCACGGCCGTCTCCGTCGCCCACGCCCCGGAAATCGCCTCGCAGGGCCTTCAGGGCGTACCGCTCCTCCTCGATCTCCGTGGCCGTGCGGACGCCCAGGCGGCGGAACACCGGCATCGGCGGGCACCAGCCCTGGACGGCGTGCTGGAGCAGGAAGCCGGCCACGGCGGCGGGCAGCAGGTAGAACCGCCGATCCACGAACGTCCCCAGGCCCAGGCCGATCAGGGCCACGGTGGCGGCGTTGGCCTCCAGGGTCCGCTCGATGTCCCACTCCCGGTCGAGTTCCGCCAGGCGGCGGTCGATCGCCTCGGGGCCTTGTGCGGCGATCCGGGCGATGTCCTCCTGGGTCCGTCGGCGGATGTCATCGTTCACATGCTCGGCGGTGTGCTCGGGCACTCGGGTTACGGTCGTGGGAATCATCGGGGCCTCCTCACGGGGCGGTTGTCCTGTGTGCCGATAGGACGAAGTGATGGCCGTTCTGATCATGCAAATCCCGAGCCCGTCGAGGGTTCCGCTAGGGCTTCCCCTTCTTCTTGCCGCCCCAGCCGTCGAGCAGCTTCTTCTGGCGGGCCATCTGTTCCTGCGTCTCCTCGACGATCGTCTCACAGACGAGCTTGCAGAGCCGCTCCACGAGCGGGTCGTCGAGCTTGTAGAAGACCTGCAAGCCATCCTTGCGGCGGGCCACGAGCCCCGCCTCCGAGAGCATCTTCAGGTGCTTGGAGACGTTGGCCTGGTTCCGGCCGGTCTCCTCGACCACCTGGGTGACGTTGCGCTCGCCCGCCATCAGGCTGCGGAGGATCGCCAGCCGGGTCGGGTCCGCCAGCATGCGGAACTTCTCGGCCATGAGGTCCAGGAACTCGTCGGGGATCGTGGCGGTCATAGCTTGACTGATTAACCAGACAGGAATATAGTTTTGACGGTGTTCGAGAATATTGTAACACGGCCAACGGCGAAGGGAAGCCACAAGGATACGGGGAAGGCGATGTACGACTGACTCCCGCCGCTCGGGGTTCCGGCCCTGTGGATCATCCTGAACCGCTGGGTCCTGCCCCGCATGGGCGTGCCCACCTGGATGGACGGCTCGTGTGCGGCGTCACCGCATGAGGATGCAGGGGCGTCCCGTCCGACCGTCGGCTAAGAATCCGAAGGAGACCGGAGATGCGTACGTTGACCACAGTCTTGGCCTTGATGTTCGTGTCGGCGTCGGTGCAGGCCGACCCGCCCCCTGGCTGTTGCTGCCGAGACGCCGGGCTGGGCATGCGGGGCACGACCGGGCCGTCCGCCCCCCAGCGTCCGGGCGGGACGGGTCCGGTGGGCAAGGAGCGGGGGATGTCGGACGACGAGCACGGTGCCATCTTCGACCTGCTCGGCGGGCATGGCACCATCGCTCGCAAGGTGGAGGAGATCCCTGACGGCGTGCGGACCACGACCACGACCACGAAACCCGAACTGGTCGAGACGCTGCGGACCCACGTCCGCCAGATGGCCCGACGCCTGGAGCAGGGTCGACCCGTGAGGATGTGGGACCCGGTGTTCCGGGGCGTCTTCGCCCACGCCGACGAGATCGAGGTGGCAATGAAGGACATCGCCGGCGGCATCGAGGTGACGGAGACCAGCACGAATCCGTCGGTCGTGACGCTGATCCGGGCGCATGCGGCCAAGGTGAGCGACTTCGTGGCCCGAGGGCACGCAGCGGCCCGCCCCCCGTGGGCCGGGGGCGGTCGGGGTCGCATGAGGCCCGGTCGGTGAGGCCGATCACTACGGAGGATTCGCCGAATGAAGACACGCACGCTCCTCGCCATCCTGGCCACGTCCTGTCTCTGGTTCCATGAGGAGTCCCCCACGGCCCGTGACGACGGGCCGAGCGACCCTTTGAAGGTGGTCGTCCACGTCAACGTCCCCGACTCGGGCGTCCAAGGGGCGGGCCTGAAGAACGTGACGAACATCCTCAAGGAGGCGCCGGACACGCAGGTCGAGGTCGTCTGCCACGGGGCGGGCATCGGCCTGGTGGAGAAGGCCCGGACCGATCACGCCGAGGCGGTCGAGGCCCTCGTCAAGAAAGGCGTCAAGTTCGTGGCCTGCGAGAACACGATGCGGCTGAAGTCGATCAAGAAGGAGGACCTGCTGCCGGGCGTCGTCACGGTCCCCTCGGGGGCCGTCGAGGTCGTCCACAAGCAGCAGAAAGACGGCTATGCCTACTTCAAGCCCTGAGTCGAGGCCGGTGGGCGGTCCGGCGAGAGACCGGGAGGAGGGTGAGATGAGCGTCCAGACGATCACGCCGCACGAGGTCGAGGACTTGCGGCGGCGGGGGCGGGCTGTCGATCTGATCGACGTGCGGACCCCCGTGGAGTACCGGGAGGTCCACGCCGAGGCCGCACGGTCGGTCCCCCTGGACCGACTCGACCCCAGGGCGGTGATGGAAGCCCGCAACGGCACGAGCGACGAACCCCTCTACACGATCTGCCGCTCGGGGAGCCGGGGGCGGCAGGCGTGCGAGGCGTTCCACGCCGCCGGGTTCGCCAACGTCGTCAACGTCGAGGGCGGCACGCTCGCCTGGGAGCGGGCCGGGCTGCCCGTGGTGCGGGGGAAGAAGGGCGTCTCGCTGGAGCGGCAGGTGCGGATCGCCGCCGGCTCGCTGGTGGTGCTCGGCACGGCGCTGGGGGCGTTCGTCCACCCGGCCTTCCTGGGCCTGTCGGGGTTCGTCGGGGCCGGGCTGGTCTTCGCCGGGGTCACGGACACCTGCGGGATGGGGATGATGCTGGCCCGGATGCCCTGGAACCGGGCCGAGCCCGAGGAGGCGACGTGTGCTCGATGATCGGACCGCTGTGCCTGTTCGCAGACTCGACGACGCCCGTCGGCGGGCCGCAGGCCGCCCTGGGCCTCGTCTTCGGGGCGGTCGTGGGATTCTCGCTGGGCCTGACCGGCGGCGGCGGGTCGATCTTCGCCGTGCCGCTTCTCGTCTACGGCCTGGGGGTGCGCACCCGTGAGGCGATCGGCGTCTCGCTGGCCGCCGTGGGGGCGACCGCCCTGGTCGGGGGGCTGAGGCGGCTGGCCCATGGCGAGGTCGAGGTCCGCACCGGGCTGCTCTTCGCCGCCGCCGGGATGCTGGGGGCTCCGGCCGGCTCGTGGCTGGGGCGTCGGGTCCCCGAGGGCGTCCTGCTGCTCCTGTTCGCCGTGCTCATGGCGCTCGTCGCCGTCAGGATGTGGGTCCAGGCGTCCCGCAGGCCCGAGGAGACTCGGGCGTTGCGTGGCTCGTCCGCCGCATCGCCCGACGAGGCGGGGCCGTCCTGCCGTCGGGACCCGAACGGGCGGCTGCACCTGACCTCCCGGTGCTTCGGCGTGCTCGTGATCGCCGGGTTGGCGGCGGGGGTGCTGTCGGGCCTCTTCGGCGTCGGAGGCGGGTTCGTGATCGTCCCGGCCCTGGTGCTCGTCACCGGCATGGGCATCCACCGGGCCGTCGCCACCTCGCTGCTGGTCATCGCCCTGGTGAGCGCCTCGGGCGTGGCGTCCCAACTCGCCGCCGGACGCCCGCTGCCGTGGGCGTTGACGGGCCTGTTCGTGGCGGGCGGGGTCGCCGGGATGGAACTCGGGACCCTGGCGGGCCGTCGCCTCGGAGGACCCGGCCTCCAGAAGCTCTTCGCCTCGGCGATGGTCGCCGTGGCCGCCTTCATCCTCCTCAAGAGCCTCGCCTGAAGCAGGAGCGTCCCATGTTCTTCCACCAGCGGTTCGTGCCCGGCCTGGCCATCTACAGCTACATGGTCGGCGACGAGAAGTCGAAGCAGTGCGCCGTCATCGACCCGACCAGGGACGTGGACGAGTACCTGGAGATCGCCAGGCGGGAAGGGCTGCGGATCACGCACGTCCTGGAGACCCACGTCCACGCCGATTTCGTGAGCGGCTCGGCCGAGTTGAAGGACCGGCTCGGGGCCGAGGTGCAGGTCGTCGTCTCCGGCATGGGCGGTCAGGAGTGGACCCCTCCGTACGCCGACCGGGCGGTGGCCGACGGCGACGAGATCGCCCTGGGCACCGTGCGGCTGATGGCGATCCACACCCCCGGCCACACCCCCGAGCACGTCGCCTGGGCGCTCTATGACGACACCCGGAGCCGGGACACGCCCTGGCTGGTCTTCACGGGCGACTTCCTGTTCGTCGGCGACGTGGGGAGGCCCGACCTCCTGGGCGAGGAGGCCCGCAAGACGCTCGCCCACCAACTTTACCACAGCGTCTTCGACCGACTGCCCGTGCTGCCGGACTTCACCGAGGTCTACCCCGCCCACGGGGCCGGGTCGCTCTGCGGCAAGGCGATCGGCTCCCGCAGCACCTCGACCCTCGGCTACGAGCGGCGGTTCAGCGGGGCGCTCCGGCCCAGGGGGGAGCCCGAGTGGGTCTCGACCTTGTTGGACGGGATGCCGATCGCCCCGCCGTACTTCCTCCGCATGAAGAAGGTCAACGCCGAGGGGCCGAAGGTGCTCGGCCCCGAGCCGCTCGGCCGGAAGCGGTTCACGGCGAAGGAGGTCCACGGGCGGGTCTGCGAGCACTGCCTGGTGCTGGACGTGCGCCCCAAGGAGGCGTTCGCCGCCGCCCACATCCCCGGCTCGATCAACATCCCGCTGGGCCACAACCTGCCGACCTGGGCCGGCTGGGTCCTGCCGTACGACCGGCCGATCCTGATCGTGCCCGACGACCCCGACGACGTGCCCGAGGTGGTCACGCACCTGCTGCGGGTCGGCTTCGACGACGTGCAGGGCTACCTGGAGGGCGGCCTGGGCGACTGGGAGACCAGCGGCTTCGAGTTGGGCCGTCTGGCGACGACCTCGGTCCACGACCTCGCCGACCGGCTCAAGGACGACGGTGGTCGTCCGTTCGTGCTCGACGTTCGGACCGAGGCGGAATGGGACGCCGGGCACATCGAAGGTGCGCACCACATCCACGGCGGGAGGCTTGAGGAGCGATACGCCGAGGTCCCGAAGGACCGGCCGGTGGCGGTGGTCTGCGGCTCGGGCTACCGGGCGTCGATCGCCTCCTCGTTCCTGAAGCGGGAGGGCTACGAGGACGTGACCAACGTGCTGGGCGGCATGGCGGCCTGGAAGGCCGCAGGGCTGCCGACCGTGAAGGATTGATTTTCCAGAAAGCACCTTACCAAGGAGTATCCGATGTCCATGACCCGTCGAATCGCACGAATCGTCCCCGGCCTGGTGGTCGCCCTCGGGGGCCTCGTTGCCCTGGGCGGGGCCTCGCCCCAGGAACAGGCGAAGGTGGAGAAGGCCGAGACAAAAGTCGAGCCGGGGTCCAGGGGGCACGGCAAGATGGTCTTCGTCCTGACCACCGGCCTGGAGGACCTCCAGTCGGTGAACATGGCGATCCGCCACGCCGGGATGGCGATGAAGTCGGGCTACCTCGACGACTCCGTGCTCCTAGTTTACGGGCGGTCCGTCCAGGCGTTCTCGAAGGACATCACCGCCAAGCCGCCGCAGGTCGCCGCCGCCATCAAGGAGGCGAAGGAGGCCGGCGCCCGCATCATCCTCTGCGGCGAGGCGCTCAAGCGGTTCGACATCCCGAGGGAGAAGCTGGAGCCGGGGGTCGATGAGGTCGTGCCCAACTCGATCGTCACGCTCGCCGAGTTGGTGTCCAAGGGCTACCAGATCATCAAATACTGAGCCGGGAGGCCGACGGATGTCCGCACGAACCATGACCATGATCAAGGCGTCCGTCGGCCTGCTGCTGGCGACGGGATTCGCCGCACCGACGACCCTCGCAGGGGAGGGCGAGCCCGTGTCGATTTCCCTGGTCTACATCGCCGGCCTGCACGCCCAACTCCGGCCGCACGCCGAGTTCTTCTGGCACGGCGGCAAGGACGAGACGGCCACGGCCGGCGGGGTGGCCCGGATCGCCACGGCGGTCGAGGCGATCCGCAAGGAGCGGCCGGGCCGGGTCCTGTTCATGGACGCCGGGGACACGATCCAGGGCTCGGCGGCGGCCGCCTGGACCGAGGGGAAGGCGGTCGTCGCCCCGGTCAACGCCCTGAATCTCGACCTGGGCGTCCCCGGCAACTGGGAGGTCGTCTACGGGGCCGAGGCGCTGGAGGAACGGGCCGGGGAGTTCCGCCACCCGATGATCGCCGCCAACATCCGGGATGCGGGGACGAAGAAGCTCGTCTTCCCGCCCTACCTCGTCAAGGAGGTCGGCGGCGTCCGTATCGGCGTGATCGGCTTCACCGACCCCGACGTGCCCGAGCGCCAGCCGCCGAGCTACAGCAAGGGGCTGACTTTCGAAAAGCCCGATGTGATTCAGCCCTTGATCGACGAGCTTCGCCGGCGGGAGAAGGTCGATGTCGTCGTGCTGCTGACCCACGTCGGCCTGCCCAAGTCGATCCGCCTGGCCGAGACGCTCAAGGGGGTCGATTTCCTCCTCTCGGGCGACACGCACGAGCGGACCTACGAGCCGATCGTCCGGGGCGAGACCTGGGTGGTCGAGCCGGGCAGCTTCGGCTCGTTCCTGGGGCGGCTGGACTTCACGTTCAGGGACGGCAAGCTCATCGATCGCAGTTGGGAACTGATCGAGTTGCGGGCCGACCGCTTCGCCGAAGACCCGCAGGTCAAGCGGGTCGTGGACGAGACGCTGGCCCCGATGAGGCCCAGGCTCGACGCCATCATCGGCGAGACGAAGGCCACGCTGATGCGCTACAACGTCGTGGAGACGAGCCTCGACGACGCGCTCTCGGACGCCTTGAGGGAGGCGGCCGGGACGGAGATCGGCCTCTCCAACGGCTTCCGGTTCTCGCCGCCGACGGCTCCGGGGCCGATCCGAGAGGCCGACCTCTGGGACTGGTATCCGATCACCACGAGGTTGAAGGTCGGCAAGGTCACGGGGGCGCAACTCCGGGCGTTCTGGGAGCGGGAACTGGAGCACGTCTTCGCCTCGGACCCGGCGAAGCTGTTCGGCGGCTGGGTGCCCCGGCCCTCGGGCATGACCCTGCGGTTCACCGCCCACGCCCCGGAAGGGCACCGGGTCCGGGAGATCCGGGTCGGGGGCGAGCCCCTGGAGGACGACCGGGAGTACACGCTGGTCGCCTGCGAGCGGGAGGGGGACGAGCCGGACAAGCTCTGCCGCATCCCGCACGTCAAGGACGCCCGAGTCCTGGACCTCGACGCCCACGAGGCGGTGCGGCGATACCTGGCGGACCACTCGCCCCTGACGGCCCCGGCGGGCGAGCGTGTCGTCGCCGAGGACCTGCCGCCGGTCGTCCGCTCGCAGGTCCTCCCGCCCGACCGTCAGTCCAGGGCTGGGAACGAATGACGAATCAGGCCCCCGTAATGTAAGGCATTGAGTCGGAGGGAGTCGGAGATCATGGCCGGAGATTCGCACCACGGGATCGTCATCGTCGGAGGCGGCACGGCGGGCATCACGGTCGCCGCCCGCCTGGTCCGCAAGCTCAAGCGGCCCGACATCGCCGTCATCGAGCCTTCGGCCAAGCACTACTACCAGCCCCTCTGGACCCTGGTCGGGGGCGGCGTCTTCCCCAAGCGAGCCAGCGAGCGGGAGGAGGCCGACTTCATCCCCAAGGGGGTCACCTGGGTCCGGGACGCCGTAACCGAGTTCCGCCCGGACGAGAACCTCGTCCTGACCCGTGACGGCCGGGAGATCGGCTACGATTTCCTGGTCGTCGCACCGGGCATCCAGCTCGACTGGAGCAAGGTCGAGGGTCTCAAGGAGGGCGTCGGCTCCCACGGCGTTTGCAGCAACTACGACTACCGCACCGTGGACTACACCTGGGAGTGCATCCGCAGCTTCCGGGGCGGCACGGCGCTGTTCACGAACCCGAGCACCCCGGTCAAGTGCGGCGGTGCGCCCCAGAAGATCATGTACCTGGCCGACGACCACTTCCGCAAGGCGGGCGTCCGGGGCGGCTCGAAGGTCGCCTTCGCCTCGGCCGTCGGTTCGATCTTCGCCGTCGAGCGGTACGCCCGGACCCTGGAGGGCGTGATCGCCCGCCGTGGGATCGAGACGCTGTTCGGGCACGACCTGATCGCCGTGCGGCCCGAGGCGAAGGAGGCCGTCTTCCGCCGGACCGGATCGGGCGATGAGGTGGTGCTCGCCTACGACATGATCCACGTCACCCCGCCGATGAGCGCCCCGGACTTCATCAAGCGCAGCCCCCTGGCCGACGACTCCGGCTGGGTGGACGTGGACAAGCACACCTTGAGACATGCCCGCTACCCCAACGTCTTCGGGCTGGGGGACGCCAGCAACCTGCCCACCTCGAAGACCGGGGCGGCGGTCCGCAAGCAGGCCCCCGTGGTGGTCGGGAACCTGGTCTCGGCGATGCGGGGCGAGCCGCCCGTGGCCCGCTACGACGGCTACACCTCCTGCCCCCTGGTCACGGGCCATGGCAGGCTGGTGCTCGCCGAGTTCGACTACGACAAAGCGCCTGCCGAGACGTTCCCGTTCGACCAGTCGAGGGAGCGGAGGAGCATGTACCTGCTGAAGAAGTACGGCCTGCCGGCGTTGTACTGGCACGGCATGCTGCGAGGGCGTCTGTGAGGGTCGGCACCGGCCTCCCCGGACCGGAGGGCAAGTCATGGGCACGAAAGCGCACTGGGATCGGGTCTATGAGGCGAAAGGCCCGACCGGGGTCAGTTGGTACGAGCCTCAACTCCGCACCTCGCTCGACCTGATCGCCCGCACCGAGGTCGCCCCTGACGCCCGGATCATCGACGTGGGCGGCGGTGCCTCGACGCTCGTGGACGACCTCGTGCACGGCGGGTACAGGGATCTCACGGTCCTGGATGTTTCGGGGGAGGCCCTGGCCTTTGCGAAGGCCCGCCTCGGCGCACGGGCGGGGGGCGTGACCTGGGTCGAGGGCGATGTGACGCAGGCCGGGCTGCCGTGGTGGGCCTACGACCTGTGGCACGACCGGGCGGTCTTCCACTTCCTGACCGCCGCCGCCGACCGGCGGGCTTACGTCGAGGTCGTGCGGCGGGCACTGAAGCCGGGGGGCCACGTAATCATCGCCACCTTCGGACCGGCGGGGCCGAGCCGGTGCAGCGGCCTGCCGGTCGTCCGGTACGGGCCGGAGGGCCTGGCTCGTGAGTTCGGCGAGGGGTTCCGGCTGATGGAGGCCCGCCCCGAGGAGCACCGCACCCCGGAGGGGAACGTCCAGCAGTTCACTTACGCCCGCTTTCAGGAAGTCTCAGGTTCATTCTCCGTCGGATCATCCGGGGCGATTCGGACCGCCCCAGGGGTCTGACCGAGGAGGTATGTCGCCGGCACGGGGTGAACCCGGCGCTGAACGACTTAGCAGCCCGAAGCCCGGCCGCACGGTCCACGCCTTCCGCCCGACGCCCGAACTGGCCCAACGGGATCGAGTTGGGGACTCCGGGGCTTGCCCTGGTTCTCCGCAGACTGGGATGCTTTTCGGGGAAGACGCCACCGGTCCCGCTGGGGTCGTGAAGCCACGTCCGGGGTAGCTCGATGGTAGAGCGGTCGAGTCTGGACCGACTGGACGCAGGTTCGAGCCCTGCCCCCAGATCTCTCCTTCGGAATGCGGACGGAGGGCCTCTTCGGGAGATGAGGCCCCCCTCAACGCCGGTCGAACCTCGTCAGGATGCCCTCGATGGCGTCGGCGTGGATCTTCCACGACTCGGACGAGTAGCCGCCCGAGAGGACCATCGCCAGCGGGACGCCCCGCTCCCGGACCTCCGTGGCGACCAGCAGGTCACGCTCGGCCAGGTCACCCCCCGTCAGGCGGTAGTGGGCCAACGGATCGCCCTCTTACGGGTCCGATCCGGCGTTGTAGACGACCAGATCCGGCCGGACCTCGTCGAGGACGGCGGGCAGGGACTCCCGGATGATCCATAAGTATTCGGAGCCCGCCAGGCCGGCGTCGACCGGCACGGGGTAGTCCTCCGACTGCCTCGGGAACGGGAAGATGTCCCGCTCGTACAGGTCGTAGATCGAGGCCCAGTCCCAGCCCTGGAACACGGCGGCGGTGCCGTCGCCCTGGTGGGCGTCCAGGTCCACGACCAGCACCCGACCGACCTTCCCCTCGTCGTGGAGGATTTTCACGGCCAGGGGCACGTCGGCGTAGACGCAGAACCCGCCGCCCCGGTCCGAGGCGGCATGGTGGAAGCCGCCGCCGAGGTTGACGGCGATCCCGTGCTCCAGGGCCAGACGGCACGCCAGGAGCGCCCCGCCCGTGGCGTATCGCATCGGCCGCAAGATCCGCCAGTCGATCGCCCAGGCGGGGAGCCGACGGACGACCGGCACCTCCAGGATGCCGCTCAGCACGTCGGGCCGCCGGAGCGACCGCAGGTAGTCCTCGGCATGGACCTTCAGGAGGTCGGCCCGAGTGATCGGGCGGGGCCGCACGCAGTCCCCGGGACGCCGCAGGCCACGGGCGACGAGGGCCTCGTGGATGCGGCGGTACTTGCGGCCGTCGAAGGGGTGGAGCCGCTCCAGGCCGAACGCCGTGAAGTTGTAGAGGGGGGAGTAGACGATCGGGACCATGCTCGATCCTCGGGTCCTCCGAGGGCGGCCGCCGCCCTCGGAACGTTTCGAATCGGCGGAACGCCGGAAAGTCGGATCAAACGTCGCCCCTCCAAGCCGGAGGTGAGGGCTTCGCTCAGGGCGGCTTCGCCGCTCGGCGGTCCGTCACGGCGGCGATCCCGTGCGGAACCATGCCGTCATCCGGGGCGGTCCGTCTCGGACGCCTCCCGGACCGCCCAGCCGATCTCCGGGCGGAGGGAGAGGGTCTCGTCGTCCTGGGCCACGCCGACGAAGCCACCCAGGAACTCCATGGCGAACGCCCGATCCCGGCACTCCCAGCGTAGGGGGGCCGACGACAGCCCGCCGGGGAATTCCTCCATCGTCGGTCCGTCCGGCAGGTATTGCGGCTCGGCTGCCACCTCGTCCTCCTCTCCGAGCACGTCGAACTCGATGCGTTGCGCCTCCTCGGCCAGCCATGGGTTCCGAACCGTGGCCCGTCCCGTCTCCCGGTCCTTCAGATAGGGGAAAAGGGCCAGGAGCCAGCCGGTGATCTTCGGGCCGCCGCTTTCGTCGTGCAGCTTGTAGAGCGACCGCCAGAACGGCCGGTCCACCTCGCCTCGGGCCGCACGGGCGAACTGGTCGAGCACCGGCCCCAGCGGGTCGAGCCACCACCCCAGGCCGAGGTCGGCGAACGCCCCGGCCCGCTCGGCGACGGCCTCCCAGTCCTCGGGCGTGCCCTCCAGCGTGACCGCCGGGATGCCGCAGAAGCTGTGCAGTTCGTAGGCGAAGTAGGACTGCAACGCCTCCAGCAGCACGATTTCCGAGGCCGCCTTCTCCGCCGGGCCGGTGGTCGAGAAGTCGGGCACGAACCGCTCGATCGACGGCCCGATCTGCGAGCGGATCTGATCCGAGAACTCGGCGAAGACCTCGGGCCATGGGTTCTCGGGCGAGCCCTTGAGGAAGTCGTCCCTCCGCATGGAGATCGTCGCCCGGCCCGGACGCCGGACCAGTCGGGGCCGCAGCTCCTCTGCGTGGGCGTTGATGTGGTCCGCCGCACCCTGGCAGATCGCCAGCCAGATCATGTCCGGGGACAGTCGCAGCGGGCGGTGGCCCATGAAGGCGTGGTGGGCGGCGGCGACGAGCGGGTGGAACGCCACCTTGTCCAGCAGGCGTCCGCCGTACCTGGAGCAGGCTTCCACCGGGCGGGGCGGACCCGGGTCGGGACGATCGTCGGGGAATTCGTCCTCGTCGTCCTCCCAGTCGTCTTCCCAATCGGGTCGGCCCTTCGTGAGCAACGCCTCGACGGCCTTCTTGTAGGGGACCTCGGCGAGGGGCCGGGTCGCTCGCACGACATCCGTGACATCGAACGTGGTCGTCCTAACGGCGTGCATCATCCCCTCCGTTTGGGCTTCGTCGAATTCGTCGGGGCCGACTGCGGGGGGCGTCCGGGTGCGTCCGCCCCGGCCGGTATCGGCCTCCGCCAGGATAACCGTGCGGCCGGCGTCGCAGTATGGTGAGCGGAACGAAGTCGTCGATACCTCGACCTGCCGAGACGATTCACGGCTCGCCGCCGGGGGATTCGCAGGTGGCGTGACCCGTCGTCTCTCGACTCGGCCAGGACGCCGCTGCGAGCCTGCCGGACGCTCTCGTCGGCCGGCGTGCCACGGAACTTCGTCCGATCGGCTCGCTTTTCGATGGGCCGCATAATCCGCCGGTCGATCGCCCAGGCGGGGGGACGGGTGACCGCCGTCACCTCCACAATTCAAGCCGGAACGTCGAGTCGTCGGAGCGTCCGAAGAGGTTCGGCGTGACCCCTTTGCGGCTCGCCGGACTAGTGGTCGAACGCAGTGAATCTTGGCAGCCTTTTCGCTATCCTGGCTTGCTAGGAGGAGTGACATGGCGAAGCGACACGTCGTAGAGCTGACGGATGACGAACGAGCCGCCCTGGAGCAGTGGGAGGCGGGCTCGCTGACCCGTCGCCAGCGATACCGAGCTCGGATCCTGCTCCGAGCCGACGCCGGCGACACCGACGAGGAGATCGCCGACGAGGTCGGCGTCTCGATCGGCACGGTGGCCAACGTCCGCCGCCGGTACGCCGCCGGCGGCTTCGAGGCCGCCCTCCGCGACAAGCCCCGCCCCGGCGCCAGGCCGGTCCTCGACGGCAAGGCCGAGGCGATCGTCGTCGCCACGGCGTGCAGCCCGGTCCCCGAGGGCCGGGCCGTCTGGACCGCCCGGATGATCGCCGACCGCCTGGTCGAACTCCAGGTGGTCGAGAGCGTCTCGGAGGACACCGTCCTCCGGGTCCTCAAAAAAGCGACCTCAAGCCGTGGCAGAAGAAGTCGTGGTGCCTCCCCAAGGGCGTAGACGGCGAGTTCATCCACCGCATGGAGGACGTGCTGGAATTGTACGCCGAGCCGTACGACGAGGCCCGCCCGGTGGTCTGCTTCGACGAGGCGAGCAAGGAGCTGCGGGGCGACGTCGCCGAGCCGATCCCGCCGGCGCCCGGGTCGCCGGCGAAGCAGGACTACGAGTACACGCGGCACGGCACGGCCAACCTGTTCGTGATCGTCGAGCCCCTGGCCGGCCGTCGGCGCGTCACGGTGACGGATCGGCGGACGATCCCGGACTTCGCCGCCCAGATGAAACATCTCTGCGACGAGATGTATCCGGAGGCGGAGGTGATCAGGGTGGTGCTGGACAACCTGAACACGCACGCGTTCGGGTCGCTGTTCGCCACCTACCCGCCGGACGAGGCGTGGCGGCTGGCCCGTCGTCTGGATTTCCACTTCACGCCGAAGCACGCCAGCTGGCTGAACATGGCGGAGTGCGAGTTGAGCGTCTTGAGCCGGCAATGCCTCGCCCGCCGGCTGTCGGACAAGGAGTCCGCGGCAAGAGAGGTCGGTGCATGGGAGGCGGAACGGAATCGGCTCGGAGTCAAGCTGGTGTGGGGCCTTCGCGTCGCCGACGCGCGACGAAAACTCTCCCGACTCTACCCACAGAATCTACTGCGGTAGACCACTAGGTTCTGTCTGACGGCTCGATGAGCCGAAAGCAACGGCGGATCATGGCCAGCTTGACCATGGCCAGGAAGTTGACCGCCAGCTTCTCGAACCGCGTCGCCAGCCGCCGGTTCTCCTTCATCCAGAGGATGCACCTCTCGACGATGTTGCGGCGGCGGTAGGCCTCGGCGTCGAACGTCGGGCTTCGCCGCTGGTCCTTGCGGGTCGGGATCACCGCCTTGATCCCTCGCCGTCGCAGGTAGCGGCGGATGCGTCTGTAGCTATACCCCTTGTCGCCGGCCAGGCGGCGGGGCCGGCGTCGCGGCCGGCCCCGGCCGGGCCGCTTGATCCGCACCGCCTCGAGCGCCGGCTCCAGGGACCTCGACTCGTGGGCCCGGCCCGCGGTGACGACGGCCGACAGCGGGACGCCGCCGGAGTCGACGACCAGGTGCAGCTTCGTCCCGAAGCCGCCGCGCGAGCGGCCGAGGGCGTGGTCGGCCGGCTCGGCCGTCCCCCTTTTCCCCCCCGGCCCCGGCGGCCGCGCGGCCGGCCCGGATGGACGTCCCGTCGATGCACCAGAGGTCGAAGTCGATCCGCCCCGAGGCGTCCAGCTCGAGATGCAGCCGCTCCAGGATGCGGTCGATCGTGCCGTCGCGGGCCCAGCGGTTGAATCGGTCGTAGACGCTCTTCCACTTTCCGTATCGCTCCGGCAGCTCCCGCCACTGGGCGCCCGTATGGAGGATCCAGAGGACGCCGTCGAGCGTCGTGCGGTGGTCGTTCCACCGCCCGCCCGGCCTCCCGACCGGAGGGAGCAGGTCGGCGATCAGGGCGAACTCCTCGTCCTTCAGCTCGTAGCGTCGCGTCATCGCGGCCTCCTCGGGGAAGCCGCTATCGTAACGCCTTGCGAGCCGTCAGACAGAACCTAGGCCGCACGAAGTCGCCGGTCCGTCACATGCCACAGGCGACGAGGGCGACGTGGATGCGGCCTTAATTGCGGCCGTCGAACGGATGCAGCCGCTTCAGACCGAAAGCCGTGACGTTGTATCGGGGTGATAGACGACCGGGAGACCATGGGAGGGGTTCGTAAGACGAGCGGCGGGGCCGCAGGGGGCGGCCCCGACGACTCGTTCGGGCTCAGACGGCGTTCACCAAGGCGTTCCCCTCGGTCTTCTCGAAAGCCAGCCAGTTGAGGACTCGCACGCACTCCGGGCCGACCCCACGTGCCCTGGACGACTCGTCCCTCAGACCCTTACCGCAGCAACAGCAGTAGTCGTGCGACCGGGCGAAGACGGCTCGGGCGTCCGAGATGAAGTCGGCCATCACCCCGAGAGCGGTTCGGGCGTCCTCGATGGCGCTGGGGTAGATGGTGCCGAGCGAGTCGCACTCCGGTTTGAGGGTGAAGGTCAACCGCCTGGTGAACTTCCTCGCCTGTATGCCGTCAACGACCTTGGTTCGCTCCTGCAACAGCTCGCAATGGAGCTTTTCCACCTGTGGGACGAACTCGCCGTGACGGACAGTGCCGCACGGGTAGGCGACCAGTTTGGTGGGGACCGGCGTATCGCAGATGAGCCTCAGCGATGTGTTCGGCCTGCGGCGGAACGGTCCCTTCCCCTCCAGGGCACCCTCGAAGTACCTTACGCAATTCCGCCTGAACCCTTCCACCACGGGGGAATTGAACATCTCGACCGCATCCCGTCGGATGACGGCCCACTCTTCGTTGAGCATCTCGACCTCCTTGTTATCGCCCGCTTCGTTGTGGGTGGAGCAGCATCGTCTCATCGCCGGTGGCGACGGGGGGAATTATTGCATAATACAATACCGCACGCAATAACCATGAATGACGGATCGAGGGTTCGGTAGTCTGCCGGTTTCGGTTTCAGGACACCACCGAGACCTATAGAGACCAGGGAGAGTTTCGAGCTGAAAGTGGAGTTCATGAGCCGCCCGGTGCCGGGCCAGGCGTAGCGGCGAGGCTTTCATGCGGGGAATCTGGCGAGAAGAAGAGACAGTTCGTTGGAATTCTGATTGATAGCACTATAATACATGTATGGCACGCACATCGAACTCCGACGCCGAGCGGCTCACCAAGCAGGTCGTCTTCGTCTTGCAGCCCTCCCTCTTCGACGCTTTCGAGCGGCGTTGCCGGGATCGGTACAAGTCCGTATCAGAGGTACTGAGGGAGCTGATGGCGGCCTACGGGCAGCGGGAAGAATAGGAGGGGCCGGGGCGATCTGCTGAACCGCCCCGGCCCGGAAGGAATCCAAATTGTCCACTCATATCTACGCAACCGAAATCGGAAACAAGGCCGAGGAACGTCGAAAGCGCCGGAAATCCGTCGATCTGAAGTCGCTGCGAAACAAATCGAGGCCGACGGCGTGGCTGCGGTGCCAGATCTCCCCCATCGACTTCGGGGTGAAGGTCCGAACCGTCGGCCCCCGCATGGAGCCGGTGACCAAACCGGTCCACTGCAACACCAACGACGAGATCGTGGAGGCTTTCCGAAACGGCGACTGGTATCGCATCGAGCGCCTGTCGAACCCGAAGCTGGACGACCACTGGGGCGGCAGGAAGACCTACTACTACACCTCCAACGGCTCGACGAAGTGCCGTTACGCCCTCGTCAACATCGACATCGACTGCCACGCCTCGGGTTCGCAGCGGGGGGCTGCCTCGGCGGCCGAGTACCTCAAGGTGAACTTCTTCCCCGGCCTATACCACGAGCCCAGCACCAACGGACGGGGCCGCCACGGCTACTTCATCCTCGACAAGTTCGACCTCGAAGCTGAGCCCGTCAAGAGACGCCTCAAAGCCCTGGAACGCAGCGTGAACGACCACCTGCTCGCCCAGGGCTTCGACATCGAGATGTGCGAGATCAAGGGCCTCCCGCCGGTCATCACCTGGGGCGACGGCGGGATCTCGAACTACACGGCGGGCCTCCTGGCGAAGATCCCCCGTCAAGTCGATCGCTTCGACGAGTGGAAGCGGACGACGGTCCTGAACGAGTTCGGGATCAGGAAGCTGACCACCACACTCCGCTCGCTGACGCCAGCCGTGGCGTCCGTCGAGAAGATCACCGCCAAGGTCCAGTCCCAGCAGTCGAGGTCGAAAGCAGTGGGGTCGATCGGCGGGAAACTGATCAGCGAGGACGAACTCGCCCAAGTCGCCGAGGACGGCCACTACCGAAAGGTCGCCGCCGCCCTGATGGAGTCGCACGTATTGAAGACCTCGGGCAGGTCGGTCGTCACCGCCGAGGACGTGGCCGCCTTCCTGCTCCTCCTGAAATTCTTCACGGACCGGATGAATGCGGACGGCACGCTCCCGGTGAAAAGGTTCAAGGTCCTGTGGACGGGGTTGTACCAGGCGAGTGATCTCCAACGCGCCTTCGACTGCCATCGGTTCAAGAAAACAAGGGATTATCTGTCCGACCTGGGCCTGATCGATTGGCAGGACAGCACCTTCGTCGTCCCCAGATTCGACGAGGCTGGGAAGAAGCGGAAAGGGCGGGCGTGCAAGTGGAAGGCCGGCCCCGTCTTGCTGGAGATGCTGGATCGGAGCAGATGGGAAGGATGCAGGAAGGCTGAGCGGCAGGAGGCGAAGGGCGGAACGGGGGCGATCGACGTGGGGGTAAGGGGAGGAAGCGAGAGAGCACCCTTAGTAGGAACAGTTCAATCTCCCCCCCCAGGTTCGGGGCCGTTCGACGAAGGAGTCAAGATGAAAGATTATGCCAGCATGACGATATCCTTCTCCCGGCCTTTCATCGTCCGCGACCCCCTCCGGCACGCTATCCAGTCACTCAATTTTGTCGCTGACGACCGGAAGATCAGGCCGGTAAAGGCCGCCGAGGTCAAGCCCTGGCGTCTCTCCCCAGAAGAATTGACCCGCCTGATCCCCGACTTCGAGCAGTCGATCCGGCTCCTGGCCGCCTGACGGTGATGGCGGCGTCCCCCACCCGAGGAGCGGAGACACGTATGCCGACGGCCCGGACGAGCTTCATGGCCTCGAACACTCGCCATGGGCGTTTTTCGGTCGGCGGCGTATTCCGGGACTCCGACTTTGAGGGAAGGGTTTCGAGCGTACGGGGATAGATCGTCGAGTTGATTCGCACAAATAATGAAACACCCCATCGGTATTGCTCCACCCGCCGGGGGTGGGGGACCGACTTTTGCACTTTTCCCTTGGAATTGATGGCCGGAACGTTTTGCAACACGACCTCCCCCGGTGTCAGCCGTCGACTCCACTCCGTCTTCTTCCTCCGACGACCTGTCGGGTGGACCCCACCTCCTCCACGACCGGCACGCCGGTGTCGACGGGGCCGCCGGGTCGTCCCGACGGCCCCGCCATCGCCGCCTCGTCAGCAGCCGACGAACATCAGGAACATGATCAGAAGGAGGAAAAGCAAGGCCGTGGCCTGATCGCCCGCTGCAATCCGCTCTCGTGCCGTCAAACCCATGGTCGGTCCTCGATCGAGTACGAAAATGGGACGGGTCGTCAGTATTCCTCGGGCAGCAGCAGGCAGGTGGAAGCCCGCCGCCCGTCGTCGCCGACGGCCTCGGTGATCGCCCAGAGCCGCTCGCCCCGGAGCGTCCGGTAGGCGGAGAGGATGCGGGAGCCGTCGCTCAACGCCTCGTCGTTGAGTAGCCTGTCCTCGTCGCAGAGGTCGCCGCCCCAGTAGCCGTCCAGATGGGCGGCGAGGAAGGTCTCGGGGCTCTGGCCGCTGGCCCGGATCGCCTCCAGGGCTCCGGGCGTGGCGACGATCCTGCCGGGGTGGAACTTCGCCGCCGTGGTCGTCTGCGTCATGTCTACTCTCCGTTCGTGAGTTGGTTTCGCCGACGGCCCGTCCGTTGGTGTTGCCCCGAGCCGGCGGAGCGACCGACTCGGGGCGGGGCGGTGTGCGTCAGTCGCCGCAGGCGAGGCAGAGCCAGAGCTGCTCGCCCGTTTCGGGGTGCTCGGCCCAGAGGTCCACGGCGGGGGCGGGATCGCCGCAGCCGTCGCAGGGGCGGGCGGCCGTGGGGCGAAATGCAGTGCGACGGCCTCGTTCGACGGGCGTCCCGAACGTCGTCCCGCCCAGGATGTCGTCGAGGTCTTGAAGAAAGGTGAGGCTGGTCGGAGTCGGTGGCAGGGCGTGGGTCTTCATGGCGGTCCTCCCGTCGAAGGGTTGGTGGTCTCGACGGGAGGACCGGCGGTGTCAGCCCACGTTGCGAGACCCGGCGGGGTCGAACGCCCGGTCCCAGGTCTTCTCCATCGCTTCCTCCGAGATCGTCCCCGCCAGATAGTCGAGCAGGCCGGCGGCGAGTCGGCGGCCCGGATCGGCGGGGCCGGTCTTGCCCTCCAGGAACACCCGGAAGCGCTTCAGGGTGCGGGGCACCGGGCCGCCGTCGCCGGTCGCCTCGTGGGCCTCTCGACGCTTCGCCTTGACCCCGGCGGCGGTGATCTTCCCGCCGCCCCCGGCGAGCGTCTCGAAGACCTTGATCCGCTGGTCGCCGGGCAGCTTCGTCAGCTCCAAGGCGGCCGAGACGGGCGTCCGCCCGGCGGCCACGCTCTCCTGGATCGCCGTGGGCAGCACGACGAGGTTCACGAGGTTTCTGCACCACGCCTCGGACCGCTTGAGCCGCCCGGCGACCTGCTTCATGGTCAAGCCGTAGTCTTCGGTCAGGCTGCGGATCGCATGGGCCAGCTGGACCGGGCGAGGATCTTCCCGTTGGAGGTTCTCCGACAGGTTGACCAAAGCCGCCTCGGCGTCCGACAGCCGGGAGACGATGTACTTCACTCGGAAGTCGGGGCACTCCCCGCTTTCGATCAGCCACAAGGCCGCCCGCATGCGTCGGAATCCTCCGACGACCTCCAGGCGGCGGTCGGGCAGGGGGCGGACGAGGATCGGATTGAGCTGCCCCGAGGAGCCCTCCTCGGAATCGCTCCGCCCTTTTTTCGGAGCCATGTCTCGGGCCAGCTCGATCAGGGCCTCGTCGACGGGCGGCTCCTCGCCGTTGCGGCTGAGGTTCTTCGTCCAGTCCACGACCAACGCCCTGGGATCGACCAGGAAGATGTCGCTGCGGGTGACCTTGTGGTCGCCGGTCTCGGCGGTGAACGCCATCTCGATGATCCTCTCGTGTATCGGGTGATGTCTTCATCATGCCCTTCGGTGTCGGTCGTCAGCGCCTCGACCTCCTGCGGCGTCGGCGTCTCCGCTCCCTGGCTCGGGGGCGTCGGGTCGTGGTCCTGCGGGCGGGATCGATGCGGGATTCGCTCATGGCATGGCCTCGATGGGTTCCAACTTTTGCACGGCGACATCGGCTCGCCGGGACGTGCGGCCCCGGCGAGCCCTCCGGTGGTGTCAGCCCTCGTCGTCGGGCAGGTGGCGGGTCGGGACGGCGGACGGGACGTGCGTGGAGCCGCCCTCGCCGAGGTCGTCGAAGCGGAAGCAGCGGTCGGCCTTGCGGACCTCGGCCAGGGCGGCTCGGGCCTCGTCCCAGGTCTCCCATTCTTCGACGAACAGCCGCCGGGGCCGCCCGGAGAGGACCGAGCCTCGCCCGTAGATCGAGTGGGCGTAGAGCACGGGTTTGGAGTGGCGGTAGGTCTCACCCCGGCCCATCTCCAACGTAAAGGTCGGGCGGGGTCGGACGGAGTTGCGGACCTCACGGATGCGGTCGATCAGGTCGCTCATGGCGGGCCTCCGAAGGGGACGTTGTCGGTCAACGCCCCCCCGGTGGTGTCGCTATG
Organism: Planctomyces sp. SH-PL62; assembly: GCF_001610895.1. Classification (NCBI taxonomy): domain Bacteria; kingdom Pseudomonadati; phylum Planctomycetota; class Planctomycetia; order Planctomycetales; family Planctomycetaceae; genus Planctomyces; species Planctomyces sp. SH-PL62. The sequence goes on along the minus strand of NZ_CP011273.1, from coordinate 5,653,694 downwards.
CGTCCTCGCCTGGAGTCAGTTGAACTGCCAGGCGGCGAAGCGTCGGGGGTCGAAGGCCACGGGCTCGTCCCCCACGTGGTACTCGACCGAGTACGGCAGGTCCGAGCCCTCCCGCCCATGGATCGCCACCCAGTCCAGGTCGATCACCCTGCCGCTGCCGTCGTACCGGCGATCGTCCTCGGGATAGTCGCCGAGGTCTTCGTCCGGCACGTGGATCTGCGGCCCGAATGTCGGGTCGTCGCTCAACTCGTTGATGGCGTCGGAGATCGTGTCGGCCTCGACGACCAGGAACAACGGCGTGTAGCTGCCGCCGATTTCGAGGAGCCAGGCTTTGCCGAACCAGCCGCCGGGGTTCAGCACGGGGATGTCCTTGATGTCGTGGTCGCCGAGCTTGCACGAGGCCGTGATCTTCATCGGGCGTTCTCCACCGGGGTGAGGGTTGGTCATGCCCATTCCGGCGGTGTCGATTCCCATGTCGGCAGGCCCCTTGAGAGGAGCGGCGTGTCCGCCGTGGTCCGGCGACTCCCGCCCCGGCAGGCAGCGGGCGAAGTAGTCGCCGATGCCAGGAACCAGGCAGACCTCGTGGTCCTCCGCATCGCCCCCGCACTCCGGGCAGAACTCGAACTCGAACAGGCGTTCGACCCATTCCTCGGGCGTCTCGTCGATCACTGGCTCCCCCAGGGTTTATGTCCTCCGCTCCGCCCCCGGAGGTGTCATCGGAGCTGCTCCAAGAGGGCCTCGACCCGCTCGCCCTCCACGCCGAGCGTCCCCAGGTCCAGTCGCAGAATCCTCCGCCGCTCGGCGTGGAGTCGTCGCAGCCAACCGACGACATCGTGCGGGGCTTCCCCGGCACGCCCCTTCCGGGCCTCGTGGAGCAGGTACGTCCCGTCCACGCCGTCCACGCCGAAATCCAGGGCGATCCGCATCCGTCGCAAGGAGTTGACCCGGCCCGTGTGGACCCACTTGCCCCGCCGCCTCGCCTCCCGGCAGGCATCACGGACGATCGGCCCCTCCTTGAAGGCGTCCCGCCCGCCGACGAAGAGACAATCGAACTCGTCCCAGGGGATGCTCCCAGGCGTCATCCCTTCCTGAGCGCAGAGGGCCGCCGGGCAGCCCATGCGGCGAATCCGTCGCAGCCACGGGCGGGAGAGCCGCAGGGTCTCGGCCCAGTCGAACGGCTCGTCGGGGGCGGTGGCGAAGAGCAGGTGGTCGCCGGCACGCTCCAGGCCCTCGCCGATCATGTGGTCGTATTCGTCGGGCCGGAAGAGGCGGCGTCCGGCCTCGGTGAACCTCCCGTTGTCGATCGCCGCCCAGGTGTAGAGCCCGGCCCGGCGGAGGTAGCCCTCCCGGTGGGTCTTCGGCTGGACGATCAGGCCGAGCGGCAGCATGTCCCCGTTGTAGTGCTTCCAGCGGTCGGTGTACTCGTCGATGTAGCCCGTCAGGTAGATCGGCATGGCGGGGGCTTCCTTGCCCCCTCCGCCGGTGTCGATCCTCGTCAGCCTTCGACCCGCTCGTAGCCGAGGGCCTCGAAGGCGGCCCGGAGGTCGTCCTCCTCCGGGTAGCCGCCCTGGTCGTCCCGGTCCTCCACGGCCCGCCGGCGGTGCTCCGAGAGCCACGAGTACACGTCGCCCTCCCAGCCGTTGGGCAGGTCGTACCGGCCCTTCAGCCGCCAGGCGGAATCGGCGATGTTCTCGACCGTCGCCACGTACTCCCGCTCGCCGTAGTCGCACTCGTCGAGGATGGGGTAGTGGGCGAGCCGCTCGGCGAGGTCGTGGTAGGTGCGGAAGGCGTCGGTGACCTCGCCGCCCCGTGAGACCCGGACGGAGAAGCCGTCCACGTGACCGACCCCCCCAGTGCGAATGGCTCTCCATCACCACGTCGGGGTCGTCGCCGTCGGTGAAGGGCTCCATGGCCTCGGCGATGGCGTCGGCGTTGCTCAGGTCGAGCAGCCCGCCGTCCCGGTTATGCGTGTAGACGATCGCCCAAGAATCGGGGGCGTCGAGGTCGTGGCTGCGGTCCCAAACGAAGCGGCCGAATCGCTTCCAGTCGCCCGCCGCCTCACGTGCGGCCTCTTCGAGGGTCATCTCGCCGAGCATCGTCATGGTCATCTCCGTCGGGTGGGGTGTGGTGGTCACACCCCGCCCGGCGGTGTCGATGGGCGACGTTCGTCCCGCCGCCCGTCAGGTCCGTCATCCGGCAAGAACCGAGGCTTCCATCTCTTCGGCGACCTGGGGGCGGCTGAAGGCGAGGAGGTAGTCGGCGGCCTTTGAGGCTTGCGCCGACGCCGTGAAGATGAAGCGGGGGTCATCCTTCATCGCCCGTAGCCAGTTGGCGAGGTAGGCGACGTGATTGTCGAGATTCCCGCTGGCCGGCACCCCCAGCTCACGGGCCAGGTAGCAGGCCCCGATCTCGGCGACCAACTCCCCGAGGGCGTAGGTGTTGTCCTTCTCCTTGCGGCTCCAATTCAGCCGGTTCGGATGCTCCGTGGCGTGGACCAGCTCGTGGAAGATCGTCTCGTAATACTCGTCCGGCTCGGTGAACGACGCTTTCGGCGGCACCTGGACGAAATCTTCACTCGGCGAATAGAACGCCCTCGTCCCGCCGTGGCGGACGGCGATGCCGGTGGCGGCGATGGCCGCCACGGCGGGTTCGTATTCGATGACGACCTCACCGGCGGTGTCGTCCTCTCCTTGCCCGGCCCGGAGGTGGTCGAGGTGATCGCCCTCGACCTGATCGACGTTGAAGACGGTGTAGGACCGCATGACGAAGAATCGGTCCTCTTCGTCCTGGCCCCGGTCGTTGGTCACGGCCCTGTTGATGGGCGACCAGAAGACGATCGTCGTTCCCCAGCGGCCCGAGGGCACGTGTGACGGGCGGGGCATGACCCTGCCACCCATATGCTTCCACTGATTGAAGGTCGCCCACCACTTCGAGGTCAGGTTGTGGCGGGCCGCCGCAAGATCCAAGAGGATGGGGTTGATGCCCCGGTACGGCTTGCGGCTGACGACGTTGGCGGGGGAGCCGGCGTTGGGGCCGACCTTCCACGGCCGTCGCCATGGCGGCGTGCTGCCGGACTCCAGGGCGGCGACGATCTGCTCGGTGATGGACTGACGGAGCTGCTGCTGGCTGGCCATGTCTCGCCTCCGGTCGGGGTTGGTTATCAACGACCGGACCGGCGGTGTCGGCGGACCAATGAGCGCCCAGGGGAGGTGGCGTGCGGATATTAACGACCAAGGGGGACGGCCTGGACCCGTGGGTCAGGCCCGTCGGGGTCAATGCGATCGAGGGGGTGGGGGTCGAGGGGGCTCGGGATCAATAGCCGGTGGACACGGGAGCTGACACCGGCGGTGGGTTATCATGGGGCGGTCCCGGCCCCCTTTGAGGTCGAGGTGCGATGTCCGATCCACGTCCGAGGCCGCTCATAGGCGGTTATTACTGGTTCCCGAGCCCGGCGGGGGGTGTGATGTCCTGGGCGGTGGTGACCTGTCACGACCTGGGGTTCGACGCCGAGGTCGGCCACGTCGATCTCTGGCCCGCCGTGCTCGATCGCCTGGCGATGACGTGGGGGCGGGATGCGGGCGGGCTCCGTCGGCGGCTGATCGACCGCTACACGGGCCTGCCGAGGGGGCGGGTCACCCGGCCGGGGAAGTCTATCCTGGTCCTGCACGGCGACGACGCCCCGGTCTCCGACTGGCGGGAGAGGCTGGCCGAGCGTTACCGGCTCGGGGGCCGTGCGCATCGGTTCCTGTACGACGAGCACGAGCGGAGGCTGCCGGGCGACCCCGAATGGGTCGAGGAGGCCCTGGGGGTCCGCCATGGTTGACCCGGAGCGGCCGAAGCATGGCTTCCACCTCGTTCGTGCTGCGGCATCCGCCCGGCATCGAGACGGGGCTCGCCGATCTCAAGGTCCGAGGTCGGCGATGCGTCGAATCGTCGGCGAGAATGCGGGACAATGGGCGGCGATGACATGACCGGAGTTCGGCCGCATGGGGAGGTCGCCATGACTCGACAGGCATCGACGCCGGGGTTCGTCCTAATCGCTCTCGCCGTCGCCGTGACTTTTCACGACGCCCTGGCCCACGCCCGAATCTTCACCGACGACGAGGCGACCGGTCCGGGCGTCCTGTTCAGCGAGGGCTTCGAGGACACGAACCTGAAAACTCGGGGCTGGTACGACGGCGACGACCGCTTCACGCTCGGCGAGGATGCGGCGGTGGGCCGGCGCTCCATCCAGTACCACTTCCCGAAGGGCAAGCTCACGCCTTCCGATTCATCAGGGGTGCGTCATGCGATCGAGCCCACCGAGGTCGTCTACTTGCGGTTCCACCTGAAGCTGTCCCCGGACTGGTCCTGGACGGGCAAGCCGTATGGCCCCCACCTGCTGCACTTCATGACGACCGAGAACGGCAAGTACTACGGCCCCGCCGCCAGCCGCCTGACGCTCTACGTGGAGCCGGTGAACGGCAAGCTGCGGCTGGCGGCCCAGGACATCCAGAACGAGGATGCGCCCCACGGCTTGACGCAAGGGCCGCTGCGGGGCGGCTACAACGGCACGTTCCACGACAGCCGGGATGTCCTGTTCGACGACGGCGAGTGGCACTGCGTCGAGGCCATGTTCAAGCTCAACAGCCTGGATCCGGCCGGGGACAAGCCGAACCCGGACGGCGAGGCGAGGGGCTGGGTCGATGGCAAGCTCGTCGTCGAGCGCAACGACGTGGTGTTCCGCTCGACCGACTTTCCGAACATGAAGTTCGACCAGTTCATGATGCTGCCCTACTTCCACGACGGCGTGCCGCACGACCAGACGCTCTGGATCGACGACCTGGCGGTCGGCACGGAGCGGATCGGGACGGGCTCGGGTCCGGGCGGCGGAGGTCGTCCTTGATCGATCGTCGATGGAAACGCCGATATGAATAACTTCATGGTCTGGTACGACGGCCTGGCGAAGCCGTCCTGGACTCCGAGCCCATCGACCATCGGGCTGGTCTGGCAGATCCTCTACCCGATCATCCTGGTCACGTGCCTGTTCGTGTTCGTGCAGGCGGTTCGGAGGAAGATCCCCCGGCGAGTGGCGACGCCCTTCGCCGTCAACCTCGTGGCCAACCTGATCTTCACGCCGATCCAGTTCGGGCTGCGGAACCTGCCGCTGGCCTCCGTGGACATCCTGATCGTCTGGGCGACGATCCTCTGGATGATCGTCGCCGTCTGGAAGCACTACCGCTGGGTCGCCGTCGCCCAGGTGCCGTACCTGATCTGGGTCTCGACAGCGACCGTCCTGCAACTGTCGATCACCTGGATGAACTGGGGACGATCCTGACGAGGGCCGAGCCGTGACGAAGGTGAGTCTTCGCGAGAAGTTGGCACTGTTCCAGAACCACTGGAATCCCCGGATCGTCGGCGAATCGAACGGGCGACACGTCAAGCTCGTGAAGTTCCAGGGCGAGTTCGTCCGGCACGAGCACGACGCCGAGGACGAGCTGTTCCTGGTCGTCCAGGGGCGCTTCCGCATGGACTTCCGGGACCGGCGGGTGTGGCTGGAAGAGGGCGAGTTCCCGATCGTGCCACGAGGAATCGAGCATCGCCCCGTTGCGCAGCACGAGGTGCATGTCCTGCTCTTCGAGCCGGTCGGGACGTTGAACACCGGTGATGCGCCCGGCGAGAGGACCGTGTTGGAACCTCAAAGAATCTGAATGCGCCTTCGGTGTCTCATCGATGGGGCGAGGGAGGAACGCAGATGGGCTTTCGGTCGAGTTCGCTGTTCTCCGCATCCCTGTTCATGCTGCTGCCCACCGCCGTCGCATGGGGCGGGGAGCCCCCCAAGCCGACGCAGGTGAAGGTGGCGGCGGTCCAGATGCTAGGCTACGACAAGACCGACCTGCCACGGCCGGGATTCGACCCGAGCGAGGCCGTGGTCCGATACGTCGAGAAGGCGGCCGGGGACGGGGCGCAGCTCGTCGTCTTCCCGGAGTATCTGCTGGGCCGGATCTCCGTCCCCGGCCCGCAGACCGAGCGGATCGCCGGGGCGGCGGCGGCGGGGAAGATTTACGTGGTCGTGGGTTGCTGGGAGGTCTCCGAGGACGGGTCGTTCGCCAACACGGCCCTGCTGTTCGACCGTTCCGGCGAGATCGCCGGCAAGTACCGCAAGGTCCACGCCGCCGTGGACCATTCCGAGGGCCAGCCGCCCTGGTCCAGCCCCCCGCAGGGCAAGGACGACGAGTGGTACTCGACGAATGACCCTGAATGGAAGATGAAGCGGGGTGACGAGTTCCCGGTCTTCGACCTGGACTTCGGCCGGGTCGGCATCCTGACCTGCTACGACGGCTGGTTCCCGGAGTCGTCCCGCATCCTGTCGCTCAAAGGGGCCGAGATCCTGGTCTGGATCAACGGCCGGAAGGGGACGGTGGAGGACTTCCTGGTCAAGTCGGCGATGTTCCAGGACGAAGTGGCGATGGTCGCCACGAACCAGGCCTACGGGTCGGGGACGACCATCGGCCAGTGGCCCGCCGAGATCCTCGCCGTCTGCAAGGAGCCGGAGGAGGGCTACGTCATCGCCACGATCGATCTGGGACGGGTTCGGAAGGCCCGGCTGAACAGCCGGAACCTCCGGCAGCGGAGGCCGGATGCCTACGGGGAGATCGTGAAGCCGATCGCCACGGATGGTCCGCCCGGTCCGGGGAAGCCCTGAGCTGGATGATGGCAGGAACGGCCCGTCTGGGGTGCCGGAAGCGGGGCGTATCACCCCGTGATCCCGACTGATTCGGCGTGCGGCTGGAGGGCGAGCGTGACGCTCCCGTACGACGACAACCTGGAGGCGACCCCGACCCGGAGTGCCAAAGTCGATGGGCCTCGGTGAAGGTATAGCCGTTCGGGCGGATGCAAAGGGCCAGCCAGATTATGCTGGCGTGAGCCCTCTATTGCGGCCCGCCAGTCCTGCCTAGAGCTTTGCATCTGCTTCGGCCGCCCCCTTCATGAATTCGCCGAGCGTGAGGATTTTGAAACCCTGTACCCTCGTGACGTGGAAGGGTCGGCTGCTACCGAGCAGACTGGCGAGGAACAGGTAGCTGATACCGAGACTTTCGAGTTTTGCCTTGGTGAATTCGCTGGTCTTCAGCATGGCGGCCCATGCGATGCGAACGGCCGATGGCCAGTTCAGATCTATCGGGACGCAGAGCCCTTTCTCAAGCCGGACGAAGGCGAGACCGTCCTTCGGATGGAAGTCGTCAGTGTATGAAAGGGCTCGTCACTTGTTACTCATCGAAGGCGACGAGTTGAGCCGATCGAATCGCACAAACAGGCGTTGAGGCCAAAGACGGCCAGGTTTCCGCTTCGAACCCCGAGAGAGGCAAACTCATGTTTCAACTGCGAGCGACTTCATTCGTCAGTGATTACTACCCCGGCGCAATTAAAGCCTGCGAACTCATCGAAGCTCTCCTCGATTACACTGAGAAAGAGCTTGAACTACGCGAGGATCAGATCGCATTTCTCACAAGCGTCTGCAGCGACGATCTCAACAGCGTTCAGCTCCCCGACAACGACATGATCGGGCCGTTCGTCCTCGGGGGCCTCGACGGCTATCCGTTCGTCGGCAGGACAGGCATCGGAGCGTTTTCGCATCACCTCCCCGAGGAAGGGGCGGCGCTAATGGTAGTCGGCCCACACGTCGGGATAACCGATGACGGGCAGGTTGGCAAAGTCCTCCGACCGGGGCAGTCGAAGCCTTCGGATTGCTGCGGCGCCGCAGCAGCGGCTCTGCAAAAGCTGGTGGCGGGCGGGATCCACCCGAAACAACCGGCGGATTTCGATCCTCACGACTATCAGCAAGAGTCGCTTGAGCAGCTGATGCTCAAGCACTCCAACGAGATACTACACCTGGGTAAGTCGACCTACGCCTGGCGATTCGTGCGAGCGGCAGAAGTCATTTACCGTGAGACGGTGGAGACCCTGTTCAACTTCCTGAAGACCGTGAAATTCGAAGCTCCGGCCTTCGTGTTTGGTGGCATTCTGATAAACCTAGACGGCGATCAGGGCGCCTACTTCGCACTCCGACATGCCATCTTCATCGATCACTGCAGGTTCGAGGACATGACCGACGAGTTCCGCAACTGGGTCAAGCCAAAACTCGACGAATTCGAGGCGGGCAACACCGATGTTTTCCGCAAGCGAAACCGTTGAGATCTGCTTGAGATGAGGGTAGGAGAGCCGACCAGCTTCCCTTGCTCTTCAGGCCCTCACCACCTGCCTCGCCACCTCCCCGATCGCCCGCTCCACACTGGCGACCTCGGCGTCGATCCGCTCCAGCCCAGCCTTCGCCTTCTCGACCACGGCCTGGTCGTCGTGCGTGACGCCCAGAACCTGCGTCAGCGTGGCCCGGACGGCCTCCAGCTTCTCGCGGGCTTCGGTCAGCTCGGCCAGGGCCGATTCGAGTTCGTCGGACGTCGGTCAACTCCCCGGGAAACAGGTAAGTCCCGGGGAGATTTTATGGCCGATTCGATAGAACGTGTTGTCTGGGCATGCGTTCAGGTTTCGGACGCAAGACTCGCCGTTACGATCCGGCCCCGATGGCGTCCGCGAAACTGCGAAGTGCGTCGCGGAGCGACGATGAGAGGGAAGGGTCGGCAGCGATGCCGTCGGCGTCGAGGCCGCGACCGAGCAGGGGCACGGCGATCGAGGCGGCTTCGATCACCCGACCGGACATGGTGGCCAAGGTCAGGCGCAGGCTGGCGTCGGCGTGGGTGGACCGGGGCGAGGCGTTGATGACGGCGACGGGCTTCTCGTAAAACTCCGGGCCTCTCACGAGCCAGTCGAGGGCGTTCTTCATGACGCCCGCGACGCCCCTGGCATATTCCGGGCTGCAGATGAGGAGCCCCCGGGCCGCTCCAACTTGTCTTCTCCACTCGTGCACGGATGGAGGCGGCCCTGACTCGTCGACGTCCGGGTTGAAGTGGGGAAGGCTCGCGATCCCCTCGAAGAGATGGATCTGCATGTCGGGCGGGGCAAGCTTCACGGCCGCCTTCAACGCCGCCGTATTGGAAGACCTAGCCCGTAGGCTGCCCGAGACCGCCAGGATTCGCATGACGCTCGCACTCCGGGCCCATACGGCAGGGGCTGGCTCGCCTTGCCCGACCATCCATCGCTGAGCGGCCCGCCGATCATCGTGGATCCCCCGAACCAACTTCTGACAGTCGGATTTTACGAAGGCTCGACACGAGGGTTAGCTGGGCAGGTGTTTAGCGAGGCTGTAGTGCATCGCGATTCAGACATCCCACTTCTTCAAGCTCGGCACCTTCGGACCGTACGTCCCGGGATGTGAGGCGAGCACTCGCCTGCTGATCCGGTCCAGGACGATCAGGATTGCGATCGGCCCGGCGAACGTCGCCGCAAGGAGGCCGACCCATGAGATGAAAGCGCCGATCCCCGGGCCCGAGTTCCGGTCGATGTTCGCACTCAGGAGCACGAGCAGCGGGCCGATCCCGAACACCGTGAAGAGGAGGATCAGCAGGCCCAGGAGCAAGGTGCGGGCCTGATTCATCCCCTCGCCGATCCATATCCTGAGGCCCGAGCGGATCGCCATCACCAACCCGGCGGCCGTGAGCGTCAGCGCGGCCAGGAACCCGCATGGGGCGAGCAACATCGCCGTACCTGCCCCCGCCGGCATCCCGCGGTCATGCACCACGGTGACGTTGATCACCCCGAGGACGAAGAACGTAGCGCAAGCGGCGACCCCCAGCGTCCAGGCGGCCCACGCGTAGCCGAAGAGCGAACTGATCCAGGCGGCCGCTTTGTCGGGGATGGCACGCGCGGAGACTCGAGCTCTCCGAAACTCCCGGAAGGAAATCGCCAGGCACGCCAGGACGACGGCGAGCGGCTGGTAGACCAACCAGGTGAGGACGACGACGGAGGAGACCTCCAGGCCGAGCACCCACCGCTTCAGCGGCGAGACAGTGGCTTCCTGCGGGAAGAGCGCCCAGTCGAAGTCTTCGGCGAGGGTGGAGTCGGAGTGGTTCATGGTTGCTCTTGGGCTCGGGAGACCTCGTGACCTGCCCCCGCCGTTGCTACCAGTTGCTATGTTACAGCGGTTTACCCCGGGATGGCATACAGCCCTGAATGCCTGAACCAGCCGGCGATATCCTTGGCCGTGGTCTGGTAGAGGGCGTCGGCCGGCGCCTGATGCAACGCCGGGGTCGTCCCCGCGGCGATCCGACGCAGGCGGGCCTTGAGCTTCGACCACATCTCCTCGATGGGGTCGTGGTCGGGGCTGTACGGCGGCGGCCGGATCCCTCTCGCCCCCGCCCGCTCGATCGCGGCCTCGGCCGCCTCCGAGTCGTGGACGCGAAGGTCGTCCATCACCACGACGTCGCCGGGGCGCAGGTTCGGCGCGAGCACGCCTTCGGCGTAGGTCCGGAACGCCGGCTCGTCCATGGCGCCGGCGAACGCCGACTCGCCGCGGAGGCCGTCGAGGCCCGCCGCCGCGACCACGGTCGTCGTCCGCCACGCCTTCGGGGCCGAGCCCTCGGCCCGACGCCCCCCCGGGGCCCGGGCTTGCGTCGGGGTCATCGACGCGTCGACACCGGCCTCGTCCAGGACGATCCGCCGTCTCGGATCGAGCCGCTTCGCCTTGCGGCGGGACCTCCGGCGGGCCTCCTTGACGTCGGGGCGGTCGCGTTCGGCGGCGTGCGGCGACTTCTTCTTCCGCGTCCAGCCGGACCGCCGCAACGGCCGCCAGATCGTCACGAGCGTGCAGTCGAAGCCGCCCCGCTCCTTGATCTGCTTCGGCGTGGCGTCGGCGTGCCGGCGAACCAACTCGAACAGGCGAATCCGCTCGTCGAGCCCGAGCTTGAACCCGGCCCCGCCGCCGTGGGGCCCCGGCTCCAGGCCGCCGCTCGCACGCCGACGCTGCAGCATCCGCACCACGAACGACGGGCTCACCTCGAACCGCCGGGCGATCGCGCGTTGCGACTCCTCGCCCCTGTCCACCGCCGCGACCACGCGCTCCCGCAGATCCGCCGAATAAGGTCTTCCCACGGCACGCCTCCCGAGCCGACGCGTCACTCGCTCATGGCTCTGTAGCCATCCTTCGCGTCTGCCAAGCGGGGGTAAACCGCTGTATTCAGCTTGCAGAATCCTTCGGCCACCGGGCAGGCGGGGTAAATCTTCTCGTTACCGAACACGGATTTGATATCGACTTTGATGGCATTTATTAGGTTGGGCCCATGTGTTTTTGCTGGACTGACAGTGCCAGTGATCGCACTAATGATTAAATGGTATTTGATGGGTTTAGAGAAAAATGTTTGGGGACCTCGGAAAGGGCAGTCACCCTCGGAAGAAGCCCCTGAATGAAGGCGCGCAGCGTCCCCTTGGAGGGCAAAACCCTCCGAATGCCCACGATAGGCTGACCGGAGTGTGGTCGCGCGAGCGACGGAGCGAAGCGAACAACGGAGAGGAGCCACCCGCGAAGAGGGATCGACTAAAATTACTGTACGCCCGTTGACTTCCCGCCGATAACTGGTTCCAATCCGGCATCGTTCCGTCCCCGTCCAGGAGCACGACCATGAATAAGCTGATCACCTGCCTGTGGTTCGACAGCGGCGAGGCCCGCAAGGCGGCCGAGTTCTACGCCAGCGTCTTCCCCGACACCCGCGTCGGGAAGGCTCACGCCTCTGCCGCCGACAACCGGTCGATGAAGGAGGGCGGGGAGCTCATCGTCGAGTTCACCCTCCTGGGCCAGGCCTATGTCGGCCTGAACGGCGGGCCGAACTTCAAGCCGAACGAATCGGTCAGCTTCATGGTCGTGACCGAGGACCAGGAGGAGACCGACCGCTACTGGGACGCGATCGTCGGCAACGGCGGCCAGGAGAGCGCCTGCGGCTGGTGCAAGGACCGCTGGGGTTTCTCGTGGCAGATCACGCCGCGCGTGCTGCTTGAGGCGACGACCGACCCGGATCGCGCCGCCGCGAAGCGGGCCATGGAGGCCATGATGACGATGGGGAAGATCGACATCGCCGCGATCGAGGCCGCGCGCCGGGGCTGAGGCTGCCTTCCAGGGTCCTTTGACAGGGAGACCCGGTACGCGGATTCACTTCCGGCCGATAACCTGTTTCGATTCAGCGGCCCAAATCAACTCCCGGAAAGGAATAGCCCATGTCCTACTCCGACTCTGTGCTGCCTGAGTTCGATCAGGAGATGGCGAACACCCGCAAGGTGCTCGAACGCGTCCCCGACGACAAACTCGAATGGCAGGCCCACCCGAAGTCGCACACGATCGGCTGGAACGCCAACCATCTGGCGAACATCCCCGACTGGCTCGTGCACGCGCTGGCGACGCCGGAGCTGGATATCGCCCCGCCCGGCGGCGAGGCTTACATCCCTCCCCAGGCCACCAACCGGCAAGAGATCCTCGAGACGTTCGACCGGAATATCGCGGCCGCAAGGGAAGGGATCACCCGGGCCGACGAGGAGCACATGGCCCAGCCGTGGACGCTCCTGTATGCGGGCAAGCCGGTCTTCACGCTGACCCGGTCGGCCGTGCTCCGGCAGATCATCATCAACCACATGATCCACCACCGCGCGATCCTCTGCGTCTACCTCCGGCTGAACGACATCCCGGTGCCGGGGATGTACGGCCCTTCGGGCGACGAGTAACGCACGGACGACCCTATTCGCGGCCCCAACGTCTCGAGGATCACCTAATGCCCAAAGTCGTGGTTCGCAACTTCGCCTGCTCCATAGACGGTTTCGGAGCCGGCCTCCACCAAACCCAGTCCGAACCCTTCGGCAAGAACGCCTCCCAGATCATGGACTGGTTCAAGTCCACCCGGACCTTCAAGTCCATGATCGGCGGCGAGGGAGGCAGCACGGGCCTGGACGACAGCTACGCGGCCAGGGCTTTCGAGGGCGTGGGCGCCTCCATCATGGGCCGCAACATGTTCAGCCCCCTCCGCGGCCCCTGGGAAAACGAGGATTGGAAGGGCTGGTGGGGCGACAACCCTCCCTTCAAGCACCCGGTCTTCGTGCTGACGCACCACCCCCGGCCCACGCTCGAGTTCGGGAACGGCACCTCCTTCCACTTCGTCGACGGCTCGCCGGAACGGGTCCTGGAGCAGGCCCAAGCCGCGGCTGGGGATCAGGACGTCAAGGTCAACGGCGGCACCGCCACGGTCCGCGCCTTCTGGAAAGCCCGGCTCATCGACGAGCTGCACCTCGTCATGGCGCCGGTCTTCGTGGGGGAAGGCGAGCGGCTCCTGGGCGGGGTGGAGGGCTACGAGGTCGCGGGCTTCGAGGCCTCCGAAGCGGCCGTGCATTACCGGATCGTGAAGAAGGGCTGAACGGGCCCCAGAGGCGGGAAACCATGTCAGTCAAACGGATGGACAACGTCCTCATCGTTGTCGACGATCTCGAAGCCACCAAGGCGTTCTTCATCGCACTGGGCCTCACGCTCGAGGGCGAGACGACGGTCGAGGGGCCTTCGGTCGGGGCGTTGGTCGGGCTGGAGGATGTCCGCTCCACCATCGCCATGCTGCGGACCCCCGACGGACAGGGCATCGAACTGGACAAGTTCCACACGCCCGACGCGGTCAGGTTCGGCCCCACGGCCGCGCCGGTGAACGCGTTGGGCTACCGTCGCGTCATGTTCGCCGTCGAGGACATCGACTCCGTCGTCGCTCGCATGGTCTCCCTCGGGGCCGAGCTCATCGGCGAGATGAAGTACGGGGATTCGTACAAGCTGGCCTACATTCGCGGGCCCGAGGGCATCATCGTCGGGCTTGCCGAGCAGCTCGGCTGAATCGCCAACCACCCGAGTTAGCGACCCCCCACGCCACACGGAGACTCGACATGAGGAAGGTCAGGATTTTCGCGCATGTCTCGCTGGACGGCGTGATCTCCCCGAGCAGCCAGGGCGAGGACAGCGACCACGCGCATGGCGGCTGGACGGCGCCCTATCGATCCCCGGCCGGGGCGGCCCTCGTCACCAAGTCGTATGGCACGGGCTTCGACCTCCTCCTCGGCCGCCGCACCTACGACCTCTGGTCCGGCTTCTGGCCGAAGGCACCGAGCAGCCCGATGTCGGACGGCCTGAACGCCGCGACGAAATACGTCGCCACCCACAGGCCGGAGAGCCTTGGCTGGGGCCCGGCCCGCGACCTCGGGGCCGACATCGTGGAAGGGATTCGCGGCCTCAAGGCGGGCGACGGCCCCGACCTGGTCGTCAGCGGGAGCACGACCTTAACTTCCATGCTGTTCGAGCACGGGCTGGTCGACGAGGTCATTCTCGCGGTGTACCCGGTGTTGCTGGGCCGGGGCAAACGCCTTTTCTCGGAGAGTGTCGACCCGCGCGGACTCGTCTTCGTCAGCACGCAGGCCACGCCCACGGGGGTTTTGTTGAACAGCTATCGGTACGTTGGGCCGCTACAATCGGGATGAGGACAACGCTCATGGACTCCAGCGACTCCCAGGAGCTTGCCCTCGGCTTTGGCGACGCCGAGGAGAGCGCGCACATGGGGGCTGCCGACTTCCGGGTCGGCGGCCGCATCTTCGCGACCCTCGCCCATGAGCATCTGGGGTTCGGGAATCTGATCCTCTCCGCCGAACTTCAGCAGGCCCTGATCGCCTGAGGCCCCGGGCGTGTTCCTCCCCGTCGCCGGCGGCTGGGGGAGGATGGGCCATCGCCGCGCCAACGCCTGGTGGGCGCGTCGCCACACCGACCAACCCAAGACCTCGTCGGTCTCCGGCAGGCGTCCCCATAACAGGCGGACCAGGAGCCGACGGGCCTCGGGCACCGTCAGGGCGATCAACTCCGGCTCCTGGGCCGACTTTTTTTCGGCGGCCCCTCGGCGAGCCTTCGGATCGCCGCCAGGACGGCATGGGCCAGGAGGGCCAGGGTGACGTGCCGATGCCAGCCGGTCGAGCTCCGGACCTCGTAGTCGGCCAGCCCGGCCTCCTGCTTGGCCGACTCGAAGCCGCCCTCGATCGACCAACGAGCCCCGGCGGTCTGGGCCAGCCGGGTCGACGTCGTCCGGCAGGGGCCCGCCGCGATGTAGTACGCCAGATCCTCGGGATCGCCCCGGCTCTTGCGGACCAGCGGCCACCGCCGCCATGCCGGGCCCAGGTCGCTGTTGGTCTCCAGCCACGCCCAGGCGTACCGCCTGGGCCCCTTGCTACCCGCCGCGATGGTGATCCCGTGCCAGGCCCGCTTCGGCAGCGCTTTGGCCAGGGTAGCAACCGTGGCCTGACCGGACCCCGCCCAGCCGTACTGGTTGGCCCGGACCGCCAGCGCGTAAGGCCGTCTCCGCTCCTCCAGCCACCGCCGCAACTCCCACACGCCGTAGACCTCATCGCCGGCGACCCACGCCGCCGGGACCCCGGCGGCGAACGCCCGCTCGAGCATCGCCTTGGCCAGCCGGATCTTCGTCGAGAAAGCAGTCCCCTCAGGGACGCCCGCCGCGACGCACCGCTCGGGGTCGCCGGTCCATCCCTCGGGCAGGTACAGCGTGCGGTCGAGGAACGCCACGCCATGCCGGCCGGCGTAGGCGAGGAAGACGCCGACCTAGGCGTTCTCGATCCGGCCCGCGGTACCGGTGTACTGCCGGGCGACGCCCGCCGACTTGGTCCCCTTCTTGAGGAAGCCGGTCTCGTCGAGGACCAGGACGGCGTCCGGGTCGCCGAGCGACTCGACGACGTAAGCCCTCAGGTCGTCGCGGACGGCGTCGGGGTCCCAGCCGGCCCGACCCATCAGGTATTGGACGCCGTAGGGGTCGGCGTCGCCGATCCGCTCGGAGACCTGCCAGGCGTTCTTCCGCTGGACCGGCCCGAGCAGCCCCCTGAGATAGGCCGCGACCCGACTGCGGGTCTCGCCGCGGGCGAACCGCCGGCCGACCCGCCCGGCCACGGCGTCGAGCTCCTCGCCCCATCGCTGGACTTCCTCCAACTCCACCGCCGTCCCGGTCGCCGCCATGCCAGGCCTCCTGATTCGAGGATCTCCTCGGGCCAGGATAGCCGCCTAAAAGCCGAGTTACCGCTGTAGTACTAGTGGGTCAAGTGCCATGCCCGTAGCCATAAGACCTGAGTGCGAGTACAATCGGTGGCTTCTCGCACCAGGGAGGCCGCCATGTCGCGCCAGAAGAAGGACCCGCTCCGCGAGCTGACCGACGCGGAGCGACGGGAGTTGGTCCAGTTCAGTCGGTCCTCGGCCGCCCCGGCCGCCGAGGTCGTCCGCGCCAAGATCCTGCTGGCCGTCGCCGCCGGCGACGACTACCAGGACGCGGCCCGCGCCGTCGGCCGCCGCTCCGGCGACGCCGTCTCGCACCTGGTCGCCCGCTTCAACGCCGAGGGCCTTGAGGCGTTGAAGCCCCGCCACGGCGGCGGGCGGAGCCCGACCTACGGCCCGCAGGAGCGGGCGCGGATCGCCGCCGAGGCGGCCCGGGCGCCGACCCCGGAGGGCGACGGCACCGCCACCTGGTCGCTCTCGACGTTGCAGCGGACGCTCCGCGCGGCCGCCGACGGCCTGCCGAAGGTCTCGACCTATACCATCCGCCGCGTCCTGCGCGAGTCCGGGGCCAGCTACCAGCGCACTCGGACCTGGTGCCCCACCGGCAAGGCGCTGCGCCGCCGCAAGGTCGGGCCGGTCCAGGTCGCCGACCCGGATTCTGATGCGAAAAAAATTTGATCGAGGCGGCCTACCTCACGGGTACGTCGTCGGGGCTGGAGGTCTGGTGCACCGACCAGGCCGGCCCCTACCAGACGGTCCCCTACCCGGGACGGTCGTGGCGCCCCGAAGGGGACCCGGCGCGCCAGCCGCACGAGTACCTCCGCGACGGCACGGCGAAGGCCCTGACGCTGTTCCGCCCGGCCGACGGCCACGCCCGCGTCAGCGGCGTGACGGCCTGCCCCAACGCCGTCCTGCACCCCTGGCTGAAGCGCGAACTGGCGGCCATCCTTGCCGCGATGCCCGACCCTCCGGCGACGCCGGACGACGGCTGGCGTGGGGCCTGGGAACGCTGGCAGGAGGGCCTCACGGTCGTGCCGACGCTCCCGGAGGCACCGCCGCCGTTGCGGATGCTCTTGGTGCTCGACAACCTGGCCGGCCACAAGACGCCCGAGCTGGTGTGCTGGCTGTTCGACCACGGGATCATGCCGCTGTACACGCCGGTGGGCGGCTCCTGGCTGAACATGGCCGAGAGCCTGCAGCGGATCCTCAAGCGCCGGGCGCTGGACGGGCAGTACCCGACCGACGCGGCCCAGATCATCGCGTGGTATGAAGCCGCGGCGCGGCACTGGGACGCGGCGCCGACGCCGTTCCAGTGGGGCGGCAAGCGGGCGGCCCGGCGGCGGCGGCAGCGTGAGCGCCGTCACCACCTCGGCGGCTCGGGGGCCTGCTCGCGTGTCCCGGTCCCGCGGCGTGCCGACTTATGGCCACAGGCAATCCAAGTGACCCACTAGGTTCTGTCTGACGGCTCGATGAGCCGGAAGCAACGGCGGATCATGGCGAGCTTGACCATGGCCAGGAAGTTGACCGCGAGCTTCTCGAACCGGGTCGCCAGGCGGCGGTTCTCCTTCAGCCAGAGGATGCACCGCTCGACGATGTTTCGTCGGCGGTAGGCCCCGGCGTCGAACTTCGGGTTCCTCCGCTGGTCCTTGCGGGTCGGGATCACCGCCTTGATCCCCCGCCGTCGCAGGTAGCGGCGGATGCGCCGATAGCTATACCCCTTGTCGCCGGCCAGGCGGCGGGGCCGCCGTCGCGGCCGGCCCCGGCCCGGCCGCTTGATCCGCACCGCCTCCAGGGCCGGCTCCAGGGACTTCGATTCGTGGGCCCGGCCCGCCGTGACGACGGCCGAGAGCGGGACGCCGCCGGAGTCGACGACCAGGTGGAGCTTCGTCCCGAAGCCGCCGCGGGAGCGGCCGAGGGCGTGGTCGGCCGGCTCGGCCGTCCCCCTTTTCCCCCCCGGCCCCGGCGGCCGCGCGGCTCGCCCGGATGGAGGTCCCGTCGACGCACCAGAGGTCGAAGTCGATCCGCCCCGAGGCGTCCAGCTCCAGGTGGAGCCGCTCCAGGATTCGGTCGATGGTCCCGTCTCGGGCCCAGCGGTTGAAGCGGTCGTAGACGCTCTTCCACTTCCCGTAACGCTCCGGGAGCTCCCGCCACTGGGCCCCCGTGTGGAGGATCCAGAGGACGCCGTCGAGGGTCGTCCGGTGGTCGTTCCAGCGACCCCCCGGCCTCCCGACCGGCGGCAGAAGGTCGGCGATCAGGGGTGAATTCCTCATCCTTCAACTCGTAGCGACGCGTCATCGCGGCCTCCTTGGGGAAGCCGCCATGGTAACGCTCTACGAGCCGTCAGACAGAACCTAGTACTAAACGGCGATCCGCATACCTTTTGGCTTTTCACCAAAGGTAGCCAGTGCGTGAAGGGCGAGGGCCGTACTGACAAGGAAGCATTGGTGGAAGTGTGTCGCGCCCTACCGCCCACCCGCGACGATGGCGGGCTGGTGGAGGCGTTGGAGAAAATCGCGGCTTCGACCGCTCCATGCCCGGACGATGAGGACTCGATTCCAGCCTATACCAAGGTTATCGACGACTACACGAGACGCGTGGCCCTCGCCCTCGCCCGCCACAAAGCCCAGCGAGGGTGGCGGAGGCGGTATGAGGATTAGTATTACAGTTGCGCTTTGCCTTACGGCGAATGGCCGCGGCTCCGGTAGTGGCATCGCATGGCCTCGGCCTGGTGGCGGCGTCGCCACTGCGACCAGTCCAGCCAATGGTCCGCGTCGCGGGCGACCGGCCAGACCGGACGCGTGAGCAGGCGACGGACTTCGGGGACCGTCAGCGGGATCAGCTCGGCGAAACGCCTCTTCGTCCTCTTTTTGGGGGCGGCGGGCCCGCCTCGGCCCGCAGGGCCTCCAGGAAGGCGTGCGCCAGCAGCGACAAGGTCACGTGGCGATGCCAGCCGGCCCAGCTCCGCACCTCGTAGCCGTCCAGGCCGACTTCCTGCTTCGCCTGCTCGAAGGCCGATTCGATGGCCCAGCGACAGCCCGCCACGCGGGCCAGCCCCTCCACGGTCGTCCCCTTCCGACCCCGGCAGAGGTAGTACGCCCGCTCGTGGGGCTCGGCGATCGAGCGGCGGACCAGCAGGCCCTTGGTCCACGCCCCGTCGGACTGGAAGGCGAACTCGACGAAGGCCCAGTCGTAGAGCCTCTGCCCCTTCGAGCCGGCCCCGCAGCTGAGGCGGAGCCAATCGTCCGCCGGCAGCCCGGCGGCCAGGGCGTCGGCCCGGCCGTAGAAGCCGCCGAGGAACAGCCGTTGGGCCGAGGAGACGGCGACGACGTAGCCGAGCCCCGCCTGCTCGACCAGGCTGCGGAACTTGTAGTCGGAGCCGTAGACCTCGTCGGCCGTGACCCAGGCGGCCGGCACGCCGGCCTTCAGGGCGCGACGCAGCATGGCCCGGGCCTGCTCGGGCTTGGTCGCGAAGGCGACCCCCTCCGGGACGCCGGCCTCGCGGCGGCGGGCCGCGTCGCCGGCCCACGACTTCGGCAGGTACAACGCCCGATCCAGGAAGGCGGCCCCGCGGCCCGTGCGGTAGGCGAGGAAGACGCCGACCTGGCAGTTCTCGATCCGCCCGGCCGTGCCGGAATACTGCCGCTGCACGCCGACCGACTTGGTCCCCTTCTTGAGGAAGCCGGTCTCGTCGACGATCAGGACGCCGTCGGCCTCGCCGAGGCGTTCGACGACGTAGCCGCGGAGGTCGTCGCGGACGGCGTCGGCGTCCCAGCGGGCGCGGCCCAGGAGGCGCTGGACGCCGTGCGGCGTGGCGTCTCCGAGGGCCTCGGCCAGCTGCCACGAGTTCTTGCGATCGACCCGGCCCAGGAGGCCCCGCATGTATGATTCGGCCCGCCGCCGGAGGTCCTTGCGGCCGAACCGCGGGGCGAGCCGTTCGGTCACCTCCTCGAATCGTTCCGGCCAGGCGGCCGCGACGTCGGCGGTCGGCATTCGGAGCCTCCTTGATGGAAGCCCCAGACTACCTCAGAATGAAGCGCGACTGTAGTATTAGCCTGCAATCGTCCGTCGCACCCATGGTTCTGACCAGCGCCGGCACCCTTCCGCCTTTCTCCTTCAGCGGCCCCGTGTACCTGCCGCCGAGCAAGAAAAAGACTGGAGCTCTGAAGCAGCGGCGGGCGTCGAAGAGGCGGAAGAATCGGAGGCGGTCGTGACCGCCGCCCTTCAGACGTTGCTCAGCTCTGCTCGACGTCTTCCTTCACCAGGGCGTGCTGAACGGCACCCCCCACCATGCTGCCGTCCGACACGGCCCCGGTCACGTTCATCATGCCGGTGGACGACGCGTCGCCGATGACGTACACCCCGGGGACCGAGGTCGCGCCGAACGCGTCCGTCTCGACGATGCCGGCCTGCCGGCCCTCCGTCAGCACCTTGCACCCTAGCTTCTTCGGCAGTTCGGAGCGCTGGATCGGCTCCGGATGGACGAACACCGCTCGAACTGCGAGCGGCTGACCGCCATCGAACATTACGGTGTCCAATCGCCCGTTCTTTCCGTCCAGCCCGGCGATCTTCTCCTCCCGCACGGCGACCTGATGGTCCTTGAGCCACTTCACCTGGTCGGCGGTCGGCCGCGGCCCGCCGTTGGTGAGGTAGGTGAGGGACTTGGCCCAGCCCGAGAACAGCGTCGCCCGTTCGACCGCGGACTCGGCCGGGGCGACGTATGCCCACGGCTCGTCCCGCACCTCCCAGCCGTGGCAGAACGGACAGTGGAGCACTCCAGTGCCCCACCAGTCCCGGACACCCGGGATGTTGGGCAACCTGTCAGTGATGCCGGCGGCGAGCACAAGCTTCCGCGCGACGACGGCCTTGTCTTGACCCAGCCGCACCCGGAACCCGGCCCCCAGCCTCGTCGACCCGGCCGTCGTGCCACTCGACGGCGTATGGCTTGAGCTGCTCCCGGCCGATCTTGAGCAACTCGGCCGGGGCGATCCCGTCCCGCGTGAAGAAGCCGTGCACGGCGGGTGAGGTGTGGTTTCGTGGGCTCCCCGCGTCGCAGACCAGTACCTTGCGGCAGGACCGGCCCATGACGAGCGCGGCGCTCAGGCCCGCCGGCCCGCCTCCGACGATCACCACGTCGTAGTCGAACTTCTGTTGAGGGGCCTTCTGTTCCTCGGCGAGGGCGTTGCTCCCGGCGGCCAGCAGCCCGGCCGTCGTCCCGCTAGCCAGGAGGGCGATCGCCTCCCGGCTGCTCAGGTCCTTGGTCTCTTTCATGGCGTTCTCCTTGCCCAATAGGTCCCGTCGGTTCGTGCTCCGTCATCGGAATCGGCGGGGATCAGGCGTACGCCACCCACCCTCGGAAGGTGAACCCGGCGTAAAACAGGCCGACATCCTTGAACCCCGCCTCGCGGAGGACGGCCTCGTCATCCTCCGGCGTGAGCATGGTCAGGTGGGCTTCGACCGTCGTCCGGGCGGTTTGCGCGTCTTTGATCGCCGCGCCGGACGATGCGGCGAAGGCGACGTAGCGCGACAGCCACTCCGACCGCGCGTCCCCGGCTGCGGGGACGCTGACATGGACCGACACGAACGGCGCACCGGGCCTGAGCCGGCGGCGGATCTCGGCCGCCGTGCGCCGCCGCTCATCGCGGGACAGGAAGTGCATCGTGAGCAGGCAGGTCGCCGCGTCGAACGGCCCGTCCGGCGCAGCATCGACGGTGCCCGTGTGCAACCGGACCCGCGAGGCGAGCGAGCCGAGGGTCTGCTCGGCAAGCTTGAGCATCTCAGCCGAGGGGTCGACCCCCTCGAACGTCCAGCCGGGATGGGCGGACGCGAATGTCCGGAGTTCCAGCCCGCCGCCGGCCCCGACGACCAGGACCCGGCCGTCCTCGGGCACCCGCTCGGCGAGCAGGAGTGTCGCCATGCGGTGCATGTCGGCGAACCCCGGCACGAAACGCGGCGGGCCGTCCGCGTAGCGGGCGACGTGCTCCGGGTTCGCGAACGCGGCCTGCGGGGTGAATGGCTCAGGAGTCATGGGCTTGCTCCGTACTCTCCGGTGACTGGCCGCGGGCGATCATTCGGGCGTGGAAGTCGGCGCTGAGCATCGCCAGCGTGACCCGCCCGAAATGGCTGAGCAGCATTTCCTCGGCCTCCCGGAATGCCTCTCCGAGCGCGGCGTTCACGGCCTGCTCGACGAGGCAGCCGGGGGCTTCCGTGCGGTTGCCGATGGCGAGCGTCGCGGGGCTGCCGAGCGCGACGTGGATGTCCCGCAGGGTGACCGCAGAGAGGTCGCACGCCAGCGTCCACCCGCCGCCGTGCCCCTTCTCCGATCGCACGTAGCCCTTCTGGCGGAGGCCGGCGAGGATCCGCCGGACCACGACGGGGTTGGTGTCCATCATCCTTGCCAGGTGGTCCGAGGTGACCGGGTCCGGCCGCTCGGCGATGTGGAGCAGGATGTGGAGCACCCCGGAAAGTCGGCTGTCGCGTCTCATGAAACATTTCTAGTTGCATGACCTGGGCGAGTCAAGTCCCCGGCTCAGAAGCCGTGGACGAGAGATGTCGCGAGCGGGAAGCCAGACAGGGGGAGCCGCATCCCCGGCACAGGAGAACAGGGTGGTGCTCGTGAGGGGTGAGTGTGACGCTCAAGCCCCGACGCCCCCGAGCCGATAAGAGCTGTGTGCTCTGACAGTGCTCCGCGCCAAAAACTCATGCTCCTCGGCGGTTCGCCCGCCCAGGATTGCACACCGCCGCGAGCGGCAGTCGGGGCACCCACAACCGAGGCCGGGTAGGCATCTCCTACCCGGCTTTCGGTGTTTCTGGGGTTCAGCAATCCCGCTTGCCCGTCGCCGGGTCGGCCTCGCAGTCCTCCCCGCCGCCTGCCTCAGCCCGCAAAACCTAAGAGGCGACTTCGACCGCCCGGCGATCACCGGCGTGCATCGCGCCCGTGTCGCGAGAATCGATGACTCTCGCGACGTCCTGCTTCAGCAGGTAGACGGACGCGGCAAGGAGGACGACGTCCTTCATCAGAAAGGCCACGTCGCCCTTCATTGCCGGAAAGCCCGCGGCCGCGTCCCAGCCGTCCGGCATGAACGGGATGATGGTCACCGTCGTGACGAAGGTGCCGACGGACAGGAAGGCCCCAATGACGCCCGCCCTGGGGCTCCAGTAGCCCCAGACCAGCAGCGCCGCCGTCAGCCATTCCGACACGCCCAGGAACCAGGTCGCCCCATGCAGGCCGAACACCGGGTACATCCAGGACGTCAGCGGGCCGTTCCGGATGAAGGGGATCAGGGCCTGGGCCTCGTACTCGAACCATTTCTGGTACCCGAAGAGCACGAAGATCAGGATCATCGAGGCCCGAACGAGGTGTTGGTTCAGGTGGTCCCTGAGGAGCCCGGACTTGGCGAGGACTTTGATCAGCAGGTTCAAGATCTATTCCTTTGGCGGCGACACGGCCGAAGCGGCCGCTTCCAGTGGAAAACGAAACTACGAACGCGAGCGGTCACGCCCGCATCCGGGGTGAGAAGACGCCGCCCTCGTCGTAAACCGTGACCTGACTTCCGGATGGAGCCCCGCTGATCATGCGATCGGAGGCCCCGGCCAAGCGAAGCCCGAGATCAGCCGTTCGGTACCGATCCAAACAGCCCGGCGAGCCCTTCGGCCATCGTCGGGTGGGTCAGGACGGCGTCCCGCAACGCCGTGTACGGCAGGCCCGCCAGGATCGCCACCTGGACGACGGCCATGACCTCACCAGCCTCGGGCCCGAACGCGGTGAATCCTAGGATGCGCTCGCCGTCCGCCTCGACCAGGGCCTTGAAGAATCCCTGCGTCTCGGAGAGGGTCCGTGCCCGCAGCACGCCCTGCATTGGGAGTTTGGCCAGGCGGTAGCTCACGCCACTTTCCTTGGCCTCCCGCTCGCTCAGGCCCACCCGGGCCAACTCCGGGTCGGTGAACAGGCAGTAGGGGACCTGCCGCCCGGTCGTCACGCGGTCACCGCCGGTGAGGTTGGCCAGCAGCACGCGGAAGTCGTCCTCGCCGATATGCGTGAAGTAAGGGCTCCCGGCGCAATCGCCCGCCGCCCACACGCCCTCCGCCGTGGTCCGCAGCCGCTCGTCGACCTTGATGTGGCCCCGTGCGTCCACTTCCACCCCGACCGACTCCAGCCCGATGCCGTCGGTGTTCGGGGTGCGCCCGCCGGCGACGAGCAGGTGCGTTCCCTCGATCGCACCTCCCGCCGTATGCAGGCGGACGGAATCGCCGGACGTCCCCTCGACGCGCTCGACCGCCGTGCCGGTCCGTATCTCGATGCCTTCGTCGCGCAGGAGCCGCTCGACGGCCTTGGTCACGTCCTCGTCTTCGCGGTGGATCAGGGCACCGTTGCGCTCGACGATCGTCACGCGGCTGCCGAAGCGGCGGAAGGCCTGCGCCAGCTCCAGCCCCACGTAGCCGCCGCCCAGTACGAGCAGGTGCTCAGGCAGCCGGTCCAGCTCCAGGGCCTCGACATGCGTGAGGGGGCCGGACTCCGCGAGGCCGGGGGTGTCGTCGAGCCGGGCCCTCGAACCGGTGTTGATGACCACCGTCTTGCCGCGGAGCGTCCGCGAGCCCCCTTCGTTGAGCGCGACCTCGATGGTCCTGGGCGCGACGAAGCGCCCGCTACCCATGACGAGTTCGGCTCCGCTCTCCCGGTACTTCGCCAGGTGCATCTCGACCAGCCCGTCGACCATCTTCCGCTTGCGGTCGCGGACGGCCGCCATGTCGACCTGCCACTCGCCGCGCGAGATGCCGAACTCGGCGCTCCTGCGGACGAGGTCGGCGACCCTGGCGTCGTGGATGATGTTCTTGCTGGGCAGGCAGGCGATGTTCGGGCAGGCACCGCCCACGTAGCGCCGCTCGACGACCGCCACCCGTTGCCCTCGCGAGGCGAGCGCCCAGGCGACCAGCTTGCCGGGGGCCCCGCTGCCCAGGACGACCACGTCGTAATCTTCGGGATGCGCCATGACCTTCTCCTCGGATTCGATGACCACTGTGGCCGGTCAATCGTGGACGACCACCATTTTGCCGCCGGCCTCGTTCGCTTCCATGACCCGATGCGCCTCGCGGATCTCCTCGAAGCGGAAGACGCGCGACGGCTTGGCCTCCAGGCGGCCCGCCGCCACGTCCTCGGCGATCTGCCCGAGCGGGACGTCGGAGAGCGGGAAGCCCGGTGTCCCGAAGACGAAGCTGCCGAAGAAGGTCAGGTAGACGCCGCTGGCCATCTGCAGGAGCGGGTTGAAGTCGGCGATCGGCGCGAGGCCGCCCAGCCAGCCGGCGAGGCAGGCCCGGCCCCCGCGGCGGAGCATTCTGAGCGAGTCGAGGATGGTGCTGTTGCCGACGAGGTCGAGCACCGCGTCGAGCTCTTTGGCCTCGGAGATCCGCGTCGAGAGGTCCGGCAGTTCCTGCTCAGCCCGCACGATCCCCAGCTTCTCCAACATGGGGAACCGTTCCCGGCTGCGGCTGGTGGCGATCACCTTCGCCCCGGCGTTCACGGCCAGCTTCACGGCCGCCTGGCCGAAAGAGGAGGTCGCGCCCCGGATGACGAGCGTCTGGCCCGGCTGGATGTCGAGGTTGCGGAACAGGCAGGTCCAGGCCGTGGCATAGGTCTCCGGCAGCGCGGCCAGGTCGGCCCAGGGGAGGTCCGCCTCGATCAGGGCGACGTTCGAGACCGGCACGCGGGTGAACTCGGCGTAGCTGCCGTTGATGGTCCGCCCCAGGCCACCCATCAGCGCGGCGACCTTGGCACCGATCGGGAACTCGCCGCCGGGACAGGACTTCACGACCCCTACGCACTCGATGCCGCTGACATCGGCGATCTCGGCCCACTCCCCCTTGCGCGTGTGCAGCTCGGCGTGGTTGAGGCCGAACGCCTTGACCTGGATCACCGCGTGGCCCTCTTTGGGCTCCGGCTCCGGGATCTCGCGGATGACGAGGACATCCGGGCCACCGAACTCCGTCCTGAGAATCGCACGCATGGGACGCCCCTCTCGCAGTAGTGAGTTGGCATTTTCAGCGAGGCTACCGAACACTGACAGCGGGCATCCCGGCTTCGCCGCGAATCCATCTCGTTTTCAACAGTTCGTCTCATTGGCTTGCCAGTGGACGCCGCCGGACCGCGACTTCCGGCTCATCCGGCCAGGAATTCCCGAATCGCCACGGCGATCGGACCCGCATGCGTCTCCAGCGCGAAGTGCCCGGTTTCGAAGAGGCGGATGTCGGCGTCCGGGATATCGCGCTTGTAAGCCTCGGCACCGGCGGGCAGGAAGAACGGGTCGTTCCGGCCCCAGACCGCCAGGAACGGCGGCCGGTGCGTGCGGAAGTAATCCTGGAAGGCGGGATACAGGGCCACGTTGCTCGCATAGTCGCGGAACAGGTCGAGCTGGATCTCGTCGGCCCCGGGTCGCGCCAGGTAGAAGTCGTCGAGCGAGTAGCCGTCCGGCGAGACGGCGGTCGCGTCGGGAACGCCGTGGGTGTACTGCCAGAGCGTCGCCTCAGGTCTCAGGAAAGACCGGAGAGCGTCCCGGTTGGCCGTCGACGGCTCGCGCCAGTAGGAACGGATGGGGTCCCAGCCGTCGCTCAGCCCATCCTCATAGGCGTTGCCGTTCTGGGAGATGATCGCGGTGATCCGCTCCGGGTGCCGCATCGCGACGCGATAGCCCGTCGGGGCCCCGTAGTCGAAGACGTAGACCGCGAACCGGTCGAGGCTCATGACCTCGGTGAAGCGTTCCACGACTCGGGCGAGGTTGTCGAAGGTGTAGGCGAACGCGTCTCGGGCCGGCATCGCCGTGCGGCCGAAGCCCGGGAGGTCGGGCGCGATGACGTGGAAACGATCTGCCAGGAGCGGCATCAGGTCGCGGAACATGTGGCTGGAGCTGGGGAAGCCGTGGAGCAGCAGCAGATTCGGGGCCCCGGGTTCCCCGGCCTCCCGGTAGAAGACGTCGAGTCCGTCCACGTCGATCGTGCGATAACGCATCGGTCCGCCTTGCCGTGTGGTACCCTGGACGAGAGGCTATGCTAACCGCATCGCCGGCATACGTGAGGTTACGCCGGCCGTCATAACCGGTCAAGTGGGTTCAGTCTGGTTACAAGTCGGATGGGGATCCCGATGAGCACGCAGAAGCCCCCGGCGTTCTTTATTTCCGGCTGGCCGGGGCTCGATTTCCTCAACACCCTGGCCACGTCGGTGGACGTCCAGGTCGACTGGATCGACTCCGGCGACGGACTGCTCGCCTGGCTGGAGGAGGCGGGGCTCGCGACGGCGGAGGAGCTTAAGGCGTTGCGGGACCGAGCGATCCCGGGCGAGTTCGACGCCGTCGCCGCCCAGGCCCGGGGCCTGCGGGAGTGGTTCCGGGGATTCGTCCGGGAGCGGAGCGGCAGGAAGCTCGGCCCCGACGACGTGCGCGAGCTCGAGCCGCTGAACCGCCTCCTCGACCGGGACGAGCGGTTCTACCAGGTCGTGATCGGGCCAGAAGGCGTGAAGCCAGCCCTGGAGCTCAAGGCGCGCCGACGCCTGCGGACTCCTGAGGCCCTGCTGCTGCCGATCGCCGAGGAGATCGCCCGATTCGTGTGCAGCGAGGACTTCGAGTACGCCAAGGCGTGCGAGGGCTCGACCTGCACGCTTCTATTCGTGGACCGCACGCGAGGCCGCGCCCGTCGATGGTGCAGCATGGCCATCTGCGGGAATCGGGCGAAGCAGGCGGCACACCGCGATCGCCGGAAGGCGGGGGAGTGATTCGGCGACTGTCGAACCGCCCTGAAACGCCTGTTAGGATAAGAGTTTGCGTCGATCTTCCGTGCAGCGGGACCGGAGATATTCCAGGCCCCGGCGGACGCACCCATGATCGACGAAACGCTCGAATTGGCCGCCGGCGACCTCGACGAGGCGCGGGGCAAGATCACCGCGACCCGCGAAGCGTTAGAGCGGGCCCTTGAGGCCGCCGATAGCGACGAAGTCCGGGCGGCGATTGCCCGGCTGGAGAGGATCGAGGCCGAGCTCGCGGCCGTGGAGCGGAAGGTGGCGGGGCAGGCGGTGAAGGTCTGAGCCCCAATGACCTGCTCCCCCTAGGTTGATCCATCTGGTATGAGAGTCGTTCTGGCCCATGAGGACGGAAAGACTCATCAGATGAAACGAATCCGACACACGCCCGAGCAGATCGTCCGCAAGCCGAGGGAGGCCGACTCCGAGTCGGCCAAGGGGACCGGCGTCGCCGAGATCCGCAAGGCCCTGGGCGTCTCCGAGAACACGTATCACCGCTGGCGGAACCAGTTCGGCGGGATCAAGGTCGACGAGGTGAAGCGGCTCAAGGAGTTGGAGGAGGAGAACGCCAGGCTCAAGGCCCTGGTCGCCGAACCGGCCCTGGACAAGGCGATCCTCAAGGAGGCCGCCCGGGGAAACTCGTGAGCCCGGCCCGGAGGCGTGAGGCCGTCGCCAAGGTGATGAGCCAAGCGGATGCTGTCGGTCATCACCAAGCGGGTGTACTCGGCCGAGCAACTGGCGACTATTAACAAGCACGCCACCCCCACCGAGAGGCTGCTGCTGTACCTGGGGCTGAACTGCGCCATGGGGGCGGCGGAGGGGGGACGTCTGGCCAGGGGAGACATCCTGCTGGGCCACCGCCACGAATACGCCGAGCGGTTGCACTTCTCCTCGACGGTCGAGGACAGCTTCGTTCGCCTCCTGCGCTCCAAGACCGAGGTCTTCGGGGAGTGGCTGATCTGGCCCGAGACGGCGAGGATGCTCCGGTGGAGACTGGAGCGGTCCAGGAATATCGGCTCGGAACTGCTTCTCGTTTCCGAGGAGGGCATGCCCTGGTACAGGGAGCATGAGACCAACGCCCAGTACCACTTTGCGAACGTCTGGACCCGCCTGCTCAAGCGGGTGCGGAAGTCCGACCCCGAGTTCCCGATCCTCCCCTTCGGGATGCTGCGGGACACGCTGCCGGACCTGTTGAGGCATCGTGAGAGCGACGACCTGGCCTCGCTCTGCCTGGCCCACGGACAGCCGTTTCAGGGCGACAACCTGCTCGAATGCTACGGGAATCGACCGTTCGGACGGTTGCACGATGCCTGCGGAGGATGCACGCCTACTTCGCCCCGGTCTTCGCCGCCTCCCCCGACGACCCCACCGAGGAGGTGAAGCAGTACTTGTCGGCGGCTGTCCGGGAGAAGGTGCGGGCGCTCATCGCCGAGGGGAAGAAGGCCTCGACCATCGCCAAGGAGTGCGGCGTGTCCCCCATGACCGTCTATCGTGAGATGGGCCGGTACGATTAGTGATGGACCTCATGGGCGACGACGAACTGGAGCGATCGGCGGTCGTCGCCAACTGCCGGATGAACCGGGAGCGGGGCCTCCTCGGCTCCAACGGCTATGATCGGGAACTCGGCTTCAACCCGCTCGACGTGCTGAAGAAAACGTCGAGCGAGGGCCGCCCGGCCGCCTGGCTCGACCTCTGCTGCGGCTCGGGCAAGGCCCTGATCGAGGCCTCCCGAATGGCCCACGACGAGGCCCCACCGCTGCGGCGTCGGATGGCCGGAAGGAGGAGCGGGTCGGTGTAGGTCGCTCGCAATACGGGCTCGGTGGCCCGGCGACGGTCCTGCCGGCGATGGGGGCGGGCGGGCCGGGCGTCGTGGCGATTCGTTTGGCGCGGCCGACGCCCCGCCGATCCGTCGGGCTCCTGCGGCGTCGTGGCTGCGTCCCGCCGCGCACCCGCACGGCCTTCTCCGAGGCGATCCGGGCCGTCGTCGGCCGGGGAGGACGACACGCCGACCCGTGATCCTCTACGTCGCACGGACCCGTTCCATCAAGTGTCGGCGTGGGACGAACCTGTGCCGGAGTGCGAACCGGGCGGGCGTCTACGATGTCCGTCATGCCACACGCGCCCGAAGTGGGCCGACCGTGCGGGGAGGGCTGGATGTGGACGCCAGGGACCGACTGAGGGAGCTGTACGAGTCGCTCGACCGCCGTCGGCGTCCCGAGGACGTGGCCGAGCTGATCGTCGGCGAACTCGACGACCTCGCCCCCAGGGAGCTTCGCACGCTCCAGAAGGTCGCCGGGGGCTCGTTGAAGCGGGGATGGTGGGGCTTCGGCTTTTCTTCGATGGCGGAGGACTTCCGCCGCCCGGTCGGCATGGACCGGCAGCTCGACGTGGCCGAGTCGCTCTTCCATGTCGGCGATCGGCCCTCGGGGACGGACCTGGAAGGCGTCAAGGATTACCTCGTCCAGGCCGGGGCGACGATCGGCAAGGCGTTCGGGCGGGGCGACTTCAAGTACGACCGCCTCGACCGCCCGACCCGCAAGTCGGCCGGGTTGGAGATCCCGAAGCGGCAGTACAACAAGCGATTCCGCCTCGCCGCCCGGATGGAGCGCAAGCGGGATCGTCTGGCGAGGGAGGTCGAGAAGCGGGAGTTCACCCTGATCGGCAAGAGCCGGCTGGCGTCCACGCTCACCTGGGAGGAGTTCTCGAAGGACCGCAACGCCGCCTGCTTCGTCGCCTACCTCACGGCCCGCTGCAACCTCCGCAGCGAGTTCACCATCGCCGGCCAGCAGCGCCCGTTCGACCAGGTCTGCGACCTGCTCTTCCGCCGCTGCCGGGCCTCGGCCTCGACGAACTGGTGGGCGATCGCCCACGCGTTCCCGGACAAGGAGGTGCTCGACCGCCTCGACGACGCCCGCAAGGGCGAGCTGCTGGGCCGGTGGTACGGCATCCTCGACCGGATCGCATCCTTGCTCAGGGAGACTTGGGATCGCAGCAACATCAACCGTCGGACGATGATCGTGAAGAAGGGGAACGACTCCTCGACCTGGAACGCCACGGCGGGGGCCTGGAACAAGGCGAGGGACTCGTGGATCGCCCTGCTGCACGCCCTCGACATGGACGAGGTGCTGGAGGGGCTCTGCCCCGGCAAGGTGCTGCGACTGATGGCCGCCGACGTGGCGGCCTGGCACCGCATGACCGGGGGAGGTCTCGACCCTGACACCCAGGTCTGGAACGAGCTGCCGCTCCCCTGGGAGGTGCTCTCCGGGGCCCTCGACTGCCCGAGGACGCTCGTGGAGGACGCCTGTCGCCGGCACGGCGTCGACCCGGTGAAGAGCGGCTGGTCGGCCCCCCGGACCGGCCGCAAGGTCCACGCCTTCCGCCCGACGCCGGAGCTGGTCCACGGCGTGACCGTCGGGCACCCGGGGCTCGCCCTGGCGCTCCGCAGGATGGGCGTCTTCTCGGGGAAGGGGGTCGAGATCCCACTGGCCGATCTATAGTCTCCTGTCCGGGGTAGCTCAGACGTAGAGCGGTCGGCTCCCACCCGACCGGACGCAGGTTCGAGCCCTGCCCCCGGACATCCCGCCGAACGCAGGTCGTCGGCGGGATGTTCGTTCGATGAAACGATTCTGGGGTAGCTCAGAGGTAGAGCGGTCGGCTCTGGACCGACTGGACGCAGGTTCGAGCCCTGCCCCCAGATCTCTTTCCGGGATGGCGGACGAGGTTTCGTTGAGGCGGCGGTCCTCGTCCCAGAGGTCGCCGCCCAGGTAGCCCTCCATGTGGGCGGCGAGGAAGGTCTCGGGCCTCTGACCGCTGGCCCGGCCGGCCTCCAGGGCCCCGGGCGTAGCGACGATCCGGCCGGGGTGGAACATGGCCGCCCTGGTCGTGTGCATCAGGTCTCGTCTCCGCATGAGGTTGGACTCCGCCGACGCTCTTCCCGATGGTGTCGTCCCGAGCCGGGCGGCGACCGGCTCGGGCGAGCGTGGAGTCGAGGCGGATCAGACGCCGCAGGCGAGGCAGAGCCAGAGCTGCTCGCCCGTCTCGGGGTGCTCGGCCCAGAGGTCCACGGAGGGATCGGGATCTCCGCCGCCGTCGCAGGGCGGTCGGCGATGGATCGATGGCGTGCCGGGCGGTCTGGTTCGACGGGCGTCTCGAACGTCGTGTCGCCGAGGTCGTGATGGAAATTCAGGGTGATCCGACTCGCTCGCTGGTCGTGGGATTGGTGGTTTCGACGTGAGGGCCGGCGGTGTTAGCAACAGGCTCTAGGGCTGGATGCGTGGCTCGTTTTGACGGATTACTCGGGACGTGGCCTTGTCGCCGAGGATTGATTGGTCCGCGATCCCGCATCAACCCCTCGTATATGGAGCGATATCAACACCCTCGCCCACCCGTCTCCGAGTCGATCTCGCACGACTCGCCAGCCACGACCCCCTCGCCTGCCTGCTCAAACGCCTGCAGGAACAGCTCCGGCGGCTGGGCGCCGGACAGGGCGACCTTCCCGTTCACGACGAAGAACGGCACGCCGGACACGCCAAGGTGGCGGGCCTGCTCCTCACCAGCCCGGACGACGTCCAGCCCCTTGTCACCCGCGAGCAGCTCCTCCACCTGGGTGAGACCAGCCCCAGCCGCGATCTCCGCGAGCGTTTCCCGGTCGGCCAGGTCGCGGCCTTCGGTGAAGTAGGCGAGGAACAGGGCTTCGGCCACCGCGTCCTGGACGCCCCGCTCGCCGGCGAGCCAGATGACCCTATGAGCGTCGAGCGTGTTCGGGGTACGCGACTGGCGGTCGAAGTTGAACGCGATGCCCTCGCCCCGCCCGGCGGCGGCCACCTGGGCGTCGAGTCCCTGCGACCGCTCCCAGCTACCGAACTTCCTGATTCGGTACTCGCGACGCTCGATGCCCTCTCGGGGCATGTCAGGGTTGAGCTGGAAGGGGTGCCAGCGGACCGTGGCGGCCCGGCCATTCAGGGCCTTCTCCAGCCGTCGCTTGCCGATGAAGCACCACGGGCAGATCACATCCGAAATCACGTCGATCGTGAGCATCACCCCTCCTTCAGCTACTACACGAGCGCCTCGTCCACGGCCGCCGGGCTCGTCGGGTTCTGGCCCGTGATGAGGTTCCCATCCTCGACGTGGGAGCTGATCGCCATCCAGGCCCTGCCGTACTTGGCGCCACGTTTCTGGAGTTCCTCTTCGAGATTGTACGGCGCCGCATCCTCGCGACTGACCTCGCCCTCCTCGTTCTAGGTTCTGTCTGACGGCTCGCAAGGCGTTACGATAGCGGCTTCCCCGAGGAGGCCGCGATGACGCGACGCTACGAGCTGAAGGACGAGGAGTTCGCCCTGATCGCCGACCTGCTCCCTCCGGTCGGGAGGCCGGGCGGGCGGTGGAACGACCACCGCACGACGCTCGACGGCGTCCTCTGGATCCTCCATACGGGCGCCCAGTGGCGGGAGCTGCCGGAGCGATACGGAAAGTGGAAGAGCGTCTACGACCGATTCAACCGCTGGGCCCGCGACGGCACGATCGACCGCATCCTGGAGCGGCTGCATCTCGAGCTGGACGCCTCGGGGCGGATCGACTTCGACCTCTGGTGCATCGACGGGACGTCCATCCGGGCCGGCCGCGCGGCCGCCGGGGCCGGGGGGGAAAAGGGGGACGGCCGAGCCGGCCGACCACGCCCTCGGCCGCTCGCGCGGCGGCTTCGGGACGAAGCTGCACCTGGTCGTCGACTCCGGCGGCGTCCCGCTGTCGGCCGTCGTCACCGCGGGCCGGGCCCACGAGTCGAGGTCCCTGGAGCCGGCGCTCGAGGCGGTGCGGATCAAGCGGCCCGGCCGGGGCCGGCCGCGACGCCGGCCCCGCCGCCTGGCCGGCGACAAGGGGTATAGCTACAGACGCATCCGCCGCTACCTGCGACGGCGAGGGATCAAGGCGGTGATCCCGACCCGCAAGGACCAGCGGCGAAGCCCGACGTTCGACGCCGAGGCCTACCGCCGCCGCAACATCGTCGAGAGGTGCATCCTCTGGATGAAGGAGAACCGGCGGCTGGCGACGCGGTTCGAGAAGCTGGCGGTCAACTTCCTGGCCATGGTCAAGCTGGCCATGATCCGCCGTTGCTTTCGGCTCATCGAGCCGTCAGACAGAACCTAGGAGAAACCCGTCACGTCCTTCGCGGAGATCAGGTGGTCGCCTCCGGAGAGTTGACCTCGACCAGCCGGGCGGGGCCGTGGCAGACGGCGGAGACGATCTTGCCCGCCGCCCAGAAGGCGGCCGTGCGCTTCGCCAGGTCGGGGCTCTGGAAGTCGAGGGAGACGCCGTGGCCGCCGGTCATGTAGATGGCGTCGTAGGCCGGCACATCGACGGTTCGCGACCTTTATCCTCGTACTCGCCCACGTTGGTCACGATGATCAGGATGCGGTTCGTCCTGGGAATGGCCCGCTCCTCTCCTCCCGCTCGACCATCCACGACCCACGCGAACTCGGCCACAGCCGCTTCCGCCGGTTCCTGCCCGCCGGGCGGCGGCTTCTCCGGCTCGTAGGCGTCGTAGCGGTACATGATTCCTTCCCCGTCGCGGTCAGAGACATCCAGAGGTGGAATCCACGCAGACACCGAGCCGGAGTCGGCCCGGAACTTGCCCTCTTTAGCGGCATGGACAAGCCCAGCTACCTCAACTTCGACAAGTCGAAATACGCCTGGAAGCCCGACGTGGACTACCGGGCGAACCCCGAGCTCTACCGCGTCGGCAAGGGCGAACAAGGCGTCCTGATCTGCGAGCCGTACAAGGGTGAGCTGGTGCCGCTCTGGCGCTTCAAGACGCCCGAGATTGCCAGGGAGAGCAGCCAGGCGATCTACAAGAAGTTCCTCGCCTACCTGCGGCAGAAGGACTTCGTCGGGGCGGACATGGCCCGGAAGTTCCTCCAGATGGGCTTCACACGCGCCCGGCGGTACACGAACTATAAGGGGGGCCGGAAGTACGACCCCAAGGATAAGCACCAGTTAGAGAAAGGCACGGGCGACCCGGTGAAGGCGGAGTCGGCGCAGATCTTCTTCGATGCATGGAAGAAGGCCGAGGCCAAGCCCGCCTATGCCCGGATGAAGGCCGAGTGGAAGGAGCGGTACGGATGAGCGAGCCCGCTTCACGCTGGACGCCCGCCATCGGTGAGACGAGACGAATTCCCTGCGCCGGTTCGCCCTCTCCCTCGGAGCGCCGCCATGCGGGTCAAATCCCCCCGGTTTCGCATCGCCCTTATCGCCGTCCTCTCACTGGCGACCGGCTCCGCCGTCCTGACCTGGAGGCCCAGGATCCACGTCCACCTGGCCGAGACGGCTTGCAACGACGCCGTGGCTGACGGCAAGGTCACCTCTTCGACGTGGACCATCCGACTGGCGCCGTGAAGAAGGACGCGGCCGAAAAGTCCGTCGTCATCGGCGTCTACCGCGTCAGCCCGGAGAAGATGGTCGCGGCCGAACGTCGCCGCCTACAGGAAGATCTTCATGCGGCAGTCCGGCGAGAAGCCTTGAGGCGGCGAGCAACCTCACCTCGCCTTCAGCGTGATCTCCGCTGCCGGGCCGGCCTTCACGTCGATCGTGACGGGCTCGGTCTCCTCGCTCTCCGAGCCCGGATTCGGCCGCCCAGTCAGGACGTAGCGGCCCGGCGGCAGGATCGCGAAATACATCTGGTCCTTGGCGTCGATGTTCCCCGAGCCGCCGTACGAGCCGACCACGTCGCCGCCCTCCGGCGAGAGCTTGACCACGTAGTCACCGGCCCGCTTCTTCCCGGCGAAATCCACCGTGACCCGGATGCCTCCGGCCCTCTTCATGCGGATCTCGACGTTCGCCTCCGGCGACTTGACGGGATGGCCAAGGCCGAGTCCGTAATAACCCGGCTTATGAACCCAGATCGTCGCCGTGCCCGCCGGAATCGGCTCGGCCTGGAAACGGCCGTCGGCGTCCGTCTTGAACTCGTACGCCGAAGGTGAGGCGTATCTGCCGCCGGACGCGGCCTGGACGTTTCCGAACCGCACATCGACGTCGGCAAGCGGCTTCGCGTCCTCGTCGATCACCCGTCCCGAGACCGGGGCCGACCGGACCAGGCCGGAATCGAAGGACTGCCAGCGCGGCTGGCCGTCGAGCCGGGCATATCCGGCGACTCGGGGCACGAAGCCTTCCGTCTCGACGACCACGCGGACCCAGCCGGCCGAGGCCTTCTTCAGCACCCAGCGGCCCTGGGCGTCCGCCCTGGCTTCGGCGATGGCCGAGTAGAGGTGCCCGCCTTTCTGCTGCGTCTCGACGCGCTGGAGACGCATGGTGGCGGCCAGGGGCCGCCCGGTCGTCAGGTCGGTGACCTTGCCTTCCAGCACCGCCCCGTCGGCGGGCGTGAAGCCGTGCGCCACCAGTCGCTGGTCGACGACCTCGATCCCCGTCGGGACGGTCACTGCCGCCCAGTCGATGCCGGCGGTGTAGACGTCGATCTGCGAGGGCGGCGAGGTTTCCCCGACGCCGGTCGGGTTCAGGTCGGGCGGCAGATTGCGGAGCTGCTCCCAGTTGGCCGGCACCCAGACCGTGAACGCCCAGTCGATCTTCGCCGCCGCGAGCTTCTCCGGCTCCTGATTCGGGGCGAGCCAGAAGCTGTGGCCGGTGCCGTCGCGGACGACGATCCGCCGGTTCTTGACATCGAGCTTGGAGAAGTCGGCCAGCACGGCGTTCAGGGCATCGACGTCGCCCCGGCACTCGGAATGCCATTGGCCGCCGCCGAACGGCGGGCCCTCCCACCAGGCGACGCGGCCCGGGTGGTTGAAGATCGCCGCCCCGCCGGCAGGCCAGCCCGGGTCGCGGAGCGGGGTGTTGCCCGTGCCGCCGGTGATCAACGCGGAGGCCTCCCGTGGAGCTGAGACGGCGAGAACCGTGAGCAGCAGGCCGGTTGCGATTCTGTTCATGGTAACCCCCGGAGAGAGGTTGCGGAGGAATGCGTTACCCAGATAGACGGGCCGGAGCCGAACATCTTAGCCCGATAATCGCCTTCAAGGCGGCGACGTTGCCCGACTCGACCCGGGTTCCTCCCTCGACAAGTCCTCCAGGACCGCGTGCATCTGGAGCAGGCGCCGCAGCGTGATCCGGCTGCGAGCGTCGCCCTGCCAGGCCGGGAGCCGTCTGGAGGCCGGCTCGTCGATCGACGCGATCTCGCCCTCTGCCACGGCGATGCCGCTTCACGGCCGGCAAGTCATGCCCGGCCGGCGGATCTGCGTGCCGGGACTTCGAGTTCCGGTTCGTCGCAGCGTTCGCTCGCCTGACCGACGAGGATTGGAATCGGGTGACCCGGATCGAGCCTGGGCCGAAGGCGGTCACGCTCGATCCGAGACAGGAGAAAGGATTCGGCTCTTCCCTCAAGCGTCGGGGGCCCCGAGCCGCCTGTGGGCTGCTCTGCTCCTCCGGCCTTGGAATCGCCGCGCCGTCCTCTGGGAGCGTCGATCGATTCAAGGGTGCGCGTCGTTCGGCCGCTCCGGGATGACCAGCTCCTCCGCGTCCCTGGGGTGCAGCATGACCACCAGGAGGCGGGTCACGGTCTCGCCCGGGTTGCGGGAGACGCGGTGCAGGCACATCGCCGGCTCGTAGAACGTGTCGCCCGCCTTCAGCCTCTTCACCGGCTGGTCCTTGATGCCCCACTCGTACTCGCCTTCCAGGATGTAGGCGAACACGGGGCCGGGGTGCCGGTGAGGTGCGCTCTCCTTGCTCGGCTCGATCGTCACTTCGTATGTCGTCGCCCGGATGTCCTTCCCGTCCAGCTTCTCGGCGATGTCTCGCGCCGAGAACACCTTCATGTCGCTGTGGTCGCGAGCCGACGAGGCCCCGAGTATCGCAACGACCGCCAATGCCAGGACCGTCCGCATGGTCGCCTCCTTCGAAAAGTGGATTCCTCAACCCCAGCCCCATCCGCGAGGACGACGGGTGCTCAAGCACCCGCGTTCTTCGGTTGATACGCCCCGGGCACGCTTCGGAAGCTGATCGCGACGCGGTTCCAGGCGTTGATGGCGGCCACGGCCCACGTCAGGTCTGTAAGCTCCTTCTCGGAGAACCGCCCCCTCGCCTCGGCGAACAAGGCGTCGCTGACGCCTTCGCCGATCCGCGTGACGGCCTCGGTCCAGGCCAGGGCCGCACGCTCCCGGTCCGAGAAGAAGGGCGTCTCCCGCCAGGCGTTCAGCGCGTAGATCCGCTGCTCCGTCTCGCCCGCCGCCCGAGCGTCCTTCGTGTGCATGTCGATGCAGTAGGCGCAGCCGTTGATCTGCGACGCCCGGATCTTGACCAGTTCGAGGAGCGGGTGCTCCAGCCCACACTTCGCGAGGTAGACGTCGAGCGAGTAGAACGCCCGCATGGCGTCGGGGGCGAGTTTGGCGTAGTCGAGGCGCGTTTCCATAGGATCCTCCAATAGAGAAGAGAATTTGAGACTCCTCACTCAACTCCACCACCTCAAGGGGGGCGGGAGACGGCGATCGGGGGGCCACGGGTTCTTTGAACCCGTAGATCGGCCGGGGATTCGGACCACGGCTCGGGACCGGTCCGACGCCGATCCACGGGTTCGCGGAACCCGTGGCGCCCGAAGGGATTCCGCTGGAACTCGGTGGAGTTGAGTGAGGAGTCTCGAGAGGTTTCGATGCTTTTCACCGCGACGGCGGAGAGGTCGAGGGCCGGCTCACGCTCGTTCTCAGGGCGCGGCCTCTTCGAGGTTGCCCGCAACGACGGCCGCGGGACGTGCACCACGCTCGTGCACGTGGGCGGTCGGCGTGCGGTCGATCAGCAGGCTGAGCAACTCCGGGCGGCTGTAGTGGCCGCGAGAATCCATCAGCCGCTTTCGCTTGTCGATCGAATCGAAATGGAGGTCGGCGATCACCACGCCCTCGCCGGAACGCAGGGGCTCGCCCATCACTTCGCCCTCCGGATCGACGATCGCGGTGAAGCAGCCGCCCGAGATCGGCCCGATCGGGCAGCCGGTGTCCTGCATGATCCGGGCCTGCTGGTCGGCGTCGAGCCAGGCGGTGGCGTTGACCACGAAGCAGCCGGACTCCAGGGCGTGCTGGCGGATGTTGACCTCCATCTGCCGGGCGAACAGGTCGCCCGCGAACGAGCCGGGGTACATCGCCGAGTGGATCTGCTCGCCGTCGGCCATCAGGGCGTAGCGGGCCAGCGGATTGTGGTGCTCCCAGCACGCCAGCTGCCCGATGCGCCCGACCGCGCTGTCGACGGCCCGCAAGCCCGAGCCGTCGCCCTGGCCCCAGACCATGCGCTCGTGGTAGGTCGGCGCGATCTTGCGGCGATGCTGGATCAGGGCGCCGTCGGCGTCGAACAGGAGCTGCACGTTGTAGAGCGTCCCCCCGTCGCGCTCGTTGACGCCCAGCGAGACGACCACCCCCGCCTGCCGGCAGGCGTCGCCGATGGCCAGGGTGACGTCCGACGGGACGGTAACGGCCTGGTCGAGCAGGCGTTGATGCTCCGCGGCCAGGCGGTAAGCCGGCTGCACGAAGGAGAAATAGGGGTAATACGGGACCACCGTCTCCGGGAAGGTGGCGAACCGCACGCCCTGCCGGCCGAGTTCGAGGACCTGCCGGATGACCTTGTCCACGGTCCCCTCGCGGCTGTAGAGCACCGGGCTCATCTGGACGGCGGCGGCCCTGACGACGGTCATCGCAAGTCTCCTGTCCATCGGAATTCCAATAAGATTTGACTCGACATTCAAATGCTAGGCGGTACAATTTGGATGTCAATCGAAATCCAAGAGATTGTCGGAGGCCCCATGAGGAAGTCGAAGGCGGAGGCCGCGGAGACCCGCAAGCGGATCGTCGCCGCCGCCGCGGCCGAGTTCCGCAGGCGCGGGATCGTCGCGACCGGGCTCGCCGACCTGATGAAGGCCGCCGGGCTCACCCACGGCGGGTTCTACAAGCATTTCAAGTCGAAGGACCAGCTCATCGCCGAGGCGTGCGCCGAGGCGGGGCGGGAGCTTTTCGAGAAGGTCTCGGCCAACGCCGCGAAGGGCTCGGCCGTCTCGTCGTACCTCTCCACGCGTCACCGGGATGACCCGGCCGCCGGATGCCCGCTCGCCGCGCTGGGGCCGGAGCTGGCGCGTTGCGACGAGAAGACGCGGGAAGCGGCGACGGCGGGCTTCGAGCGGCTCGTCGGCGTCCTCGCGGCAGAATTCGGCAAGCTCCCTCCCGAAGAAGCCCGGCGGCGCGCCCTGGCGTCGGCCGCGACCATGATCGGCGCCCTGGCGATGGCACGGATGGTCACCGACCCGGAGTTGTCGGCGGAGATCCTCCGGGAGGCGGAGTCGAGCATTTCCCATGCGTGATCGAGAAGGCGTTCATTTTCCCGGGAGGACGACGATGAACCGGATCAGCATCGAGCACGTTCGCCTGACGCTGGACAGGCCGTTCGACGCATTCAGAACGGCCTTCGAGGGTCAGCTCGGCCGGTTCGACCCGATCGCCTACGAGGCGTTGGAGCATGGAGACCCGAAGGCGGCGCGGTCGAAGCTCGAGTCCATGACGGGGCCGAGCGGCTTCATGCTGTTTCGAACGAGCGACCATGGCGCGGTCCTTCGGCTCGTCGGAGAACCGAGGAAGGCGATCCAGTACCTGCTCGGCAACCCCCTGATCGCCGTCGAGATGACC
Source organism: Planctomyces sp. SH-PL62 (assembly GCF_001610895.1). Lineage (NCBI taxonomy): Bacteria > Pseudomonadati > Planctomycetota > Planctomycetia > Planctomycetales > Planctomycetaceae > Planctomyces > Planctomyces sp. SH-PL62. Next base: position 5,613,280 of record NZ_CP011273.1, on the reverse strand, counting down.
CGGCACGCCATCGGCGCGGCCCTCTACGCCCCTCTGCGCGTGCTGCTCTACGAGGACGGGGAAGGAAAGACCTGCGTGGAGTACGACCTCCCGTCGTCGCTCTTCGGGCAGTTCGGGAATGAGGAAGTCGACCGGGTGGCCGAGTCGCTGGACCGGAAGCTGGAGGCCTTGATCGCGGCGGCGGGATGAGACCGGCTGGAACCTGGACGGATGCGTCGGTGGTCGCGTGGCAGGTCGAACCGAGGCCCTCGGGCGGGTAGAATCGCGCCATGAAAATCGCCACCTACAACGTCAACAGCATCGGGGCCCGTCTGCCGGTGCTGCTCCACTGGCTCTCCAGCTCAAAGCCTGACGTCGCCTGCCTGCAGGAACTGAAGACCGTAGACGAGAAGTTCCCGGTCGAGGCCGTCCGCGACGCGGGCTACGAGGCGGTCTGGCATGGCCAGAAAGCCTGGAACGGCGTCGCCATCCTCTCCCGAGACGAGAAGCCCAGGGAGGTCCGGCGGGGCCTTCCCGGCGATCCGGACGACGCCCAGAGCCGCTACATCGAGGCCGTCGTGGGCGGGATCACCGTCGGCTGCCTCTACCTGCCCAACGGCAACCCGGCGCCCGGGCCAAAGTTCGACTACAAGTTGAAGTGGTTCGAGCGATTCCAGGCCCATGCGGCCGGCCTGCTCGAGTCGGGAGGCCCGGTCGTCCTCGCGGGCGATTACAACGTCATTCCGACCGATCGGGACGTCTACAAGCCCGAGCGGTGGGTCGACGACGCCCTGTTCCTCCCCGAGACGCGAGAGGCGTACCAGCGGCTGCTCGCCCAGGGCTGGATGGATGCTTTGCGGGCGATGCACCCCGACGAGACGCTCTACACCTTCTGGGACTACATGCGGGGGGCGTTCTCCCGAAACGCGGGTCTCCGGATCGACCATCTGCTGCTAAGCCCGGAGCTGGCACCGCGGCTGAAGGCCGCGGGCGTCAATAAGGACGTGCGAGCGATGGCGAAGACGAGCGACCACGCGCCGACGTGGGTTGAAGTGGAGTGAGGAGGGGTCGGGCGGACGCCGGGCGAAAGACTGCATCCGAGCGGCCGTCATGAGCCTTCTCGAGACCCTGGCTGCGGAGTGGTACGAGCACGCCGGGTCTATCGTCAGGACGAACGTGCTGACGGGGAAGCGTGCTGAAACGCATCGAGCTGTCAAGCGAAGCGGATTCGTGAGCCCGGCGTCGGGGGGCCGCCCGCGGCAGGTCATCCATCCGGTCAAGGCCGACCCCCATCGCTGAGGCGGCCGCGGCGAAACGCCTCCGCGTCGCCTACGCCTGGCTGAAGCCGTCCGGAGCGTTCGCGATCCGCTGGTAGCCTTGGGCCGAGGAACCGCGTGACCTCCAGGATCGGGAGCGACACCTCCCGGCGGTCGATTGCAACGCGATCTTGAGACGCTACATTGGACGTAACCCGCCCGCGCCGCCCGCCAAGGAGGAGACGACCATGGCCTCTCGCCCGATCCCGCTCGCCGTCCTGCTGCTTTGCTCGCTCATCGCCCAGGCCCCGGGACTCGCGATCGCCGAGGACCCCAGGCCACCGCTCGAGCCCGCCGAGGCGCAGGGGTTGTTCCGCGTCGACTCCGGGCTGAAGGTGGAGCTGGCGGCGGCCGAACCGCTCGTGATCGATCCGGTGGAGATCGCGTTCGACGAGCGCGGGCGGATGTGGGTCGTCGAGATGCGGGATTATCCCAACGGCCCCCCGGACGGCGGCGAGCCGCTGGGACGCATCAAGGTCCTCGAAGACGTCGATCGCGACGGGGTGTATGACAAGGCGACGGTCTTCGCCGACGGCCTGCTGTTCGCCAACGGCCTGATCCCCTGGCGCGACGGCGCGATCGTGACCATGGCGCCGTCGATCGTATTCCTCCGCGACACCGACGGCGACGGCAAGGCCGACGCCCGCGAAACGCTCTATCAGGGCTTCGCCACCGGCAACGTCCAGCTCCGCGTCAGCCACCCGACGCTCGGCCTCGACGGCTGGCTCTACGTCGGCAACGGCCTGCGCGGCGGGAACGTCGTCGCCGCGGACGCCAAGGGCGAGCCGATCGACCTCTCGGGCAAGGACCTCCGGTTCGACCCGACGCGCGGGCTCGCCGAGGCCGTTTCCGGCCCCGCCCAGTACGGCCTGACCTTCGACGCCTGGGGGAACCGCTTCGTCTGCGAGAACCGCCACCACCTCCGCCACGTCGTCTTCCCCGAGCAGGCCGCCCGCCGCAACCCCCGGCTGGCCGTCCGCGACGTCCTGCAAGATGTGCCCGTCGACGGCGAGGGGGGCCGGGTCTTCCCGATCAGCAAGTACTGGGTGACCTCCTCGCTGCACGCCGGGCAGTTCACCGCCTGCTGCGGCGTTCTGATCTACGGCGGCGACGCGCTGCCGGCCCCCTATCGCGGCGCGGGGTTCACCTGCGAGCCTACCGGGAACCTCGTCCACGCCGAGGTTCTGGAGCCCGACGGCGCCACCTTCCGCTCGCGGCCGATGCGCGAGGGGGTCGAGTTCCTGGCCTCCACCGACCCCTGGTTCCGTCCCGTAAACCTGACCGTCGGCCCGGATGGCGCGCTCTACGTCGTCGACATGTACCGCGCCGTCATCGAACACCCCGAATGGATGCCCGAGGAGCTGAAGAACCGCCCCGACCTTCGGCTCGGCGACGATCGCGGCCGCATCTGGAGGATCGTCCCGGAAGCGTCGAAGCCCGCCGATCCGGGCCGGTCCTTGATCGCGCCCGACGCCGACAAGCTCGCCCTGCTGGGCCACCCGAACTCCTGGCACCGCGACGTCGCGCGACGGCTGTTGAAGCAAGACCCCGAGAAGTTGCCGGTCGATCGGTTGGCCCCCCTCGTCGTCGGGGACGGGGAGGGCCTGGCGCGGGTGCAGGCCGCCTGGCTCCTGGAAGGGGCGGGCAAGCTGACCGACGACCAGGTCGTCGCCCTGCTCGACGCCGACTCCCCGCGCGTCCGCGAGCAGGCCGCGCTCCTCGCCGGCTCTCGGCTGGTCGCGAACGAGGCGATCCGGTCCCGCGTCGTCGCCCTGGCCGGCGACGCCGACCCCCGCGTGCGGTTCCAATCCGCGCTCGCGCTCGGGGCCTGGAACGACGCCGGCAAGGTCGAGCCGCTGACGACGATCGCCCTGGAAGGGGCGGGGGACCGCTGGACCCGGCTCGCGGTCGCGAGCGCCTTGCCCGACCACGCCGCCGACGTCTTCGCGAAGGTCCTCGACCGGCTCCGCGACCAGCCCGCCGACCCCGATCGGATCGCCCTGGTCGAGGAACTGGCCGCGCTGGTCGGCGCAGGGAAGGAGCCCGAGGAGACGGCGAAGGCCGTCGCCGCGCTCGACGCCCTCGATGGCCCGTCGACCGACGCCTGGCGGCTGGCGGCCCTGGACGGCCTCTCTGAAGGCGTGGCCCGCACCCGAATCACGTTCGGACGCTTTTTGGAGACGACCCCCGGGCCGACCGCCGAGGCGATCCGACGCATGCTCGCCCGCGCCTCGGCCGTCGCTTCGGACCCCTCGGCCGACGCGCCCAGTCGGCTCGCCGCCGTCCGGCTCCTGGCCTTCGCCGCCTATGAAGAGGCCGAGCCCGCGCTCACGGGCCTGCTGCTGAACGACCCCGACGAGGCGATCCGCGTGGCCGCCGCGCGGTCGCTGGGGAACCTCGGCCGTCCCGAGGCCGCCGACCGCCTGATCGAGCACTGGCGGAGCTACCTCCCCGCCGTCCGCCGCGCCGCGGCCGACGCCTTGCTCCGCGACGGGGCGCGGATCGCCCGGCTGCTCGACGCGATCGAGCAGGGGAAGGTCCTCCCCGGCGACCTCGACGCCGCCCAGGCGCAGCGGCTGCTGGCCTCCGCCGACCCGACGATCAAGGAGCGGGCGGGCAAGCTCCTGAGCCGCCCCGGCGGACGTCGCGAGGCGATTGCGGCGTACCGGCCCGCCGTGGCCGCCGCCGGCGACGTCGCCCGAGGCCGCGCCGTGTTCGAGGCCAACTGCGCCACCTGCCATCGCGTCGCGGACGTCGGCGTCGACGTCGGCCCCGACATCGCCGACACCCGCGTCCGCACCCGCGAGGCCCTCCTCGACGACATCCTCGACCCCAACCGGGCCATCGACGGCAACTACGTCGCCTACGCGGTCGCCACCTCCGACGGCGCCGTCTACGACGGCGTCATCGCCGCCCAGACCTCCTCCAGCCTCACCCTTAAGAGCCCCGACGGTAAGACCGAGATCCTCCTCCGAAGCGCCATCGACGAGATCCGCTCCACCGGCCAGTCGCTCATGCCCGAAGGCTTCGAGGAGAAGATCACCGTCCAGCAGATGGCCGACCTCCTCACCTTCCTGAAAGACTGGCGCTACCAGGACGGCTCCGTCCCGCTGGGCCGGTAGTCGCGACGCCCCCGCCGGACGACCGTCCCGGCGGGGGCCGACTGAGGTGAACGACCGGCCGGACGCATCAACGGCGAAGGCGGCTGAGATCAAGAGGCGGAGGCGAGAGCGGTGCCCCGACGTGACTTCCTCCGGCTGCCGGTCGTCTCCTCCGGAGCCGAGTATCTCGTGATGGGGTACCTGATGCGGCGGAACATCCTCGCCTACAAGGCCCCGCCGCATAACGAGGGCTACGACCTGATCTGCATCCACCCGGACCCCAGGCACGTCCCCGGCCCGGGCGAACTGGCCCAGGTGCGGGTCCAGGTCAAGAGCCGCTACGCCACCGACTGTGACCGAGGCTTCCCCGTCAAGGAGGTCAGCCTCGACGCCTTCGACTTCCTCGTGGTGGTCTTCCTCAACATCGGCAAGTTCTTCGGCAGGAACGAGGGCGGGACCGGCGAGCGGGAGCCCGAGTTCTACACCCTCCCCTGCGAGTTCATCCGGGAGCACCACGACGCCACGTCCTCGTGGCAGAAGGTCCGGTTGAAGAACCTGGGAGCCGAGATCGAGCCCTACAAGGCGCAGGCGGGGTTCGAATTGATCGCCGAGAAGTTGGGGGTTCACAAGCCGAGGAAGAATCGGGGCGTCATCGCCTGCGAAGACGAAAGCCAGCTATAGGGATCATCCGTCGGATCGACGACTGAATCCCGGCGACGCCTCGATCGGGCTCGCGGTCGGACTCTCGACCTGGCCCGGCCGTTCGCGTCAGAACGATCCGAAGACCGATCCCAGGACGATGACGACGGCGGACGCGATGATCGTGCTGACCACCACGGTCATCACCATGTCGCGGTAGCTCTCGCGGTGGCTGAGCCCGCAGACCTGGAGCACCGTCAGGACCGTGCCGTTGTGCGGCAGGGCGTCGAGCGTGCCGGCGCTGATCGTGGCCACGCGATGCATCAACGCGGGGTCGATGCCGTGCTCGGCGGCGAGGCGGAGGTAGGTGTCGCCGAGCGCGTCGAGCGCGATCGTCATCCCGCCGGAGGCCGAACCGGTCAGCCCGGCGAGCGTGTTCATCGCCACGGTGAGCGAGATCAGCGGCCCGCCTTGAATCGACAGGACGGCGTCGCGGATCGCCGCGAACGCGGGCAGGGCCGCCACGACGGCGCCGAAGCCGACGACGCTGCCGACCGTCAGGACCGGCAAGACCGAGGAATTGGCGCCGGCGTCGAGGCTCTCGCGCAAGGACGGGAGGCGACGGAAATTGAACCCGACGACGATCAAGGACCCCACCGCGAGCGCCACGGAAACCGACCAGACGCCGGCCACCGCCTCGATCGTGGTCCCGCCCCACGCGTCCCGTCCCAGGAACGCGAAGTCCATGCGGGGGAGCACGACCAGCGACAGCAGGAAGTTCATCGCGATCACCCCGACGAGGGGCAGCACGGCGACGCCGGCGGGGGGATTCTCGTTGCTGCGCCGGCCGTGAAGGATCTCGGCGGGATCGAATTCGCCGGCCGTCGTCGCATGCTCGCGGATCAATTCGTCGATGACGGGAACGCCCGCGGGAGCGCCGCCGTAACCCTCGCCGGCCAGCCGCGCGGCCTTTTGCGCGCGGCCGAGCCACCACATGCCGAAGGCCATGGTGACGAGAGAAGCGATGCAGCCGAGCCCGGGCGCCGCGAAGGGCGTGGTGCCGAAGTAAGGCATCGGGATGGCGTTGTTGACCGAGGGCGAACCCGGCAGCGCCGACATCGTGAACGTGAACGCGCCGAGACAGATCGTCGCCGGCATCAGGCGGCGCGGGATGTCGGCCGTTCGGAACATCTGCTCCGCCATGGGGACCAGCACGAAGAAGGCGACGAAGACGCTGACCCCGCCGTAGGTGACGACGGCCGAGGCGAGAACGACCGAGAGCATCGCGCGCTCGGCCCCCAGCCGTTCGGTCAGGTAGCGCGCGATCGAGGAGATGGAGCCGCTGTCGTCCATGAGTTTGCCGAACACGCCGCCGAGCAGGAACAACGGGAACCATTTGGCGACGAACCGGGACGTGCTCCCCATGAAGGTCTGCGTCCAGTGCGCCAAGAGCGGCTCGCCCGCCATCGCGGCGGCCAGCAGTGCGGCCAGCGGGGCCACCAGCAACACGCTCCATCCCCGGAAGGCCAGCCACATCAGAACAGCCAGCGCGACCGCGATCCCAAGGAGCCCCATCCTTCAGTCCCCCGTCAAGAATTCTCGAGACTGCGAGTCGGGCCGCCGCCCACTCGACCCGACCGACGGACCAGCGGAGCTTCGCCGCGCGCCACCAAGAAAATAAGTGGGATCGCCATTCGCTTCAAGGACTCCATGCGGAAAGGGACCGAGGCGGGGAGCGCGACACGGGCCTCGCCTCGGAGTCCCCGGGGGTTCTCGGAGCGTGCGCTGCGCCTGAAGCCGGAGGTCGAACGACTTGCTCGAGGCGCGCACGCGGATGAACGGAGATGCTATGATGCGGCGGTAGGGCTTCAACCGCCGCATGGGGATGGCGCCGCTTGCCCGTCAGTCTCACGAGCCAGTCCGAGGGGGAACGCGTGGAGGACCATCCGGATCCGATCGAGGAGGCCATGCTCGAAGCGATCGCCGCGCAGGCGGCGGCGGAACCGGGTCCGGGTCCGGAGGCGGCGGACGGTGCGACTGCGGGGGAGGACGTCGGGCCGGTCGAGCCGATCGCGACATATTGCGATCGCCTGGGCCTGGACGTCCCCGCTCGACTAAGGCTGTTCCAGGCGTCCTGTCGGATGGTCCATGAGGCCCACGGCCGGGGCCGGATCTTCGGCGACCTGGAGCCGTCTCGACTCGGGGCCACCGCCGACGGCGAGCCTGTCCTGATCGCGATCGGCGAGGAGAGGACCGACGATCCGGAGGCGCTCGGTGCCGCCACGAGCCCGGAGCAGGTCCTCGGCGAGCCCCCACGACGGCTTCCGACGTCTACGCCCTGGGCGTCGCGCTTTATGAGCTGCTGGCCGGGAGGCCGCCGATCGCGGTCGATCCGTCGGACCCCTCGGCGACCGCCCTGGCGATCAGCGAGCAGGCCCCGGAGCGCCCCAGCCGGGCCGCGCCCCGGGAGCGTCGCCCGGCGATCGGTCGGGACCTCGACTCGATCGTGCTGGAGGCGCTTCACAAGGAACCGGAGCGGCGGTACGCCTCGGCCTCGGCCCTGGCGGACGACCTCGACGCCGTGCTCGCCGGCCTGCCGATCCGGGCCGGGCGGACCTCGGAATGGGGCCGCGTCGTCCGCTTCGTCAGGCGCCAGAGGTGGATCGCGGCGGCCGTGCTGGCGGGGCTCGGCGCGGCGATCGCCTGGGGGGGCTGGATGGTTCGCGAGTCTTGGAACCTGCGCCGCGAGCTGGAGCGGGCCGCCGTCTCGTCCGCCCGGTCGCGGGACGCGATGGCCACGACCCTCGACCGCCTGACCGACGACGAGTCGGCGATCGGCGACGCGGCCTCGCTGCGTCGGGACCTGCTGACCGAGGCTCGGCGCTACTACCATGACAGGGCCGTCGACGCCGAATCCGACAAGGGCCCGGAGGCGGCGGTGGAGGCGGCCGACGCCGTCACCCGGGTCGCGGCGATCGACGGGGCGCTGGGCGGTCGCGCGGAGGCCGTGGCTGGGTTTCGCACGGCGGTCGACCTCTGGAAATCCCTGGCCGTTCGCCACCTCGGCGACCCGAGCTACGCCGAGCGGTTGGCCGAGGCCCGCGCCGGGCTGGGCCGCGCGCTCGACCCCGGCGCCAGGGCCCCGAAGGCCGGGGCTGAAACCGAAGCCGAAGCCGAAACGGAGGCCGCCCTGACGACCCTCGATGCGGCCCGCGAGGGGTATCTCGCGCTCGCCGACGCCCTCCCCGACGAGCCCCGCATCCGCCGTCGCCTGGCCCGGGTCCTGCACGACCAGGCCGAAATCCACCGTCGGCGGGGGGACGACCTGGCGGCCCTCGGCGCGCTTCGTCCCGCTATCCGGCTCCTGGAGGAGTTGAACTGGGCCGAGCCGGGGCGGCTGGAGACGCGGATCGAGCTGGCCTCCGCCTTCGGCCTGATGGCCCGGATCATGGGCACCCGCGAAGACGGCCTGGCCTCGGCGGCCATCGCCCTGGACCGTGCGGTGTCCCTGCTCGACGCGACCCCGCCGCCGGACGGGTCCTCTCCCCGCGTCGCCTCCGACACGGCGGCCAGGCTGATCGACATGGCCGACCTCCACCGGTCGGCCGGCGAGATCAAGACCGCCGTCGACGCCCTGACGCGCGCCACGGCCCTGCTGGAAAACCTCGCCGCCCGATTCCCCGCCGACGCCTCCTACCGCGCCGAGCTGGCCTCGGCGTACAACCTCGACGCCGAGATGCTCCGCGATCGGGGGCGGCGACCCGAGGCGACGGCCCGCGCGGAGAAGGCCCAGGCGTTGCTCGAACGCCTCATCGTCGAACAGCCCGAGGAGCCCCGGCACGCCGGCGCGCTGGCCTTCACGCGGCAGCTCCGCGGCCGGATGCTCGCCCAGGACGGCCGCTTCGCCGAGGCCCTGAAGGCCTTCCAGAGCGCCGCCGACCTGCTCGAAGGCCGGAAGGATCGCGCCGCGGCCGACTCCTACGCGCTGGCCTGCAACCTCTCGCTCGGACTCACGCTCATCGGCGTCAAGGAGGGCGGTAGGCCGATCGAGGACGCCGACGATCCGTCCCTCACCCCCACCGACCGCCTTCGTCGCGACGTCTACGCCCGACGCGCCGTCAGCGCCCTCCGCCAGGCCGTCGCCGGGGGCTACGACCGCTACGAAGTCTACCGCCAGGACCCCGCCCTCGACCCCCTCCGCTCCCGCGAAGACTTCAAGAAGCTCCTCGCCGACCTCGCCGCCAAGAGCGTCCCGGCGACGCCCGCCCCGGCCGGATGAGCCGACCCCCGCATCCCTTTTCCGCCGGGGAAGGGGGATGCGGGTGGGGCGGGGCGGTGCGTCTTTACGGAGCCAGGCGATTCAATTCCTCGCCGATCGTCGCCATGAGGGGGGCGATGGTCTCGGCGTCGAAGGCGAAGTGGGCGCCGGCGGCCTTGAACAACTGGGGGAGCGGCGCCGCGCCGCCGATGGCCAGCGCCTTGCGATAGGAGGCGACGGCCGCCGGGCGGTTGGTCAGGCTCCGCTTCCAGATCTGCAAGGCGCCGAGCTGCGCCAGGCCGTACTCGATGTAGTAGAACGGGTACAGGAAAATGTGGAGCTGGCGGTGCCAGGAGTGGTCTCGGGCCTCTTCCAGCCCCGACCAGTCGACGTCCCCGCCGAACCGCTGGATCAGGCCGCGCCAGGCCGCCCGGCGCTCGTCTCGGGTGTGGTCGGGGTTGGTGTAGATCCAGTGCTGGAAGGCGTCGACGGTGGCGATCCAGGGGAGGATGGTGACGATCCCCTCCAGCAGCTTGCGGTACGATCGCTCGGCCTGCTCGCCGTCGTAGAAGGGGTCCGCGACCCCCGCGCCGAGGAGCTCCATGGTCATGGAGGCGACCTCGCAGAACTCCAGGGGGCACTCGCGATACGCGGCGAGCGGCTCCCCGCGCGAGGCGAGGGTGTGGAAGGCGTGGCCCCCCTCGTGGAGCAGGGTGCGGACGTCGGAGTCGACCCCCACGGCGTTCATGAAGATGAACGGCAGCCGATCGGCCTCGAACGTCGTCTGATAGCCGCCGGGGGCCTTCCCCTTGCGGTTGGCCAGGTCCAGCAGCTTGTGCTCGCGCATGTAGCCGAACTGGTCGGCGAGTTCCGGGTCGACCTCGCGGAAGATGGCCTCGGCCCCCTCGGCGAGGCGGTCCACGTCCTCGAACGGCTTCAACGGCGGCCGGCCGAGCGGGTCGGCCGAGAGGTCCCAGGGGCGGAGCGAATCCACGCCCAGCCCCGCGCGGTGCTCGCGATGGATCTCGGCGGCGAGGGGGACGACCGTCTTCTCGATCGCCTCGTGGAACTTCGCGGCGTCGGCCGGGCCGTAATCGAACCGCTCGCGGTTGCGGTAGGCGTAGGCGACGTAGTCGGCGAAGCCGGCCTCGCGGGCGATCTCCAGGCGGATCCCCTTCATCTCGTCGAACAACTCGTCGAGCTTTTCGCGGTCGACCAGCCGGCGCTCGGCGGCGAGCGTCCAGGCCTGGCGGCGTACCTCGCGGTCGGGCGACTCCAAAAACGGCGAGAGCTGCGCCAGCGTCCGCTCCTGGCCCTGGAACTCCACGGTCATCGCGCCGACGGCCTTCTGGTACTGCTGCTCCAGCTCCGCGAGCCGCGTCTCGCGGGGGATGTTGGCCTCGCGATAGAGGGCCCGGCGGTTCTCCAGCGAGCGGCTGAAGACGTGGTAGCGCTCCGTCGGGAGCCCCGCGCGGCCGGGGGCGTCGAGGAACTTGTTGCGGACCTCGTTCAGATAGGGCTTGAGCTTGGGCTCGACCTCGCGGACGAACTCCAGGTACGCGGCCTCGCGCGCGGGGTCGTCGGTCTGGCAGGTCATGGCGACGTACCGCGAGGTCCCCTCCTGGCCGACGACCGCGTTCAGCTCGCCCGAGGCGGTCAGCCAGGCTTCGACCTGCTCGGGCGTGTCGACGGGCATCGCCAGCAGCTTCTGATACCAGGGCTCGATCTGCTCCCAGGTCTTCAGCTCGACGCCCTCGGGGAGCCAGCGGCGGGGGTACGTCTCGGGTTCGTAAGTCGTGGTCATCGGGCCTGCCTGTCTTCCTCGGTCAAGGGGGAGAGTTGATCCGTCGGGGGCTCAGGGGAGGCTCGCCTGGACGCACCAGGCCCCGGCGAAGATCCAGAAGGACATGGCGGCCGTCCCCACGACGAGGACCAGGGTCGTCGCGGCGAGGGCCTCGGCGTGCTCGAGCAGACCCCGGGCCAGGCCGATCGAGCCGATCGTCTGGAACAGGGCCATGACCGCCGCCAGGCCCAGCGCGACCGCGCCGATGCCGGTGACGAAGACGATCACGCCGACCCGGCCGGCGGGGTCGCGGCACATCGCCATGAGCAGCGCCAGGATGAAGATGACGAACGCGAGAGTCTGGAGCTTCACCCGCCGGCCCTCTCCGCTCGGCCCGCTTCCGGCCCTCCGCCGCAACTGGGATCATCCCCGCGCGGCCCGGCCGCTGTCAACGCCCCGCGACGGCCGACCGTCGAAGTCACAGGCCCATTGAGCGGCCGGCCGCGTTCGGATTAGAGTACTAGGGCCGACGGCGAACCGCCCGTCGGCCCCCCCACGCGAGCGAGGCCGCGACAGCACGCCTGTCAGTCCGACTGCCAGTCCCCGGAGCATGCGACGCATGAGCACCCCGACCAAGTATCGTTTCACCTTCGGCCCCTGGAACATCAGCACCGGCGCCGACCCCTTCGGCCCTCCCGCCCGCAAGGAGATGGAATACGCCCGCAAGCTGAAGACCTATAAAGAGCTCGGGTTCGACGGCGTCCAGTTCCACGACGACGACATCGTGCCGGCCGACCTCGACTGGCAGGCGACCCTGAAGGGGACCGCCGAGGTCAAGAAGATCCTCGACGGCGAGGGCCTGTTCGTCGAGATCATCGCCCCCCGGCTCTGGGAAGATCCCCGCACCCTCGACGGCGGGTTCACCTCGAACGACCCCAAGGAACGGCAGTACGCCATCGACCGCGCCAAGCGGTGCGCCGACCTGGCGAACGAGGTAGGCTGCAAGAACTACGTCCTCTGGCTGGCCCGCGAAGGGACCTATATCCGCGAGGCCAAGTGCGCCAAGACGGCCGTCGCCCGGATCGTCGACGCCTGGAGCGCGATCCTCGAGCACAACAAGGACATCCGGATCCTCGGCGAGGCCAAGCCCAACGAGCCGACCGACTCCGCCTACATCCCGACCGTCGGCCACATGATGGCGATCGGCTACAAGACCGTCGACCCGGCCCGCTCGGGCGTCCTGATCGAGAGCGCCCACTCGCTGCTCGCCGGCCTCGACCCCTCCGACGACATGGCCTTCGCCCTCTACCACGGCAAGCTCTGGAGCGTCCACCTGAACGACCAGAACGGCCTGAAGTACGACCAGGACAAGACCTTCGGGTCGGTCAACCTGCGCCAGGCGTTCAACCAGGTCTGGGTGCTCGACAAGAACGGCTTCGGCCAGAACGGCGAGTGCGTCGGCCTGGACGTCAAGGCCATGCGCACCACCACCTTCGAGGACTCGCTCCAGCACCTGTCCAACTCGAAGACCATGTTCCTCCGCCTCCTCGACGTCGTCCGCGCCGCCGACGAGAAGAAGATCGAGGAGCTCCGCGCCGCCAAGAAGTACGAGCAGCTCGATCTGCTCATCATGAACATGCTGATGGGCAAGGCGGGCTGATCCCGGCCCGACCCGCCCGTTGAGAAAGAGGCAGGAGCCGCAGGGGGGGACGGATCCCCATCGCATCCGCCTCGTCCTTCATGTCACTTGTGGGGAGAAACGGGCCGGACCAGGCCGATGACGAAGGCCAGGGAGATCAAAATTCCGCCCGTGACCACGGTGGCGAGGAAGCCGCCGAGCATGGTGATGATGGGGATGAACTCCCTCTGCGCCGCCCTGGCCGCGGCGACGCCCATCATCCCGGCGGTCAGATGCACAATCGGGAAAAGCTGGGCGGCGGCGACGATCCAGCCACCATAAATCAGCGCGGACCTCGCCCCTGGCAGGTTCGAGCATGTTCGCCACCCCAGCCCGAACAAGACGAGAATTCCGCCCAGCATCCCAATCTTGCCACTGAGGTTGGTCGTCGACATCCCGAACCCAAGCGGGACGACCAGATTCGTCATGAAGACGGCGCACCAAGCCTCCAACGGCGACGGGCCGATTGTTCTCTTGTCGATCTTGTCGGCCATGGGATCTTCGAAATCCGGATCAACGGGTCGCGTCATGTCACATCTCTTGTCTGGGTCCTGACGTCCGAGGTTGATCCATAGGGGCGGACACCAACCTTCACGTTCCTCCTCGGTCCGCGAGCGCGGCCTTCAGATACGCCCCAGTCAGGCTCTCCGGCACCTCGGCCACCTCGGCGGGCGTCCCCATCGCGACGACGCGACCGCCACGGGCGCCGGCCTCGGGGCCGAGGTCCACGACCCAGTCGGCGGCGGCGACCACGTCGAGGTCGTGTTCGATGACGACGAGGGTGTTCCCCTGGTCGGCCAGGCGTTCCAGCACGCCGAGCAGGCGGTCCACGTCGGCGAAGTGCAGGCCGGTCGTCGGCTCGTCCAGGATGTAGAGCCGATCGCCGCCGACCGGCCGGGCCAGGTGGGCCGCCAGCTTCACGCGCTGGGCCTCGCCGCCGGAGAGGGTCGCGCCGGACTGGCCGAGCGTCAGGTAGCCCACGCCGACGTCGTGCAGCGCCCGGAGGCCGGGCAGGACGCGGGGCTGGGCTTCGAAGAAGGAGAGGGCCTCGTCGACCCGCAGGTCGAGCACGTCACCGATCGAATGGTCCTTGAACAGGATCTCGAGCGTCTGTCGGTTGAATCGCTTGCCCCGGCAGTCCTCGCAGACGACGTACAGGTCGGGGAGGAACTGCATCGGCACGCGGCGCCGCCCCAGGCCCTGGCAGGTCTCGCACCGCCCCCCCCTGGCGTTGAAGCTGAACCGCGCGGGGCCGTAGCCCCGGGTGCGGGCCTCGCGAGCCTTGGCGAAGACGCGGCGGATCTCGTCGAAGACGCCGGCGAACGTCGCGGGGGTCGATCGGGGCGTGCGGCCGATGGGGGACTGGTCGACCTCGACCATCGCCGTCAGCGAATCCCAGCCGCTGATCCGGCCCAGCTCGGGGGCCTCGCGGAGCGAAGCCCGGTCGCGGCGGCGGAAGGCCCGCGCCAAAACGTCGAAGACCAGCGTGCTCTTGCCCGAGCCGCTGACGCCCGTCACGCACGTCAACGCGCCGAGCGGGATGCGGACGTCGATCTCCCGAAGGTTGTGGACGGTCGAGCCCCGGATCGTGATCCATCCCGGCGATCTCGCCAGCCGGTCCGAGCGCGTGGGCGCGTGGCGATCCTCGCCCCGGAGGCGACGGCCGGTGAGCGAGGCGGGGGCCTCCGCGATCCGCGCCGGCGGGCCCTCGGCGACGATCGAGCCGCCGTCCGGCCCGGCGCCGGGACCGACGTCGATGATCCAGTCGGCCGCGCGGATCACGGCCTCGTCGTGCTCGACGACGAGCACGCTGTTCCCCAGGTCCTTCAGCTTGCGGAGGCCGTCCAGGAGCCGGTCGGTGTCGCGGGCGTGGAGCCCGGCGGTGGGCTCGTCGAGGACGTAGCAGACGCCGATGAGATCCGAGCCGAGCTGGGTCGCCAGCCGGACGCGCTGAAGCTCCCCGCCCGAGAGCGTCCGCGCGCCTCGACCGAGGGTCAGGTACTCCAGGCCGACGTCCGCCAGGAATCGCAGCCGCCCCCGGATCTCGCGGAGCAGGGGGGCGGCGACGGCTTCCCCCTCCTCGTCGAACCGGAGCCCGTCGAAGAACGCCCGCGCCTCCTCGATGGTCAGGTCGGAGGCCTGGGCGATGGATTTCCCGCCGATCCGCGCCGCGAGGGCCTCGGGGCGGAGCCGCGCGCCCCGGCAGTCGGGGCAGGGGACCTCCTCCCGGTACGCGGCGAGCGTCGCCTTCACCGCGGCGCGATCGGTCGTCCGGTCGCGCTCCGCCAGCCCCGCCAGCACGCCGGGGAAGCCCCCCGCCTCGCCGTGCAGGAAGGCCTCGAAGGCCGCCTCGGGCCATTTCGCGAGCGGGACGTTTCGACGGAGCTTGTGGCGGTCGAGGAACGCGCCGAGAGCCGGGTCGTTGGAATGGGCCTCGCGGAGCCGGACGCCCAGCTTCGTCCAGGGCTCGACCGCGCCCTGGTCCAGCGACTTCGCCCGGTCGGGGATCACGAGGTCGGCCTGGAACACGGAGACGGCGCCTAGGCCGTCGCAGCGCGGGCAGGCCCCCTGCGGGCTGTTGAAGCTGAACTCGCGAGGCTCCAGGGCCGGCAGGCTGACGCCGCAGTCCGGGCAGGCGTGGTGGACGCTCATCGGCCGGTCCTGCCACGCGCCGTCGACCTCGGCGGTGACGGCGACGACCCCTTCGGACAGCTTCAGCGCCAGGTTGAGGCTCTCGGCGAGCCGGGGGCCGACCCCCTCGCGGATCACCAGGCGGTCGACCACGGCCTCGATCGTGTGCTTCTTCGTTCTGGCGAGCTTGGGCGGCTCCTCCACCTCGACGACCTCGCCGTCGACCCGAGCCCGGATCAGGCCCGCGCGGCGGATCGTCTGGAAGACCTCGGCGTGCGCCCCCTTGCGGCCCCGGACAAGCGGGGCGAGGACCATGATCCGCCGGCCGGTCGGATAGGCCAGGACGGTCGCGGCCATCTGCTCGGGGGTCTGGCTGCGGATCGGCAGTCCGCACTTCGGGCAGTGGGGGGCGCCCAGGCGAGAGAAGAGGACGCGCAGGGAGTCGTTGATCTCGGTCAGCGTGCCGACGGTGCTTCGCGGACTGGGCCGCCCGGCGTGCTGGTCGATCGCCACCGTCGGCGGCAGGCCGTCGATCTGGTCGACGTCCGGGCGCTCGATCTGGTCGAGGAACTGGCGGGCGTAGCTGGAGAGGCACTCGACGTACCGCCGACGCCCTTCGGCGAAGATCGTGTCGAACGCCAACGAACTCTTGCCCGAGCCGCTGACCCCGGTCAGGACGACCAACGCGTCGCGCGGGACGTCCACGTCCACGCCCTTCAAGTTGTGCGTCCGCGCCCCCCGGACCGCGATCGCCGCCGTCGGCCCCGATCCCGATCCCGGCTTCGGCTCCGGCTCTCGCGCCGCGTCCTGCGTCCCGCTCGCCATGACACTCGTCCCCGCCCGCCGCGAACCGTCCCGAGGGGCCGACGCGCGGCCGCCTCGCCCGGCTCGATTATAGGCGACGACGGCGGATCGGCCGAGGCGGCCGTGCGGCGGGGCCTCGGGCTTTTTCGCGGCCGGGGCGTCTGGTACACTTGTCGTCGCGGGGCCGGCGCCTCTCGCCGGCGCGGCGAGGGGCCGCCGCGCCCCGGGGCCCGGGTTGGGGAGGCTCGTCGACCGTGAAACGACGCCAGTCGATGCTTCGGGTTCTGGTGCCGGCGCTGATGCTAGCGATGGCGGGCGTCGCCCCGACGGCGTCCCGGGGCCAGGAGCCGGATTCGGCCCCGAGCGGGCTGTCGGCGGCCGACGAGGAGCGGCTGCGGATGCTGAGCGACCCCGAGGCGCTGAAGCAGGCCGCGGCGCGGGACAAGCTGCGCACGCCGTTCGAGTTCTATCGCTCGCAGGTCGCCCCCAGCGACGTCCTCCCCTGGGTCAAGGCGCGGCACTGGCACGGCCTGACCGTCGAGATGCGCGCGAACCTCGACGACTACGTCGGCAGCCTCCAGACGACGCCGATCGAGATCCCGGGGTCCGCCAGCGACCTGACCTTCGGCCGCGAGGCGAGGCTGGTCAAGGAGCAGCGCAGCCGGCTGGGGATGCCGATCCTCCTCCCTCGTGCGGCCGGCGTGAAAGACCTCCCCGTGGAGATGATCCGGGAGGGCGCGATCCGGCCCGACCAGGTCTACAGCGCCGCCGTGCGTCCCCTCGCCCCTCACCAGATGATCACGCTCGTCTTGTCCAAGGGGGCCAACGGCGGCTACGCCCCCTGGGGGCGCCTCAACGCGACCCTGCCGGCGACGCTCGATCGGGAGGACGTCCAGGCGGCCGACGCGTTCCGCTATTACCGCCTGGTCCTGCCTCTGGAGCCCGACAAGCCGCTCCTGCCCACCCACCCCCTGACCTGGACCGCGATCAGCCATATCGTCTGGGACGGCCTGGAGCCGGACGTCCTTTCGGTCTCTCATCAGCAGGCGCTGATCGATTGGATCCACTGGGGAGGGCAACTCGTCATGATGGGGGGGGCGGGGCCGAAGTTCTCGGTCCTGCGCGAGAGCTTCCTGGAGCCGTACCTCCCGGCCGATTCCTCGGGCGAGGGCCGGGCCCTGACCGTCGACGAGCTGGCGGCGCTCTCTGCCGCGTACCGCCCCCCCCCGGGCGCCGTCGCGGCCGTCGCGCCAGAGGCCGACCCGAACTTCGAGGCGCAACGGACCGCGATCTACGGGCGGGGCCGCGGTCCCGAGTTCGGCGTCTCGCCGCCTCGTCGCGCCTCCTACGACGCCCCCGCCCCGATCCGGCCGCAGGCCGGCCGTCCCGTCCAGGTCGCCGGGCTCCGGCCCCGGCCGGGCGCGACCGTCGTCCCGATCGGGGGCGAGGGCGGCGCGACGCTGGCCGTCGAGCGGCGGGTGGGGCGGGGCCGGATCACCATGCTCGCGGTCGACCCCACCGACCCCGCGCTGGCCTCGTGGAACGGGATCGACACCTTCGTGCGGCGGGTCGTCTTCCGTCGCGCGGAGGAGTCGTCGGTCGCGCTCGGGACGGCGTCCGGGTCGGTCGAGGCGGTGAGGTGCATGCAAGGGCCGGACCTGAGCTGGTATCGAATCGCCGCGCGGGACGCGGACGCGCCGAGCCCGGCGCCGGCGCCCGCCCCCGATCCCAGGCTCGAGATGCGGACCTACGTCCAGCCCAACCCCGCAGGGGGCGAGACGATCGGCGTCGACTATGGATTCACGGGCGGCGAAATCCGCCTGCCCGAACTGGGAGGCGTGGCCGAGTGGCGCGACGAGGCCCGAATCCCACGCCTGGGCCGCGACGCCCTGGAGTCGGCCTCGGGGATCAAGGTCCCCAGCTCGTCGTTCGTGCTCAAGGTGATCCTGGCGTACGTGCTGGCGGTGGCCCCGCTGAACTGGCTGGTCTGCCGCGTGATCCTGCGGCGTCGCGAGGCGGCGTGGGTGGTCGTGCCGATCCTGGCGTTGGGGTTCGCCGTCGGGGTGGAACGGGTCGCCGCCTATGACCTGGGGTTCGATTCCGCCTGCGACGAACTGGACGTGCTGGAGCTGCAGGAGAGCCACCCGCGCGGGCACCTCAGCCGGTTCGTCTCGCTCTACAGCACGGGCCACGGCCGCTTCGCGATCCGGTTCCCGGACGATCCGACCGCCCTGGCCCTGCCGTTCGCCTCCGGGCGGTCGATCGCCGGCGAGGACCGCACCACCTCGGCCTGGCGGTCCTACCCGGTCCCGGCGCTTGAGGACTTCACGGTCCAGCCCCGGAGCCTGGCCATGTTCCGGGCCGAGCAGATGCTGGACCTCCCCGGGCCGATCGCGATCGAGGAAGACGGCCCACGGCGGACGATCCGCAACGGCAGCGGCCTGGAGCTTCGCGACTCGACCCTGGTCGAATACCTGGGCCCCGGCGAATTCCGCGAGACCTATTTGGGCGCGATCGCCCCCGATGCGGACGTGGACCTCGACGGGCTTGAGCCGAGGGACGCCCCGGCACAGGTCGCGGGGTTCGACGGCCCCGATCCCTCGGCGATGCTGGCCGCATTCCGCAACGCGTGGGAGGATCGGCCCGAGGCCGTCGGCGAGGTCCGGCTGGTGGCCTGGACGCCCGGACCGGCCTCCGGACCCCGATTCGAGCCGGCCCTCGACCGCCACCGCGGCGCGACGGTCGTCGTGGCCCACCTGCGGTACGGATCTCCGCCGTCCCCCGGCGGGCGGCGTTACGACCTGACGGCCCCCGAAAACGAGTGAGCTGAGCGACACGAGCCCGGACCCGGCGAGGAGCGGCGCATGATCGAGGTGGTCAACTTCACCAAGCGGTACGGCGAGTTCACGGCGGTCGACGACCTGAGCTTCTCCATCGGCGAGGGCGAGACGTTCGGCTTCATCGGCCCCAACGGGGCGGGCAAGAGCACCACCATCCGGTTCCTGGCCACCCTGCTCCGGCCGACCTCCGGCGAGGGCCGGATCGCCGGCCACTCCGTCACCGAGGACCCGATGGCCGTCCGCCGCGTCATCGGCTTCATGCCCGACGACTTCGGCGTGTACGACGGCATGAAGGTCTGGGAATTCCTGGATTTCTTCGCCGTCGCGTACGAGATCCCCAAGAGCCTGCGGCGGCGGATCATCGGCGAGGTCCTCGAACTCCTCGACCTGACCCACAAGCGCGACGACTACGTCAACGGGCTCTCCAAGGGGATGAAGCAGCGCCTCTGCCTGGCGAAGACCCTGGTGCACGACCCGCCGGTCCTGATCCTCGACGAGCCCGCCTCGGGCCTCGACCCCCGCGCCCGGCTGGAGATGAAGGCGCTCCTCAACGAGCTTCGGCGGATGGGCAAGACGATCCTGGTGTCGAGCCACATCCTCTCGGAGCTGGCCGATTTCTGCACGTCGATCGGCGTCATCGAGCGGGGCCGGCTCCTGGCGGCCGGGAGCCTCCGCGAGATCCAGCGGCAGATCCGCGCCCATCGCGTCCTGAAGGTCGAGCTGACCGGCGGCGAGACCGACGGCGCCGTCGCCATCCTGCGGGACGACCCGTCGATCCGGTCGGTCGAGGCCTTCGGCCGCTCCGTGACCGCCGAATTCCACGGCGACGACGAGGACATGGGCCGGCTCCTCGGCCGCCTGATGGCCGCCGGGGTCCCCGTCCAGTCGTTCGCCGAGGAGCCTCTGAGCCTGGAAGAGGTGTTCATGATGATCACCAAGGGAATCGTGAACTAAACATCATGTGGATACGCGAGAATCCGGTCCTGAATCGCGAGCTGATGACGACGCTGCGGGCCCCGCAGGCGTTCGTGCTCCAGTTCGCCTACGTCGCGGCGCTGGGGGCCCTGGTCTACTTCTACTGGCCGGCGGGCGACGACGGCTCGCGGATGGTCGGGCCCGGTGTGGCGAGGCGGCTCTACGACATCTTCTTCCTGGGGCAGTTCTGCCTGGTGGCCCTGCTCGCGCCCACGTTCGCGGCCGGGAGCATCACCGGGGAGAAGGAGCGCAAGACGTATGAGATGCTCCTGGTCAGCCCGCTCAGGCCGCACACGATCCTGATCGGCAAGCTGTTCAGCTCGCTCGGCTACCTGGTGATCCTGATCCTCTCCAGCCTTCCGCTGATGATCCTCTGCTACCTCCTGGGGGGGCTCCTGCTCTCGGAGATCGCCAGGAGCTACCTCGTCCTGGTGCTGGCGGCGGGGACGTTCGGGCTCTTGAGCATCGCGTGCTCGAGCGGATTCGCGCGGACCAGCTCGGCGCTGGTGGTGAGCTACCTCGTGGTGCTCCCGCTGGCGGCGCTCTGCGTGGCCCTGACGCGGGCCGACGACCCCGCGACGCGCGACTTCGCGTCGGTGGCGATCCTGCCGCCGATCTGCCTGATGATCTGGACGGTGGTGGGGATCGTCGTCAACAACCGCCTGCTGCGGCCCCTGGACGTCGGCGGCCAGGGGGGGGGCGTGGTCGACGAGGAAGAGGAGATGAAGTACGCCATCGGCGTGGTCATCGACCGCGACGCCTTCCCCGACCGGCTGTTCGCGCCCGCGAAGCGGAACGACCTGATGCCCGACGGAACCAACCCGGTCCTCGACAAGGAGCTTCGCAGCGAGATCTTCAGCCAGGGGACGCTGATGCTCCGGGTGGTGATCCAGTTGAGCATGCTGCTCTCGATCCCCCTGATGGCCGCGCTGCTGTTCCTGCGGTCGGACCTGGCGGCGTACTACGTGGCCTACGTGCTGACGTTCAACCTGCTGGTCGGGCCGGTCTTCTCGGCGGGGAGCATCACCCAGGAGCGCGAGCGGCAGACGCTGGCGCTCCTGCTGACGACGCTCCTGACCCCGAGCCGGATCGTGATCGCCAAGCTGACGGCGGCGATGCGGGTCTCGACCGTGCTGACGTTCCTGCTGACCGAGCAGATCCTCCTGGCGTATCTCATGCTGCCGGAGCTGCGGGGGAGGCCCTGGACCCTGGCGGTCTTCCTCCTGATCATCGCGGCGACGTGCCTGACGACCTCGTCGGTCGGCCTGATGTGCTCGGCCCTGTCGCGGCGGACGTCGACGGCGATGGTGCTCTCTTACATGACGCTCCTGATCCTCTTCGTGCTCCCCCTGGGCGTGCGCTGGTACTTGCAGGGGGTGTCCGGCGAGGCCGCCCTCTCTCCCGGCCGCCTGGCGGCGATCACCGTCACCAGCCCGTACGCCGCCGCCGTGAGCGTGCCGATGCACCTCTACCGCGCCGGCGACTCCTGGGGGAGCGATCGTCCCGATGTCGCGGCCTCGCCGCTGGTCCAGTTCCCCGGCGGCTGGGACGCCCCCGTCTGGATGGTGTTCCTGGTCGCCTGCCCGATCCTCGCGGTCGTCTTTTCCGGGGTCGCCTGGCTCGCCTTCCTCTGGCGGTGGTGGCGGGCGGGCGACGGCGCGTGAGGCCGGATCGGACGGAGGGCCGACGAGGCGCGAGGAGGTCAGGCCGGGGCCGAGGGCTCGCGGGCCTCGCCGGGCGCCGTCGCCGGGACGTACGCCGCGACGGGGAGGCGGACGGTGAAGGTCGACCCTCGGCCGGGGGCCGACTCGAGGTCGATCGCCCCGCCGTGGTCCTTGACGATCCCGTAGCTGATCGACAGGCTGAGCCCGGTCCCCTGGCCGACGGGCTTGGTGGTGAAGAAGGGGTCGAAGATCCTGTCGCGGTCTTCCGGGGCGATCCCCCGGCCGTCGTCCGAGACCCGGATCTCCAGGCCCTCGCCGACCGCACGGGTCTGGACGAGGACCTTCCCGCCCGGCCGGCAGGCGTCGATCGCGTTGGAGATCAGGCTCTGGACCACCAGGTTGATCTTCGCCGGGAAGCAGGTCAGGAGCGGGAGGGGCGCGAGGTCGGTCTCCAGCGCGACTCGCCGTTCCTCGGCGACGGTGCGCATCAGGCGGACCGTCGTGGCGATCCCGGCGTTCAGGTCGGCCTCCTTGAACTCGGCCTCCTCCAGATGCGCGAAGTCCCGGAGGTCCGCGACGATCTTCTGGATCCGCATCAGGCCGACCCGCGACCGATCCAGGAGGCTGTCTAGGTTCTCGAGCACGAAGGGGAGGTCGACCTCCTCCTCCAGGTCGCAGATCCGCGCGTAGAGGTCTTGCTGGTATTCCTCCAGGGTCTGCGCGGCCTGCTGGTAGAGCCGGAGGATGTCGTGCAGCCCGGCGACCTCGCGCCTGAGGACGACGAGGTTGTTGGTGACGAAGGCCAGCGGGTTGTTGATCTCATGCGCCACCCCGGCGGCGGTCTGGCCCAGGCTGGCCATCCTCGCCTGCTGGAGCATCCGGGACTGCGCCTGCTTGAGTTCCTGGTGGGCCTTCTGGAGCGAGTCGTGGGCGCGGCGGGTGTCGCGAAGCGCCAGGGCGAGTTCGTCGTTCGCGCGGCTCAGGTCGCGGGTCCGTTCCTCGACCTTGACTTCGAGCAGGTCGCGGGCCTCTCGGAGCTTCCTCTCGACCCGCTCGATTTGGCCGCCGACGCGGCCGGCGATCCGCTCGCAGATGATCCCGCACAGGAGGATCGAGGAGGCGGCCAGCGCGGCCGAGGAGACCGCGGCGGAGGAGGCGCCCGAGGTCGTGGTGATCAGGTGGGTCAGCCAGGCGACGACCCCGACGGTCCCCATCACCAGGGGGAGGAAGGTCCGCAGCAGGCGGGCTCGCACCGACGGCCCGGAGAGCCTCAGCAGCGGGAACGCCCGCGGCCCGGCTGCCGTCGCGATCCCCGCGCCCAGGGCGATGAAGCAGAGGGCCGTGTTCAGGGCCATCGGGATCGACTCGGTGCCGTAGAGCAGGGGGGCGTTCGGGCTGAACAGGTAGCCCAGGGCGAACACCAGGCCGGTCATCGCCGCCGCGACGCCGCCGACCCCGGCCGCGTGGTCCATCCAGGCCCGGCGGTTCGCCAGGCTCAGCATCACGAGGGACGCGCCGGAGACCACGAACGCCGACGCGGTCGTCAGCGCCATCTTGCCGATCGGCGCCAGGCCGAACCGCCCCCCCGGGATCCGGAGGAACCAGGCGTCGACCTCGAGGCCGTCGCCCAGGGCGAACTCCCCGACCCGCAGCATCGCGATCAGGGCGACCAGGAGGCCGCCCGCCGCGGCGAACCGGCGGGCTCGCGCCCCCCCGGCGGCGATCGCGGGCAGCCCCGGACCCAGGACCAGGAACGCCAGGGCGGTGTTCGGCGCCATCGGGATGTAGCTGGCGCGCAGGCCGAGGAGCACCGGATTCCCCGTGGCCCATCCCGCGAGCGCCAGCAGGCCGACCACGGCGACCGACGCCCCGCACGCCTGCGTCGGCCTCCGGAAGATGGGACGCGAGAGGTGGGATCGTTCCACCGGTCACCTCAAGGAAGATATGTCTGGAGACGGGGCGGGGGGCTCATCCCGCGTCGTCGGCGGCCTTCCTCGGGGCGCGTTCGGCCAGCGTGCCGTCGTCGAGATACCACATTCCGTCGGGGCCCTTCACGAAGCTTCCCCCCGTCGGCAGCGACCAGATGGGCCCCTGCTCGCGCCGGCCTCTGACGAAGACCTGCGCCGTCCAGGTCGCGTCGATCGCCGTCTTGCCGCCGCTCTTCTCCGACTTGAACCCGGAGATGACGAACACCAGCGGCGCCGAGCCCTTCGCGCGGCCCTCGCGGAGCTGCTTGAGCCGTTCCTTCCAGTACCGCTTGAAGCCCTCGAAGGACGCGAACTTCGACGAGGTCCGGCCGGCGTTGTCGAGGAGCAGCCACATGCGCTTGTAGTGCGGGAAGTGGTGCGAGAGGGCGTTGTAGTAGTCCCGGAGCGCCTGCTCGGGGGTCATCCGGACCGGGCGTTCCAGGGTGATGAGGATCGGGTAGAGGAAAGCCAGGCCGACGGCCCCGCCGACCGCGAAGACGACGAGCGCCGCCGCGTACAGCTCCGTGGCCAGGCAGATCCAGAGGACGACCAGGACGAGCGCCGTCCAGAGGCCCAAGGCGGCGAGGGTCGGCCCCCACTCCGAGCCGCGCGACCAGACCTGATCGACGGCCGACGCCCCTTCGAGCCGACGCGCCGCGGGCCGCTCGCGAGGCGACGGCCCAGGCTCCTCCTTCGCCTTCGCGCGCTCGACGGCCTTCGCCGCGTGGGCGGACTCGGCGGCGGGCTTCCACTCCGAGTCGGCAGGCGGCGCGGGGGGGCGTCGGGGGGCGACGTCGGGAGCGTCGGCCAGGTCGAAACTCTCGCCGCCGGGCGCGACGATCGGCTGTCGGGGAGGGCTCCCCGGCCCCGGCTCGTCCTGGAAGAGCCATTCGGCCGCCGCGTGGTCGGCGTCCTTCTCGGGGTCGGGACCGGTCGGAGAGGCGGCCATGCGGTGCGAACCCCCAGCGGGGCCTCCATACGTCGTCTGTGGCGTGCGTGCGTCGCGTCGTCTCCATCCTCGCAATCGGCGAGGGTCCGCGACAAGGCCCGACCGGCGCGCCGGGTCAGCGGGCCTCGAACTCGACCAGGACGGCCGCATGGTCCGAGGGCCAGACGCCGGGAGCCTCGTCGATCCTCGTCGCCGACAGCGGGAAGATCGCGTCCCCCTTCCAGAACACGAAGTCGATCCGGTCCTGGATCTGCTCGGGGAACCGGGGCGACCACGTCCGGTCCTTCCCGCGGTCGACGACCGGGTTGCACACCCGGTAGGCGTCGCGGTATCCCGCCTCGGCGACGGCCCTCGTCACGGGCCAGGGGACGACCAGCCCGTACTGATCGCGGGCGAGTTCGGTGTAATCCAGGTGTGAGTTGCTGTTGAAATCCCCGGCGACGATCACGGGGAGGCCCGGCGTCCCGGCCGTCTCCGCGGCGGCGCCGTCGAGGATCGCGCGGACTTCCTCCACGCGGCTCGGGCCGTCGTCGGCGACGAGCTTCTCGGCCGATCGGCCGTCGCGCGAGCGGGGGTCGGTCCAGACGTCGTCGACGTAGTGGACCCAGACCGAATAGACGGCGATCGGCGGGCCGCCGGGGGGCTCGATCAGGGCGCCGACGCAGTGGAACGGCTTGTAGACCGAGAGGTCGCGGCGGATCGGCCAGCGGCTGAGGATCGAGACGTTCGTCCCTCGGGGGTGGAAGTGGAACCCCAACTCGCGGGCGATCGCCTCGCCGCTGCCGTAGGTTTCGACCATCGCCACGACGTCGGCCCGGCTGGCCCGGATGACCTCGGCCACCCGCCTCTGCTTGGCGAGCTTCGCCTCGGGCGCCTGCTCGTCCATCGCCCGGTCCCCGCCCCGCCAGATGTTCCAGGTCAGGACGCGGACCACCTTCGGGGCCTCGTCGCCCCGCGCCGGGGCGATCGCCAGCACGGCCGCCAGGCTCGAGATCAGGAATCGGAGTCGTCGCGACATTCGGATTCTCCTCATCTCAGTCGACGGCAGGTGCAGGTCTCGCCTTCGCGGAACCGGACCTTCAGCGGCCCGTCCTTCGAATCGTACGCGCGGGGGCCGTCGTCGGTGGAGATTTCCCAACGTCCCTCGGGGAGCCAGACGGAGAAAGGGGAGCCGTCGACGATGCGGGCGGTGAGCTTGACGACGTCGGGCTCGGCGGCGAGGTCGAGGACGTGTCCCTGGGCCTGGACGCCGGTGACGGCCAGCGACGGGGCCTTCGACGGCAGCTTCGGGTCGATCTTCAGCCCGCCGGGGCGGGGCTCGACGCCGAGGAAGCCGTAGAGCATCACCTGGGGCGTGAGGACGCTCTCCATGAATTCCTGGTCCAGCCCGAGGCCCCCCGCGGGGCCTCCCCCTTGCAGCGTACCCCGGCCGGGCTTGGCGTAGTAGGCGCGGTAGCCCCCTTCGGCCTGGACCTCGCCGAACCAGTCGAGGATGGCGCGGAGGCGGGCCCAGGCGTCGTCGGGGCCGTTGACGCGGAGCCTCGACATCATGTCGAAATGGGAGAAGCCGAGCACTGCGCCGCCGTCCTGGACCTGGCCGCCCCAGGGGATTCCTTCGGGGGCCGACCAGACCCAGCCGTAGGTTTCGACGTTGCGCCGGGTCGTCGAGCGGGGGCCGAACCGCCAGTGGTAGATGTCGGCGCCTTGCGAGGTGTCGCCGGCGACGAGGCGGCGGCCGTCGAGCCAGTCGTAGACCGCGCGGGCCTGCTCGTCGGTCGCCAGGCCGTAGGCGATCGCCTCGGTGTTCACGAACACGAAGCCGTAGTCGTACGCCTTGCCGTCGCGGTCTCGCCAGCCGGCGAACCGGCCGGTTTCGGCGTTCCAGAAGGTCTCCCCGAACTTCGCCTTCACCTGCGCGGCAAGCGCCCGCAGTTCGTCGGCCGCGAAGGGTTCGACGTCGGCCGGGATCGCCCATTCGGGGTGATCGACGATCGCGGCTTCCAGGTCGGCCTGACGGCGAAGGGCGTCGTACAGGTAGATGGTCGCCAGGCCGTCGTCGCCGCCGAAGGGGAGCAGGTCCCAGTAATTGTTGCCGACCCCCGTGCCGTGGAGCAGCGTCTTCGTCCCGTCCGGGCCGAACGCCAGGCCCGAGCGGCCGTCATGCCCCACCCAGGGGACGCGGACCAGGTGATGCTCGCGAACGCCGAACTCCCGGAGCGCGTACCGCAGCGCCCCGCGCATCCGGCCGATGTTGGCCTTCAGGAACGGGAGGTCGGTCGTCCAGGCGAAGTACTCGGCCGACCCGACGACGAAGTTGATGTTCGTGATCGGGTGCCGCGTGTCGATCGCCGAGATGATCGACTTGAGGGTCACGACCGCTCCCTTGGCGCCGTCGAGTTGCAGCCGGACGCGGGACAGGGTCCCCTCGTACCCCGGTCGCCGGTGGAGCGGCACGTCGGCGAAGGCCTGCGCGCCCGAGGCGGGGGGCGTGGACATCGGGGCGCGGCGGTCGGCCTTCCATTCGGTCTCGCCCTGGAGGATCCAGTCCAGCGAGGGCCTGGCGTCGGGGCCCAGGCCCTCCGCCCCCCATTCCAGGCGGACGTACGGGGCGACGAACGTCTTGCAGGCGAATGCGGGCGTGGCGACGGTCGCCGAGTCCTCGGTGATGCGGAGCCGGAGGCCGCGATCGGGAGCGATCCCCTCGACCACCGCGCCCTGGATCTCCCAGCCGTCGGTGTTCGTCAGGGCCTTGGTCGGGAAGTTGTCCATCAGGTAGTTCTCGCCGGCCGTCGAGAAATACCAGCCGACGCCGCCGGCCTGCTGGAACGTCGGGAAGGGCCATCCGTCGCTGTGCGCCAGGCCGCGATGCTGCTGCATGGCGACGTACCCTTCGTCGTCGATCCGGCGCTCGAGGAAGACCTTCCGGTAGTAGTCCCGCGTGGCCTGGGCGGTGGGCGCCGGGCCGACGGCCGGCCAGAGCGTGGCGTGCGGCAGCCAGGCGTCCCAGAGGGTGCAGTTCGTGGCCGCCCTCGCGTGGTGGAGCCGGAACAGCTCCTGGAGCCTCGCCATGGCGGGCTCCTCGCCGGGGACGACGAACCGGGGGAAGTCGTCGGCGGGGGCGGCGGGGGGCTCGCCGCCGACCGCCGAGGCGGCCAGGAAGCCGAGGAAGCCCATCTGGAGCATGAGGCGGGGGAGGGTCATGGGGAGGGATCCGCGGGGTGGGGGAGGGACGACGGACGTCGAGCTTCGGTATAACACGCCCCGCCCGGTCGGTTCCAGGGCGCGGCGGCCTCGCGCTTGCGTCGCGCCCCCGGAGCGGGGCCGGGCGTTCCACGCCCGTAATGGGGTCGTCAGGCTCCGCCCGCTCTTGCGGCCTGACGCCGCACCATTGATGATCCGAAAGCCCCTCGGCTCGTCGAGGCGCACGTGCCGAGGGGGGGGCAGTGGACCGGGGCCGCCGCCCCCCTGCCTCGTCGGTCGATGATCACGCGCCTGCCGACTTCGCCTCCACCTTGCCCTTGGCGTCCATGACCTTGGCGATCATCCGCCTCGCGATGGCGGAGACGTCCGGCCAGGCGGCTCGCGAGAAAGGCGGCGCCGAACCGGGGCTCGGATTGAGATGAAGGCCCGTCACGAAGCCGAGTTGACGATAAGCCTCGGCCTGGCGCTGGGTGAAGAACTGGTCGATGTTCGACTCGTGGGGGAACGACTCGTTGGCCTCGAAGTACTTCCTGACCTCGATCGGCCAGCTGTCGACTCCCCAGTAATTCGGCTTGATGAGGAACAGCGTCGCGAGTTCCTCGACGTCGGGGTACTTGATATATCCACAGAAGACCGGAAGCACGGGCGTTGTGGGGTCGCTCCTGAAGGAGCGATTCTTCAGGTGGGGGAAAAGCCTTGCAAGCCACCAGGGAGGCCGGTCGGGTTGGGATTGCGCCGTCACCCATCGAGTCAGGCTCTCTTCCAGAGGTTCATCGAGATCCGCCTCGCCGTCGTCGTTGCAGGCGAAGAATCCGATGCCTTCGGTCTCCCGGGCTCTCCTCACGACGCTGAGGAGGTCCGACATTTCGAACCGCGCATCGTTGGAGACGTCGGAGACGATGATCATCCGGCAGCGGCGTTCGAGGAGCAGTTCGAGGCCGAGATTGTCGTAATGGGCCCCGTCCGAGAGGAAGAGGAGCGGGCGACTCTTCCAGAATTCGACGGCTCGAAGCCGTCGCCTACCGCCCTCATTCGCGCCGCCGTCGACCTTCGCCTTCTGGTTGTGGAGGCGGAACCACTGGTCTCGGAACCACCAGATCGCGGAAGTCGCGAGGAGTACCAGGGCCATAGGCCGCCAGAAGAAGTACGCCCGTCTTTGAGGATTGAGCGCCCACTGGCCCAGCCGCCAGTTGAATAGACTCAGCATGAAGCTCGAGATCAGGGTCTGCGACTGCGCCGGCGAGATCGCGGCCCCCGAGATGGCCATGGCGTCCGCGAGCTTGATCTTGCCGAGATCGGACCACGAGTAGGCGTCGGTCCTCCGGTAGCCGGTGACCTCGGAGCCGCAATACAGGTTGCCGAACGTGAAGTTGCGGCTCTCGTCGCCCCGATCCGCCCAGTGGCGAGGCATGTTCACCGTCGCGGACACCAGATGGTAGGGGTAGCCATGCGCCGTCGTTTTCAGCTCCTCCATCGTCAGGTCCCTTCGATCGACGTGCTCGTCCGCCAGGAACGCTTCCCCGAGCCGGCCACGGTAGAAGTCGTGCATCGACGTCCGGTTCAGATTGATGAGACATCCGGAGATCAGGAAAACGACGAGAGTCCCCAGGAGGAACCGGCCGCGAGCCGCCTGATCGAAGTCGATCAGCCGCCACCAGGTGGCGCCGGGGCTGTCGTAATAGGAGAGCACGCTCCGCACGTAGTTGAGCTCCGCGGTCGGCTCCGCCGACTTCTCCAGGCTGTGGTTCCGATGCTCGGCCTCGTAGCTCGTGCCGGGCTTCGCGTCTCGGATGTGGTAGCGGTAGTCGGCCCCGATCAGCGATTCGACGGCGGTCCTGACGTCCTCGTAGCGTAGCTGACCCCGCCCGCCCAGGGAGGTCAGGCCGGCATCGTACCGGCGCGCATTCGCGTCCACCGGAAGGACCGTGTAGAAATCGCGATAGGATTGCGCGGTGTCCTGGATGATCTCCGAGATGGGGGTCGTCCGGCCCAGCGGTCGGCTGCGGATGCGTCGTTCGACCTCTTCCAGGATCGATTTGCCGCCGGTCACCTGGTCTAGCCGTACCAGGTCCTCGGCCGTGGCCCGTCCTTCTTTCGCCAGTCCCGGTCCGTCCCCGAACATGATCTGCTGCCGTGCCAGAAGGACCCTCGCGTTGACGGCGGACTTGGCCACCCCGGAGAAGTCCTCCCGGGCCACCCAGTACACCACCATGAGGGGGACCAGGGACATGGCCGACGTGAACAGGAGCCGGAGGATCTTCTCGATCGAGTTGCCGCCCAGGGTCCCTCCGACCTTGATGAACCGCTGCGAGACGAGAAACGTGGCTATCGCCACGAGCGCCTGCAGCAGGGCCGCGATCCGAACATATTCTTCGTACTGCCCCCCCGGAGCCTCGCGCACCTGGAGGACCCATCCCCCCGTCACGACGGTGTCGAAGTTGGAGATCATCACGGCGACCGAGCAGAGGACGAGGATCAACCAGGAGATGAGCAGACGCCGCCACAACCCTCGCAACACGAAGGGGCGCGAGGATTCGTCGCAGAGCCACGCGAATAGACGGAAGGCGATGCCGACCACCACCCCGACGACCACCAAGATCCCGCCGAAGTAGGGCCGTACCGAGGACGCCATCGCGCCCGAGACGATCAAGGCCAGGCAGGTGACGGTCGCCGCGCCCAGGAACCAAATCTGCAGAATCGCGACATAGAAGGCGGCCGTCAAGGCTGCCAAGGGGATGATCATCGCCCGAGCCAGGTCGCTGCTCTTGATGAATTGAAGCATCGTCGCCAGCCATGGCGATCCGGAGTCCTTCGCCCAGTAGCTCCAGTCCTGCCAGTAGGTCCCATCCAGGGCTCGGAATGCATATGCGACGGCCCCGCAGAGCAGGACCACGAACGAGCCCAGGCACAGCAGGTTGAGCAACAGGCCGAAGAGCCATCTCGCGTACATTTCGGACAGGCGGGAGAGGAAGTTGAACTTGGTGATGATGTTGGAATATTTAGGGTCGTGGAGATATTGATGCTCGTTGGGTACGGAAGTCTGGTCCCTGGAGCCGGCGTTCGCCCCCTCGTAATTGAGGTTGCGGACCAGGGGGGATTTGGCTTCATGCTCGTCGCGGTCGGTCGAGTCGGTCTTCGAAGGATCGCCCCCCGGGCGGACCACCTTGGCCGAAACATAGGCTCCGATATAGCCGCCGCCCGACACGGTGGCGAGGTAGTCCACCAGAGGCAGCAGCTTGCTCGCATGGAAGGCCTGGAGGACTCCCAGGTTGAACATGGCCGACCGGATCCCTCCGCCCGACAGGGCAAGACCCACGGCGTCCTCGACGAACTCGGGGCCGCTCCGGGGATTCCGCCTCCCGAGGCCTTCGTAACCTTCCGGCATTCTCTCCGACGAGCCCATGAATGCGTGGTCGCGTCGTTTCCGGATGGCCTCGGCCTCTGCCTTTCTCAGCTTTTTCAATCCCTCTGCGCCGCCTTCGATGTACGTGCCGGGATCATAAGGGGGATTGGGATTGTTCATTGGGGGGGCTCGAAAAGTGTTGGTGATCGATCGCAGCGACGAGTGATGATCCCTCGATGGTTCGCGGGCGGTTAAGGACTCGATGTAAGGCTTCGCCAAAATGAACACGACGCACGGACAAGCGATGTCTTACGCAGCATGAACAATTTTTAGCGAATCCCGGCGTGTACAGCGTTCCGACTAAGGGCCGCCCCGGAGACGCGATCGAGGACTGCCCAGGGTCTTCCGATGGACCTTGTCGGGCGCGGCGGCCTCGCGCTTGCGTCGCGCCCGCCGCGATGCCACGATGGGCTCGGCCGGCCCGGGGACGCGCGGGACGCCGATTCACTCCATATCGGGAAGGACGGGACTCATGAAGCGCCGGGCGGCCGTCACACTCCTCGTCGGGGCCATGCTGGGGACGACCCTCGCGAGCCTTTCCCGGGCCGGCGACCTGCGCATCGAGCGGATCTTCGGGCCCGAGGTGAAGACCGGGCCGTACAAGCACCCGGCCGCTCTGACCGAGCTGGCGAACGGCGACCTCTACCTCGTCTATTACGGCGGCGAGGGGGAGTACGCGACCGACACCGGCGTCTTCGGCTCGCGGCTCAAGAAGGGGACGGACGCCTGGACCGCCCCGAAGCGGATCGCGCACGACCCGTTCCACTCGGTCGGCAACGCCGTGGTCTGGGAGGCCCCCGACGGCCTGGTCTGGCTCTTCTACGTCGTCCGCTACGGCGACACCTGGTCGACCTCGCGGGTCGCGGCCAAGCTCTCCTCCGACGGCGCGGAGACCTGGTCCGACGCCTCGCTCCTGGTGATGGAGGAAGGGACGCTGGTCCGCAACCGGCCGATCGTCCTGAGCACCGGCGAGTACCTGCTGCCGCTGTATCACGAGACGGGCGCCGACACCGAGGCCAGCGGGGCGGACACGTACTCGTTCTTCCTCCGCTACGACCCCGGGACGAAAGCCTGGACGTCGACCGGCCGGATCGTCTCGCCGAAGGGGAATCTCCAGCCCGCTCCCGCGGAGGTGTCGCCGGGGAACCTCGTGGCCTATTGCCGACGCGCGGGCGACTACAAGCCGGAGACCATCGGCCACATCGTCCGCTCGGAATCGCGCGACGGCGGCCAGACCTGGTCGGAGGGGCGGGACTCGGCCTTTCCGAACCCCAACGCGGCCGTCGACCTGCTCAAGACCCGCAAGGGGAACCTGCTGCTGATCTTCAACGACAGCATGAGCCGCCGCACCCCCCTGACCGTCGCCCTCTCGCCCGACCTGGACCGCTCCTGGCCCGTGCGCCGGAACATCGCCGAGGGGGACGGCGACTACGGCTATCCGCTCGCCATCCAGGCGCGGGACGGCTCCATCCAGGTCGTCTACACCTCGGAAGGGCGATCGGTCGTCAACCGGGCGGTCTTCGACGAGGAGTGGGTGGGCGAGGGCCGATGACGTGACGGCCGGGCGGGAGGGAAGGCGGGGAGATGCGGTCGCCCCGCCCCCCCGATCGGGAGGCGGGGCCGTCGGCCGGTCAGATGACGCCGAAGGCGACCATCGGCTCGGCCACGCGGGTGAAGCCGACGATGTTGGCGCCGAGGACGTAATTCCCGGGGCTGCCGTACTCCTCGGCCGTCTCGTAGCAAGACCGATGGATTTCCTTCATGATCTCCCGGAGCCGGCGCTCGGTGAAGTCGAAGCTCCAGGCGTCGCGGCTGGCGTTCTGCTGCATCTCCAGCGCGGAGGTGGAGACGCCGCCGGCGTTGGCCGCCTTGCCGGGGCCGTAGGCCACGCCGGCGTCCTGGAAGACCTTGATCCCCTCGGGGTTCGTGGGCATGTTCGCCCCCTCGGCGACGGCCCGGCAGCCGTTGGCCACCAGCCGCTTGGCGGCCTCGCCGTCGAGCTCGTTCTGGGTGGCGCAGGGGACGGCGACGTCGCACGGCACGTGCCAGATGCACGCGCCGGGGTGGTACTCGGCGTCGCGGTGGATGTCGACGTAGTCCTTGATCCGCCGCCGCTCGACCTCCTTGAGCTGCTTGAGGGTGTCGAGGTCGATCCCCGCCTTGTGGTGGATGACGCCGTCGGAGTCGGAGCAGGCGACGACCTTGCCGCCGAGCTCGTGGATCTTCTCGATGGCGTAGACGGCGACGTTGCCGGAGCCGGAGACGACGCAGGTCTTGCCGTCGAGGGACTCGCCGCGGGCCTGGAGCATCTCGTCGAGGAAGAAGGCGACGCCGTAGCCGGTGGCCTCGCGACGGACGAGCGCGCCGCCCCAGGTCGGGCTCTTGCCGGTGAGCGTGGCCGACTCATA
Source organism: Planctomyces sp. SH-PL62 (assembly GCF_001610895.1). Taxonomy (NCBI): domain Bacteria; kingdom Pseudomonadati; phylum Planctomycetota; class Planctomycetia; order Planctomycetales; family Planctomycetaceae; genus Planctomyces; species Planctomyces sp. SH-PL62. The sequence goes on along the minus strand of NZ_CP011273.1, from coordinate 5,579,684 downwards.
GCGGTTGGTCAGCCGCTTGTACTGCCCGAACAGGTAGCCGATCTCCCGCGCCCCGACCCCGATGTCGCCGGCCGGGACGTCGGTGTACTCGCCGATATGCCGGTGCAGCTCGGTCATGAAGCTCTGGCAGAACCGCATCACCTCGCCGTCGGAACGCCCCTTGGGGTCGAAGTCGGAGCCCCCCTTGGCGCCGCCGATCGGCATCCCCGTGACCGCGTTCTTGAAGATCTGCTCGAACCCCAGGAACTTGACGATGCCCAGGTAGACCGAGGGATGGAAGCGGAGTCCCCCCTTGTAAGGCCCGAGCGCCGAGTTGAACTGGACGCGGAAGCCCCGGTTGATCTGGACTTGGCCCGCGTCGTCCTGCCAGGGGACCCGGAAGATGATCTGACGCTCCGGCTCGCAGATCCGCTCGATGATCCGGTGCTCCGCGTAATGGGGATGCTTCCTCAGGACCGGCACCAGGCTTTCGATCACTTCCTTAACGGCCTGGTGGAATTCGAGCTCGCCGGGGTTGCGATGGACCACGTCTCGGTAGATGCGCTCAATCTGAGCGGCGACATTCGGCATGGATGCACCTATTTCAAGGAACGTCCGACCCGACCAGGGAGAGGACGGTGGAGGATTGGTTGGGGACCCCTTCGCGGCGTGCGCCAGCCCGGAACGTCTTCGAGACGCGGGTGTCGGCACGCCTGGGGACCGGCTGCGGCCGTGCGAGGAACCGGCTTCAGCCTGAGTGGCTCCGGCTCCCGCCGTGCGACGTGGGTGAACGCTCATGGGGCGAGGACGCCCCGATTGATCGCGGACGCCTACCCGGCACGACCCAGGGCGAGGTCCTCTTCCCATCCACTGTAAACTCCCAGGCCACTCCGCTGCAACGGGCGGATCGACCCCCCGGAAAGTCGGAGGCCGGATTTGTTGAATGTCGCGGATGGCGGCGGAACTTCCTGGGTGGGAGGAGTGGGATGTCTGGGCGGCCTGCGTTGGGGCTGAGGGGTTGCGGCGAACCAACCATTTTGCGTCCGACCCACGCCGATGGTCGATTTCGACTTGACCGGCCTGCGTATGATTGAAAGCGTCCGATCCTTCTAACAAATGAACTCAACAGGATGCACGTCATGGCTGCCACGCAGCTCAAGCATCTGCGACTTCGCGACGTCGACGGCGTCGCGGTGGTCAGCTTCGTCGGCTCCCAATTGATGTACGCCACGGATCTGGTGCTCGACATCGGCGAGGAGCTGAAATCCGTCGTGAACGACCTGCACCACACCAAGGTGCTGCTCGAATTCGACGCCGTCCAGTACGTCTCCAGCACGATGCTCGGGCAGCTCGCCCACCTCGAGCGCGAGATCCGCGCCGCCAAGGGCCAGCTCAAGATCTGCGGCCTGGGCCCGGTCCTCCGCGACACGTTCCGGATCGGTCGGTTCGACTCCCTTTTCGCGATCTACGACGACGAGGCGTCGGCCCTCAAGAACTTCCACTGACGCGGGACGCCGCCCCTCCCCCTTACGGTCGCCCCCCCTCGATCGTTATGATCCGAGGGAAGGATCCGTGGGTCGACTATCCGAATAGGACGTTCGAAGGCCGACGGCCGCCCCGCCGCGAGTGCGCGAGGACGGCCCGGCAGGGGTGAGACATGCTCTTCGCGATCATCATGGCGGGAGGCAGCGGGACGAGGTTCTGGCCCAAGAGCCGCCGCAATCGGCCGAAACAGCTCCTGAATCTGCACGGCGACTCGACGATGCTCCAGCAGACCGTCGAGCGAATCGCCCCGCTCGTCCCCGCCGAGCGCGTGCTGATCATAACCGGGGCCGACCAGGCCGAGGCCACCCGCGCCCAACTTCCCCAGCTTCCCACCGCCAACGTGATCGCCGAACCCTGCCCGCGCGACACCGCGCCCTGCGTGGGGCTGGCCGCCGAGATCGTCGCCGCCCAGGACCCGGACGGCACGATGATCGTCATGCCCGCCGATCATGTCATCGGGCCGATCGACGTCTTCCTGAAGACCGTCGAGGCGGCCGTCGCGGTCATCGACGCCGACCCCTCCGCCCTGGTCACCTTCGGCATCAAGCCGAACCGCCCCGAGACCGGCTACGGCTACATCGAGCGCGGGGAGCTGATCGAGACCCGCGACGGCGTGGCCGTCAATCGGGTCGTCCAGTTCCGCGAGAAGCCCGACCGCGAGACAGCCGAGAAATTCCTCGCCTCGGGCTCGTTCGCCTGGAACTCCGGCATCTTCCTCTGGCGGGCGCGGACGATCCTCCAGGAGATCCGCCGCCACAAGCCGCTCCTCGGCGTCGCGCTCGACCGCGTCGGCGAGGCCTGGGGGACCGCCGCCGGCCCGGACGTCCTCGCCGCCGAGTTCCCCAAGATGGAACGCACGCCGATCGACAAGGCGGTGATGGAGAAGGCCGCCAACGTCAAGGTGCTGGAAGTCACCTACGACTGGAACGACGTCGGCGACTGGCGGGCCCTCCGCTCGCTCCTCCCGGCCGACGAACACGGCAACGCCGTCCAGGGGGACGTGATCGCGATCGACACCAAGGACTCGATCCTCATCTCCGACGACGGCGGCCTGGTCGCGACCCTGGGGCTCGACGACGTCGTCGTCGTCCAGTCCGGCAAGGCGACCTTCGTGGCCCGTCGCGATCATCTCGACCAGCTCAAGGCCCTGGTCGAGAGCCTGGACGGGCGCGGCTACGGGGCGTATCTCTGATCGTGGGCGCGCGAGGGGGCCGTTTCATGGGGCGGGTGCTGGGGATCGACTTCGGTGTGAAGCGCGTCGGCGCGGCGATCAGCGACCCCGGGGGCTCGATCGCGACGCCGCTGGAAGTCTACGAGCGCCGGGACCCCGCCCAGGACGCGCGGCACTACAAGCAACTGGTGGCCGAGGACGAGATCGAGCGGATCGTCATCGGCCTCCCCATTCATACGAGCGGCCGCGAGAGCGAATCCGCCGTCAAGGCCCGCGCCTGGGGCGCCTGGCTGGCCGAGACCACCGGGCTCCCCGTGTTCTACTACGACGAGCGATATACGACCGTCCTGGCCGAGGACGTCCTCATCGAGGTCGGCTTCTCGCGCCAGAAGCGCAAGGGGATGCGCGACATGCTCGCCGCCCGCATTCTGTTGCAAAATTATCTGGACGCCGGCTGCCCCGAGATCGAAGAGCGTCCCCAGTCCCTCGCCGACGAGGCGGAGCCCGCGTCATGAGCCTCTTGATCGTCGGATGCGGCTACCTGGGCTGTCGGGTCGCGGCCGAATGGACGGGCCGAGGCGAAACGGTCTTCGGCACGACCCGCTCGGCCGAAGGGGCCGCGGGCCTCGCCGCGCTCGGCGTCCGCCCGGTCGTCGCCGACGTGCTCGACGTACCCTCGCTGGCTTCCCTGCCCGCCGTCGACCGCGTCCTCTTCTGCGTCGGCTACGACCGCAACGCCGGCCCGTCCAAGCGTTCGGTGTACGTCGACGGCCTGCGGAACGTCCTCGAACGGCTGCCGGCGAGCGTCGCGCGGCTGGTCTACGTCAGCTCGACGAGCGTCTTCGGCAACGTCGACGGCGGCTGGGTCGACGAGCAGACGCCGGCCGAGCCGATCACCGAGGCCGGCCGCATCTGCCTCGATGCCGAGCGTGCCCTGACGGCCTGGAGCCGCGAGTCGGGCGTCTCGACGGTCATTCTCCGCTGCTCGGGCCTCTACGGACCCGAACGGATCATCCGTCGCACCCTGATCGCACGCGGCGAGCCGATCCCCGGCGACCCCGACCGGACCCTCAGCCTGATCCACGTCGAGGACGCCGCCCGCGCCGCGACCTCCGCCCTCGACGCAGCCTCGCCCGGCCCCCTCTACCTCGTCAGCGACGACCGCCCGGTCCCCCGTCGCGAATATTACCACGCCGTCGCCGCCCACCTGAACGCCCCGGAGCCCACCTTCATCCCCCCCGAACCGGGCTCCCCCGAGGCCGCCCGCGACGTCGTCGACCGCAAGGTCTCGAACCGCCTGATGAGGACCGAACTGAAGGTCTCGCTGAAGTATCCCGACGTCACCACGGGCGTCCCGGCCGCTCTCGACGCCTCGGGATGAACGCCCCGGGCCGATCGTCCCCGATCGCCGATCGTGCCGCATCCTCATCTCAGGGGCCGTTGCGCGCAGGTCGGAGCCGCCCCGAAGGCGCGGAGGCGTGTTCAGTGCCTCGGCGACGTCGCGTAGGTTGTGCGTGCCCTCTCACCTCGGAGAGCGGCCTCGACCAGACGGGCCGCCCTCACGGCACCGAACGCCCTCGTCACGGTTTCTTCGGAACTCCTCATTCAACTCCACCACGTTCTGACGGAATACTATGGGGTGCCACGGGTTCTGCGAACCCGTGGCACCCCGATCGCCGTCTCCCCACCCCTTGAGGCGGTGTCGAGTGAGGAGTCACGGTTTCTTCTCCAGGTCCCGTCGCAGGCCGTTCAGGACGTCGGCGGAGAGTCGCGGGGCGGTCCTCTGGAGCATGCCCATGAGGTGGTCGATTCCGGGCTGCTCGGACGGGAAGCCGATGTTGGTGGAGGCTCCGAGGTCGTCGGAATCCGCTTCGCGGCTCGATGTGGCGAGCGGTGCCCCAGCGGCGTCGAGGATGACGTACCAGGGGACGCCGTTCACGGCGTCTTTGCCCTGGTAGCGATCGCGGAGGGCCGGGATGTGGTCGTCACGGCTCACGTCCAGCTTGACGACGACGTAGTGGGGGGAGAGTTCGTCCTTGTGGGCGTCCAGGAACCGCGCCAGCATTCGACAAGGTCCGCACCACGAGGCCGAGAAGATCAGGAAGACGCGCCGATCTTTGGCCTCGGCCTCCGCCAGCGCCCTGGAAAGCATGGTCTCGGCGTCGCGGGTCGGCGGCCGGTGCTCCTGCAGGAACGCCGTCAGCGGGCCTGGGTCGAGCTTGCCGTCGGCCGTGCGAAGGGGATACGTCGCCGCGAGCTTGCCGTCGACGTCCAGAGCGGCCAGCTGCGGCCCGTCCCCTGCCGCGCCCAGTTCCTTCGCGAACGCTTTCACGTCGTCGCGCGAGTCGTCGAGGGACGTCAGTTCGAATTCCCAGCGCAGGTCGCCGGGCGTCTTCCTCGGATTCTTGCCGTCGTGCCACTCCTCATCCGAAGAGTTCACGTCGAACAGGCGGAAGAGCTCGATGTTCGCTGGGTCCTTCGGCGGACCCACGAGGAGCATCGGGCGGGTGTACTCGCGCCTGGCCTCGGCGATCAGGCCGGTCACGATCTCCTGCGGCGACTTCTCCATCTTGCCGGCGAACGACCGCTCCGCCTTCTCCGCCGGCGTCGGCGGAACATAGGGCCTGGGAGGCGTCATGTCGATGACGACGTCGCCCAGCGCGAGCGACGTCGGCGTAGTCGGCGTCACCTTGGCCTTGGCCGTATAGCTCCTCCCACCTTCCGTGGCGACGTTCAACTCGTATCTCTCGCCGACGACGAGCCCGCGGAGCTCGAAACGGCCTTCCGCATCGGTCGTCCCAGGGCCGCCGAAGTACCATGAGAAGGGGCCGTTGCGGTCGGCGCTGTTGACGACCCGAACGCCGTAGCGGAAAGTTCGCCTCGCAACCGGCGACGCCCCCGGGTCGGTGAGACGGCCGGACGCCGTCGCGGTCGGCTTCAGGACGATCTTCGCCTCCCCCATCTCGGCGTCGAGGCGAACGACCCCGGCCAGGGCCCGGTCGGGCGTCGCGGCGTGGAGGACCAGCGGGTCGAGATAGCGATTGACGCGGACTGCGCCGCCCGCGTCGGTCTTGACCTGGCTGAAATGCCCGGTCATCGCACGGTAAGCCCCGTCGACGACGGCGTCGGCGACCGGCTTCCCGGCCTCGTCCACGACGGTCACCGTGAGCTGAGCCCGTTCTTCGCGCGGCATGTGGAAGTCGCGGACCAGCTCGGCGGGCGGGGCCTGGTCCGGGATCGTCAGCTTCACGGGTTCGACCCGGGCGGGGCCGTCGAGCCGGTACTCCCCCGGCCCGAGCCAGAGCGTGTAGCGGCCCTGGGCGTCGGCCTTCGCGCCGATATTCATGCTCAGGCCGAATCCGGCGCGCAGACGTTCACGCTTCAACTCGTCGGGAATCCCGCCCGCGTCGAAATGGGCCGAGACGTAGGTCCCCGGAGCGGGGGCGGCATCCTCGCCGACCGTCACGCGGCCGGTCACGCGCGTCGCCGGCCCGAGGACGAGGTCGACGCCTTCCACCGGCTCGCCCGCGCGGACGACCACGGGCGACCGGTGGGGCGAGGCCAGGCCGTCGCCGAGCGTCGCCCGGACGACGTAGGCGTGCTCGGCGTGGACCTTCAGGTCGTACCGGCCGTCGGCGTCGGCGAGGGCCCGGCCGTTGAAGCCGTTGAGCCAGACGCCCTGGCCGTCGACCGCGACGATCGCGCCGGCGGCGGGCCGGCCGTCGGCCGTGAGGACCCGGCCGGAGAGCCGTTCCATGGGCAGGAACTCGAGCGTCACCTCTTCGGTCGGCTCGTCGGCGGGGATCTGGACGGAGTGGTTCGGCAGGAAGTGCCCGTCGGCCCTCCCCAGGATCAGGATCGACCCGTCCAGCTTCGCCGGCAGCCAGTCGATCACGGCCACGCCCCCGACGTCGGTCGCGACGAAGACCTCGTCGATCCCGTTCAGTCGGCTCTCGCGGCCGGGCTTGGAGATCAGCCAGGGGCCGGTCCTCACCCCCGGGAGCGGCTTGCCCCGGTGGTCGACGGCCTTGATCCGCAAGGGCGGCCGGACGCCGTCGAGCGTCAGGGTCAGCCGGTCGGGCAGGGGGTGGGGCGGGTCGGCCGAGCCCCGGGCCCGCTCGGCCTGGGCGTAGTCGAAACCGACCTTCGGCTTGAGGGCGTAGACGGCCCACCCCTGGGGATCGGCGGGGACGCGGCCCGTCCATCGGCCGTCGGCGTCCGTACTCCCGGCGGCCAGTCGGTTGAAGCCGACCATGAAATAGACATCGGCGTCCTCCACGGACGCCCCGGCGGAGTCGACGACGCGGACCTCCAGGGGACGGGCGGGCCTCAGCGTGATCGCCAGGGGCGTCGCGTCGCGGGGATCGCTCCGCACGGAGAGCGTCCCCAGGCGGTCGCCCTCGGCCGCCAGCAGGTTCGCGAAGATCCAGCCGCTGGGGGCCAAAAAGACGGGCAGTCGGAAGGCGCCGTCCGCTTCGGTCGTCATCGTCGTCGTTTCGGACGACGATCCCGGACGCATGGCCGACACGACGGCGCCGGCGACAGGCTTGCCGGCCTCGTCGAGGACCGAGCCGGCTACCACGGCCCGGGGGGCCGCCGATTCTTGAGACCGGGCCGACGGCCCGATCGCGAGCGTGGCGAGCAACGCCAGTCTCAGGCCCCAGGCTCCCGCTCGACCCCTCGATCGCAAGTTCATGATTCGCCTCCGACGGGTGTATCGCCCCGCCGAGAGGCCGGCGGAACCAGGCCGGGAGAGGATGTCGATCCACCAGCTTTCGCACCAGTCTATCACCGGCCATCGACCCAAGGATGCTGCAATCACCCCTGGCTCGGCCTCGTCCTGGCCCCCCCCGTCCACCCGGGGCCGCCCGCGACGTCGTCGACCGCAAGGTCTCGAACCGCCTGACGAGGGCGGAGCTGGAAGTCTCGCTGAGGTATCCCGACGTCGCCTCGGGATGATCGCCGCCGGTCGGTCGTCCCCAATCGTCGATCGTGGCGCATCGTCATCTCAGGGGCCGTTGCGCGCGGGCTGAAACCGCCCCGATCGCGCGACCGGAAGCGCGGCGGCGTTGCGAGGTGAAAAGCGCCGAACGAAGCCAATTCCGCGGGCCGGATTTCGATCGTAATTTCAGGGTGATAAGCGAGTTGCGCCGAATGGGTTCGTTGCCTGGACGGCGCGGACGAACCCAATCGGCGGTCGGCTCGCGGGGGAGAGACGGCCTGGAAACGGCAGGGGGTCGTTCAGTCGGCCCCGCCGTAGGTGGAGGCGACCCAGTCGCCGGTTTCGTTGAGGAAGGTCTCGCGGTCCGCGCCGTAGACGTCCTTGATGACGTCGTCGAGCTTGTCGCCCCCCTTGCTCATGCCCGTGAGGAAGTCGCCGAAGAGGGGACGGAAATGGGGGGAGGTCAGGCACTCGACGAGGGCGAAGCTGACGCCTCGGAACTCCTCGGGCGAGACCTGCTCGCCGCCGCCGAGGACGTCGCTGGCGCGGGTCGGCCAGCCCAGCTTGAAGGCGTCGAGCGCGGCGACGCGGAGCTTCCGCTGGTAGGGGCTCCGGCGTTCGACGCTCCCCGCGAGATAGACGCCCAGGCCTTCGGCCAGCCACCGGGGGGACGAGCCGTTCGCCAGCACCGCCCCCCTGCCCAGGTTCTCGATCAGCAGGCCGGCGAGCGTCCGCCCGGAGCCTTCCGGGGCGTCGGCGTCGCGACGCCCGCGCGTCTTCCGCCTCGGCCCGGTCGCCGAAGCGGCCGGGGCGTCGGGCGGGGCCACGACCACGACGTAAGGCTGGGCGGTGCGGAGGTCGGCGTCCCCTTCCTCCTCCTCGTCCACCTCGCGCTGCTTGACCGTGCGGAGGAATTCCACGTAGTCCTTGCGGTCCGAGAAGGCGTAGAAGCTGATCTTCTCCGGCCGGTCGATCACCTCGGGGCCGAGCACCCGACGGATCGCCGGGAGCTGCGTCTCGATGGACTTGAGCGTGCTGGCCGCGCGGTCCTTGGGGAGCGTGGTGAACAGGGCGAAGTGCTCGGTCGTCTCGATCTCGGGCTTGAGTTCCGGGTTGGCCTTCTTCCAGCGTTCGAGGCCGGCCTGCGTGACCTTCGCGTCGCGCGCCTCGGCAGGCATCTCGGCGAGCTTGGATTTGGCGAGGTCCTGGGGGGACGCCGCGTAGCTCTTGATCGGGGCCTTGGGGTCGAGCCCGTCGTCGAGCTTCGCGCCGGCCTGGATCCAGGCGGAGATCGCGGCGACGGCCGGTTCGCCGAGTCGGGCGTCGTCGCCGGGGGGCATCCGAGGTTCCTCGTCGCCCCGCACGCGGAGGATGAGGTGGCTCTCGTCGGGCTTGCCGGCGGCGGCGGCCGGGCCGGAGCCCCCCCCCTTCATGAATTTCTCGAACGAGCCCATGTCGAGCTTGCCGCGGGCGAACCCGGGGCGGCCCGGGCTGTGGCAGTCGATGCAGCCGGCGGCGACGAGGACGGGGGCGACGTCGCGCGCGAACGAGGGGCCGGCGGCCGGGGCTTCGGCCTTGGGCGCCGGGGCGTCCGCCGACTTGGCGGCCTCTTCCGCGGGCTTGGGGGCCGCTTCGGCGCGGGCCCGCGTCGGCGCGCCCTTCCGCGCGGGGCCTCGGGAACGGGCCCGGCCCCTTCGCGGCGCGGCCTCGTCCGGGACCTGGCCGCCAGGCTCCTCCATGATCTCGCCCTCCGGGACGCCCGTCGGCGCCTCGTCGGGGTTCGGCTCTTGCCCCCGGGCGGCGAGGGCGAATCCGGGCAGGGCCGGGAGCGGGTTCGCCGCGACGGCCGTGAAGGCGAAGAGCAAGGGGGCCAAGGCGCGAGGCCGGATCGCGAGCGTCATCGTTTCATCTCCCCTGGAGCGACCGACGGGCGAGGTGAATGCCGGTGCATTGTCGCTCGCCCACGCGGCCTTGGCAAGACGCGCCGAGGCCGGGCGCCCAGGGGAAACGGGATCACTGGGCGATCGTGACGGCGATCTCGGCGGCGGCGGCCTTCCCGGAGGTCGCGTCGGCCTGCGACAGCCGGAGCGTGTACGCGCCCGGGGCCACGGACTCGGGCAGGGTGATGAGCGTGCCGACGTAGGAATCGCGCCGCCGCGCCCGGCAACGGTCCTCGGCCTTTCCGACGACCTCCCAGACCTTGGCGTCGTCCTCGTCTCGGACGAGTTCGACCCGGGTTTCGACCTGGGAGACGAACTCCTCGCCGTCGGGGCGGTATTCCAGACCCCCCAGCTCGCAATAGACCAGGGCCGAGCGTCCCGCCTTCAGCGCGTTCGCGTTCATCGGCTCGAACGAGCCGAAGCCGTGGATCTTGCGACAGAGCCGCACCGCGTTGATGGAAAGCCCCTCGGGCTCGGCCGACTCGGCCGACTCGGCGCTCGTCGTCGCGGGCGAGGTCTCCGGCGGTGCGGGAGCCGGATCGGGCACGGGCAGGGGGGCGGGCTCGGGTTCGGTCGCGGGCTCCGCCGGGGCCGTGGTCGGCTGCGAGGAGTCGGCGGCCGATTCGGCATGGGACGCGTCGAGGACTTTCCCCTCGGCGTTCGCTCCGAGAGTCAAGACGGCGGGCGCGACGGCCGGGTCGCGCTTCGGTTCGTGCTCGAAATCGTCCTTCTCGGGAGCGGGGACCGGCTGGATGGTCGGAGCGGCCGGCTCGGGCTCGGACTCGGGCCTGGGCTCGGGGGCCGTCGGTGCGATGGTCGCCGGTTCGGGCTCGGGCTCGGGCTCGGGGGCCAGGGCGGCCTGGAGTGCCCGGCGCTCGGCCTCCTCGGCGGCGTCGGCCCGGCGCAGGGCGGCGTCGAGGAGGGGGGTGGGGGCCGGCGTGAGGTCGGCCGTCGCCTCGGCCTCGGCTTCGATTTCGGCCTCGTTCTCGATGGGGGTCGAGGTCGTCGAAGGCGTCTCATGGACGACCGCCGTGACGGCCTTCGGACTGGCGGCCGGCGCGGCCGCCGTCGCGACGACGGGGGCCAGTTCCGGGACCGCCGCGCGGTCGAGCGCCGTCACGGACTTCGACGCCCCGGGGGGCGGGGAATCGGCGAGACGATGGAAGGGCGAACGGCGGCAACCGGCGTTTGCGGCCATGACGGCCGTGCAGGCCATCATCACCGCCAGTACGCGCCGGCCTCGGCGATCATGCGACATCGGACGACCTCTGCCTGGGACCCGAAGGGCGACGTGGAGAGGTCGTGGTGTACCCCAATCCGGGTCGTCCGGCAAGCTCAACAACGGCCGTCGCGGGCCGCCGCGATCAGGCGAAGGGATCGGCCGCGAAGCGCCTCGCGGGCCTCGCGATCCAGCCGACGGGCCTCGGCCAGCGAGACCGGCTCGAACGACAGGGGGTCGCCGGGGCGGAGCCTCCCCAGGCGGTCGAGGTCGGCCGACGCGACCTGCGCGACGTGGGGATAGCCCCCCATCGTCCCGCAGGCGACCCCCAGGACGATCGGCCGTCCGCCGGCCATCTGGATCGCTCCCGGAGTCACCGGCGCGGAGAGTCGCTCGGGCGTCGGGGCGATCGTGATCGGCCCTCCGTCCAGCCGCATCCCCATGCGGTCGCTCCGCGAGCCGACCCGGAACCGGGCCGCGATCAGCGCCTCGGGGTCGTCCAGCAGCCCCCAGTCCGGGCCGGGGAGGATGCGGAACGGCGCCGGGAGTTCGATCGAGGCTGGCTTCGCGGGGCGTCGGAATTCCAGGCGGCTCGGCCCGGCGGGGAGGACGTCTCCCCGACGGATGGGACGTTCGCGGGAACGGCTGCCGAGCCAGGGGGCGGTCTGAAAGCCGCCGGGGGTCGCCAGGTAGGTCCGCGCCCCGTCCTGGGCCCGGCCCAACTCGATCCGCTCCCCCTGACGCAGCCGGGCGCTCGACGGGATCGGGATCGACCTTCGCGAGCCGTCCGGGCCGACGATCGCGGCGTCCATCGCCGCGCCGGCGAGGGCGACGCCGAGGTCGTCGAGGGCCTCGAACGCGCCGCCGCGGAGCGTCATCTCGAGCGCGGCCGGGCCCGGCTCGTCGCCCGCCAGGGCGTTCGCGAGCGTCAGCGATTCCCGGTCGAACGCCCCGCCCAGCGGCACGCCGTACGCGCGGGCGCCGGGGCGTCCGAGGTCCTGCACCGTCGTGAAGAAGCCGGGATCGACGACCAGCAGGCTCATGAAGGGAGTCTCCGGGCCGCGATCGCCGGGCTCCGGTTCAGCGGGTTTCCACGAGGACCTTCTCCGCGGCGGCCGCGCCGAGGGCGACGTCGCGCCCGCCGATGCGACAGACGACCGCGCCGGCCTCGGCGCGGTTCTCGCGGAGGACCCCCTCGGCGTTGAGGTCGAGGCCGCATTCGGTCAGGTAGCGGAGGAAGGCCGAATCCTGGTCCATCACCCGGATCACCCGGAAGTTCGCGCCCGGGGCGCACTGGGACAGCGGGACCCCCTGGGGATTGTTCAGCGAGCCGTCGGCGGCCGGGATCGGGTCGCCGTGGGGGTCGACGGCCGGATGGCCGAGGAACTGTTCCATGCGGTCGATCAGCCGCTCGGAGACGGCGTGCTCCATGTGCTCGGCTTCCTCGTGGACCTCGTCCCAGGTCATGTCCAGGGTCTTGGCCAGGAAGAGTTCCAGCAGCCGATGGCGGCGGATGACCATCAGGGCGAGGCGGTTTCCGGACTCGGTGAGCCGGGCTCCTTCGTACGGGGCGTAGGTGGCCAGGGCCGCCTCGGAGAGGGTCTTGAGCATGCCGGTGACGGTCCCCGGCGAGACCCCCATCGCCTGCGCCAGCGCGCCGGTGGAGACGGCGACGCCGGGCGGGTTGCGATCGGCGATCAGGGCGATCGTCTTCACGTAATTTTCGACGGTCAGGCTCGCCACGGCGGTCGTCGCCTCGTTCACGATGTCAGTCGGTCGGGGAGATTGTCGAAAAGTCGGCCGACGGCGGGGAGGAGATCGGCTCGGGGAGCCGCTCGCCCATGCGGAGCCAGGCCGCCTTCAGGTAGGAGCCTTCGGGGGCGTCCAGCGCGACCGGGTGGTCGGCCGAGGCGCCGGTCATCGCCAGAAGCTGGACGCTCCGGTTGGCCTTCCGGGAGGCCGCCTTGAGGAGCCCCTGGAACTCGGCCGCGTCCAGCAGGCCGGAGCACGAGCAGGTGAGCAAAAGCCCGCCGGGCTCGACGAGGCTCATCGCCAGGACGTTGAGGTCGAAGTACTTCCGCTTCCCGGGCGCGACGTCGTCGCGATCCATGATCAGCTTGGGGGGGTCCAGGATGATCGCGCCGTACTCGCGGCCGTTGAGGCCCATCTGCCGCATGTAGCCGAAGGCGTCGGCGTGGACCACGTCGAGCCGGACGCTGTTGGCGTTGCCGTTCTCCTTGGCCAGCGCGACGGCCTTCTCGTCCAGGTCGATGCAGGTGACCTCGCGCGCCTCGCCCCGGATCAGGGCGTTGAGGCCGAAGCCGCCGGTGTAGCAGCAGGCGTCCAGGACGGTGCGGTCCTTGCAGAACTTCGCAAGCTCCCGCCGGTTGTCCCGCTGGTCGCAGAAGAAGCCGGTCTTGTGGCTCTCCGCGAAGTGGATGCGGTAGCGGACGCCGTGCTCCGTCACCGTCACCCGGGGGGGGAGCTGGGGGCTGACCACGGGGCGGCCGGCGAAGTCTTCCTGCAAGGCGACGCGCTCGTCGACGCGGACGCGGAAGTGCTTCGTCCCCAGCCGTTTGGCCAGAAGGTCGAGGATCGGCCCGATCCGCTGGTACATGCCCAGGCTGAAGACCTCGACCGAGAGCACGTCGTCGTAGCGGTCGACGATCAGGCCGGAGAGGCCGTCTCCCTCGGCGTGGATGACGCGGTAGGCGTTGGAATCGGATTCCACGCGGAGCATGTCGAGCCGGAGCTTGACCGCCTCGTCGATCCGCCGCGTCCAGAAGTCCACGCCCGGCGCCTGGGGCTCGCGTGAGAGCATCCGCAGGCTGATCTGCGAGCGGGGGTTCCAGAGCCCGTAGCCGAGCGGGTTGCCGTCTCGGTCGAGCACCTGGACGAGGTCGCCCAGCCGGGCGATGAGCGGTCCTTTCACCCCCTCGATCATCTTCCGGAAGATGAACGGATGATTGCCCGGAGACCGGATCGCGACGGTCGGCAGCGGGATCTCGGGGTCCAGGGACCGGTCCGGGATCGGCATCGGCGGCGGGGGGGGCTCGGGCCCTCGGGGGTTCCTCGGTCGAGGCTGGCTCATTCGTCGTCCCCGTCCAGGTCGTCCAGGTCGTCGGGGCCGACTTCGCCCTTGCGGAGCAGGCGGCGCAGGCGCACCAGGAGCGACGTCGCATACCGCTGCACGGAAAGCTGTTGCGTCAGGACTTCTTCATCCACGGCCGAGCGGGGGATCTCGGCCATCAGGCGGTGCGCCTGCATGAGGGCTTCCCAGCCGGCGTCCATGACGCGGGGGCCGAACGTGGGGTTTTCCCGGGCCGTCCGCATCAACTGACGGGCCTTCTTGAGGGTCGCGTGCGCCTGCTTCAATTGTCGAAGCGCCGTGCCCGGTGTCATCTCCGCCATCCTCGTCTCTCCCGTCCCGTCGAATCGATTCGCTGAGGTAATTCGGTTCCCTATTCTGGTGAGGAAACAGTATAACGAGTTCTGGGATTCGGTGTGCGAAAGCCCGTCAGGAGCCATGCCCGATGTCGGACGAGCAGGGAGCGGCCAACGCCGCCGCGGAGCCGGAAGTCGTCGTCGCCGTCGCCGAGGAGCAGGAGACGCGGACGAAGAAGCTCCCCCCGTTCAACGTGATCATCCTCAACGACGAGGAGCACACGTTCGAGTACGTCATCGAGCTGCTGATCAAGCTCTTCCGCCACCCCCTCCCCACCGCCGAGGCCCTCACCTGGGCCATCCACAACCGGGGCCGCGCCGTCGTCTACACCACCCACAAGGAGAAGGCCGAGCTCAAGCGCGAGCAGGTCGTCTCCTACGGCGCCGACCCGCGCATGAAGGAATCCCGGGGGCCCCTGGGCTGCTACATCGAACCGGCGGAGTGAGCCGAGCCGGATTTCCCTCGGTCCGCCCGTCCCCCGCGAGGGGCTGAGCCGTCCCACCTCCTTCCGCAAGGGGGCGGGGGGCGTTAAGGTCGTGGCGCGGCTGCTCCGGTTCCAGCACGCCCCGCAAATCCCCCCCCGAGGCTCGCGCGAAGATGTCCCGAATCCTCCTCTTCGGCTCGTCCAACACCGACATGACCGTCCGCGTGCCTCGACTCCCCGCGCCGGGGGAGACGGTGCTGGGGGGGGAGTTCGCCACGACGCCCGGCGGCAAGGGGGCGAATCAGGCGGTCGCGGCGCGGCGGGCGGGCGCGGAGGTCGTCTTCGTGACGGCGGTCGGCGACGACGAGCTGGGGCGGGGGGCCCTCGCGCTCTATCGTCGCGAAGGGATCGACGTGGAGCACGTCCGGGTGGTGTCGGGAGTGGCCTCGGGCGTCGCCCTGATTTATGTGGACGACCACGGCGAGAACATGATCGCCGTCGCCTCGGGGGCGAACCTGAGCCTGACGCCCGAAGACGTCGCCGCGCTGCCCGACGATCTTTTCCAGGCCGGCGACATCCTCGTGACCGGACTCGAGATCCCGTATCAGACCGCGCTGGCCGCCATGCGGCGGGGGCGGGCGGCGGGAATGACCGTGCTCCTCAACCCGGCCCCCGCGCCGACGGCCGGCGACCCGGCGATCGCCGAGCTGCTGGCGGCGGCCGACGTGGTCACGCCCAACCGGGGCGAGGCCCGGACCCTGGCCGGCGCCGGGAAGGGGGACGATCCGCTCGCCCTCGCGGAGCGGATCCGGCCCCAGGGCCCGAAGACCGTGATCGTCACGCTGGGTTCCGAGGGCTGCCTGGCGACGACCGGGCCGGAGGTTTACGAGATCCCCTCGCGCAAGGTGACGGCGGTCGACGCCGTGGGCGCGGGGGATGCGTTCAACGGCGCGCTGGCCGCCGTCCTCGCCGAGGGCCGCCCGCTGGGCGAGGCCCTCGCGTGGGCGACGGCCGCCGCCGCCCTGGCCGTCACCCGTCCCGGCGCCCAGTCCGCCCTGCCGACCCGCGAGGCGATCGACCGGTTCGTCCACGTCAAGGACCGGGGCTGAGGCGAGGGGGGCGGCGACGGCCGAGGCGAGGTTAGGTCACTTGCCGGCGAGGGGCCGGATCTCGATCTTGCGGAAGACGATCTCGGCGCCCTCCGACTGGAAGGTCAGCTTCCCCTTGGTCAGGTTCGACTTCACGCCCTTGTTGACGACCTGGCCGTTGAGGATGTTGGTGATGGAGTCGCCGTCGCAGACGACTTCGAGGGTGTTCCACTCGCCCGCCGGCTTCTCGACGTCCTTCGCCCCCCGGAAGTTGATCTCGTCCTTCCAGGCGAGGTCGCGACCCCACCAGTTGATCCGGCCGCCGTCGAACGCGCGGAGGGCGCCGCTGCCGTCCGGCTGGTAGTACCACTGGCCGTCTTCCTTCTTGACGACCTCGCTGCTGAGGCTGAGCGGCTTGATGTCCGGGCGGGCGACGACGATGAAGTCTCCGGTCCCCCCTTCGATGATCTGGCACTCCATCGACTGCATCCAGTGGCCGCCGATCGCGTCGTCGGCGCCGAAGCAGTGGAGCAGGATGCCCGAGTCGCGGGCCTTGTCGGCGCGGGGGGCGTAGGCCTTCTTCCCCCACTTCCACTCGGTGACCAGGTGGTAGTTCTCGTACTCCTCGCGGGTGACGACCCCACCCCACTCCTTGCCGGAGATCCGCAGCTCGCCGTCGACGACCGTGAAGACGCCGTCGGGGTCCTCAAGTTTGTGGTCGTGCAGGTAGGTGTAGAACCCGGTGAGGTCCTTGCCGTTGAACTGGAGCAGCGGCGCGGGATCGGCGGCGGACGCGCCCCTCGGGGCGGTCAGGGCGAACGCGATCGCAAGAGCGGTCAGGACCGGGACGGATCGAATCGCATGCATGTCGGACGACGCCTTTCTCGGGATGGTTCCTCAGCCTCGCCAGCGATGGACCTCTCCGCCGAGCTTCCGGCAAACGTCCTCGGCGCGGGCGCGGGCGGCCTCGTCAGGGCATCCCACCGCGAGGATCATGCCCCGCTTCCGCTCCATCCGCTCGGGATCGACGACCCCGATCCGATCGCCCGGAATGCCGAGCGTCATGAGGGTCTGGGTCGCGAGGTTCCCCTCGGCGGCGTTGAAAAAGTGGACGACGAGCTGGAGCGGCGTCTCCGGGCTCGGGACGTCGCCGGGGCGGATCAGCGGAGTTTCCATGATGAGGGCCGGGTGCGAGGCGTGAGGACGAAGGAGGTGGCGGCCGGGCCGCCGGGATCGCGCCTCGCCCCCAACGGCGGGACGCGCCTCGGATCAGTTTGACGGGCGTCCCCCCCCGCCGCAAGCGGGGGCCGGCCGGGCGTGGCGAAGGGCGGGGGGGGCTGCTACGATGGAACGAGGTTCGTTCCCGGAAAGGTCGCCGCTTCATGAAGGTCTCGCTCCTGGTCTGCCTCGTCCTGCTCGGCTGGGACGAACCCCGAGTCCGCCCCGAGCCGCTCGGGAAGCTCGACGCCCGCCTCATCCCCGAGGCGTCCGGGATCGTCCGAGGCCGTCGCCGCCCTGACGTCTTCTGGATCCACAACGACTCGGGCAATGCGCCGAAGCTGTTCGCGGTGCGGAAGGACGGGAGCCTCCTCCGCACGTTCGACGTCGCCGCCCCCAACCTCGATTGGGAGGACGTGGCCGTCGACGATCGGGGGCGGATCTGCATCGGCGACATCGGCGACAACAAGGGGCTGCTCCGGCTTCGGGCGATCTACATCCTCGACGAGCCCGACCTGGACGGGCCGCCCGGCGGACCCCTCAAGGTGACGGGGGCGTTTTTCGCCCGCCCGGCCGACGATCGCTTCGACTCCGAGGGATTGGTGGTCGACGGCGACCGCGCCGTCCTCGTCACCAAGCGAGTCGACGGCCGCGAGGCCGAGCTGCGCGAGGTCCCGCTCTCGCCCCCCGCGCCGCTGCTTCGTCCGGCCTCGCCCCGGAAGCTCGGCGTCCTCCCCGGCTTCGACGAGCCGGCGACCGGCGCGGACCTTTCGCCGGACGGACGACGGCTGGCGGTCTGCGGCGTAGACGTCGTCCGGGTCTACGATCGGCCCGCCCCCCCCTCGTGGGACGGCCTCCGGCTTGAGGCCGAGGTCCGGCTCAAAGGGGGCGCGCAGGTCGAGGGGATCGCCTGGGACGAGATGGACCTGATCCTCGCCAGCGAGGGGAGGGGCCTGGACCGGCTCCCCGAGAAGGACTGGAAAGCCCGGCGGCCTCGTCCGCGTAGCAAGGGCCGTTGACGAAGGGGATCGGGATGGCCGAGCGGTACGACGTGGTCGTGGCGGGAGGGGGGATCGTCGGGCTCTCGGCCGCGTACGCACTGGCGCGCGAGGGGGTCTCGGTGGCGGTCCTGGACCGCCGCGAGCCCGGTCGCGAAGCGTCGTGGGCCGGGGCGGGCCTGCTCCCGGCCCGGAGCGATCCCGATCGTCGGCCGTCGCACCCCACGCTCCAGCTCCGGGCCTGGAGCGCGTCGCTCTATCCCGAGTGGTCGGAAGCCCTCCGCGAGGAGACCGGGATCGACAACGGCTACCGTCGCACCGGCGGCGTCGACGTCGCGCGGACCGAGGCGGAGGAGCACGCCCTCCGCACGACCGCCGGCCGATGGCGCGTCGAGGGGATCGCCTATGAGCGGCTCGCGCCCGGAGACTATACGCGGGTCGAGCCCGCCCTGGACCCTTCCCTGCGCGCCGTCTACTTCCTCCCCGACCGGGCGCAGGTCCGCAATCCCTGGCACCTCCGGGCGCTGGCGGAGGCGATCGCGAAGCGCGGCGGGGTCGTGCTGCCGCGCCGGGGCGTCGAGGGCTTCACGACTCGGGGCGACCGCGTGACCGGCGTCCGCACCGGCGACGGGCCGATCGAGGCCGACCACGTGATCGTCGCCGCCGGCGCGTGGTCGGGCGGGCTGCTCGCCGACCTGGGCGTGCGCGCCCCGACGCCGCCGGTGAAGGGGCAAATCGTGCTGCTGAACGGCGGCCGTCCGCTCCTCCGGCGGATCGTCGAGCACGGCAGGCACTATCTCGTCCCTCGGGAGGACGGGCGGATCCTGATCGGGGCGACCGAGGAGGACGCCGGCTTCGACGTCCTCCCCACGGCCGACGCCTTCCACGGCCTGCTCGAAGCGGCGTGGTCGCTCTGCCCCGCGCTCCGAGACGCCGAGATCGAGGCCACCTGGGCGGGCCTCCGCCCCGGCAGCCTGGACACCCGCCCCTACATCGGACCCGCCCCCGGCTTCCGCAACCTGATCGTCGCCGCCGGCCACAAACGCGCGGGGCTCCAGCTCTCGCCCGCCACCGCCGAACTGGTGGCCGACGTCGTGCTGGGCCGGATCCCTCGGATCGACCTCTCCTACTTCCGCATCGACCGCGAGCCCGCCCCGGCGGGGGACGACGTGTTCCGGTCCTGAGCGCGAGTCAGGAGGCGGGATCGAGGAACGGCCGGACGGCGATCCCGAGGCCCGCCAGGATCCCCCGGACGCGGTCCGCGTTGGCGACGGCGGCCGGCTCGTCGCCGTGCACGCAGAGCGTCCGCACCACGCCGCCGGCCACCAGCGCCCGGACGTTCGCGGCCAGCTCGGCGGGGTCGTGCAGCACCGCCCCCGGCTCGTCCCGCGGCGCCAGCGAGCCGTCGGGCCGATAGCGACGATCCGGGAAGCCCTCGGCGATGAAGTCCAGCCCCGCGCCCCTCGCGAGCGACTCCAGGGGCGTCGCCGGCCGTCCCAGCAGCGGCAGCCCCAGGCCGACGGCCGCCGCGACGACCCCTCGGGCCGACTCGCCCCCGCGCTGGGCCTGGTTGTAGAGCGCCCCGTGCGGCTTGAGGAATCGGACCGCGACGCCGACCTCGTCCGCGAGCCGTCGCAGGTCGGCGACCTGGCCCCGGATCAGGCGGTCGACCTCGGCGGCATCGAGGTCCCGCTCGCGACGGCCGAAGCCCTCGCGGTCGGGATAGCCGGGGTGGGCGCCCACGACCACGCCCCGCGCGAGGGCCGCGGCCAGGGTGCGGCGGATCGTGTCCGGGTCGCCGGCGTGCGCCCCGCAGCAGACGCTCGCGGATGCCACCCGATCCAGCAGCGACTCGTCGTTCGGCGAGCCTTCGCCGAGATCGGCGTTCACGTCCAGGGATTCAGAGGAGTTCATCGGATCTCGCTTCGAACTCGTCGCGGTCGATGGGACGGAATCGGACGGCGTCGCCGGCCCGGATGGGGAACCGGCCGGCCTCGGCGTCGGCGACCCGCAGGGGCGTCCGGCCCAGCAGATGCCAGCCGCCGGGGGATTTGATCGGGTAGACGCCGGTCTGCCGACCCACGATCGCCACCGTTCCGGCGGCCACTTCCAGCCGGGGATCGTCGCGGCGGGAGAGCCCGCAAAGCTCGTCGGGGAGGTATCCGGCGTAGGGGAATCCGGGCAGGAAGCCGATCGCGAAGACCCGGTAGTCCCGACTCGAATGCCTCGCGACCAGCTCGTCCGGGCCCATGCCGAGCCGCGCCGCCGCCTCGCGCAGATCGGGGCCGTCGTACAGAACCGGGATCACGTGTCGCGTCGGTACGACGTCGGGGCCGTCGCCGGGCTCCTGCCCCCGGAGCGTGGCCTCCAGCGCGTCGAGGTCGCACCGATCCGGGTCGGCGAGGACGGCCGCGGAGCGATAGGCCAGCACGACTTCCACCCCCGGAAGGCTCCGTCCCCGAACGGCGTCCGCCCAGCGACGGGCCTCGTCCTCGGTTTCGAACCGGGCCAGGAAGGCCCGATCGCCCAGCGGTTCCAGGCGGGTCGTCACGATCCGCGTCGCTCCACGGCTCCGAACTTGCAGGTCGACCCTGGTCGGCCCCGATATCTCTCATCATACTGCGAGTAGCCGTCACGTCCCGCGATCGCCCCCGAAATCGGACGAGGTGCCCCATGCTTCGCGCCGTCTTGCTGGTCAGTTGCCTGGTCAACGCCCCGGCGGGGCAGGAGCCCAGGGCGGGGAAAGACTCCACGGGCAACGCCCCCGCGCCGGCCTCGGCTTCGCCGACGATCGGCGACCGAGTGGTCTTGCGCGACGGCCAGGTCGTGCTCGGCCTGGTCACGTCGAGCGCCGCGGGCCCTCGGGTGGGGTTCGACATGCTCGTCCGTCGCGACTGGGCCGAGGCCCACGTCCCCGAGCACGCCGCTCGGTGGGCGCGGAACGCCGCGACGATGAGCAAGCCGGCCCTCGCCGAGCGTCGCCGTCGGCTCGAAGCCTGGCGTGGCGAGCGTTCCAGGGCCGCCGGCGGGGAAGACCGCATCGTCGCCTGGATCGACGCCGAGCTGAAGCGGATGGACGATCCCGAGTCCCGCGACGCCCCCCTGTTCTCGGTGCGCATCCCTCGCGACGGCTGCCGATCGGCGGAAAGGGGCTCCGACTCCGGCCGGCGGATGCTCGCCCTGGGCTGGCTGTGCAGCCTGCCGGACGTCGAGGACAGGCCGATCGCCGAGGTTCGGGATGCGCTCGAAAGCCGGGGATTCGCCGTCGAGGGGGGCGAGATCCCCCCGCTCGACCGCCTGCTGCCGATCGTCGAGGAGCCCGAATCGAAGTGGCTCGCCAGACGCGCCGCGACCGAACTGGCCGTCGAGCCCGGGCGGCGGTTCATCCGCTACAACAACTTGCTCATGCCCGATCAAGGCGACGGTCGGCCCGCCGACGCCGGGATCGACCCGTCGATGCTCCTCGGCGAGATCGGCAAGCTCCTCGACCCGAACGCCGGGGCCGTCGACCCGCTCGCCCCGGCGCTGGAGCGGATCGCCGCCCAGGGCGGTTCGGGCGCGGTCGTCACGCGCCTGGAGCTTGCGCCCGATCTCAGCCGGGTCATGGTCGAGGTCGCCCTGTGGGTCCGCGGCCCCCGCGGGTGGGACAATTACGGCTCGCGCAACGTCATCGTCCGCCCGGAGGACGTCGAGCCCGCCGCCGGGGCGGATCTGGCCCGGGACCCGCAGATCCAGTCGGTCTTCAACATCGCCGAGAGCCTCGGCCTCGGCGCGGTGACCGGCGAGATGAAGGACCGAAGCCTGCGCATCGGCGCCGCCACCTCCCGGGCGCTCGCCCTCGCCCGCTCCTCCTTCACTCAGGAGATGAACTCGCTGGCGTTCCCGGTCCTGGAGACGGTCCCGAAGCCTTGACCTCGGGTTGCGAGGACTCGGGCCGCGCGAATTCGGCCGACTCCGCGTCGTCGCGACCGCGCGCGCCGGGGAAGGGCGGCGGATTCTTGAGCTTGCGTCGCTGGTCCAGGTCGTCCAGAAGGTCGTTCTTGAGGTCGCCGTGCGTGTCGAACGGCCGCCAGCGCGACTTGGGCATGACCACCTGATTCCAGACGATGTCCCCCGCCTGCCCCCCCAGGAAGACGGCCGCGAGGAGGAGCGTCGTCCACCACCGCGACGACGCCCGGCCGACGGCCGCCATCCCCTCGGCCAGCAGCAGGTGGTACGTCGGGACCAGCGAGAGGATCAGCCGGCCGTGGAAGGGATACTGGTGGATCGCCGAGGCCGCCAGGTGGAGGAGCAGGGGGGAAAGCAGCACGAACAACCCCCCGCGCCAGCGTCTCCCCAGCGAGAACGCACCGACGACCGCCAGGAGCGTCGCCAGGACGGCCGTCGCCACCATGCCGAACGGCGTCAGGACGCTCCCCGGGTTGATGAAGACGTTCGCCAGGGTTTCCAGCGTGAACCGGGCGTCGAGCCAGCTTCGAGGGGGGATCGGCAGGAAGGCGAAGTCCCACCAGGTCCAGAGGAAGTCCCCCTTGCTCACGATCGACTTCGAGACGGCGAAGCAGCCGAGGAAGCTGGCGAACCACCCCGCGCAGATCGCGACCGCCACGACCGCCCCTCTTCGCCCCCTCGTCGCATGCATCCGGGCGATCAGGTGGAATCCCACGCCCGCCAGGACGAACACCACCGGGAACGAGAACCAGGGGGCGACGACCCCCCAGGCCGCCAGCGCCGCGAGCCGCCGCCGCGACGGTCCGGTCGGGCCGGGCGGGACGGCCAGCAAGAGCGTCGCCATCGCTCCCACAAGGTCGCACGAGTACTGCTTGATCTCGGCCGAGTAGTAGATCAGGTGATCGGCCAGAGCCAGCATCCAGACCGCGATCGGCACCCCGAGCCGATCCAGGTAGCGACGCGCCAGCGGGACGGCCAGGATCACGCTCGCCAGCCCGCAGAGGAGCGGGAACAACCGCCCCGAGGCCTGGACCGGGATCGGCAGCCGCACCAACGCCCGCTCCACCGCCAGGAACCCCGGCGGCGCGAGCTGGTCCTGCTTAAGGATGTGCTGGAAGTCGAGGATCGGCACGCCGACCAGATTCTTCAGCAGCGCGTCCTCATCCATGTAGAGTTCGCGGAGGTCGGAATACTCCCAGATCCGCAGCGCCAGGCCGACGATCACGCCCAGCCGGAGGATCTTCTCCAGTCGGCCCGGGGCCCGTCGGGACGCCGGGGGGGCGCCGGCGGGGCTCGTCGGCACAACGCACTCGGACGGTTCCGTTTCCAACTCGCCCCTCGTCTCGTCGCGGCGTCGCGCGGGTAAACTGGACGTTGAAGCGTCCATCGTCGACCGGGTATTGTACTGGACTGCGCCCCGGTCGACGAATCGGGACCGCTTCGAAACTTTGGAAACGTCGAAACGCCACCGATCCGAAAGGGTTCTCCGATGGGATTGTTCTCCGGGAAGAAGGGCATGGTGCTGGGAGTCGCCAATGATTTCAGCATCGCCTGGGCCGTCACGCGCAAGCTCCTCGACGAGGGCGCGGAGGTCGGCTTCACCCACCTCCCCGGCGACAAGATGGAACGTCGCGTGCGGAAGCTCGCCGAGCCGATCGGCGCCAAGCTGATCACCCCCTGCGACGTCCAGAAGGACGAGGACATCGCCCGCGTCTTCGAGCAGGCCGGGGAGACCTACGGCTCGCTCGACTTCGTCCTGCACTCGATCGCCTTCGCCCCGCTCAACGACCTCAAGTGCTCGTTCGTCGACTCCAGCCGCGAGGGCTTCAAGACGGCCATGGAGATCAGCGCCTACAGCCTGGCCGCCGTCTCCCGTTACGCCTCCAAGGTCATGCCGAACGGCGGGTCGATCCTCACCCTGACCTACTACGGCGGCGAGAAGGTCGTCCCCGGCTACAACATGATGGGCGTCTGCAAGGCCGCGCTCGACGCCTCGGTGAAGTACCTGGCCTATGACCTGGGCCCCAAGAACATCCGGGTCAACGCCGTCTCCGCCGGCCCGGTCAAGACCCTCGCCGCCTCGGCCGTCGGCGATTTCGACGACCTCTCCGGCCTGTACGACGCCGTCTCGCCGATGCAGCGCAACATCACCCGCGACGAGGTGGGCTCCTCCGGGATGTTCCTCCTCTCCGACCTGGCCAGCGGCATCACCGGCGAGATCCTCCACGTCGACTGCGGCTACAACGTCATGGGCTCCCCCGGTCGCGCCTTCGAAAAGAGCAAAGCCTGACGTGACCGACCCGATCGCGACCCGAACGGGAACCGACGCCGACGACGGGGGGAAGCTCACCCTCGTCGGCATCGGGATCGTCCGCGGGGGAGGGCGGTTCCTGATCCGGGAACGCCCCCCCGGCACGGTCTACGCCGGATACTGGGAGTTCCCCGGCGGCAAGGTCGAGCCCGGCGAGACCCCGGAGCAGACCACCGTCCGCGAATGCCTCGAAGAGACCGGCCTGGTCGTCGTCGCGACGAGCCTTCGGGCCGTGATCGAGCACGTCTATCCCCACGGCCGCGTCCGACTCCACTTCTTCGACTGCGCCCCCGCCGACCCTTCCGCTCAGCCCGACCCCGAACACGGCTGCCGCTGGGTCCCCGCCGACGAGCTGTCCCGCTATCGCTTCCCCGAGGCGAACGAGCCCATCCTCGCGCAACTGGTCGTCGAGTTCGGCGGATGAGCCGCGCCGTCAGGCCCGATCGCGATCCTCGGCCGCGATCGGTCGGCTGGGGTCGATGAGGAGCCAGCAGACGGCGGCGATGAGGAAGGCGGCGACGTAGGTGCCGAACGCGGACTCATAGCCGGCGATCGCGGCGAGCCGCCGGTCGGCCTCGGCCAGACCGGACGGGGCGACGTGGAGCGCGGCGGCCCGTGCGGCGAGCGAACCCTCCACCAGCGTGCCCGTGAGCCAGCCGGCCAGCGCGTTGCCGAGCGTGCCGACCGTGTTCATGCAGGCGGCGGTCGTCGCCGCGTGACTCCGCCCGAGATCCTGGCAAGACGCCCAGCACGCCCCCAGGGTCAGGTCGATCGTGAAGGCGGCCAGCGAGACCAGCGTGCAGTAGACGTGGACGTTCTCGGCTCGCATGGCTCCCCACCAGCAGGCCGCGCCCACGGAGAGCGCCGAGACCCCCAGGGCCCGCCGCGCGCGGCGGCGGTCGCCCAGGAGCCGGGCCAGGCCGTTGACCGCGGGGCCTCCCAGCAGGCAGCCGGCGGCCCCCACCCAGAGCGGCGCCCCCTTGTAGATCGCGCCGATCCGGTCGTCGGCGCCGAGCCCGAACCGCTGCTCCACGTACGTGGGCAGGTAGCTGAGGTTGAACGCCCAGGCGAAGTTGACGGACAGGTACATGATGCAGAGCGCCCAGAGGGTCCGGCTCGTAACCAGGGCCTTCCAGGGGACGCCCGCGTGGGGGGCCGGGCGGGCCTCGGGCCCGGCGGCGACCGCGGCGGGTCGGTCGGGGAAGCCCAGCCGGAACGCGACGGCCCAGGCGACGCCGATGGCCCCGAAGAGCAGGAAGGCGCCGCGCCAGGTGATCCACGGGGCGGACGTCTCGCTCCCGCCGACGAGGACCGCCCAGAGCAGGGGGGTGAGACCCCCCGCAAGCCTCCCGGACATGAAGACCAGGCCCTGCGCGGTCTCCCAGCTCCGGGCCGGGAGCCGGTCGTGCAGCGCCCGGGTGATGTTCGGGTACGCGCCGGCCTCGCCGGCGCCGAACAGGAAGCGGAGGAGGATCAGCGAGCCGACCCCCCCCATCACCACGCCGCCGACCCGCAGTCCGACCAGCCCGGTCAGGGCCGTGCAGGCCGACCACCAGATGACGATCCGCGTCAGCATGACCTTCGCCCCCAGCCGGTCGCCCATGGCGCCGGCGGGGATCTCGAAGGCCGCGTAGGCGATCGCGAAGGCGGTGATGGCCCACTTGAGCTGCGAGGCGTCGGACAGCCCCAACTCGCCGGCGATCGGCCGCAGCGCCATGCTGAAGCACGCCCGGTCGAGATAGGTGATCATCGAAAGGGTGCAGACGAAAGCCAGCACCCCGTACCGCCCCCGGAGGCCGCCGGGCTCGGCCGCCGCCGCCGTCACTTCGACTCGCTGACGAGGGTGGAACGGACGAAGTCCTCGTCGATCGTCACACCCAGGCCCGGCCGGTCGGGGACCGTGATCCAGCCGTCGACCGCCTGGATCTTCTCGTGGGTGAGTTCATGCCGGAGGGGCGAATCCTCGACGCAGTCCTCGAACAGGAAGGCGTCGCGGCAGGTGGAGAGCCAGTGCAGGCTGGCGGCCACGGTCACCGGGCTGGTGTAGCAGTGGTTGCAGAGCCTCGCCCCGATCTCCTCGACCCGCTGGCGGATGTAGGCCGAGTCGGTGAACCCGTTGCGCGAGAGGTCGACCTGATAGACGTCCAGGCAGCGGCCGTCGATGTAGGGCCGGAACGACTGCCGGCCGCACTCCTCCTCGCCCGAGGCGATGGGGACCGGGGAGCGGTCGCGGAGCCAGCGGTAGCCCTCGTAGTCGTCGGGGTGGAGCGGCTCCTCCAGCCAGCCGATGCGCTGCTGCTCGAAGGCCTTGGCGCGGTCGAGGGCCGTGCGGGCGTCCCACACGCAGCCGGCGTCGACCAGCAGTTCGGCGTCGTCGCCCAGTCCCTTGCGGGCGCCGACGACGAGGTCGCGGTCGACGGCCTCGCTCTGGCCCATCGGCTCCCAGCCGAACTTCACGGCCGTGTAGCCCGCGTCGATCCAGCGCTTGCCGATGTCGGCGGTCTGCGCGCCGTCCTTGCCGAAGAGGATCGAGGCGTAGGCGCGGAACTTGTCGTGCCGCTTGCCGCCGAGCAGCCGGTGGATCGGCTCGCCGAACTTCTTCCCCTTGATGTCCCACAGGGCCATGTCGATCGCCGCCATCGCCGTGATGGTCGTGGAGCGTCGGCCGCAATACATCGTCCGGCGGTACATCGTCTGCCAGAGCCGGTCGATCTCCAGCGGGTTCTCGCCCACCAGCAGGCCGCGGAGTCCGCACGCCACGTTGTGGCTGAACGGGGCGTCGATGACGGCCTTGACCATCTCCGGGGAGGAGTCGGCCTCGCCGATCCCCTCGATCCCCTCGTCGGTCCGCACCCGCACGAGCACGGAGTCCTGGCTGCTGGCCGTCTTGGCCTCCACGTTCTTGATGCGGAGGATCTGGCAGACGATCTCGGTGATCTTCATGAATGGTTCCGTTTGGACCTTCGGGTCGGGATCGGGATCAGGGGAGAGGAGGCGTCGGGTTCAGGAGACGAGGCGGGCGACCACCACGATGTGCTGGCCCCGGGGGATCGGCGCGGCCCAGGCCTGGGCGAGCACCACCCCGTCCACGCCGGCGACCGCCGGCCAGGGCTCCATGTCGATGTGGTCGAAGTCGTGGAGCAGGCCCACCGTCTGGCCCCGTTTCACGGCGGTCCCGCATTCGACCACGGGCTCGTAGTGGCCGTCGAACGGGGCGACGGTGAAGCATTCGCGGTCCACCATCTCCAGCACGCGCTGGGTGCCGTCGCGGTGGTGGTCGATCGGCTCGATCTCGCCCCGGAGCTGGCCTTGCAGGATCGCCGCGGCCAGGACCCCCTGCTTGCCGTAGCGGACCCCGTCGACGTTCACGGCGCGGCCCCAGCCCAGCTCTGTGCCGACGGTGATCTTGCCGAGCCGCTCGGCCTCGCTCGGCAGCAGCCCCGGCGTCTGGTTCTGGTACACCATCAGGCAGGGCGTCCCGAACCAGCGGGCGGTCTGTTCGATCTCGTGGGCGAGCTTCGGGTCGTCGACCCGGTGGTAGTTGGCGCAGAGGGCGAAGCGGGCGACGTCGCCGCCGGCGTGGAGGTCGATCACGGTATGCACGCGGGGCCAGATCCAGGCGCGGACGAAGGCGGCGATCCGGTGCGTGATCCCCGCCAGGGCCGGGGTCGTCCCGGCCCCCTCGACGAACGCCCGGTTCAGGTTCACGCCGTCGTCGGGCCGGCTCTCGCGCGTCCCCGACCGGAAGGCCGAGGGGTTGAGGACCGGGATGAAGATGATCCGCCCCCGCACGTCCTCCGTGCGGATGGTCCGCATCAGGTGCTTGAGGGCGACCGGCCCCTCGTACTCGTTGCCGTGGTTCGACCCGAACGCGACCAGCCCGCGGCCCTCGGCCGCCTCCGGGCCGACCCAGACGGTCAGGGGGATGAGGTGGTCCCCCCAGATGCTGTCATGCTCCAGCGCGACCCAGTAGTCGCGGCGGCCGGGGGAGTCCAGGTCCAGCTTGTCGGGTCGGGCGACGACGCGCGTCATGGTCGGGGGGTCTTCCTTTCGAGTCGAGAGGGTCGGGCCGGGTCGGTTCAGGCGAGGATCGGACGGACGACCTTGCCGTGCACGTCGGTGAGGCGGAAGTCGCGGCCGGCGTAGCGGTAGGTCAGGCGCTCGTGGTCGAAGCCGAGGAGGTGGAGGATCGTGGCGTGGAGATCGTGGACGCTCACCGGGTCCTCGACCGCCTTGAAGCCGAACTCGTCGGTCGCGCCGTGGACCGTCCCCCCCTTGACGCCGCCGCCGGCCATCCAGACGGTGAAGCCGTAGTGGTTGTGGTCGCGGCCGAGCGAGGACTTGCCGCTGCCGTCTAACTCCACGGTCGGCGTGCGGCCGAACTCG
Source organism: Planctomyces sp. SH-PL62 (assembly GCF_001610895.1). Lineage (NCBI taxonomy): Bacteria > Pseudomonadati > Planctomycetota > Planctomycetia > Planctomycetales > Planctomycetaceae > Planctomyces > Planctomyces sp. SH-PL62. The sequence goes on along the minus strand of NZ_CP011273.1, from coordinate 5,551,070 downwards.
CCCCCCCAGATCACCAGGGTGTCGTCGAGCATCCCCAGCCGCTTCAAATCGGTCAAGAGGGCGGCGATCGGACCGTCGACTTCGCCGGCCAGCTTGCGATGATTGACCGCCAGGTTGGAGTGGTCGTCCCAGGACTGGCCCGCGCCGTGCCAGAGCTGCACGTAGCGGACGCCCCGCTCCAGCAGGCGGCGGGCGATGAGGGTCTGGCGGCCGTGGACCGAGTCGCCGTACATCTCGCGGACGGGCTGCGGCTCGCGGTTCACGTCGAAGGCGTCGGCCGCCTCCATCTGCATTCGGAAGGCGGTCTCGAACGACTGGATGCGGGCGTCGAGCCGGGCGTCCGGCCGTTCGCGGCGGTGGTCCGAGGCCAGCCGTCGCAGCAGGTCGAGCTGCCGGCGCTGGGCCTCGCGCGAGGCGTGCGGGCTGCGGATGTTCTCGATCAGCTTGTCCACGTCGGCGAACTGGGGATCGACGAACGTCCCCTGGTAGGCACCTGGCAGGAATGCCGAGGCCCAGTTCTCGGCGTCCTTCACCGGATAGCCGCTCGGGCACATGGCGACGAAGCCGGGGAGGTTCTGGTTCTCCGTCCCCAGGCCGTAGAGCACCCACGCGCCGACGCTCGGCCGGGGGAGGACCGAGTCCCCGCAGTTCATGAGCATCAGCGACGGCTCATGATTCGGCACCTGCGCGACCATCGAGCGGATCACGGCGATGTCGTCGACGTGCTCGGCCGTGCGGGCGAACAGCTCGGAGACCTCCAGGCCGCTCTCGCCGTACCGGCGGAACTTGAACGGCGAGGCGAACGCCGCGCCGGTCTTGCGCTCGGTGGTCAGGTCGAGCGGGATCGGCTTGCCGTCGTAACGGTCCAGGGCCGGCTTGGGGTCGAACGTGTCGACGTGGCTGGGGCCGCCGTTGAGGAAGAAGTGGACGACGCGCTTCGCCTTGCCGGGGAAGTGCGGCGCCCTCGGGGCCAGGTCCCCCGCGTCGGCCCCGGCGGCCGACGGGCCGGCCAGGACGTCGCGGGCGCCCAGCAGGTCGACGAGGCCCAGCGCGCCGAGGCCCAGCGCCGAGGTCCGGAGCATTTCGCGGCGGCCGATCGACGGTCGGAACAGGGCGTCGTCTCGCATGTCGGGGCTCCTGTCATCGGGTCGCGATCAGTCGACGAACATGAATTCATTGGACATCAGGAGGACCTGGGCGAACTGCTCCCACGGCCCCAGCACCTCCGCCGACGGGCCCTGGAAGTCGCGCGAAGCGTCCCAGAGGCCCCCGTTCGGCGCGGGGCCGGAGTCGATCCGGGTCGCGCGGATCTTCGGCGCCCAGAGGTGCTGGTCGCTGTTGAGGGCGTCGCGCACGTCGACCACGAAGTCGATCGCGTCGCCGGGCTCGACCTCGATCGCGTCGGCGTGGAAGTCGACCTTGGCGGCGTGGACGACGGCCGACTTGAGGACCCCGAGCCGGCTTGAGGCCAGCCAGCCCCGCACCCCGTCGCCGACCGCCGGGACGTGCTCCAGCGTCGATTCCACGGCGACTACGCCGCGGATCGGCGAGACCCAGCGCCGGACGATCGAGCGGGCCGGATCGTCCCCGGGGTGGCCCCCCCGGCCGTGATCCGCGCCCAGCCGAGGACCGGGTCGGGCCATTGCGGGCCGCCCCCCCATCCCTGGCCGTCGAAGTGGGGCATCGGGCGGAAGTCCTTCGACGGTCCCGACGCCGGATCGACCGTGACGCAGCCGTAGGACCAGGCCAGGCTCTCGGCGGGGGGCGCGGGAGGGGGCGCCGCCGCCGCGTCGGCCAGGAACTCTCGCGCGGCCGACGCCTCGTCCGCCGTCGGATCGCGCTGGAGGACGGCCTGGAAGACGGCGCGGGTGGAGGCGTCGTCGTCCCCCGGGGAAAGCCGGGCGGCCAGGGCGCGCGCCCTCGCGGCCGGGAACGGGTGGTTCATGGCGAAGAGCGCCTGCTGCGGGACCGTCGTCTCGCTCCGCGACGGGATGTGCAGGTCCGGGTTGGCGAAATCGAAGACCCGGAACACGCCCGGGAGGAACTGGCGATCGACCACCCCGTAGAGCGTGCGCCGGCGGTTCTCGGCGCCGCCGAAGAGGGGCGTCCCCCGGCCGCCGATCCGGGCGTCCAGCTCCCCGGTCGCGGCCAGGGCCGAGTCGCGGGCCTCCTCGAAGGTCAGGCGGTGGGGGTTGGTCCTCCAGAGGAGGCGGTTCTCCGGGTCCGCGAGCTTCGCCTTCTCGTCGTCCGGTCCGCCGCCGTTCGACCTTTGACGGTAGGTCGAGGACAGGAGGATCAGGCGGTGGATCGTCTTGGTGCTCCAGCCTCCGTCGACCAGCCGACGCGCCAGCCAGTCGAGCAGCTCGGGGTGGCTAGGCGGCTCCGATCGAATCCCGAAGTCGCTGGGCGTGCGGACCAGGCCCGCGCCGAAGTGCTGGGCCCAGATCCGATTCACCCAGACGCGGGCCGTCAACGGGTTCTCGGGGTCGATGATGGCGCGGGCCAGTTCCAGACGGCCGCTCCCGTTCGCGAACGCCGGGGCGTCCGGCCCGGCGACCACCTGGAGGAACCGGCGGGGGGCGAGATCGCCGGGGTTGGCCGCGTTCCCTCGCCGGAAGACGCGGGGTTCGCGGATCTCGGCCCGGTCGGTGAGGGCCGAAGCGTAGGGGGGCGCGACGGGCGACTGCATCAGCCAGCGGTCCACCTCGCCCTGGAGCTGCCACAGCTTGACATCCTGATTGTTGTCCAGGAACGCCTCGATGGTCACGATCGGCTCGTCGGGGATCCAGCACGGAGACCGGTCGGGCTCGTAAAGGACCTTCCTCAGGGCCTCGGCGTCGGGATCGGCGAGGGCGGTCGCGGCGGGGTCGGCCTTGCGGAGTTCGGCCCACTCGCGCTCGACCTCGGCGAAGAGCCGTCCGTAGCGTTCCACGGCCTCGGCCATCGCGGCCGGCGGCGAGGCGAACGCGGACGCGACGCGGGCGTTGACGGGCGCCGCGCCCGACCCGTCCGGCTCGGCGAGCACGCCCGCGGCCCTGGCCGCGAACTCGGCCTCGGGGATGGCGGCCAGCCGGCGCCAGGGGCGGAAGATCGGGTCGTCGGCCTCGGCCGCCGCCGCCAGATAAGCCTGCCAGCGGCGGGCCGAAGCGGGGACGAGGTCGTCGGCGTAGAGGATGACGTCGAAGCCGTCGGCGGGGACTTTCGACAGGTCGAGCTGGGCCGTCAGGTAGTCGGCGACCCGCGAGCGGATCCGCCGCGAGGCCTCCTCCCGCGCCGACGCCACGCCCGATTCCAGCGCGTCCCGGCGCTTCTTCAACTCGGCTTCGAAGGCCGCGCGCTCGGCCTCGCTCCCCGAGGGCTCGGCCAGCGGGACGAGGCGCTCGGTGCAGTTCATGAAGACGCCGTAGAGCGCGTAGTAGTCGGCCGTGGGGATCGGGTCGAACTTGTGGTCGTGGCACCGCGAGCAGGCGACGGTCAGGCCCATCGTGCCTCGGGTGACCACGTCGATCCGGTCGTCGATGATGTCGTGCGTCACGCCCAGGAATCGCCGGCCGAGCGTCACGAACCCCAGCGCCGCCAGCGCGGAGGGGTCGTCGGGCTCGGCCTGGTCGGCCGCGATCTGGTCGAGCAGGAAGCGGTCGTACGGCAGGTCGTCGTTGAACGCCTTCACGACCCAGTCTCGGTAGGCCGGGGCGTGGACGAAAAACCGCTCCTCGCGACCGTAGACGTAGCCCTTGGTGTCGGCGTAGCGGGCGACGTCGAGCCAGTGGCGGGCCCACTGCTCGCCGTACCGCTTCGAGGCCAGGAGGCGGTCGACGAGCTTCTCATAGGCCGTCGGGTCGGGGTCGGCGACGAACGCGGCGACCTCCTCGGGCGACGGCGGCAGGCCGGTCAGGTCGTACGAGAGGCGGCGGATCAAGGTGCGGCGGTCGGCCTCGGGCGAAGGCGACAGCCCCGCCTCCGCGTGCTTTTCCGCCACGAACGCGTCGACCGGGGTGCGGACCCACGAGGCGTCGCCGGCGTCGGGCGGCTCGGGCCGAGCCATCGGGCGGAACGCCCAGTGCCGCGCCCACGCCTCCTTGCGGGTCTCGACGGCCGGCGCGCCGTCGGCGGGCCAGGCGGCCCCCGAGGCGACCCAGCGCTCCAGCGCGGCCGCCTGTTTGGGCGAGAGCGGGGCGTCCGGGGGCATTTCCAGGCCGTCCTCCCGCTTCACCGCCTGGACCAGCAGGCTCTCCTCGGGCTTGCCCGGGACGACGGCCGGGCCGGAATCGCCCCCTTCCAAAAGCGGCGCCCGCGCGTCCACCCGCAGGCCCCCCTTCTGCTTCTCAGGCCCGTGGCAGGACAGGCACTTCTCCACGAGCAGCGGGCGGATCTCCCTCTCGAAGGCCTCGACGTCGGCGGCCGACTGGGCCCGCGCCGGCGCGCAAGCCAGGCAGATGGCCAGGGCGAAAGCCGTCCCGATCGGTTGGACGAGGCGAAGATGGGACATGGGGTCCTCCCGTGGTTGAAGCCTCCGGAGGCCGGCGTCGGCCCGACACGTCGCCGGATTGTAGACAATCTTAGAAATCCTGTCTACAAAATCCGGGAACGGTCGATGATTACATTGTAGACAATGTCACGGTGATGGTCTACATTCCAGGAATCGCGGCCGGCGGCGGCCCGCGGCCGGTCGATTCGTCGCCGGGCCTCTTGCACGACCGGCGCACCCCATCGCGAGCCCCGAACCATGACGGCCGAAGCCGAGGACCATCCGGAATCCATGGTCAGTCGGACGCTGCGGGAAGAGATCCTGACCGGCCGGCTCGAGGCGGGGTCGCGGCTCACCGAAGCCGGGCTCTCCAGCCGGTTCGGCGTCGGCCGCGGGCTGGTGCGCGAGGCCGTCCAGAAGCTCTCCTCGCAGGGGCTGGTCATCAGCCGACCCAACCGCGGCGCGGTAGTCGCCCCCGAGGCCCCGCGCGAGATCCGCAACCTGATCATCCCCATCCGCCGCACGGTCGAGGTCTACGCGCTCCGCCTCGTCTTCGACGAGCTGACCGAAGCCGATTTCGCCGCCTGGAACGTGATCCTCGCCCGCATGCTCGACGCCTGCGCCCGGCGCGACTACCACGCCATCGCCGAGGCCGACCTCGCGTTCCACCGCCGCCTCCTGGAGCGGGCCGGCCAGCCCGATCTGATCGTGATCTGGGAGACCCTCGTCGGTCGCATCCGCTCCCACTTCCGCAAGACCCAGAAGCTCAGCGCCGACGCGATGGAGATCTACGAGGAGCACCGGGCCCTCGCCGAATCGTTCCGGGGCCGGGACCTGGCCGCGGCCGTCCGCCTGCTCAAGGAGAAGATCACCTGACGCGGGGGCGCCGCCTCGCCTCGTCCGTCCCGCGACCATGATCCTGCCCCGCCGGCGCGTCGGGCCCCTCACCGCCAACCGATCAGCCCCGCGCGGCCCTCCGCGCGGGGACGGTCGCCGTACGGCCTTCGCGCCGACGGCGGCCGGGACCTCGACCCTTCGTCGCCTCGCTTCCCCCGTCATCCCTCCCTCCTCAAGGAGTCCGTCATGCCCGGAAGAGAGACCGAACCGCGCCGCGGCTTCACGCTGATCGAACTGCTGGTGGTCATCGCGATCATCGCCGTCCTCATCGCCCTCTTGCTGCCGGCCGTGCAGTCGGCCCGCGAGGCCGCCCGCCGCGCCCAGTGCGTCAACAACATGAAGCAGATCGGCCTGGCGATGCACAACTACCACGACACCGTCGGCAGCTTTCCGCCGGGCTCGCTGGTGAACGCCGTCACCTGGACCGGCTCGTGGTGGGCCTGGTCGGCGCTGATCCTCCCCCAGCTTGAGCAGGGGAACCTGCACAACGCCATCAATTTCTCGCTCGGCAGCGGCGCGAACGCCAGCCTGGAGCACACGACCGTCTACCGGACGATCATCGCGGCGTACCTCTGCCCGTCCGACGACTCGAACCGGCTGTTCGACGACCGCAAGTGGACGAACATCAACGATCTGGGCACGTCGTACCTCGCCGCGCCCTTGAACTACATCGTCAGCTGGGGCGATCAGAAGACGGGCAACCCCCTCTTCGACATCTATTCGACGCAGGCCGACGGCACCTACTGGGGGTGCAACAACACCTTCTCCGGCATGTTCGGCGACTGCAGCTCGGGGGCCGTCACCACCCTGGCCGGATGCACCGACGGCAGCAGCAACACCCTGCTCGCCGGCGAGAACTCGCCGAACTACAACGGCCAGCTCATGTGGACCAACGGCCACGGGGCCTACGGCGGGACCATCATCCCCCTGAACTGGAAGACCAACCTGAAGGACGGCCAGGTCGACCCGACCGACGGCACGGTCTGCAGCACGGCCTACATCACGTCGGTCGTCGCGACCCACTGCTTCCGCAACCAGGTCTACAACTTCGCCTTCAAGAGCAAGCACCCCGGCGGCGCCAACTTCACCTTCGCCGACGGCTCCGTCCGCTTCCTCAAGCAGTCGATCAACCCGAGGACATACGCGGCCGCCAGCACCCGGAACCGCGGCGAGATCATCTCGGCCGACGCCTTCTGACCATCGATCGGACTGCTCGGCCCGCCCCGCCGACCCCCGGCGGGCGGGCCGCCGGACTCGACCCCACCCACGAAAACGAACGGAGCCCGACATCATGCGCATCCAGAGCCTCGCGGCCGTCGCGATCCTGCTGGCGACGACCGGCTGCGGCCCCGGCAACGGCCTGAGCCTGGCCCGGGTCAGCGGCAAGGTCACCTATAAGGGCGAGCCGGTGACGTTCGGCACGATCCTCTTCGAGCCCGAGAAGTCGGACGCGCCGCCGGCCGCCGGGTCGATCGGCAAGGACGGGAGCTTCGTCCTCTCCACCGAGGACCCGGGCGACGGGGCCGTCGTCGGGACGCACCGGGTCGCGATCATCGGCCTGGAGGAGCTCGCCGAGGCCGACCAAGCGGCGATGCCCGACCCGGAGAAGTCGCCCCAGGAGTACATGATGGCCAAAACCAAGGCCGGGACCACACCCGTCCGCTCCAAAAAGGCGGACGACTCGACCTACACCGACAAGTCCGGCAAGGTCTTCCGGATCACGGTCCCCACCAGGCTGAACCAGACCTCCACCTCGGACCTCAAGGTCGACGTCTCCTCGGGGTCCAACCGCGTCGAGATCGCCATCGACGAGGACGGCAAGGTTCAGGTCAAGTCCTGATCGTCCCCGCGCCGACCCGGCCCGCCCCTTCGCGCCGCCTCACGGATCAGGCGCGATCGGGGCGGCCGTCGCCCCGTCGGCACCTCGGAGTAGGCCCTCGTCGGCCGCATCCGCCCCCACTTCCGCAAGACCCAGAAGCTTAGCGCCGGCGCGACGAAAATCGATGAGGAGCATCGCGCCCTCGTCGAAGCGTTCCGGGGCCGGGACCTAGTGGAGAGTCACGACTGATCCCGTGCGAGACGGCCGTCGTAGAAGGGGTATGAAACCACCCCTCTTCGTCCGCCCGCTCTCCCCCGAGGAGTCCCGGACCCTTCGGGCCGGCCTCCGCTCGCCCTCGGCCTTCACCCTGCGGCGCTGCCAGATCCTCCTGGCCGGCGCCGAGGGCCTCAAGCCCTCCGCGATCCGCGCCCGGCTCGGCTGCGCCACCCAGACCGTCCGCGACGCCATCCGCGCCTTCGCCGCCGAGGGGCTCGCCTGCCTCCGCGAGAAGTCCCACCGCCCCCGATCGGCCCGGCCCGCCCTCGACGCCGCGGCCGGCGAGCGGCTCCGCGCCCTGCTGCACCGCAGCCCCCGCGAGTTCGACAAGCCGACCTCGCTCTGGACGCTCCACCTGGCCGCCGAGGCGGCGTTCGCCGAGGGCCTCACCCCGCGCGTGATGAGCGGCGAGTCGATCCGCCGGGCGCTGAAGCGGCTGGGGGTGGGCTGGAAGCGGGCCAAGACCTGGATCACCAGCCCCGACCCGGCGTACCTGAGAAAAAAGGGGCGCGCGACCGGCTGATCCGCCTGGCCGAGGCCCATCCGGGCTGGACCCTCGGCTTCCAGGACGAGGTCTGGTGGAGCCGGCTGGCCCGGCCCGGCCTGCACGCCTGGGCCGGCGGCGAGCCGCTGCGGCTGCACGAGCCGGCCGCCGACGCCGCCGACGGCGACCCCAAGGCGTTGGCCTGCTACGGGCTGCTGCGCGGCGACTCCGGCGGGATGCTGCTGCGGTTCGTGCAGGGGCGCCCGGTCAGCCAGGTGACCGAGGACTTCCTCGCCTGGGCGTGCGACCGGCTGGCCGCCGAGGGCAAGCGGGCGTTGCTGCTGGTCTGGGACAACGCCGCCTGGCACGTCAGCCGCCGGGTGCGGGCCTGGATCAAGGCCCACAACCGGCTGGCGAAGGCCCGAGGCGGAGTGCGGATCGTGGCGTGCCACCTGCCGGTGAAGGCGCCGTGGCTCAACGCGATCGAACCGAAGTGGGTCCACGGCAAGAGAGCCGTCGTCGAGCCGGGGAGGAGACTGACGGCGGCCGAGGTCGAGGAGCGGGTCTGCGGCTACTACGGCTGCGAACACATCGGTCGCCTCACACAGCAACTCCAGTGATCCTGCACTAGGTTCTGTCTGACGGCTCGATGAGCCGAAAGCAACGGCGGATCATGGCCAGCTTGACCATGGCCAGGAAGTTGACCGCCAGCTTCTCGAACCGCGTCGCCAGCCGCCGGTTCTCCTTCATCCAGAGGATGCACCTCTCGACGATGTTGCGGCGGCGGTAGGCCTCGGCGTCGAACGTCGGGCTTCGCCGCTGGTCCTTGCGGGTCGGGATCACCGCCTTGATCCCTCGCCGTCGCAGGTAGCGGCGGATGCGTCTGTAGCTATACCCCTTGTCGCCGGCCAGGCGGCGGGGCCGGCGTCGCGGCCGGCCCCGGCCGGGCCGCTTGATCCGCACCGCCTCGAGCGCCGGCTCCAGGGACCTCGACTCGTGGGCCTGGCCCGCGGTGACGACGGCCGACAGCGGGACGCCGCCGGAGTCGACGACCAGGTGCAGCTTCGTCCCGAAGCCGCCGCGCGAGCGGCCGAGGGCGTGGTCGGCCGGCTCGGCCGTCCCCCTTTTCCCCCCGGCCCCGGCGGCCGCGCGGCCGGCCCGGATGGACGTCCCGTCGATGCACCAGAGGTCGAAGTCGATCCGCCCCGAGGCGTCCAGCTCGAGATGCAGCCGCTCCAGGATGCGGTCGATCGTGCCGTCGCGGGCCCAGCGGTTGAATCGGTCGTAGACGCTCTTCCACTTTCCGTATCGCTCCGGCAGCTCCCGCCACTGGGCGCCCGTATGGAGGATCCAGAGGACGCCGTCGAGCGTCGTGCGGTGGTCGTTCCACCGCCCGCCCGGCCTCCCGACCGGAGGGAGCAGGTCGGCGATCAGGGCGAACTCCTCGTCCTTCAGCTCGTAGCGTCGCGTCATCGCGGCCTCCTCGGGGAAGCCGCTATCGTAACGCCTTGCGAGCCGTCAGACAGAACCTAGGCTCGGCCGTCCGGCCCCTCAAGGCAGAGATCACCCGACGCGGCGTCGCCGTCGGGCTGCATCTCGACGCGGAACGCGCCAGCCTGAACCGATGTGATCGCCTGGGCTTAGCTCCCGTCGCGCCGCCGATTTGGTCGGCGCCGTAGGATTAGCCAGGGCGATCGCCCTGCGCCGTCGTGCCGCGCCGGCGTCCGTTGCAGGATTCGAGAGCATCGTTGGAGGAGCAGGATGGTCGGTCAACATGAGTCGGTCGCCGATGCGGACGCGGTCGGATGGCGGTTCGACAACACCTATACGCGGCTGCCGTCCCCCCTTTTCGTCCCGTCCACGCCGGCTCGGGTGCGGGAGCCGAGGGCGGCGATCCTCAATCACCGGCTTGCAAACGAGCTTGGCCTCGACCTCGGCGCGAGGTCCCCGGAGGCTGTCGCGGCCCTGTTCGCCGGCCAGGTGTTCCCGGTCGGCTCGCAGCCGATCGCCCAGGCGTACGCTGGGCATCAGTTCGGCCACTTCACCATGCTCGGGGACGGTCGCGCCATCCTGCTGGGCGAGCATCGTACGCCTTCCGGGCGGCTCGTCGACGTCCAGTTCAAGGGGTCGGGGCGGACCCGGTTCTCGCGCGGCGGGGACGGGCTGGCCGCCCTCGGCCCGATGCTCCGCGAATACATCATTAGCGAGGCCCTGGCTGGCCTCGGCATCCCCACCACGCGAAGTCTCGCCGTCGTCGCCACCGGCGATCCCGTCTACCGGGAATCGATGCGGCGGGGCGCGATCCTGACCCGCGTGGCCGCCAGCCACCTCCGCGTCGGGACCTTCCAGTACGCGGCGGCTCTCGGGGATGAATCCACCTTGCGCGCCCTCGCCGACTACGCGATCGATCGCCACGACCCGGAACTGGCCACTGATCCCCGGAACTACCTGGAATTCCTCCGCGCCGTCGCCGACCGCCAGGCCGCGCTGATCGCCCGATGGCAGCACGTCGGGTTCATTCATGGAGTGATGAATACCGACAACATGGCAATCGCCGGCGAGACGATCGACTACGGGCCCTGTGCGTTCATGAACGCCTACGATCCAGGCACCGTCTTCAGCTCGATCGACCGTGGCGGCCGGTACGCCTACGCCAACCAGCCCGGCATCGCGCAATGGAACCTGGCCCGGCTCGCCGAGACTCTTCTGCCGCTCCTGAGCCACGACCCCGACGAGGCCGTCTCGCTCGCCACCGAGGTGCTTGACGAGTTTCCGGCGCGGTTCGAGGAATACTGGCTCGCCGGCATGCGGCTCAAGCTGGGCCTCCAGTCGGCGGAGGCCGGTGACATCGAGTTGGTCCAGCTGCTTCTCGACTGGATGCAGAAATCCCAGGCCGATTTCACGAACACGTTCCGGGACCTATCCGCTGAAGGGCGAGCGCTCGGCGATCCGTACCGAGATCCGGATTTCCTGGCCTGGCAAACTCAGTGGCACGAGCGGCTCGCCCGCGAAGGACGCTCCCCCGCCGAGGCTGCGGCCTTGATGCGGACCGTCAACCCGGCCGTCATCCCGCGCAATCACCGCGTCGAGGAGGCCCTATCCGCCGCCGAGGACCGAGACGATCTGTCGGTGCTCCACAACCTCCTTGCGGCCCTGGCCTCGCCCTATGACTATGAGGCCCGGCCCGACCTGGCGCGATACCAAGAACCACCGACCGACGAACGCGGCTACCGCACCTTTTGCGGAACCTGACCAATCCCGGCCCGCCCCGGTCGTCCTCAGGGCTTTCGGAAGGCGGGATCGCGAGATCCCGCCCCGACCGCTCGCCCTGGGAGCGAAGAGTTTGGAGCCAAACTCGACCCGCTCGTGATCCTTGCCTGGATCAGAACGGGGCCAGGTCGATAGGAATGCAGCAGGGATGCTGCAAAGGAGATGGAGCCCGAGGGATTGTGGAAATCCGGCGCTTCATCTCGGAAGTCGTTAGGAGGGCATTCCCCAATCAGACTTCCAGGCCGAATCGCCCAACCCGGCGGGAAACCAGGGTTCAGGACTCGGCGAACCTGCGAAAAATCGGGGCGAGAGGATTTGAACCTCCGGCCTCACGGACCCGAACCGTGCGCTCTAGCCAAGCTGAGCTACGCCCCGTAACTTCGTGTTGCGTGAAGGACATAATAGCGTACGGCGTCAGTCTGTCAACATCCTCATTCCCGAGACCTCATTTCTTCGGCCGTCGTTGGGTGCGGGGCTCGTCGTTCGAGGGGGGTTCGCGCTTCGTTCAGGAAGGCGTGCCAGTCCATTTCGAGGCCGCCAAGGTCGTCGCCGAAGGCCCGGGAGAAAAGTTCGGCGTGGGACGCGGCGGGCTCGGAGTGGTCCCTGGGGCTGCGCAGGAGGTCCAGGAACTTGACGAACTGATCGCCCCGCCGAGCCCGGAGGAAGTAGACCAGGGCCCAGGCCTGGACGTACGGATCGCGTCGGTAGCCCTGGCCGAAGCCTCTGTCGCGGATCAAGGGGTCCATTGGGGGAGGGGGCTGGATCCTCCGCCAGTCGTTGAGCCGGATGTCGTGGGGACGGCCGATCCCGGCCCATCGGCCGCCGCGAACGACCTCGAACTGCATCGCCAGCCCCTCCTGAAGCCAGATGGGGAACGCATCGTGGCGCGGCAGCAGCCCGCTGTCGGCGGCGAGGAGGTGGACCATCTCGTGCGCGGCCATGCCGTCGTCGTAGGCCCGACGCTCGGCTTCCAGGAGCAGCTCGGATCGCCGGACGTCGCGGTCGAGCCGGTCGATCAGCGCCCCACCCTCGGCTCGTCCGACCATCCGGGGACGCTCGCCCGCCAGGGCCACGCGGAGACGCCCTCGGGCGGGGAGTCGTTCCAGAGTCCGTCGGAACGCCTGTAGCTCGTCGCGACGGCCCGCCAGGCCCGCCCGATCCTGGCGCTGCAACTCACTGCTGCGGGCGTCATAGGCCAGGACGGCATTCCAGGTGGGGTGATAATAACCCCGCGTGGAGGCGAAAGGGGCGGCCTCCTGGTTCTTCAGGAAGGCCTGGTAGTCCAGGCGATCCGCGAACCAGGCGAACATCAGCCGACGGCTGGGCGTTCGGAGGGGAACGCCGGAGCCGGCGAACATGAGGTGATAGGCGGTCGTCACCCGCTCCAGCAAAGCGACCCGCTCGGCGGCCTCGGCCTCGGGGTGCTGGTGCAGGAGCAGGACGTGGGGCCCACGCTCGATCCTCGACGCGACGCCCAGGGACGTCTGGAACGCCTCGAAGTCAGGGTCGTCGCAGGGGGCCTTCAGCTTGTCCACGGCCTGGATCATGCGCCGGGTCGGCTCATGCTCGGGGGCGAGTCGATGGATGCGCTCCAGCTCCTCGACGGCCTCGTCGACCAGCCCGTTCTCCAGCGCCCACCAGGCCTCGACGAACCGCTCGGCGGCGGGCTTCCCTTCCAGGAGCTTTCGCCGGGCGGCCCATTCCTGGGCGGGCGAGGGATCAGGAATGCGGCTCTCAATGTCTTCAGCCTGAAAGGTGAAGGTCTCGCCGACGAGGTCGATCGTGACGGTGGAGCCTTCCGCGACGGCTGGGGCCTGGATCCGTCCGCCGTTGCGAAAGTAGATCAGATCGGCGCGAAGGGCGACGGACGTCGCCAGCATGGCCGAGACTCCCAGAAGGGTCATGACCAGGCGGGGAGCACCTCTCGACGTCTGGAACTTCCAACCAGGTCGGGCTTTCCGATGGATCATCGCGCTCCCCGTAACGCTGCGGTGGACGAACTCGACCTTCCTCGTCCCTCGATTAGAACCGATCCCGCCGGCGGGGTCATCGCGAACCATCGGCATCAGACCTGCGTAACGATCGGCAGGACCGGAACGAAAGCCGGTCGGTTTGAAAAAATGATGTCGTCCCAGGAGCATTAACTTCGTCGTATCAGGTGACGGAGTGAGGAAAACGGAAGCAAGCGAAGCTCGACTCCCGGGCGATAGGTGAAAGACAAGGAGGTCAAGATGCTGGTGCTCAGCCGCAAAGCGTTGCAGTCGGTGATGATCGGTTCGGACATCCGGATCACCGTGATTCGCGTCGAGGGGAATCAGGTTCGTATCGGCATCGAGGCCCCGAAGGACGTGCGGATCCTCCGCGGCGAGTTGATCGACGACGCCCGGGACGAATTTGGTGAGCCCGCTCGGCCCCAGGAATTCGTCATCTCGGCATCCTGAATCTCGCTCCCTCTCGGGGGATGGAGTCGCGGCGAAGGGATTGAGCCCGCTCCACGCCCCCCGGCCGTCGCGATTGCCGCGATCGGGCTACGACCGGTCTCGGAGAAGCCGAAGACCCAGCCAGCACACCCACGATCGAATGGAGAGTGAGGCCCTCTCCCGCTCCTCCATGAGTCGGAAAGATCAGACTACGCCTGGGAAGGTCGAGCACGATCGACTCTCGGGAATGGCCGGGCGCGACTCGATGCCCCGGCCCTGGGCCGGCTCGCCCACGCTCCTGGGCGGACCGATCGTCGCAGCCACGCGCCGAGGCTTTCTGCAACCGCTTCCGGCGAGAGGCTCGCGATCGCGCGACCGAGGGAGGGAGGAGCATGTCGCCCCCCTCCCGCCCTGACCGTGTAACGAGCAGGGTCGATCCATCGTCTCGACGAAGTCGACCGCGACCAACCCGCGAGCGGGGAACGACTCCTTCGCTCCCGGGGGATGGACCGCACACCGACTGCCAACTCGCGAGGCGTCCTAAAAACATCGGTTTCGTTCGAGCTTCTGCCCGACGAAATCGCATTCTGGCTAAACATGCGACGCCGGCCGCGTCCCGTTGGACGAGGACGATGGCGACCGGCGTTCGCGAAGGAGCGGCAGGCGAATGGGCGGTGTCTGGTCAGATCGGCGGGCCGGGCTCGCCGGTCCCCTCGGCTCCGCCGTCGATCATCTCATCTTCCTGGCCGCCGCTGAACGCCTGGCGGGCGAGATCGCCGACGGCGAAGGTTTCCAGGCAGAGGCCGATCTTGGGGGCTACGGCGTTCTTCTCCGCCATGGGATACTCGAAGATCAGGGCGACCTTGTACGGCGAGGCCTTCGAGCCGTACAGGTAAATCTGGAGCTCCTTGGCTTCCAGGGAGATCGTCTTCGCCAGGAACGAGTTGTCCTGACGCGTCCCCTTGACCTGCTTGGACTCCTGCTTGAACTGGCTGAGGTCGACTTCGGCCCCGGTGGCGTTCCGGACCAGTTCGACGACCTCCTGATTGAACTGATCGGGAAGGATCCGGGGGGAGGATTCGGGCTGCGCCGGGGCCCCCTTTTTGGCTGCGGGCTTGGGCCGATCGACGAGGGCCAGGACGTGGAGACTCTGCCGCTCGGGCTCCAGGAACGTGTTCTCGACGTCGAACCGCCCGGGCTCGAGCGCGGCGAACTGGAAGGTCTGGGTCGGCCCGGCCAGATTCTTCGGCGGCCGGATGTAGATCCCCAACTCCTCCAGCTTCCCCTTGGCCACCGGCTCGCCGAGATTCTCGTCGAGCCGCTTCTCATACTTCATCCGGTCGATGGTCTGCTCGATCCGGTAGTCGTAGTTCTTCATCCCGCAACCGACCGCCATGAGCAGCCCGAAGCCGGCCAGCATCGCCCCTGCGCGTTTCATCAAAGGAATGACCCTCTCGCCAGACCTGCCGACGTCCCCGACGCGTCCCGAAGCCCAATCCCTACCGTGCGGGGTGGCCGGCGCGTTCCCGGGCGAACTCGTTCATGGTAGCCTCGATCATAGTCCCTCGACAGGGCCGACGCCAGCGGTCGGCCGGGTTTGACGACGAGGCCGACAGATGACTCAGATCGACGAACCGATCCCCGAGACTCCGGACCCCGACGATCCCGTCAGGCGGGGCCGGCCGGTCCAGATCATCGCCCTGGTGAAACCCTTTCGCGCGCAGGCGGTGCTCGCCGCGCTCGAGTCGGTCGAGATCCTCGGCGGGGTCGTGCGGGAGGCGATGGGCTACGGCCGACAGAAGAATCGCCTGAACCAATATCTGGGGAGCGAGTACAACGCCTCGTTCCTCCCCAAGGTGGAGCTCACCGTTTTCGTCGAGGAACCGCACGTCGGGGCGGCGGTCCGGGCGATCGTCGGCGAGGCGCGCACCGGGAGGATCGGGGACGGCAAGATCCTGATCCTGCCCTGTTTCCACGATTACCTGAGCTGGTGAGCCGCCGGCCGACGCCGGCCGCTCAGCGGGACGCCTCGATCCAGAGCACCCGGCGGACCTTCGCCGCCTCGGCCTTGCCGTCGAGCTTCAGGGGGATCCGCACGGCGCGCTTCTTGACGTCCTCGGCCCGGAGCAGGCCGTGATCGCCACGGTCCTGGAACCAGCGGACCATGGGGACGCCGTCCACCCAGGCGACGACCATCCGGCCGTCGAGGGCCGTCGAGGATTCGTCGCTGTCCGCGTAGGCCACCGAGGATCCCGCGACCAGGACCGGCGCCATGGCGTCGTCCGCCACGGGAAGGCAGCGACCTTCGCGACGGGCCGCCAGCCACTCGCGCTCGCCCCGACTCCGATCGACCTGGAGCGTGTCGCGGTCGCCCCACACCGCCGGCGGCCCGGCGTCCGCCGGCTCGGCGTCCTTGTCGACCGGCAGGGATCGCTCCGAATCCAGGAACTTCGCCGTCGCCGAGCCCAACTCCGGCGACGCCTCCCCCTCCAGGAGTTGCAAGGCCGTGCGGAGCAACGCGCCGACCATCATCGTAGGCTGGCTTGAGCCGTCGCCGCGTTCCAGCTTGGGGCTAGGGCGGAACTTGGGCCCCTTGCCGTGCAGCAGCCAGGTCGGCTCGACCGAGGTCAGCTCGATGATCTTGAGCACGACCTCCGCCGGGACCGTCACCCCGCCCTCATAGTTGTACCAGGTCCGTACGGGAATACCGAGGCGCCGCGCCATTTCTGGCCCGCCTCGCTCACCGAACAACTCCAAGCGAAGCGATGCGAGGCGATCGGCCAGTTCCATCTTGGCGCGTATCGACTCCGGAAGGGTTTTTCGCCGAGCCATGGAAGTCCCATCCTGAATAAAAGCGACGATACGTTACCGAAATCATCTTATCACGAATCTCCGAGCCGGGAAGAGTCCCGTCCTAGGGCTTTTTATAGCATGCACGCTCGAAAATCAATCGGTGCAAGCCAACGATGCCAAAGATCAACATGCGACGAGGCGGCGGCCCAACCGGCGATGATCTGGACCGCCGCCGCGGCGCTGCCCGATTCAATCGTCGTCGTCGAGCTTCAGGTCCATGAGGAACTGCGCGACGGCGTCGTCGTCCTGCTCGGACGGCTTGGCCGTTTCGCTCGCCTCAGCCTTGGCCTCGGCCTTCTTGGCATCCTTTTTCGGGGGCTTGGCGGGTTCCGGGGTGGGCTCGTCGGCGTCCTCGAGGGGGATGGCGTCCGGGAATTCGTTCAGGTCGAAGCCGTCCTCTTCCTCGGCCTCCTCGACGTCGATGCTCACCTCGAAGTCGTCGGCCTCGTCCACTTCCACCGCGTCGGCGACCGCTTCCAACTCGGCAGTGTCGCCGCCGGGCGAAACCGGAGCCGAGCCCGTGTGGGCGCCGAGCGGGTCGACCCGGAGCGAAACGCCGCCGATGCCGATCACGTCGCCGACGTTCAGGGGCTGCTGCCCCAGCACCCGCTGGCCGTTGACGTAGGTTCCGTTGGAACTCCCCAGGTCGCGGACCATCAATCGGTCGTCGGCCTCGAAGATCTCGCAATGTCGGCGGCTGACCTGCGAAGAACGGATCCGGATCACGCAGTCGTCGTGGCGACCTACGCTGTTGACCCCGTCGATCAGCCTGAGCGCTCCGACGTCGCTCCGCCCCTTGACGACTTGAAGTGTGTAATTCATCGCGATATCGATCTCGGCTGCTGGCGGAATCGCTGGTTTGGGGGGTCGCGAATGCGACCTGATGAGCACGGCCGGGGGCTCCCGAGTCCATTTCAAAAGTACAATCTCGTGAGCCGTCACGCAAATAGAAAGCCTCGCTCCTCGCCACGTCGCCGGATCCAGGAGGCCGACCCGGGGAGCCGCGGCCGGATCGCCCCCCTCGAGACCCCGACCCGCGTCTGGGCGTCCTGACGACAAGGCCCCCGAGCCTCGGCCCCGACGTCCCGGGAGCGGGCCCCCGATCGACGAATCTCGAACGCCGTCTCGGCCCGGCGGGGCACGCTCCACCGTCCAGGCCGCGCGTTTTTCAGGACCCAGGGTCGCGCCTGTGCACGGTTCGCTCTATAAGGAAGGCAGGAAGCTCCAAAGCCTTCGCCAAAGGCTCCGGAGGGGGCGTATTTTCAGGATTCGGGAGAGACCGCTTGCAATCCCCGCGGGTGCCTCTATACTAGGTCTACCGCTCGACGACAAGGGCTGACGACAGCCCACCCCATCGTCGACGGACGCGGCCCAACGGCCTCGATTCGCGGGAGTAGCTCAGGGGTAGAGCACCACGTTGCCAACGTGGTTGTCGTGGGTTCAAATCCCATCTCCCGCTTTCTTGAATAGCCATCTGGGTTGGCCGTTTCGCTCGAGCGCGTCGGGTGCGTTGGCGAGTTAAGCCGCCCAGCCCGACGTGACCCGAGGAAACGCCTCTCATGACACCTGGCGAAGAGAACGATCTGAATACGTCGGCCACCGTCGAGGCGTCCGGAGACGAGGCGACCCAAGCCGAGCCGGAAAAGCGGAAGCTCGACCTCGACGTCCAGATCAAAGACGCCGGCGCCTGCAAGAAGCACATCGCGGTCACGATCCCTCGGGCGGAAATCGATCGCCAGTTCGAGGAATCGCTCGGTGTGATGCAGAAGGAGGCCCAGGTTCCTGGCTTCCGCCCGGGTCGAGCCCCGAAGACGCTGGTCGTCAAGCGGTTCAAGAAGCAGGTCTCCGATCAGGTCAAGTCGTCCCTCCTCATGGAGACGCTTGAGCAGATCGACCGCGATTATCAGCTCAATCCGATCACCCAGCCCAAGCTGGACATCGCCGCCATCGAGCTTCCCGAAGAAGGCCCTATGGCCTTCGACATGGAAGTCGAAGTGCGGCCCGATTTCGCCGTCCCGGCCTATCAGGGCCTGAAGGTCAAGCGCCCCGTGCGGGAAGTGACCGACAAGGACGTCGACGGCCAGTACGATCGCTTCCTCGAGCGGTACGCCCAGATCGTGCCCAAGCTCGAAGGCGGGGCCGAGATCGGCGACTACCTCACGGCCGACCTCACCTTCCTCCGCGACGACGACACGGTCATCAACGAGGTCAAGGAAGTCCAGTTCCGGCTCCAGCCCGAGCTGCGGTTTCAGGACGGTCGCGTCCCCGAAATCGGCAAGGCCCTGGCCGGCGTCAAGCCGGAAGAGACCCGCGAGGCTCAGGCCGAGCTGGGCTCCTCCGTCGCCGACCCCTCGCTGCGGGGCAAGGCGGTCAAGGTCAAGGCGACCGTCCACGACCTGAAGCAGATCCGCCTGCCCGAAGTCGACGGGGCGTTCCTCCAGTCGATCGGCTTCGACAGCGTCGAAGAGCTGCGTGAAGCCGTCCGCGACGCACTCGCCCGGCGCATCGAGGCCCAGCAGCGTCAGGCGGTCCGTCGCCAGGTGCTCGACGCGCTCATCGACGCCACCCCGTTCGAGCTCCCGGCCGACCTCGTCTCCCGCCAGGAGAAGAGCACGATCTCCCGCCTGGTCATGGAGTTGCGGCAGGAAGGCTTCTCGCCCGAGGACATCCGGGCTCGCCAGGCCGAGATCCGGGCCAACGCCCACGAGATGACCCTCCGCTCGCTCAAGGAGTTCTTCATCCTCGCGAAGATCGCCGAGGCCGAGGACATCAAGGTCGAGGAAGAAGACCTGGAGCTGGAAGTCGAGGCCATGGCCGAACGGACCGGCGAGAGCATCCGCCGCGTCCGCGCCCGGGTCGAGAAGGAAGGCCTCGCCGACGCGATGGCCACCCAGATCCTGGAGCGACGTGCGCTCGACCACATTCTCAAGTCGGTCGAGTACGAAGACGTCGCGGTCGACGAGCCCGAAGTCGCCGTCGAGACCCTGGACGAGGCCGCCAGCCCCGAGGGCGAGCCCACCTCCGGGGAAGGTGAAGAGGCCGCCGCCGAATAAGCGTCGACCCCCCCTTGAAATCCGGTCGTCGCCGTCTCCACAATCTCCGGGGACGGCGCGGCCGATTCCGTTCGACCCGCCCACGACCTCGTACGAAGCCGACAGCGAAAGGGATCGTCTCATGCCCTTCGACCACCCGCTCGCGGAGCCGAAGCTTCAGCGCTACCGCGATTACGCGCGCCAGAGGCAGATGACCCTCGGCGACCTCCTGCTGGAAAACCGGATCGTCTTCCTGGAAGGCGTCATCGACGACGGCGTGGCCAACAACGCCGTGATGAAGTTCCTGTACCTCCAGTACGAGAACCGGACCCAGGGCATCAGCTTCTACATCAACAGCCCCGGCGGCAGCGTCAGCAGCACGCTGGCGATCTACGACACGATGCAGTTCATCGAGTGCCAGATCGCCACCTATTGCATCGGCCTGGCCGCCTCCGGCGCCGCGGTCCTCCTGGCCGGCGGCAGCAAGGGGAGGCGGTTCTCGCTCCCCCACTCGAAGATCATGATCCACCAGCCTTACGGGCAGGTAGGGGGCCAGATTTCGGACATCGAGATCCAGGCCGAGGAGATCATCAAGAGCCGCCAGGTCATCAACGAGATCCTCGCCCGCCACACCGGCCAGCCGATCGAACGGATCGCCAAGGACACGGAACGCGACCGCTATCTGTCGGCTCCCCAGGCCAAGGAATACGGCCTCGTCGACGAGGTGGTGGGCCGCATCGCCGGCCTCAAGGGGATCGGCGAAGGTTCCGGCGGCGGCCTCGGTTCGGTCCCGGGCCCGGGACCCGATACCAGCCCGCCCCCCTCGGCGGCCCCCGGCTCCTATTGATCCGATCTCGATCGCCCCGTCGATCTCCGATCCCGACACCGCTGCGGAACGCAAGGCCGGCTCGCATCCCGACTGATAGAGAGGCTCATCACCGATGCCACTGGTTCCCATCGTCATCGAACGTAGCGGTCGCGAAGAGCGAGCGATGGATATCTATTCCCGCCTGCTCCAGGATCGCATCATCATCCTGGGCACCGCCATCGACGACAACGTCGCCAACCTGGCGGTCGCCCAGATGCTCGTCCTCGCCCATCAGGACGCCAAGGCCGACATCCACCTGTACATCAACAGCCCCGGCGGCAGCGTGACCGCCGGCATGGCGATCTACGACACGATGCAGTGGGTCCCCTGCGACGTCGCCACCTACTGCATGGGCCAGTGCGCCAGCATGGGCTCGCTCCTCATGACCGCCGGCGCCAAGGGGAAGCGGTACGCCCTCCCCAACAGCCGGATCATGATCCATCAGCCGCTCGCCGGCATGGAAGGGACCGCGTCCGACATCCTGATCCATGCGGAGGAATTCATCCGCATGAAAAAGGCCCTCAACGACATCTACCGCAAGCATACCGGCCAGACCCTGGAGCGCCTCCAGGAAGACACCGACCGCGACCGCTTCATGTCGCCCGAGGAAGCCCGGGATTACGGCCTGATCGACCACGTCGTCGACCGCTCCCCGGTGGCCTTCCCCGCCCCGGCCGACAATCCGGACAAGATCTGAGCCCAGGCGACGGCCGCCGGCCGTCCTGATCGCGATCAACCGAAACGCCGCGCCTTCCAGGGCGCGGCGTTTTTTCATGCGCCCGCTCTCCAGGGACGACGAGAGCCGAGGAGTCCCCATCCGGGACGCCGGCGGATCGGTCACGGCGGTCGTCCTGATCGCGATGGTCTCCGGGCGGTCGGCGTGGCATGGCAACGACCCGATCGGAGAGCCTCGCCTTGAAGTCCGCGCCTGACGCCACGCTCTCCTGGAACGTGGGGTAGGGGGGCTGAACACGGTTCGTCCGACCCGCGTCTGCCGTCGACGTGGGAGGGCCTGGAATTTGCACGCTTGATTTTCGAGGGCCGAGGCCGACTCACGCCGAGCCTCGACGGCGGAGGAACGAATCCGAACGTCGGCGATCATGCCGGCGAGGGCTCGTTCGTCATCGCCGTCCCGACCGTCGGCGTCCCGGGGACGACTCTCGACGAGAAGGAGGCGAGCCATGATGCGCGAGCCGTATCGAGATCGGAGGGAGGCGGGTCGTATCCTGGCCTCCTCGCTTTCGGCGTACGCGGGACGCCCGGACTTGCTGATCCTGGGCCTGCCTCGCGGCGGCGTTCCGGTGGCTTACGAGGTCGCCGTCGCGCTGAACGCTCCGCTCGACGTTTTCCTGGTGCGTAAGCTCGGAGTTCCGGGGCATCAGGAATTGGCCTTCGGCGCGATTGCGACTGGAGGCGTCCGTCTGCTCAATCAAGACGTGGTGTGCGGCCTCGGGATCTCGGAGGAGATCGTCGACGAGGTGGCCGCCGAGGAATCGGCCGAGTTGGAACGTCGCGAGCGGGAATATCGGGGCGACCGCCCGGCGCCGGAGGTTCGCGGCAAGACGGTGATCCTGGTCGATGACGGCCTGGCGACCGGCGCGAGCATGCGGGCGGCCGTCGCGGCCGTGCGGAAGGGGGGCCCGCCCGGATCGTCGCGGCCGTTCCGGTGGGAGCCCAGGCGACCTGCCGCACGCTCCGCGACGAGGTGGACGATCTCGCCTGCCCCCAGTGTCCGGAGCGTTTCCAGGCGGTGGGCCTCTGGTATCTGGACTTCTCCCAGACGACCGATGAGGAGGTCCGCGACCTGCTGGCGCGGGCGGCGGAGGATCGCGAGGCGGCCGGCCCGACCGGCGGGATCCGGCTCTCTTCCCTATAGGGTAGGGGACGATCACCATGAACGAGACATCGACCCACGACCCGATCCCGGTCCAGATCAGCGTCGGCCGCACGATGCTCGAAGGGGACCTCGCGACCCCCGAGGGGGCGCGGGGCGTCGTGCTGTTCGCCCACGGCAGCGGGAGCAGCCGACACAGCTCGCGGAACCGCTTCGTGGCCGAATCGTTGCAGGCCGGCGGTTTCGCGACACTGCTGTTCGACCTGCTCACGGAGGTCGAGGAATACGAGGAGCGGTTCACCCGCCACCTGCGGTTCGACATCGAGCTGCTGACCGGGCGGCTGATCGCCGCGACCGATTGGATCGAGCATCGGCCCGAGACGCGGGGCCTGAAGGTCGGCTACTTCGGGGCCAGCACAGGCGCCGCGGCGGCGCTGGGGGCGGCGGCCGAACGGCTGGAGGTCGCCGCCGTCGTCTCCCGAGGAGGGCGGCCCGACCTCACGCCCGAGCCTGCCCTCGTCGCCGTCCGCGCCCCCACGCTGCTGATCGTCGGCGGCGACGACGACACCGTGATCCCCCTGAATCGCCGGGCCATGGCGAAGCTGACCGCCCCCACTTCGCTGGAGATCGTCCCTGGCGCGACCCATCTGTTCGAGGAACCCGGGACGCTGGAGCAGGTCGCGAAGCTGGCTCGGGAGTGGTTCGAACGCTATCTCTGACGCGTCCCTTCCCGGATCGGGGGCGATGGAGGAAGTGATGGCCCGGATCGATCGGCTCACCCGTCGAGAAGCTCGAAGCACCCCGGCCCTGATCGCCCAGGTGCGGGATCTCGCCCTTACCCTGAGCGGCCCCAAGGCCCTGGATCCGCTCCTGGATCTCATCGACGACGCCCGATACGTCCTGCTGGGGGAAGCCTCCCACGGGACCGCCGAATATTACGCGTGGCGAGCCGCGATCACTCGACGACTGATCGTGGAGAAGGGCTTCTCGTTCATCGCCGTCGAGGGGGACTGGCCCGACTGCTATCGGGTCGACCGCTATATCAAGGGGCGTGGCGAGGTCGGCTCGACCGCCCGCAGCACGCTCCACGCCTTCGAACGCTGGCCGACCTGGATGTGGGCCAACGAGGAGGTCGCCGACCTGGCCGAATGGCTCCGAACGCACAACGCGGGCCTGCCCGACGACCGGAAGGTCGGCTTCTATGGGCTCGACGTCTACAGCCTGTGGGAGTCTCTCTACGCGATCCTGGAGTATCTCCACAGCCACGACCCGGCCGCGCTGCCGGCGGCCTGGGGGGCCTTCCGCTGCTTCGAGCCCTACGGCGAGGACGTGCGGGACTACGCCCGCGCGGCGCGGTTCGTCCCGAACTCGTGCGAGGACGAGGTCGTGGCGCTGCTCCGGGAGCTCCGGCGACGGGCTCCCGAGGGAGGCGACGCCGGGGACGACCCCGAGGCTCGCTTCGTCGCCGAGCAGAACGGCCTGGTCCTCCAGAACGCCGAGGCGTACTACCGGGCGATGGTCCGGGGAGGCTCGGAGACCTGGAACCTCCGCGACGGCCACATGGTCGAGACGCTGGAGCGGCTGATGAACCACCACGGCCCGCAGGCGCGGGCGATCGTCTGGGAGCACAACACGCACGTCGGCGACGCGCGCTACACGGACATGGCGGAGCAGGGGGAGGTGAACGTCGGCCAGCTCGTCCGCGAACGCCACGGCGACGAGGGGGTCGTGCTCGTCGGCTTCGGCTCGCACCGGGGGAGCGTGATCGCCGGCCGGGAGTGGGAGGCGGCCATGGAACGCATGCCCGTCCCCCCCGCCCGCGAGGACTCGTGGGAGGACGTCCTGCATCAGGCCGTCGGCCGCGACGCCCTGCTGCCGCTGGCGACCGCCGACCCCACGCCCGAGATGCTCGAGCCCCGGGGCCATCGGGCCATCGGCGTGGTGTATCGCCCGGAGCGGGAGCGGTTCGGCAACTACGTCCCGACCGTGCTCCCTCGGCGCTACGACGCATTCCTCTATCTGGAGACGACCCGGGCGCTCCACCCGCTCCACGAGATCCCGGTCCATGAACGCGGCGAGGCCCCGGACACCTACCCGTGGGGCGAGTAGGGGACCGGGGCCTCCGGCGTCGTTCGTCGTCGGGGCGGGCCCGGTCAGAAGAACATGGCGAACCGCATCCAGAAGGTGTTGTACTGGTCGATCGGGCCGGGGCCGACCATCTGGATCGGGTTGTTGAACCAGGTCCAGACGTAGTCGAAGCTGATGCGGGTGTACTTGTTGGGCCACCAGTTCACGCCTGCCATGAAGTTGTCCATGCGTTCGGTCGAGCGGGCCGGGTCGACGAAGCCGCGATCGATGTCGCCCCGGCCGGCGTTGAACTCGGACCACTGGGTCGCGAGCTGCCAGGCGCCCGGGCCGTACTCGCCCCGGCTGGGGATGAAGGGCCGCAGCGGCTCGGCCGTCGAATAGCCCTGGAAGCCGTTGCCCATGTTGTCGCGCTCGCCGGTCAGCCAGTACGAGGCGTTGACGTAGTAGGCCCACTGGGTGGACCGGGCCGTCGTCCGACCGTCGGTCAGGACGCGGCTGTGGTTCATCATCTCGGCCAGCACGCTGAATCGGCCGTACCAGTAGATGTGCGGCGCGACCCGAGACCGCATGCCGTTGGCCGCGATGTCCGTATTGTATACGTAGAACGGCAGCCCCACGACCGTATTGAAGGTGGGGTTGGTGGTGGCCTCGCCGTTGTTCAGGAAGCCGATGCTGCTCTGGTACAGCTTGTAGCGCTGCTCGCCCGCCGAGAAGCCCACGCCGCCGCCCAGGCCCTCCAGCAGCGAGCCCTTCCAGGCGTCACCCCGGAACGGCGTGAAGTCGACGGCGCCGTTGTAGTCGACGTTGCGATTGAGGTCGCCGTACAGGGCGATCCCGGCGTTGGTCACGCCCGACCACCACTGCATCCGGTTGTTGAACAGGGTCCCGTTGAACATCATCCCGATGGGACGCTTGGCGGCGAGTTGATACAGGGGCGAGTTGGTGATCACCGGCTCCAACGCCGGATGGAAGGCGTAGTATTCGTACAAGGGGGGCGCCAGGCCCTTGCCGGCGCGGAGATTGACGTACTTGTTGATATGCCACGTCATGAACATGTCGAGCAGGTTGTACGTCCCCAGGAACCCTTGCGTGCCGACCTGATAACTCCAGTCCTTCGTGATGTTCCCGTAGAAGAACATACGAGTGAACGGGCTGTTGAAGCCCTGCTCGCTGGTGGGGAGGTTGGCCCGGTCGAAGAAGGTGCCGTCGATCGTGACCGAGTTGGTGATGTTCAGCGAGAACTCGTCGTCGAGGCTGCTGAAGTTGAAGTAGCCGCCGCCGCCGTTGGGGCCGGTCGCGTCGTGGCTGTATTTGTAGCGGGCCCGGATGGGATAGCGGTCGGCGTCGGGCGGTTCGCCCTCTTCCGGGGCGAAGGCACCGGACGCGAAGCGGTCGGGGACGCCCGTGAAGCCGGAATTCGGCGCGTCCGACACCGTGCCGGACCCCAGCCCGGCGGCTCCCGGCGCGGCCGGACCGGCGAACCCGCCGCCGCCGACGTTCGCGGACTGCAACTGCTGCTGGAGGATCTCCACCTGCTGCTTGAGCTGGCGGGCCTCCGCCACCTCGGCGCGGAGCTGGCGGATCTCCGCGAGCACCTCCGCGTCGGTCGACAGGGCCGGCGCGGCCGGCGGCATGGTCCCCGCGGGGATCGGCGGCGACTCCGGGGTCTGGCCGGCCGCCGCGAGCGACCAGGCCAGCGCGACACACGACGCGAGGGCCCGCTCGGCGATGCACCGGAACGAAGCGGATCGTCCCATTCAGACCTCCTTGACCGGCCCTCGCTCGCACGCGAGGCGGCCCCTCGACGCCCACGGTCCGGCCGACGCACGAGCGGTCCGGACCATGATGAAATCTTTCTGGAAGTGGTATCGATCGTAGTGGATGATTTACTTGAATCGAAAATCTGGCGCGGCAGGTGATTGATTACGGTTCATTAATCTGGAATGATCCAGGAATCGTGCCAAGTCGAAGTCACCGCGTCTTCTTTAACGGTAGGCGCCAAAGCCATGGTCGCAACCTCGTCCCGCCCGCTGGTCGCCGGGCTCGACGTCCAAGAATTGGCCACGATCCTCCTTCGGGGCGTCGGCCAGATCATGTTGCAGCCCCACGCGGGGACGGGCCTGTTCTTCCTGGCGGGCATCGCCCTGATCTCGCCGGCGATGCTCGCCGGGGCGATCGTCGGGGCGATCGTCGGCCCCCTGGTCGCATGGCTGGCGTCGTTCGACCGCGGCGACATCGAGCAGGGGCTCTACGGGTTCAACTCCACGCTCGTCGGCCTGGCCGTGCCCTTCTTCCTGAAGCCGAGCTTCACGGTCTGGGCCCTGATCCTCGTCGGCTGCGCGATCTCCTCCCTGCTGATGCGGCTCCTGGGGCTCTTCAAGATCCCGGCGTACACGGCCCCGTTCGTGCTGACGACGTGGCTGGCCCTGATCCTGGCCCACGCCGCGGCCGGGAAGTCGATCGACGAGCCCCCGCCGCCGCCGGCCGTCGCGCCGGGCGGGTTCGCGGCGGCGGTCCTCCGGGGCGAGGCCGAGGTCATGCTCGGCGCGAACGTCGTGACCGGGATCCTGTTCCTGGCCGGCATCTGGCTGAGCAACCCCTGGCATGCGATCATGGCCTTCGTGGGCTCGACGATCGGGACCACGCTGGCCGAGTACCACGGCGACGCCTACGAGGCGGTCTCGATCGGCCTCTACGGCTACAACGGCGCCCTGGCCGCCATCGCGCTGTTCATCGTCCGACCCTCTCTGACCACGCCGTGCCTGGCCGCGCTGGTGGCGACGCCCTTGACGGAGTATTTCCCGAAGTCGGCGGGCGTCCCCGCGCTGACCGCGCCGTTCGTCGTGGCGACCTGGCTGGTGCTTGCCGTCGTCTGGGTGGAGGGCCGGCTGTTCCCGGCGACCGCGCCGACGACGAGGATCCCTCTAACCCCGGAGGAAACCCATGCATCTGACGCCCCGCGAGATTGAGAAGCTGATGATCCATCAGCTCTCCGACGTGGCCCTGAGGCGGAAAGCCAAGGGACTCAAGCTGAACCATCCCGAGACCATGGCCGTGATCTGCGCGGCGGCTTTGGAAGGGGCCCGCGAGGGCAAGACGGTCGAGGAGGTGATGAAGGACGCCGCCGCCGTCCTGACCCGCGACGACGTGATGGAAGGGGTCCCGGAGATGATCCCCTTCGTCCAGCTCGAAGCGATCTTCACCGACGGCAGCCGTCTCGTCACCGTCCACGAACCGGTCAAGTGAGTCGATGCACTCTCCACCCCAGATCGGAGGCGATCCATGGCCGATCCTGAGAAGAAACCCGACGAACCCGGCGTGGGCGAGTGGACACGGCCGTTCGAGGCCGCGCCCCATGCCGAAAAAGGCGCGAAAGTCCCGGTCGGCGGCCTGATCCTGGCGGAGGGCGACATCGAGATCAATGCGGGCCGCCCCACGTTGACGCTCAAGGTCCGCAACACCGGCGACCGGCCGATCCAGGTGGGCTCCCATTTCCACTTCTTCGAGGTCAACCGCTACCTCGACTTCGATCGGCCCAAGACCTTCGGCATGCGGCTGGACGTCCCGGCGACCACCGCCATCCGGTTCGAGCCCGGCGACGAGAAGGAAGTGACGCTGGTCCCCATGGGGGGCAAGCAGTTCTGCTTCGGCTTCAACAACCTGGTCGACGGTTGGACGGGGATCGGGCCGAACCCGGACTACATGCCCAACTATGAGGCGGCGGTCCGGCGGGCGGGCGAACGGGGCTTCAAGTCGACCGAATCCTGACCGGGGGGGACCGAGCGTCATGTCCAAGATCACGCGCAAGCAATACGCGGACCTGTTCGGGCCGACCGTCGGCGACAAGCTCCGCCTGGGGAACACGGATCTCTACGTGGAGATCGAGAAGGACCTCCGGGTCTACGGGGACGAGCTGGTCTGCGGCGGCGGCAAGACGCTCCGCGACGGCATGGGGTCGGACAACATCTCCACCCAGGAGGGGGGCTGCCTCGACCTGGTGATCACCAACGTCACCATCCTGGACCCGATCCTGGGGGTGATCAAGGCCGACGTCGGGATCCGCAACGGCCGGATCGTCGGGGTCGGCAAGGCGGGCAACCCGATGACCATGGACGGGGTCACGCCCGGCCTGACCACCGGGACCTCGACCGACGCCATCACCGGCGAGCACCTGATCCTGACCGCCGCCGGGATGGACACGCACGTCCATTACATCTGCCCGCAGCAGGTCTGGCACGCGCTCTCCAACGGCGTCACGACCCTCTGGGGGGGCGGCATCGGGCCGACCGACGGTACCAACGGCGTGACCTCGACCAACGGCCCCTGGAACCTGGAGATGATGCTCCGGGCCGCCGAGGCCTTCCCGATCAACTGGGGCTTCCAGGGCAAGGGGAACGCCAGCTCCGCGGCGCCCCTGATCGAACAGCTCCGCGCCGGGGCCGCCGGGTTCAAGATCCACGAGGACTACGGCACCACCCCCGCCGCGATCCGGAGCTGCCTCTCGGTCGCCGACGACTACGACGTGAGCGTCGCCGTGCACACCGACACGCTCAACGAGTCGGGCTACGTGGAGGACTCGATCGCGGCCTTCGACGGCCGGACGATCCACACGTACCACTCCGAAGGGGCCGGCGGCGGCCACGCGCCCGACCTGCTGAAGGTCGTCGGCCAACCCAACGTCCTGCCCAGCTCGACCAACCCGACGCTCCCCTGCGGCGTCAACTCGGTGGCCGAGCTGTTCGACATGATCATGGTCTGCCACAACCTCAACCCGAGGATCCCCTCCGACGTGGCCTTCGCCGAGAGCCGCGTCCGGGCCGAGACGATCGTCGCCGAGAGCGTCCTGCACGACATGGGCGCGATCTCGATGATCGGCAGCGACTCGCAGGCTATGGGCCGCATCGGCGAGAACTTCCTGCGGGCGTTCCAGACGGCCGACATGATGAAGAAGGCCCGCGGTCCGCTCCCCGAGGACGCCCCCGGCAACGACAACTTCCGCGTCCTCCGCTACCTGGCCAAGATCACGATCAATCCCTGCATCACCGCCGGGATCGAGCAGCACCTGGGCTCGATCGCGCCCGGCAAGATGGCCGACCTCGTCCTCTGGGAGCCGGCGTTCTTCGGGGCGAAGCCGAAGATGGTCCTCAAGGGGGGGCTGATCGCCTGGGCCAACATGGGCGACCCCAACGCCTCTTTGCCGACCCCCCAGCCGATGATCTACCGGCCGATGTTCGCCGCCTTCGGCTCGGCGATGGCGAAGACCTGCGTCTCCTTCGTCTCCCGCGCCGCGTACGATCTGAACGTGAAGGCGAAGTACGGCCTGGAGCGGGCCGTCGAGCCGGTCTCGCGGACCCGCGTGCTGACCAAGCACCACATGGTCCGCAACGACTATCTCCCCAAGATCGAGGTCGACCCCCAGACCTTCGCGGTCAAGGTCGACGGCGTCCACGCGACCGTCGAGCCGCCGAAGTCGATCGCGCTCAACCAGCTCTACTTCTTCTGCTGACGCCGACCCGGCGGAAAGGCGATTCATGCTCCTGGTCGAAAAACCGCTCGGCAACGCCGACGACCCGGCCTGGGCCCAGCTCCTGGAGGGGGCCGTCATCGACCCCCTCCACCTGGACCAGTGGCAGGCCCAGAAGAACCGTTTCCGGCTCAAGACCGCGTCGGGCGCCGAGATCGCCGTGTCGCTGGAGCGCAACACGCACCTGCGCGACGGCGACGTGCTCGCCTGGGACGAGCCCAACCTGACCGCGATCGTCGCCCGGATCAGCCTCAAGGACGTGATGGTCGTCCGCCTCGACGGCGTGCTCGGCCAGCCGGCCGAGATCCTGGCGCGCACCTGCGTCGAGCTGGGCCATGCGCTGGGGAACCAGCACTGGCCGGCCGTCGTCAAGGGGACCTCGGTCTACGTCCCCCTCACGGTCGACCGCAAGGTCATGGCCTCGGTCATGAAGACTCACGCGTTCGAGGGGATCGCCTACGACTTCGTCCCCGGGGCCGAGGTCATCCCGTTCCTCGCCCCGCACGAGTCCCGCCGCCTCTTCGGCGGCGCCAACGCCACGCCGCATTCCCACGTCCACGACCACGAACACGATCATGACCACGGCCACGATCATGGCCACGGCCATCATCATCACTGAGGTGGGAGGAGCAGGCGCGTGTCGACGATCGCGGAGCTGATGCGGGTCTTGCAATTCGGCGATTCGCTGCTGCCGGTCGGGGCCTTCTCATTTTCGAACGGGCTGGAGTCGGCCGTGCAGCTCGGCGT
The DNA here is from genome assembly GCF_001610895.1 of Planctomyces sp. SH-PL62. Classification (NCBI taxonomy): domain Bacteria; kingdom Pseudomonadati; phylum Planctomycetota; class Planctomycetia; order Planctomycetales; family Planctomycetaceae; genus Planctomyces; species Planctomyces sp. SH-PL62. The sequence goes on along the minus strand of NZ_CP011273.1, from coordinate 5,520,490 downwards.
CGTTCGCGACCTGGACTCGCTGCGCGAGTTCGTGAAGGCGGCCGTCGAGCAGGCGGCGACGTCCGACGGGGTCGCGGTCCTCTCGGCGTTCCGCGCCGCGGCGGCCGGCGACGTGGAAGGGATCGATCGGGCCGACCACGCCGTCTTCGACCGCAAGCTGAACGAGGAGATGCGGACGATGACGGTGCGGATGGGCCGCAAGCTGGCCGAGATGGCCGACCGCGTGCTCGGCCCGTCGGTCGCCGGGGAATGGCTCGCCCGGATCCGCGCGGGGGAGACTCCCGGCTGCCTGCCGGTCGGCCAGGCCCTGGTCTTCGCCGCGCTGGGGCTCTCGGAGCGAGACGCCTTCGCCGTCCACCAGTACGGCGTGGCCGGCATGATGACCAACGCCTCGCTCCGGATGATGAAGCTCCATTACCTGGACGTCCAGGCGCTCCTGTTCGAAGTCAACGCCGACGCCGAGGCGGCCTACGCCCGCGTCGTCGACCACTCGCTCGAGGACATGGCGGCCTTCGCCCCGGTCTTCGACGTCCTGGCGTCGCTCCACGTCGGCGCCCACGTCCGTATGTTCATGAATTGAGGGATTCCGCGCATGGCGAAGAATATCACGAGGATCGGCGTGGGGGGCCCCGTCGGGTCCGGCAAGACGGCGATCATCGAGGCGATCACGCCCAAGCTCCTGAGCATGGGCTCGCGCATCCTCATCATCACCAACGACGTCGTGACCACCGAGGACGCCAAGCACGTCCAGCGCACGCTCAAGGGGGTCCTGATCGAGGAGCGGATCCTCGGCGTGGAGACCGGCGCCTGCCCCCACACGGCCGTCCGCGAGGACCCCAGCATGAACCTCGCCGCCGTCGAGGACATGGAGGCCCGCTTCCCGGACACCGACCTCGTCCTGATCGAGAGCGGCGGGGACAACCTCACGCTCACCTTCAGCCCGGCCCTGGTGGACTTCTTCATCTATGTCATCGACGTCGCCGCCGGCGACAAGATCCCCCGCAAGAACGGGCCCGGCATCACCCAGTCCGACATCCTCGTGATCAACAAGACCGACCTGGCCCCCCACGTCGGCGCCAGCCTGGAGGTCATGGAGAAGGACTCCCGGCTGATGCGCGGCGATAAGCCGTTCGTCTTCACCAACTGCAAGACGGGCGAGGGGATCGACGACCTGATCGAGCTGATCCGCGAGAACATCCTCTTCGACCTCGAACTGAAGGCCCCGGCGTGAACGTCACCCCCACGCCCCCCGAACTCGCCCCATACCTGGACGAGCCCGCGCAGCTCCGCAGCGGCGGGTTCGGCAAGAACGCCCTGCTGCGGCTCCGGTTCGAACGTCGCGGCGGGCGCTCGATCCTGGCGTTCATGGAGCGTCGCGCCCCGCTCCTGGTGCAGAAGGCCCTCTACTGCGACGAGGGGATGCCCGACCTCCCGGTCGTGTTCATCATCTCGAACGCCGGGGGGATCCTCCAGGGCGACCGCTACACGATGGACTTCGCCGTCGGCCCCGGGGCGTGCGGCCACGTCACGACCCAGGCCGCGACCAAGATCCACGAGATGGACGCGAACCACGCCCTCCAGACCCAGGAGCTGACGCTCGACGAGGGGTCGTACCTGGAATACATCCCCGAAGCGGCCATCCCGTTCGCCCACTCGCGATTCCTGACCCGGACGAAGGTGCGGATCGCCCCGTCGGCGACGCTCCTCTACGCCGAGACCCTCATGGGCGGGCGCAAGTACTATCGCGACGGCGAGCGGTATCGGTTCGACCTCTTCTCCTCGACCGTCGCCGCCGAGCGGCCGACCGGGGAGAGCCTGTTCGTCGAGAAGTTCCGCGTCGAACCCGCCCGTTCGCCCGTGTTCCGGCCGGGCGTGATGGACGACTTCGACGTCTTCGGGAACGTCCTGCTGCTGACCCCCCCCGCGATCGCCGACGCCGTCGCGGCCCGGGCGGTCTCGGCCTGGAACAAGGCCGAAGGCTGGGCCGCCGGCGTCGGTCGGCTGCCGAACGGGGCGGGGCTGGTCTACAAGGTCGTCGGCAAGGAGACGAGCCTGGTCCGCGCCCGAATCCGCGAGTTCTGGTCCATCGTCCGTCCCGAGGTCGCCGGCCGCCCCGTCCCCCCGGAATTCGCCTGGCGCTAGGCCCGACGGCCCGCGCCCGCCCCGCGAAGCGCCGACCCTCGACGCGGGCTCAGCCCTCCGGCCCGTCCACGCGGATCAACGAGTCGGCCTGGATCTCGTGCTCCAGCTCGCCGTCGTCGACGGCCTCGTAGTCGAAGCCGACCGACCAGGGGGGGAGGCCCAGGATCTCGGCGAGACGTTCGTGCCGATCCGTCGCGAACAGGAAACTCCCACGCAGGGCCGCCTCGACGGCCGCCGCGTCCGCCCCCGGCCTCAGCAGGCCGCAGAGCCTCGCCGGGTCGCCGGGGCCCAGAGGGGGCGCGCCTTCCTCCTCCTCCAAGGCTTCGGGGTCCGAGCTGTAGGAGTCCGCCAACTCGCCCTCCGCGAACAGCCAGTAGTCGAGCACGTCGTCGTCGTGGTTGACCACGGCCAGGACCGGCTGGTCCAGGTCCCGGGAGAGGAGCGCCCCCACCGTCAGGATGGGCCGCGTCGCCTGGCTGTCCGCCTCCGCGTCGTAGACGACCGCGAAGCCCCCGCGCGAGGGGGTGACGGCGGCCCGCCGCCCCGCGCGACCGAGGGCCTCGGCGATCTTGCCAGGTGCGGCGGCCTTGACCGAGAAGTTCACGTAGAAAGCGCCCAAGCGGGAATCCTCCGTCATACGGTCGTCGGGGGGGATCGTCGATCTTGCGTCGCGGGCTCCTCGGTCCGCCACCAGTCGGCGGCCCGCGCCGCGTCCCACTCGCCGACGCAGGAGCAGGCGGCCAGGGCCCGTTCGAGCGTCAGGACGTCGGGGAAGCGGTCGTCGGGCCGTTTCTCCAGGCACTTCAGGACGAGGCGGTCGAGATCCTCGGGGACCTCGGGGCGGCGTCGCGATGGGGACTGAGCGGGGTCGCGGACGACGGCGAGCAGGATGCCGATCGTCCCGCCGCCCGTGAACGGGGCCTCGCCGGTGAGCAGGTGATACGCGACCGCGCCGAGCGAGTAGACGTCGCTGCGGGCGTCGATCTCCGGGTCGCCCCTCGCCTGCTCGGGCGACATGAACAGGGGGGTGCCGAGGATCTGGCCCTCTTCGCTCGGATCCGGCGAACGGTCCGCGGAGAGGGGCCGGACCAGGCCGAAGTCGAGCAGCTTGGCCACGTCGTCCGCGCCCCCCCGGCGCGATGCGAAGATGTTCGAGGGCTTGATGTCGCGATGCACCAGCCCGGCCGCGTGCGCCTCGGCCAGCGCGAGGCAGACCTGCCGGAGCAGGTAGACGACCCGTCCCGGGGGGAGCGGCCCGTGCCGCTGCACGAGGCGGTCCAGGCTCAGGCCCGGCAGGTACTCCATGACGTAGAAGTACTCGCCCTCCTCGGTCCGGCCGTAGTCGTAGATCTCCACCGTGTTGGGGTGGGAGAGCTCGGCGGTGATCCGGACCTCGCGTTCGAAGCGCTCCAGGATCTTGCCGTCCGGATCGAAGCCGGGACGGATCAGCTTGAGGGCGCAGGGCCGCTTGAGGAACCGGTGCTCGGCCAGGTAGACCTCCCCCATCCCCCCCGCGCCGAGCCGCTCGCCCAGCCGGTACTGGCCGAGCCGACGCGCCTCGCGGGCCTGCCGACGCAGCCGGGTGATCGTGTAGGCTCCGTGGGTGGACCAGGCGGCGAGGATCAGCAGCAGCATCGCGTCGAAGCCGAAGTGGGCCAGCGCCGTGCTGCCGCGTTCTAGGCCCAGGCGGGCCATCGACCGCATCAGGTCGGGGTGGCGGACGAGTAGCAGCGCGAGCGTGGCGAACGGGAGGAGGGCGATCGAGCCGACGACCACGACGGCCCGCCGCCAGCTCGCCGGGGCGTAGATCCCGTACGAGAGGATCAGTATCGTCGAGACGAGCACCCGGTGGCTGAACACGAGCTGCACGCGGATGGGGTCGTTCCGGAGCGAGAAGTCGAGCATCGTCCGGTACTGGGCGAACGAATAGACGGCGGCGACCGACCCGATCATCCCCAGCTCGATCGCCTCGAACGCCGACGGCGAGAAGCGGCGAGGGCCCTGCAAGAGCGCGACCAGGACGCCCAGGCCGGCGGTGAGCAAAACGTAAGGGACGGCCTGGGTGGGATCGGGGTCCCCCAGCACCATGTATTTCCAGCCGAGGATCAGGAGCGTGATGAGGAGGCAGGTGGTCGTCAGCCCTTGCAGCCGTCGACGCGCCAGGTCTCGGCCGCCGAGCGAGGGGGGCGATCCGGTCGCGGCCTGGATGGCCGAATACGGCGTGAACCCCCGGCCGGGAGCGACGTCGGCCGGCTCGGGCCCCGGGTCGGGCGGCCAGGTGGCCGTCTCTTCCGGGGAGGGGGGGGCCAGGAAGCCGTCGCGCTCGGCCTGTACGTCGCGGGCGAGGAGGCGGGCGGTCGCGTCGAGCAGCTCGGCGTCGTCGCCGCAGGCGGCGCGGAGCCAGGCCGTTCGGTCGTCGGGGGCGAGGCGCAGGGCCTCGTCGAAGAGATCGCCGACGCGGCGCCAGCGCTCGGGGGTCATCCGTCCCCCCTACCGAGCTGGTCCCCGAGCCAGGCCCGCGCCAGCCTCCAGTCGCGCTCGACCGTCACCACGGCGACGTCGAGCGCGGCGGCGACCTCGGGGACGGTCATCCCCGCGAAGTAGCGAAGGGTCATCACCTGGGCCTGGCGCTCGCTCATCGCGGCCAGGCGGTCGAGCGACTCGTGGACGGCGACCACGTCCAGCCCTTGCTCCTCGAAGTAGTCGACCACGCCGTCGAGCGGCACCCGACGCCAGGCGCCTCCCCGACGACCGGCCTTCCGTCGTCGGGCGTGGTCGATGAGGACCTCGCGCATCGCCCTCGCGGCCGAGGCCAGGACGAAGCCCCGGTCGTCGGCCTTCTCGAAGACCTCCTCGCCCAGCAGGCGGATCACGGCCTCATGGACGACCGCGGTCGGCGAGAGGGTGTGGTCCGAACGCTCGCGGCTCATCATCCGCCCGGCGACGCGCCTCAGCTCGTCGTACATCCGCGCCAGCAGCTCGTCGCGAGCCTGCTCGTCGCCGACGCGCGCCCGATCCAGGATGTGGGTCAACTCGCCGCGAGATTCCATCTTTCGCGCTCGCCGGAGTCCGCCAGCCGATGATGCCCGTCCGCACCGGTATTGTGCGGCAAGACTCCGGCGGAGGGCAAGACGCCGTCGGCGGCCGGGCCGCGAAGCTGACCCGGGGGGCCGGCGCGGCCTGATGAAGCAAGAGGGAAGCGTCGCGGATCCCCGCGTCGTACAGTGGTGTCGGCGGCCCGGCACGCAGCGGCGGGATCGAAGCGGTTCGATCGTCGCGCCTTCTCCGACTCCCCAGATCAAAGGACCAGGGCATGTCGAACGTACCGAGGCGGGATTTCCTGGCGGGCGTGGGGCTCGCCGCGGCGGTCGCGGCGGCGGCGAAGACGGCCGAGGCCGGCGATCCCAGCTTCATGAACAACGCCCCCGACGACGTCCTCTCCGGCAAGGAGCTGCCGACTTTCAAATTCGAGCTGGAGAAGTCCCAGGGCAAGGTGATCGGCGGCAGCTCCGGAAAGGAGGCGACCGTCGAGCAGCTCCCCATCTCGAAGGGGATCGCCGGCGTCTCGATGCGCCTGGAGCCCGGCGCGATGCGCGAGCTGCACTGGCACGCCACCGCCGCCGAGTGGGCCTTCGTCGTCGAAGGCCGCGTCCGAACCACCGTGATCGACCCGGACGGCGGGGCCGAGACGAACGACTTCGAGCCGGGTGACGTCTGGTACTTCCCCCGCGGGCACGGTCACGTCCTCGAATGCCTGGGCGACGCCCCCTGCCACTTCGTCCTGATCTTCGACAACGGCTACTTCTCGGAGTTCGGCACCTTCAGCATCACCGACTGGATCGGCCACGCCCCCAAGGCGCTCCTCGCCAAGAACTTCGGCCTGCCGGAGTCGGCCTTCGAGGGCTTCCCCACGGAGGAGGTCTATTTCGCCCGCGGCGCGAGGCCTCCGGAGACGCCCGCGGAGCCGCTCCAGGGCTGGAAGCCGCCGGCCCTCACGCACAAGTACGAGTTGCTCAAGCGGCCCCCGCACCGCGTCTTCCCGGGCGGCCGGGAGTGGCGGGTGGATTCGACGTCGTTCCCGATCTCGAAGACCGTCGCGGCCGTCGTGCTGGACCTCGAGCCGGGGGGCCTGCGCGAGCTGCACTGGCACCCCACGGCCGACGAGTGGCAGTACGTCGTCGACGGCGACGTGAGCGTGACGATGTTCGGCTCCCACGGCCGGTTCCGGACCGAGCGGCTGGCGCAGGGGGACGTCGGCTACATCCCCCAGGGGTACGGCCACTCGATCGAGAACGTCGGCGACGGGCCGAGCCGGGTCCTGATCGGGTTCAACACGGGCGTCTACGCGACGATCGACCTCTCGCAGTGGATCGCCGGAAACCCGACCGACGTGCTGGCGACGAACTTCGGCAAGCCGGCCTCTCTGTTCGAGAAGTTCCCGCGCAAGGACGTCTTCATCGCTCCCCCGGGCGCGGTCGAGGAGTGAGCCCGACGCCCGGCCGGGATCGGCCGCCGGGCGGCCCTGGACGTTACAGGGTCGCGAGGTAGCCGCCGTCGACCGGGAGGGCGACGCCGGTGATGTAGTCGCTCGCCCGGCTGGCGAGGAAGACCGCCGCGCCGGCCATGTCGTCGGGCTTGGCCCAGCGGCCGACCGCGATCCGCGACAGGACGCGCTCGTGGAGGCCGGGGATCTGCTCGCGGGCGGCGAAGGTCATCTCGGTGTCGAACCAGCCGGGGAGGATGGCGTTGACCTGGATCTGATCGGCCGCCCAGGCCAGCGCCAGGCTCTTGGTGAGCTGGACGATCGCCCCCTTCGAGGTGGCGTAGGCCGCGGCGAACGAGGAGCCGAAGACCGACGTCATGCTGCCGGTGTTGACGATCTTGCCCCCCCCTTGCCGCTTCATCCAGGGGTAGACCGCCTTCGAGGCCAGGAACGCGGAGGTGACGTTGGCGTTCATCACCTGATTCCATTCGTCGAGCGTGAAGTCCTGGGGGGCCTTGCGGATGTTGATCCCGGCGTTGTTGAACAGGGCGTCGATGCGGCCGAAGTGGTCGCCGGCCTCGGCGACGGCCCGCTCGACCTCCTCGGGCTTGCTGAGATCGGCGACGATCGCAAGCGCCTTCGCCCCGGTCTTCTGTTCGATGGTCTCGGCTGCGGCCCGGGTCTTCTCGGGGTTCCGTCCCACCACGGCGACCGAGGCGCCGGCCTCGGCCAGGCCCAGGGCCATGCCCAGGCCGATGCCGCCGTTGCCGCCGGTCACGATCGCCGTGTTCCCCGTCAGATCGAAGAGATTCAAGGAGCCGCTCCCCTTTCGGCCTCGGCGTCGAGGCGCGTCGGCCGCCGCGCGTCTTGCCGTCGCGGTGCGAAGGTTGGATCATGGAGGCGAATCATCGGAGCCGAGGCGCGTCCGCGCCTCGCTCCCTCGACCGTAAAGGCTAATCGACGACCCCGCCGCTGACAAGCGGACCGAAGCCCGCCGCGGGGGCGTCGCGAGATCCGGGACGCCCCCGGGAGGTCCGATCCGATGCCCGACCCGCGATGGGAAACCCTGGCCGACATCCTCATCGACCACTCCGTCCGCCTGAAGGCCGGCGAGACCCTCCTGATCGAATGCTTCGACCTTGAGGACTCCACGCTCCCCCGCCTTCTGATCCGAAAAGCCGCCGAGCGCGGCGGAATCGCCCTGGTCGAGACTCGCGACGCGCGGCTCGTCCGGGAGATGGTCCTGCGTGGCTCGGCCGAGGCGATCGAGACCTGGGGGCGGATCGACCGCGCGCGGATGGACAAGGTCCAGGCGTACCTGGGCCTCCGGGGCGCCCGCAACATCAGCGAGATGAGTGACGTCCCCCCGGAGCGGCTTGACGCCTACAACGCCCTCTACCAGAAGCCCGTCCATTTCGAGCGCCGGGTGACTCATACCAGGTGGTGCGTCCTCCGTCTCCCCAACGCCGGCATGGCCCAGCAGGCCGGGATGAGCACCGAAGCGTTCGAGGACTTCTACTTCAACGTCTGCACGCTCGACTACGCGAAGATGGCCAAGGGCCTGCAACCGCTGGTCGACCGCATGGACAGGGCCCGCGAGGTCCGCATCACCGGCCCGGAGACCGACCTGCGGTTCTCGATCGCCGGCGTCCCGGTGGTCCCTTGCTCGGGAAACATGAACATCCCCGACGGCGAGGTCTTCACCGCCCCGGTCCGCGACTCGATCGAGGGCCACATCCGGTTCAACACGCCGACGATCTATCAGGGCGCCTCGTTCGACGGCGTCCGGCTGGAGTTCCACAAGGGGAAGATCGTCAAGGCCGAATGCGCCGGGGGGGACGACGAGAAGCTCCAGCGGATTCTCGACGCCGACGACGGGGCCCGCTACACGGGCGAATGGTCGATCGGCTGCAACCCCCGCATCCTCACCCCGATGCGCGACATCCTCTTCGATGAGAAAATCGCCGGCAGCTTCCACCTCACGCCCGGCAACGCCTACGACGAGGCCGACAACGGCAACCGCTCCAAGATCCACTGGGACCTCGTCCAGATCCAGCGCCCCGAATACGGCGGCGGCGTCATCGCCTTCGACGGCGTCCCCATCCGCGTCGACGGCAAGTTCGTCGTCGACGACCTGATGCCGCTGGACGCCCCCTGACCGGAGTCCGCCGTCCGCTCGGCCCGGTTCTGATCCAGGGCCGTCGTCCCTCTCCAGCCGACCCGACAAAAGACCTGAGGACGCCCATGTCACGAACTCTCCGATCGATCCGGGCGACCGCAATTGGGATCCTCCTGGGTCTGGGCTTCGCGACGACGGGGTTCGCCGACTCCGGCGTCCAGGTCGACGAGGCCGAGGGCCTGGTTCGGGTGACCTGGACGATCTCTCCCGACGAGAGCGGGTCGGCGGTCTTCAGTTTGGACCCGGAAAAACCCCTCATCGAATCCCTCGGGGTGGCGACCGATGGCGAGGCCGCGAAGCCAGTCGCGACGGGCTTGAATCCGGTGACGTTCCTGACCGTGGGGAGCCGCGACCTGAAGAATCCGGCGGGCTGGGTGGCGTTCTTCGACAACCCGCCCAAGCGTCCCCATCAGACCTTCCCCATCGTGCTCGGCAAGCGACGGGCGATCGTGAGCCGCGACGGCGCGCGGACCACCGTGAGCGTGGCCGAGGCCGCCGCCGGGTCGTTTCGCGGGGACGTCCGGTTCACGTTCCACCGGAACAGCCCGCTGATCCAGGCCGAGACGGTGGTCGCCACGGAGGAGGACGGTCGGGCGATCGTTTATGACACCGGCTTCGCCGGCGCAAACTCGGGCTGGGACGCGATCGCCTGGAACGAGGCCGCGGGGCCCTTCAAGAAGGTCGCGTTCGATCCGGACTCCCCGGCGACCCCCCTCGCGGTCTCGGGCCGGGCCGTCGCGGCCGAGTCGGGCGGTGGGTCGCTCGCCGTGTTCCCGGAGCCGCATCGGTACTTCTACCCGCTGGACGAGGCGTTCAACCTGAAGTTCGTCTGGCACGGCCGGGATTACGGCGGGGCGGCCCAGGGTTACGGGATCGGCGTCCGCCAGGAACTCACCGGCGACCGGCGGTTCGTCCCCTGGTTCAACGCGCCCGCGGGCACGGAACAGCACCTCGGCGTCTTCCTCCTGCTGACGCGGGGCGACGGCCGCCGGGCGCTCGACGCGGTCGCGAAATACACCCGCGGCGACCGCTACAAGGCCCTGGCGGGCCACAAGACGTTCACCAGCCATTATCACGTCGAGCACACCCTCGAATACTTGCGACGCCAGAAGGAGCAGGGGATTTCGGGCCAACCGCGCGAGCTGGAAACCCCCGGCATGGTCGAGACGTTCAAGGCCAGGGGGGTCGACATCGTCCACCTCGCCGAGTTCCACGTCGGCGAGACGCCCCGGCTTGGGGACGCCGAGCGGCTCCCGCAGTTGAAGCTCCTCCACGAGGAATGCGCCCGCCTCTCCGAGAAGGGGGTGCTCATCCTGCCGGGCGAGGAGCCGAACGTCCACCTGGGCGGGCACTGGATCAGCTTCTTCCCGAATCCGGTCTACTGGGTCCTGAACCGTCGGGAAGGCCAGCCGTTCGTCGAGGACGTCGAGGGCTATGGCACGGTCTACCGCGTCGGCAGCGCGGAGGACGTGCTCCGGCTGATGGAGCGGGAAGACGGCCTGATGTGGACGGCCCACCCCCGGATCAAGTCGTCGATCGGTTTCCCAGACGGCTACAAGGACCGTGACTTCTTCCGCTCCGAGCACTTCCTCGGCGCCGCCTGGAAGGCGATGCCGGCGGACCTGTCGCGGCCCACGCTCGGCTGGCGCGTGCTCGACCTGCTCGACGACATGGAGAACTGGCGCGCGCGGAAGCAGATCGTCGGCGAGGCGGACCTGTTCCGCATGGAGCCCGACTTCGAGACCTACGCGCATATGAACATCAACTATCTCAAGCTCGACGCGACGCCCCGCTTCGCCGACGGCTGGAAGCCGGTGCTCGACGCCCTGCGCGGCGGGCGGTACTTCACCACCACGGGCGAGGTCCTGATCCCGGACTTCACCGTCGGCGGCAAGCCGTCGGGCCAGGACCTTGGCCCGATCGGCGAGGGGGAGACGGTGGTGGAAGCGAGCCTGGAATGGACCTTCCCGATGGCGTTCGCCGAGGTCGTCTCCGGCGACGGCCGCAACGTCTTCCGCCACCGGATCGACCTCGCCGACGCCGGGGAGTTCGGGAGCCGCAAGCTCCGCATCCCGCTCGACCTCAAGGGCCGGACCTGGGTGCGGTTCGAGGCCTGGGACGTCGCCGGCGACGGGGCCTTCACCCAGACCGTCCGGCTCACGGCCGGCGAGGCCCGGCCGGACGGCCCCGCTCGGTAAGGCCGAATCGGAGGCTCGCCCGCATCGGTGACCCAAGACGACGCGAAATCGGGTCGGGAGGAGCGGGCTTCGCCCCTCGATCAAGGCGTCTCGGGGGCTCAGCCGGGATCCCCGGGCTGTGCCTCATCGCGCTGGCGGAGGAGGGCGTCCAGCCGCTCCTCCAACGCTTCGACGCGCCGGCGCAGCACCTCGACCTCGCCGGCGTCGGGTCGACTGCGGACATCCTTGAGCCATAGGCTCGCGAGTCGACGGGCTAAGCGGGCTTTGGTGAGGTCGCCCATGGCGCTCCGTCCCAGCTTATCTTCCGACTCCACGAATTCTTCGAGTTCCCCCATGCGGGCGGCATGCGCCTCGACCGACGCCAGGCGCTTGTCCGGACTCGCCGTCGACTCCGCCTCCATCATGAGGCCCGAGGCGTCGATGAGGCGGTCGATCGTGATGCGGCCCTCCTTATAGTAGGCGAGCTGCGCCTCCAACCGCTCCCTCGCGGCGTCGACCATCCGCTCGCGTGCGGTTCGATCCCGGGGTTTCTCCGGCGGGGCCGGGTCGCCATGTTGATGCGCCGCCGGCGGCTTGCCAACCTCGCCCGACGGGGGCCGGGAGACGGGGGCCTCCTGTCCGCCTCGGCCGTTGGCCGAGAAGCCGACCGCCCCCGCCGTCGTCATCATCGCGGCGGCGAGGATCCAACCCGCCGTTTTGCAGCCGTCGAATACCATGGCGCGCACCATCCCTTCGTAGCTGGAAACGACCGAACTCGGGACCACTTCGAGCATCGCGGGCCGGCCCCGTCGCAGGGCGTCGACCGCCTTGATCGTCGCTGCGGACCAGCCGACTCTTGCGAGGGGCGGGGCTTCGGCCGAAGCAAGCCGACCGATCAACGCCGCCTGGGCCGGTCCGAACCCGCGGCGGGCCAGGCGGGCTCGGAGGCGTTCGCGGGCCCGGGAGAGGCGCACGCGCACCGTGCCGATCGGGCAGCCGATTCGCCGGGCCGCCTCCTCATAGGTCAGCCCCTGGAGATAGCAGTGGACGACCGGGGCCCGATACTTCTCGGGCAGCCGGGCCACCTCTTCGTGGACGGCCTCCCAGTCGTCGGCCGGCGGCCGATCCTCCCGGGCGACGATTCGGCCCTCGGCGGCGGCCGCCGCACGCTCCTCGATCCGTCGCCGGGAGACGGCCCGGCCTCTTGACTTCGAGGCAATGCGGCGGGCCGCGCCGTGCAGCCACGGCGCGAGCGACCCCCCCACGCGGATCGAGGACGCCTTGCGGGCGAGCACGAGGAAGACGACCTGCGCCGCGTCTTCGGCGTCCTGGCGATCGTCCAGGATCTGCCGACAGACCCGGAGGACCATCGGGCCGTGCCGTTCGACGAGGATGCGGAAGGCCTCCTCCGCCGGCTCATCCCGATCGAGGGCGAATCGGGAGAGCAAGGCGCGGTCGTCGGCCCCTCCGAGCGTCCCGAACGCCCAGAGCTTGCGGATCTCTCCTTCAATCGTTGGACGACCCCCGCCGGCCATGGCACACCTCCTCGCGATTCGTCAGCGGCCCTTTTCCTCCCTATTATGCCCGCCACGGCCTCGCCCGGTTCCACTTTCTCCGGTTAATCGCGAGGGATCGCCGATGCATCGCCGGCCATCGTCGCCCGGCGGTGCGTCGCTCTACGGATCCCAGGCCCGTACGCCGTGACCGGGGCCCACACGGTGCGTACGGGCCGGCGGACAATCCGCATCGCGGCCCAACCGAGCATCAGGGCGAGGAGGAGGACGACGACGGCGATCGAGCCGTTGACGCCGGGGCCACTGAGACCCGGATTCCTGGCCTCCGTTCGCAATCCCCGATCCTGGACCAAGATTCAGGTAAGGGATGCCGCGCGGGACGACCCGCCGCGAGCCCTGTGGACTGGGACCCACCGCGTATTTTGGTGTAAGGCGCGCCGAACGAACCCAATTTCCGGAGACTCCTCACTAAACTCCACCGAGTTCCGGCGGAAGACCTTCGGGTGCCACGGGTTCGCAGAACCCGTGGACCGGCCGCGGATTCGGACGACGGCTCGGGGCCGGCCCGACGCCGATCCACGGGTTCAGAGAACCCGTGGCACCCCGATCGCCGTCTCCCGCCCCCCCGAGATGGTGGTGTTAAGTGAGGAGTGTCAATTTCCGGGGCCGAAGTTGAGCCTTATCTTATTGTTGAGTAAGGAATTATGGCCGATGGGTTCGTTCTCGGCGCGCGCGAACGAACCCAATCCTCCCGGCGGAGGTGGTTCGTGTGTCGCGGATCATCCCGGCCTCTCGTCGTTCCCGCGACGGCGGTTCCGCGCGAACGAGCCCGAAGAGCGCGCCCGACATCGCCCTATGGCGCGGGACAATCCCGGGGGCCACGGGGTGGAAGTCCCCGCGGCTCCCGGCCCCGCGCGAACGACAGGGGAAAGCGCGCCGAACGAACCCAATTTTCAAGGGCCCAAAACGGGGCTTATGTTGTTGCGGTGTATCGACTTGCGGCTGATGGGTTCGTTCGCGGCACGCGCGAACGAACCCAATAACGAACCCGATCTGGGGCCCCGTCGGTGCGGGTCAGTCGCACTTGAGGATCGCACCGGTGTCGGCGCTGGTGGCGAGCTTCTGGTAGCGGGCGAGCCAGCCGGTCCGGAACTTGGAGGGGCGGGGCTGCCAGGCTTCGCGGCGGGCGGCGAGTTCGTCGTCGGAGAGGCGGACGGCGAGCTTGCCGTTGGGGATGTCGATCTCGACGACGTCGCCGTCCTGGATCAGGCCGATGGGGCCGCCGACGGCGGCCTCGGGGCTGACGTGGCCGATCGACGCGCCGGCGGTGCCGCCGGAGAAGCGGCCGTCGGTGATGAGGGCGCAGCAGTCGTCGAGGCCGGAGCCCTTGACGGCCGTGGTGGGGGCGAGCATCTCCTGCATGCCGGGGCCGCCGCGCGGGCCTTCATAACGGATGACGATGACGTCGCCGGGCTTGACCTTGCCGAAGACGATGCCGTTGTAGGCGTCTTCCTCGCTCTCGAAGATGACGGCCGGGCCGGTGTGCTTGAGCATCTTGGGGTCGACGCCCGCCGTCTTGACCACCGCGCCGTCGGGGGCGAGGTTCCCCTTGAGCATCGTCAGGCCGCCGGTCTGGGAGTAGGCCTTGTCGACCGGCCGGATCACGTCGAACGGGTCGAAGCCGTCGTTCGTCGAGCCGTCGCCGTTGCCGCCGTCTTGCGGGGCCGCGGATTCACCCTCGGAGTCGAGCAGGGCCAGGCCGGCGACCTGCGACCCGGCGTCGGCGACGGCCGGGACCGACCACGCCTGGGAGGACCGCTCGCCGCCGGGTCGGACCCTGGCCATCCTCAGGGCCGCCGGGACGGCCGCGGCGCTGCGGACGTCGTAGGCCTCGATGTTCTCGCCGAGGGTCTTGCCGGTGACGGTGCTGGCGGTCAGGTCCAGCAGGCCGGGGCAGCCGCGGGCGACTTCGCCGAGGATGGTGTGGATGCCGCCGGCGCGGGCGACGTCCTCGACGTGATAGCTGCTCGACGGGCTGACCTTGCAGATGTTGGGGGTCTTCTTGCTGAGCTCGTCGATCCGGTCGAGGGTGAACGGGACGCCCGCCTCGTGGGCGATGGCGAGGATGTGGAGGACGGTGTTGGTGCTCCCCCCCATCGCCATGTCGAGGATCATGGAGTTGTCGAACGCGGCGGCCGTGGCGATCTCGCGCGGGAGCAGGCCGTGGCCCTCGCCGACGCGGTTGAACTCCATGGCCATCTCGACGATCCGGCGGGACGCGTCCTGGAACAGGACCCTGCGGTCGGCGGAGGTGGCCAGCAGGGTGCCGTTGCCGGGGAGGGCCAGGCCCAGGGCTTCGGCCAGGCAGTTCATGCTGTTGGCGGTGAACATGCCGGAGCAGCTGCCGCAGGTGGGGCAGGCGGCCTTCTCGATGGCGTCCAGCTCCTCGGCCGACATCTCGCCGCGGGCCTTCTGCACGCCGCCGATGAAGGCGTCGATCAGGTCGACCGTCTTGCCGTCGGCCGTCTTGCCGGCCTCCATCGGCCCCCCCGAGACGAAGACGGTGGGGACGTTCACCCGCATGGCGCCCATGAACATCCCCGGCACGATCTTGTCGCAGTTGGGGATGCAGATCATGCCGTCGAACATGTGGGCGTTGATCATCGTCTCGACGGAGTCGGCGATCAGCTCGCGGGAGGGGAGCGAGTACTTCATCCCGCCGTGGCCCATCGCGATGCCGTCGTCGACGCCGATCGTGTTGAAGAGGAACGGCACCCCCCCCGCGGCCCGCACGCACTCCTTGACGTAGTTGCCGACCTCCTGGAGGTGGACGTGGCCCGGGATGATGTCGACGTGGCTGTTGCAGATGGCGATGAAGGGCTTCTTCCAGTCGTCCTCGCGGACGCCGGTGGCGCGCAACAGGCTGCGATGCGCGGCGCGGGCGTCGCCTTGCTTGATCGTATCGGAACGCATGTCATCGTCCTCGGTCGGGCCGACCGTCTGGGGGCAGGGGGGACCGTCTCTGCGACCCTCGATCGTAGCAAAACGGCCCCTCGCCCTCCAAGCCGGCTAGGGGCGGGGAGTGCGGCCCTCGAATGCGAAGTTCCCGCGGAGCCCGCCCGGGAGGACCTCCAGGCTCTGGAGCGACGCCCGAGGCGCGGGGCTAGCGGCCGCCGGTCCGTCGCTTCCGGGCGGGGGGGGCGAGGGTCTGGTCGGTGACGGCGGCGAGGAGTGCGGCGAGGCGGCGACCGGCCTCGCCGTCGCAACGGGCGAGTTCGGCCATCTCGGCGAAGCTGAGCTGGGGGTCTGGGAAGGGGAGGCGGCCCTCGGCCTGGTCGGCCGTGGAGGCGAGGGTGTAGAGCTTGTCCTTGTGCTGGACCTTGAGGCCCCGACGCTTGAGCAGGTCGAGCTCGCGATAGAACGTGCGCAGGCCGATCGCCAGGCTCTTGAGGACCTCCTCGCGGGTCCGGGGCCGCTCGGCCAGCAGGCGAACCAGCCGGTAGAGCCGCGAGGCCCGCTGCCGCGTGATATGGACCGAGCCACGCCGTCGCCCGCCCGGAGAGTCGCTCATCGCAAGACAATCCTTCCCATCAACTTCGGGCTCCTCCTTGAGCCCCGCCGCCCTCCCGGCCCGTCCTGGGCCTGTCGTTTCGGGCGCGATCCCGGATGGGTGGGCGACCCGCCCCCCCGACGTCCCCGAAGGGTTCCCTCCCCCAACACTCACGAAAACTTGAGGTGCAGGCCGATAGAAGGGGTGGCCCTGTTCGTCCTGCGCCGGATGCGCCGAATTTGACGAATTTCTCAAGGGCTCCCGTCGGCGAACCGATTATCGAACAAGGCGTGCCGAATCTCCAGGGTCATCTCCCCGCGAGGGGTGGCCGCCTACGTCTCGTCGCCCGCTTCCTGGATGCACGTCTGATCCGACCGGGGCCGGGACGAATGCTGGATGGAGTCGACGCCTCGGGCGGCCGTTCCGGGGGCACCCGCGAATCCGAGCCCGGACGAGCCTCGTGGCTAAGGGGAATTGATCCATGTGGACGCGTAAGCCAAAGCCTTCGAGACGATCTCTTCGGCCCATGGCCGAGGGCCTGGAAACCCGACGAGTGCTGTCGTCGCTCTCGACGATCCCGTCGGCCTCGGTCTCCGGCACGGACGCGGACGGCGACCGCTGGACGCTGACCCTCTACGGGCCGGGCACGATCAACGTCGTGGACCCGACCGGCCAGGCCTTCACCAAGGCGAACTCGGCCACGCCCGACCTGATCCACACGATCACGGTCGCCGGGACGGTCTCGCATTCCAGCCGGCTGGTGGGCCGGGTGGAAGCGGCGGGGGGGGGAGACGGCAAGGTCTTCTTCCAGAACCTGAACATCCAGAACAACGGGGCGTTCGGCCAGATCGACGCCAACAACGTCCAGCGCCGGGGGACGACGGCCCAGAACGGCATCGCCCTGGTGGACATGCCCGACTTCTGGCTGGGCCGGACCAGTTCCACGGCGTCGACGGTCTCGTCCGACATCCACTCGGGCTTCTTCCTCGCCGGCGGCATCACCGCGCCCGAGGGGGTGAACGTCCTCCGCTTCGGCGGCGTCGACGTCAACTACACCCCCGCCGGCGCCACGCCCCTGGTCGCCTCGGCGCAGAAGAACGAGTTCGTGGTCAACCTGGGCCTGCCGGTCACCACCGGCACGAGCATCATCGTCGACCGCGTGACCACCAACGCGGGCACGTCGACCTCGACCAACCAGGGCAACACCACGACGACCGTCAACCAGCAGAGCGTGACGTTCCTGGTGACCGGCCGGATCAACCTGTTCCAGGCCAACCAGATCGACGGCAACACGGCGAACGGCCTGGCGCCGACGCAGTTCGACGCGACGGCCGACACGCCCACGGCCGGCGGCACCTACCTGGTGTCGCAGGCGGGCGAGGTGACCGGCCAGATCGGCTACGTCCGGGTCGGCGGCCCCGCCACCAACTTCACCACCTTCGCCATCGCGACCAGCATCTTCAGCGGCAGCCCGGGGGATACGCTGGACCCCAAGGTGACCAACTTCCTGATCGGCGGCGAGACGGACAACGTCATGCTGATCGCCCCCGGCGGCTCGCGCGACGTGTCGTTCGGCCGGGGCATGGACAACGTGGTCATCAACTCGCAGTGGATCCAGCACCTGCACGCCAACCGGGGCGCGGTGAACTCGAAGGTGACGGTCTCGCGGACGCTCGACAACCTCAAGCTCGGCGCCGACCTGGTCAACTCGCTGATCCAGTCGGGCTACACGCAGACCCTGACGGCCGAGGCGGTCTCGCCCGGCTCGGTCTTCTCGGCGGGCGGCGGCGCCTTCAACGGCGTGGCCCCCAAGGCGATCGACAACCGGACGTTCAGCAACATCGCGGGGGCGTCGCTCCCCTCGGCCCACGGCGGCGGCGGGATCAACGCCCAGATCGCCGGCAGCGTGGTCAGCTCGGTGGTCTCGGTGTCGGTCGACCCCGACCCGTCCGGCCTGAACGACCCGGGCGAGTTCCAGCAGGTGACCACGAAGCGGTTCCCCTTCGGGGCCCCGGAGAACGTAGTCCTGCCGCGCGGGTACATCAACGTCAAGCTCGAGGGCGAGGTCGACAACTCGGCCATCCAGGGGACGCTGGTCTCGCCCGACGTCCCCTCGGACACCGCGTTCTTCGCCAAGCACGTCGACGTCGTCAAGGGCGCGGCCTTCCCGCCCAAGGTCGACACCGCGCCGTTCAACCGCAAGCTCAACTACGGCAAGGCTCAGAAGGCCTTGAAGGGCCTCTGGAAGGTCTGACGGCGGCTCGGCGGACGGCGACCGGGCGGGATTCGATTCGGCGCGGTCAGGCGCCGGGGGCCTTGTCGGGGTCCTCGGCGATGTCGCGGCGGTAGACGCCCCCCGGGAACCGGATGGTTTTCACGGCCTGGTAGGCCCGCTCGCGGGCCTTGGCCAGGTCGTCGCCCAGGGCGGTGACGTTGAGGACCCGGCCGCCGTCGGAGACGATCCGGGGTTCGCGGCCGGCCTCGGGGTCGGGCCGGATCTTGGTGCCGGCGTGGAAGACCTTGACGTCGGGGAGCTGGTCGGCGGCGGCAACGTTCTGGATCCACTTGCTCCGCTCGTAGGGGCCGGGATAGCCCTCGGCGGCCATCACGACCGTCACGGCGGGGCGGGGGTCCCACCGCAGCTCGACCTGGTCCAACCGCTCGTCGACGACCGCCTCCAGGGCGTCGAGCAGGTCGGACTGGAGCCGCATGAGGATCACCTGGGTCTCGGGGTCGCCGAACCGGACGTTGAATTCCAGGACCTTGGGCCCCTGGTTGGTGAGCATCAACCCGGCGTAGAGGACCCCCCGGAACGGCTTCCTGGCCCGCTTCAGGGCGTGGACGATGGGGACGAGGATCTCGCGCTCGACCTCCAGCATCAACTCCGAGGTGACCATCGGGGTGGGGGAGAAGGCGCCCATGCCGCCGGTGTTCGGCCCTTCGTCGCCGTCGAGGGCGCGCTTGTAGTCCTGGCTGGAGACCAGGGGGACGATGGTGCGTCCGTCGGTCAGGGCCAGGACGCTGGTCTCGCGGCCGTCGAGCCGCTCCTCGATGAGCACGCGGTCGCCGGCCTGGCCGTAGAGCCGGCGGACCATGATCTGGTCGATGGCCTCCAGGGCCTGGCGGAGCGTCCCGCAGACGTAGACCCCCTTGCCGGCCGCCAGGCCGTCGGCCTTGACGACCAGGCCCAGGGGGCAGTTGAGGACGTACTCGCGGGCCTCGGCGTAGGTGCTGTAGGACTTGCGGACGCCCCGGTCCTCGATCTCGACCTGGACGCCGGGGCCGAGCATCTCGCGGGGGTCGAGGATGCGCTCGACGGCCTCCAGCGTCTCGGCCGCGGTGCGGCAGTGGATCGTGTTGCGGATCATCGACCGGCCGCGCGAGCGGACGATCAGGGCGACCTCGCGCGAGAGGATGTAGTGCTCGGCGTCGGGCGCGCCCCGGAAGATCCGGTAGTCGGCCGTCGGGATGCCGGCCTGGCGCATCAGCTCCTTGGCGAAGACCTTGCTCCCCTCCAGCTCGGCCGCGTCGCGACGGGGGCCGAAGATCCGCAGCCCCTCGCGCTGGAAGAAGTCGACCAGGCCCTTCGCCAGCGGCTCCTCCGGGCCGACGACCGTCAGGCCGATCCCCTCGCGGCGGACGAACTGCGCCAGTCCGCGCTGGTCGCCGGGCTCGATGGCGACGTTCTGGACGTCGATCGCCGTGCCCGCGTTCCCCGGGGCGCAGTAGACCGCGGTGACCCGCGGCGACTGCTTGAGCTTCCAGCACAAGGCGTGCTCGCGTCCCCCCTTGCCGATGACCAAGACTTTCACGACGTCGACTCCCCGGAGAATAGCCCGAACCTCGCGGGCGACGCTCGCGTCCAAGCGACTTGAGATCGTCGCTCGGCGCGGGACGGCGAGGACGCCTCGGGGGCGGCCGACCCGTCCTCGTCCTGGCCGAAGGCACGCTGTCTGAACCTCGACTCCCATTCTAATAATCCCCCCCCCGCCGCGCACAGGACCGTTTCCCGGAGACGACCCGGCCGACCGCTTCGCGTGGCGTCGCGGCCCGCGGGATCGTAAGATGGAGAAGAATCGGCCCGCACCGCCGCCGCCGCGAGAACCGGGGCGCGACCCGCCCCCCAACATCCGGAGAACTCGACCGTGAAGAACGTAGCCGTCGTCGGCGCCAGCGGCGCCGTGGGCGAGCGGATGATCCGCCTGCTCGAGGAGCGGAACTTCCCCGTCTCCGCCATCCAGTTCCTGGCCTCCGAGCGCAGCGCGGGCAAGACGGTGACGTTCCGCGGCGAGTCGCACCCGGTCCGACCGATCTCCAGGGAGGCCTTCCGGGGGGTCGACGTCGTCCTCTCCAGCGTCCCCGCCGGCGTCTCCCGCGAGTGGAGCCCGATCGCCGCCGCCGCCGGCGCGGTCGTCGTCGACAACTCCAGCGCCTTCCGCATGGACCCCGACGTCCCGCTCGTCGTCCCCGAGGTCAACCCCCAGGACATCGCCCGCAACAAGGGGATCATCGCCAACCCCAACTGCTCGACGATCCAGATGGTCGTCGCGCTGAAGCCCCTGCACGACGCCTTCAAGGTCCTCCGCGTGGTCGTCAGCACCTACCAGTCGGCCTCGGGCGCCGGCCAGAAGGGGGTCGACGAGTTCGAGAGCCAGACCCGCGCCTGGGGCCGGGGCGAGGCCATCCCCGCCCCCGCCAAGTTCGCCCACCCGATCTTCAACAACTGCCTCCCCCAGATCGACGACTTCCTCCCGAACGGGTTCACCAAGGAAGAAATGAAGATGGTGAACGAGACCCGGAAGATCCTGGGCGACGACGCCATCGACGTCTGCCCGACGTGCGTCCGGGTCCCGGTCTCCTACTCCCACAGCGAATCCATCCTGATCGAGACCGAACGCCCGATCACCGCCGAGGCCGCCCTGGCCCTCTGGCGCGCGTTCCCCGGCCTCACCGTCGTCGACGACCCCGCCGCCCTGCAATACCCGCTCGCCGCCGCCGCCGAGGGCCGCGACGACGTCTTCGTCGGCCGCGCCCGCAACGACCTCAAGAACCCCAACGCCCTCCTGTTCTGGTGCGTCAGCGACAACCTCCGCAAGGGCGCCGCCACCAACGCCGTCCAGATCGCCGAGGCCCTCCTGAAGCTCGAACCGGCCCGCGCGTGATCCGGTCCCTGAAGCCCTTCCCCCCTCGCGGGGGAAGGGGTGACCAGCACCAGAGCCGTCAGCGACGTCCGCTTTGATGGTCCCCCTCATCCGGCCTGCGGCCACCTTACCCGACCAGGGGGGAAGGGATGACCAGCACGATAGCCGTCGCCGACGACGGCCGCATGCGGCGTCGGTCGAGAAAAGAAGGTCTCCACCCCACGTCCCGATGCGCAACATCAAGCTCACGATTTCCTACGACGGCACGGACTTCCACGGATGGCAGCGCCAGCCCGAGCTGCGGACCGTGCAGTCGGTTCTGGACGAGGCGATCGAGCGGCTCAACGGCGGGAAGCGGCCGAACACCAACGCCAGCGGTCGCACCGACGCCGGGGTCCACGCGCTGGGCCAGGTCGTCCACTTCCTGACCGCGGCGCGGCACAGGCCGGACGTCTTCCTGAAGGCACTCAACGCGATCCTGCCGCCGGACGTCCGGGTGCTGGCGGCGGCCGAGGTCCCGCAGGCCTTCCACGCGACGCTCGACGCCCGTTCCAAGCGCTACCGCTATCGGATCGACAACGGCCAGTACGCCAGCCCGTTCGAGCTGCGGTACGCCTGGCACATCTTCCACCGGCTCGACGTCGACGCCATGAACCGGGCCGCCTCGGCGCTGCTGGGCCGGCACGACTTCCGCAGCTTCGAGACCGACTGGCCCAACCGCCTCAGCTCGGTGCGGACGATCTACGACGTGGTCGCGAGCCGGCACGGCGACCTCGTCCACATCGAGGTCGAGGCCGACGGCTTCCTCTACAACATGGTCCGCTCCATCGCCGGGACCCTGTCGCTGGTCGGGACGGGGAAACGGCCCGAGGGCTGGGTCGGAGAGGTCCTGCGGGCCGAGAACCGCGTCGAGGCCGGGCCCACGGCCCCCGCGCGCGGGCTGTTTCTGCACCACGTCAATTACGACCGCCCGCCGGAGAAGGCCTCGCGCCCATGAAGATCGTCCACGTCATCACCCGGCTGATCCTCGGCGGCGCCCAGGAGAACACGCTGCTCACCGTCGAGGGGCTCCACCATCGATACGGCGACGACGTGACGCTCATCACCGGCCCGGCGGAAGGCCCGGAGGGCGACCTCTTTCGGCGTGCGGAGGAGCGGGGGCTTAAGGTCGAGCTGACGCCCAACCTGATCCGCGCCGTGAACCCCGCGACCGACTGGAAGGCGTATCGCGAGCTGCGGCGGTCGTTCCGTCGGCTCAGGCCGGACGTCGTCCACACCCACAGCTCGAAGGCGGGGATCGTCGGCCGGGCGGCGGCCTGGAAGGAGGGGGTTCCGGCGGTCGTCCACACGATCCACGGGCTGCCGTTCGGGCCGTTCGAGTCGGCGGCGCGGAACCGGCTCTACATCGCGCTGGAGCGGTGGGCGGCGCGGCGGTGCCACGCGATCGTCAGCGTGTGCGACTCCATGACCCGGCAGGCGCTGGCGGCGGGCGTGGGCCGTCCCGAACAGTTCTCGACCGTCTACAGCGGCATGGACGCCGACGCCTTCCTGAACCCGCCGCGCCCCCGCGACGAGGTCCGGCGCGAGCTTGGGCTGGCCCCGGAGCACGTCGCCTTCGCGACCGTCGCCCGGCTGTTCGAGCTGAAGGGGCACGACGACCTGATCGCCGTCGCCCCGGCGATCCTCCGCGCGAACCCGAACGTCCGCTTCGTCTGGATCGGCGACGGCATCCTCCGCGACCGCCTCATCGCCGACCTGGAGTCGAGAGGGATCCGCGACGCCTTCCTCCTCACCGGCCTGGTCCCCCCCGACCGGATCCCGGAGCTGCTCTCGGCCTCGGACGCGGTCATCCACCCGAGCCTCCGCGAAGGGCTGGCGCGGGTGCTGCCGCAGTCGCTCCTGGTCGGTCGGCCCGCGATCAGCTACGACGTCGACGGGGCCCGCGAGGTCGTCACGCCCGAGACCGGCGTCCTGCTGCCGCCTCGCGACCTGGAGGGCCTGGCCGCCGCCGTGATCCGGCTCGCCGCCGACCCGGCGCTCCGCGAGGCCCTCGGCCGGGAAGGCCGACGGCGGTTCGCCGACCAGTTCCGGCACGAGACGATGACGACGCAGCTCCGCTCACTTTACGAGCGGCTGCTCGCCGACCGCCCCCGTGGCCGTTGACTCCGGGGCCTTCGCCTTGCGGACGACGGCCAGATGGAGCCGGTACGCCTTCCCCTTGGCCGCGTTGAAGCCGGCCACGTCCTCGATTCTCGTGAACTCGACGCCGAACTTCTTCTCGAACTCGACGACCTCCTCGGGCGTGACGGCCGTGATCATGGCCTCCTGGCGATCCAGCCGCTCCCGCAACGTGGACGCCTCGCGAGTCAGGGCGATCGGCCGGCCGTACGCGTAGACGACGCCCGGTTCCTGATACTGCATGAGCAACGGGTCGAGCCCGGTCTCCGCCTTGAGCGCCGCCAGCCGCTCGCCGACGATCCGCGAGACCCGCAGCGGCTCGGCGCGGGGGATCAGCCAGCCGGAGACCAGGAGCATCATCAGGCCCACGGTCGCGGCCAGCCCGTAGGCCCCCCGCCAGGTCTCCCCGCGGTGGAGTTGCAGCAGGCTCGCGGCCGTCCCCAGGCCGACGACCAGGCCGCAGGCGACCAGCGGCAGGCCGAGCCCCGCCGGGGCGATTGCGGAGGCCGCCGCCATCCCCACCCCGGCCGTCACGCCGATCCCCGCGATCATCCCCTGCGCCAGCCTTCCCAGGGGCCATCGCCGCAGCGTCACCGCCTGGCGGTCCACCCCCTTGACCACCCACGCGGCCAGCAGCGCGCAGGCGGGATAGGCCGGGAGATAGTAATGGATCAGCTTCGTCTGGACGCACTCCAGGAGGATCATCGGCCCGACGATCCAGGCCACGAGGTAGGCCAGGTTGGGATCGACCTTCCGCCGCCGCCAGGCCGCGAGCAGCCCCATCGGCACCAGGCACGACCAGGGGAAGAACAGGGCCGTCGACATCAGGCCGTAATAGCCGGGGATCGCCCCGTGCTCCTCCATCCCGGTCGCGAGCCGCTGGAGGAACTGCTGCTTGACGGCCACCTCGACGAAATCGCCGCGGGTGGCGACCAGCATCAGGACGTACCACGGGCCGCTCAGGAGGGCGAAGGCGAGCAGCCCGCGCCGCCACTCCAACCGCCTCCAGACCTCGACGACCGGGCAGCCCCACCACCAGGCGAACGCGGCCGTGACCGCGAGCAGGGCCGGGCCGACCGGCCCCTTCGTGAGCATCGCCAGCGCGAGCAAGACCCAGAACGTCAGCGCGATCCGCCGCGAGCCGCGACGGGCCAGCTCCCAGAGGCAGAGCTGGCAGGCCGTCAGCCAGAAGGTCAGCAGGGCGTCGGTCGTCGCCAGCTTCGATTCGGCGACCATGATCGGCGAGACGGCCAGCATCAGCGCCGCCAGGAACCCGGCGCGGGCGCCCAGGATGCGACGGCCGAGCATCCAGACGAGCAGACACGTCCCCGTCCCCGCCAGCGCCGAGTGCAGCCGCATGCCGGCCGGGCCTTCGCCCAGGATCGCCGTGGCGGCCCCCATGAACCAGTAGGCGAGGATCGGCTTGTGATGGCGGGGCTCGCCGTTGAAGGTCGGGAAGAGCCAGTCGCCGCTTCCTCGCATCTCGTGCACGGCGACCGCGTTGCGGGGCTCGTCGCGGTCCCACAGGCCCGTCCGGGCGTTGCCCGCCAGGAAGAGGGCGAGGCAGACGGCGACGAGCGCGAGCGGCTCGATCCAGGCGGGACGGCGGCCGTCCTTCGGGGGGGGCGACGCCGTCGTCGCGTCGCGTTCGGGAGCGTCCTGCCCCATCGTCGAGATCCTCCTTGGCGGCGGGGATCGGGGGGAGACGCGGGCGAACTTCCTCGCGAGAGCCGTTCGGCGTCCCCAATCCTCGCCGGATCGTAGTATAATCGCCGCGAGATTTCCGGCGAGAGCGCTTCCGCGAACGGAACCGCGGCCGAGCCTCGACGTCCCTCGTCCCGGCGCGGGCGTCCGCGGCCGGTGGGCTCAGGGGACGAAGCATGATGATTCCGCAGCAGAACGAAGCGGCCTGCCTCCTGGAGACGGGGGCCCTCTACACCAGGCGCGAGGGTCTCCAGTGGGAAGGCCGGGCGCTGGTCTTCGCGGGCTTCAAACAAGGGGCGTTCTCCCTCTATTTCGGCGACGCGCCGATCTACCACTTCGACCTCGAAGGTCGATGGCAGCGGGCCTACGCCCGCGACCGCCACTACGTCAAGAGGCTCGACGGCGCCATTCACGAGATCGAGCGCGTCCGCGAGCCCGACGGGCTGGTCATGCGGCGGCGGTCCCTCGACGAGGCCGACGCCCGCCGCCTCGACGCGGAGGTGCGGGCCGTCGCCGACACCCTGCTCGCCGACCTGGCCCGCGGCGGCTGCCGTCGCCTCGACCCCCCGGACGGCAAGGCGAGGCCGATCGACGACGCCGAACTTCGCGAGTTCCTGGGCCGGATCGCCGCCTGGGACGCCCCCGCCTGGGCGGCCCACGAGGCTCGCGTCCGCGAGGTCTACGGCCCGCTCCCGCTGCTGCCCCCCGATTGCCCCAACGCCGTGGTCGTCCAGGCGACGGTGGGCGACCGCGACGGCCGCCGCTTCGCCGCCGGCCCGGTCCACGCCCACTCCGTCCGCCCCCCCGAGGCGTTCGAGGCCCACGTCCGCGACGTGGCCGGGCTGCTCGGCCGTCGCCTGCTCCAGACCCGGACGGCGTTCCTCGCCGGCCCGGACGTCCTCCGCCTCCCCGGCCCGGACGTGCTGGCCTACCTCGACGTCATCGGCCGCGAGCTCGCGCCCGAGGGCGGCGCAGCCTCGGCCGACGACGATCCGGCCGAGCCCCGGATCGACCAGATCCACGCCTTCCTCGACGACTTCGAACGCCCGATCGCCGACGCCGCGACCCTTCGCGGGGCCTACGCCCGCCGCCTCACCCGCATCGCCCTGGGGGTGGAATCGGGCGCGCCCGAGCTGCGCCGGCTCTACGGCAAGGGCTGGGCCGACGAGGACCTGAAGGCGTTCGCGGCCCATGCCAAGGCCGCCGGCGTGGAGCTGAGCGTCCTGACCCTGGTCGGCGCCGGCGGCAAGGCCCGTCGCGCCGAGCACGTCGAGCGGACCCGGGGGCTGATCGAGTCGCTCCTGCTGACCCGCGGCGACCTCGTCTTCCTCCTCGACGAGCGCGAGATCGCCGCGCCCTCCGACCTCCCCTCTCGCATCGAGCCCCTCGACGACGCCGAATGGCGGGAGCAGCTCGCCTTGCTCCGCCAGGGGCTCTCCAGCCTCCGCGAGCGTGGGGTGAAGGTCGTGCCTTACAGCCTGGTCAAACAGTTCGCCTAAAAGAAAGTCTTCCTCCCCCGTCGCGGCGAGCCGGCCGACGGATCTCGACGCCGCCGCGGCCGTGCTCGGACGAGCCGACTGCGACGGCTCGCCGTTGACGTTCCGGGCGGCGGGCTCTATATTCGCCTGGACGAATGAAGAACGCACGAGTCAGCACTCCCGGCCTCGACGATTCCGCCCGGACCTTGTCGGCGTTCGCGGACCCCGTGCGCCTGCGGCTGCTGAATCTGCTGGCCGGGGACCTCGAGGAGATCTGCGTCTGCCACCTGCACGGGGCGCTGGAGCTGCCGCAGCCGACCGTCTCCCGGCACCTGGCCTATCTCCGCAAGCACGGCCTCGTCGTCGGTCGCAAGGAAGGGCTCTGGGTCCATTACCGGCTGGCTCGCGCCGGTTCCGGGCTGCATCGCATCCTCCTGGGTTGTCTCGGCTCCTGCCTGGGCGATCCCGAGATTTTCGACGAGGATCGAAGGCGGCTCGAAGGGCTCCTGGGCTGCTGCGGCCGCTCCTAGCCGAATCTTTTTTTGCCCCTATATATTCGCCGAAGCGAATTCAATGGGCGTGGTCCCGAGGTCATTCGCCGACGCAGGCCGAGGAGCGAAACCATGAACGATCCAGCCGCCCCGATTCCAACGACTTCGTTCCGTCGTCCCCTGCCGCCGGCCCTCGCCGAGCACATCGGCGACCTGACGCGAGATCCCGAGCGGATCGCCGAGGCCCACCGCACGGCGGGGCGTGCACTGGCCGGATGGATCATCGAGAACTTCGAGGAAGGACGACCGCTCGGCGTCGTCGTGGTCTGCACGGGGAACAGTCGGCGGAGCATGCTCGGCTCGATCCTCGGCAACTGCGCCGCCGCCTACTTCGGCCTGCCCGAGGTCCGCTTCCACAGCGGGGGGACCGGCCCCACAGCCTTCAACCCCCGCACGATCGCCGCCCTGCGGCGGATCGGCGTCGAGGTCGAGACGACCGGCGAGGAGGCCGCGAGGGGCGAGCCGGGGGTCGCCAACCCCGTCTATCGCGTCCGATGGGGCTCGGCCGGAGGGCCGCCGATGGAGGTCGTCGAGTTCTCCAAGCGGTACGACGACCCGAGCAATCCCCGATCCGGCTTCGCCGCCCTGATGGTCTGCGACGAGGCCGACGCCGGCTGTCCGACGGTCCCCGGCGCGACCCTGCGGCTCTCCCTGCCGTTCGCCGACCCGAAGCGATACGACGACACGCCCGAGGAGGCCGCCCGCTACGACGAGAGCCGGGACGAGATCGGGAGGCTCATGGCGTGGGTGCTGGGCGAGGTCCGGCGGCGGCTGGACGGACGTCCGATGTCCGCATGAACGATTCTAGGGAGGATGATCCGATGTCCGAGACGATCACGAATGCGGTGAAGGGCAAGTACGGCTCCGTCGCGGCGAGCGGCCTTTCGAGCGACCACGCCGGGGTTCGGGCGGTGGCCGAGGCGTTCGGGTACAGCCCCGAGGAGTTGGCTTCGATCCCCGCCGAGGCCAACATGGGGCTCTCCTGCGGCAACCCCACCGCCACCGCCAAGCTCAGGGAAGGGGAGACGGTCGTGGACCTGGGGAGCGGCGGCGGGCTGGACGTCCTCCTGGCCGCCCGCAAGGTCGGGCCTTCGGGCCGGGCGATCGGCGTGGACATGACGCCCGAGATGATCGACCTGTCCCGTCGCAACGCCGAGAAGTCCGGCCTGGCGAACGTCGAGTTCCACCTGGCCCCCATCGATCGGCTCCCGCTGCCGGACGCCTCGGCGGACTGCGTGATCTCCAACTGCGTGATCAACCTCGCACCCGACAAGGCCGCCGTCTTCCGCGAGATCGCCAGGGTCCTCAAGCCGGGGGGCCGTCTCGCGGTCAGCGACATCGCCCTGAAGTGCGAATTGCCCCCGGAACTGGGGAACGACCTGATGGCCTACGTCGGCTGCATCGCCGGGGCGATCCCGATCGAGGAGTACGGCAAGGGGCTGGTCGAGGCGGGGTTCGCCCACGTCGAGGTGATCGACGGCGGGGCCGACCTGAACGCCTACGCCAAGGTCGAGAACCAGGCCGGCTGCTGCCCGCTCCCGGGCGAGCCGTCGGGCCTGCCCATCGCCGATTCGGGATGCTGCGCCGTGGGGCCTGCGGCCGTCGTGGACGAGGCGCTCCACGCCCGGCTCGCCGACCTCCTCCGCCGCTACGACGTGAACGACTACGCCGCCGGCGTGAAGGTCTTCGCCGTCAAGCCCGGGGCGATCCCGAACCGCCCGCCGGCGAAGGAGCCCGTCCCCGTTGCGGATGCGGCCGAGCCGGTGAAACTGCTGTCGGGCGGCAACCCGCAGATTGCGAAGGCGGACGGCGACGCCCCGGTGCAGGCCTACATCGCCGCGATGCCGGGCTGGAAGAGCGACCTCGGGAGGCGCCTCGACGAGATCATCGTGCGGATCGTGCCCGACGTGCGCAAGGCCGTGAGGTGGAACTCGCCGTTCTACGGCGTCGAAGGCCAGGGCTGGTTCCTGTCGTTCCACGTCTTGACCCGCTACGTCAAGGTGACCTTCTTCCAGGGCCTGTCGCTGCATCCGGTTCCCCCCGGCGGCACGCCGAAGAGCAAGGACGCACGCTGGATCGACATTTACGAAGGCGACCAGCTCGACGAGGCGCGAATGGCGTCGTGGGTGAAGCAGGCCGCCGCGTTGCCCGGCTGGATTCCTTGACGCGGCCTGCGCCAGGTTGAGACGAACCGCACAGGTCGAGCGGCGTTCAGGCGTGATAGCGCCGGGTGTGACGGCCGCCGACGAAGCTTTCGAAGACGAACTTGCCGAGGTCCTCGGCCGAGCAGTAGGCGGCGACGCCGTTGGAGACGCGGGCCATCTCCTGCACGAAGTTGACCAGGCCGAGGTAGAAGTAGTCCTCGATCAGGGCGTAGCTGGAGATCCGGATGCCCGCCGCGGCGCAGCGGCGGGCTTCGGCCAGGGTGTGGGCCGCGGTCTTCTCGGCCGGCGGATAGATCAGGACGACCTCCCGGCCCTCGATGTGCGCCGTGGGCTCGCCGTCGGTGATGACGATGATCTGCTTGTTCCCCGCCGGCTGGCGGATCAGGTGGTTGCGGGCCAGCCGCAGGCCGGCGTGGATGTTGGTGAAGTGCTGGGGGACGCGCCCCTTGGGCTGGTCCATGTCGAACCGCAGATGGATGCGGCTGTCGAACATGCTGACCGGCTTGGGGGCCGAGTTCAGCAGCTCGCGTTCGTTCATCTTGTTGGCGAACGTGTAGAACCCGATCATCTGGATCGAGTCTTGCGGGTACTGGGAGCGCACCATCGCCTGGAGCGCCAGGGCGACCTTCTTGGTCGTGTAGTACTTGCCGTAGCGTCCCATCGAGCCGCTCATGTCGATCAGGACGGCGGTGGCGCAGCGGGTCTGGTACTCGGTCTCGTGCACGACGTAATCGTCGGGCGTGAGGTGGATCGGCACACCGCCCCCCTGGCGGGTGTAGGCGTTCTTGAGCGTCTGGTGCATGTCGATGTTGGCGAGGGGGTCGCCGAAGACGTAGGGCCGGGTGTCTTCCAGCGAGACCGTCCCTTCGCCCTTCTGCTGGGTCTCGTGGCGGCCGAGCGCGTCGCGGTTGAAGGTCAGGAACAGCTCGTGGAGCGACTTGTCCTG
Source organism: Planctomyces sp. SH-PL62 (assembly GCF_001610895.1). Classification (NCBI taxonomy): domain Bacteria; kingdom Pseudomonadati; phylum Planctomycetota; class Planctomycetia; order Planctomycetales; family Planctomycetaceae; genus Planctomyces; species Planctomyces sp. SH-PL62. The sequence goes on along the minus strand of NZ_CP011273.1, from coordinate 5,490,282 downwards.
GATCTTCCGCAGGCCCCTGGGCGTGACGCTCCAGCGGCCTTCCTCGTCGCGCTCGATGAGCCCTTCCTTCTGGATCATCTCGACGACTTCGGGCAGGTCGTCGTCGTCCACGTCGTCGAGGTTGCGCAGGACGTCCTCGCCGTACTGGAGCAGGTACTCGGAGATCTGCTCGAACAGCTTGTCCGCCGACTGGGGAAGGAACTCCTGCGAGCCGTCCCACTTCGAGTATTCGTAGTTCGACATGGGAGAACGAGCCTCGGGGAAGGGGGGCGTCGCCTGGGAGAGTGGAGCCGCGATCCGACCGGGCGTCGCGGCGATGGTTTTCGTGCTCGTCTTCCCCACTGGCGGGGGTAGACAGACCGCGCAGCGGTCAGATGAGGAGGGAGGACCAGTACGGAAGCTGCAGTCCTACCGCTCGAGACGCCGACGGCGTTTGCGCTCGTCTTCCCCCTCATCCGGCCCTTCGGGCCACCTTCCCCGCGAGGGGGGAAGGACTTTATGGTCGGTGTTCGTCGTCACCAGATTCCCCTAAGGGGGGCAAGGCTTTCGTCAGCGCTGGTACGACGTCCCGCCTCCCTTGGCGGATTTGTTGAGCTTGTTGTGGACGTGGAGGCCCTCGAGGATGAACTCGGCCGCGCTGGCGGCGGCGGCGAGCTTGGCCTCGGGGGTCTTGGCCTGGGGGACCAGCTCCGCGGCGGCCTCCTCGGCCCGCTTGCGGAGGCCGGGGACCTTGGCGATGCGGTCCAGGACGGCCTGGGAGCCGAGCATGTCGCCGGTCTCGAGCGTCTGGCCGGACTCGAAGTGCTGGACGATCGGCCGGAACTCGCGGACGTCGAAGTGGAGCAGGAAGACGTTCTTGACCGCCTCGTCGAGGATCCGCTGGATCAGCTTGTCCTCGTGGCCGTCCTCCTCGCTCATCGTCAGCTCCAGCTTCCCTCGCGAGCTGGAGAGCGCCGCGGCGAGGTCTCCCACGCGGGGGACGATCGCCGACTCCCGGTTCGCCAGCGCCCGGCGCTCGGCGTTCGAGACGACGTTCTCCAGGTTCGCGATCGACATCCGCACCGAGACGCCCGACTGCTGGTTGACGTGCGGCGAGGTCCTCGCCAGCCGCGACGCCTCCTCGACGACCTCCTTGATGTAGCCGGGGACGCTGGTCCCGCCCTCGGCCTCGCCGTCGCCGATGGAGCGGTCGAGCCAGGCGTTCTGGTCGTTGACGGCCATGCCGATCTCGCGAGTCAGCGGGTAGTGCGTCCGCACCACCGAGCCGATCCGGTCCTTCAGGGGCGTGACGATCCGGCCCCGGTTCGTATAGTCCTCCGGGTTCGCCGAGAAGACCAGGCAGAGGTCCAGCTCCAGTCGGATCGGGTAGCCCCGGATCTGGACGTCGCGCTCTTCCAGCACGTTGAACAGGCCGACCTGGATCTTGGGGGCGAGGTCGGGGAGCTCGTTGATGCAGAAGATCCCCCGGTTGGTGCGCGGGATCAGGCCGTAGTGCATCGTCGCCTCGCTCGAGAGGTAGCGGCCCTCGGCGTGCTTGATCATGTCGATCTCGCCGATCAGGTCGGCGATGGTGACGTCGGGCGTGGCGAGCTTCTCGTTGTACCGCTCCTCGCGGCCGATCCAGGCGACCGGCGCGTCGTCCCCCTTCTCGGCGATCAGGTCCCGCGCGTAGCGGGAGACCGGGTGGAACGGGTGGTCGTGGATCTCGGAGCCCTCGACGATCGGGGCCGCGTCGTCGAGGAGGTGGACGAGCTGGCGGAGCATCCGGGTCTTGGCCTGGCCGCGAAGGCCCAGGAAGAGCATGTCGTGGCGCGAGAGGATCGCGTTCTGGATCTGGGGGACGACCGTCTCTTCATATCCCAGGATGTTCGGGAACAGCGGCTCCCCGGATTGCAGCTTGCGGACGAGGTTGCGCCTCATCTCGTCCTTGACCGATTCCAGCCGATGCCCGCTCCGTCGCAGCTCGCCGAGCGTCCGGGGCCGATCCGTCGCCATCAATCGCCTGCCTCTCGAGATTCAACGTCGGGATGTCGATACGCGCGGGACCGAGGGGCTCCCGAGTCATGCTAGGGAGGGGGGCGGATCAAGTCAACGAATGCACGGGTGTGCGCAGGCGTGGCCGGGGTGGGCTCGCGTTGATTCGGCCGGCCGGGTTGCCGTAAGATGACGAAGGCGTGGGGGGGTGTGAGACGTCGGCGCGAAAGGCGGCCCATGGCGACGGAAGCGAACGCGAACGCGAATTCGAACGGGAAGCTCCGGGACTCGCTCCCCGACCTGACGAGCCGGATCGTCTCCACCTACAAGGGCTGCGAGTCGGTCAACCACCTGGGGCACTCGTCGCTGCCGAGCTACCGCGAGGTGGTCGAGATCCTCGGCGACCTCCGCGAAGTCCTCTTCCCGGGCTACGGCCGACGCCAGAACCTGCACATGGGGAACGTCGCCTACCACGTCGGCGACCTGATCGACGGCCTGTACGACCGCCTCTGCCAGCAGCTCACCCGCGCCTTCCAGCACGATTGCCAGGCCCGCGAGCCCCAGACCGCCTCCGAGGCCAAGGCCGAGGCCTACACGATCCAGTTCCTGGAGCGCATCCCCGAACTCCGCGAGACGGCCGGCGGGGACGTGAAGGCGGCCTTCGAGGGGGACCCGGCGGCCTCCAGCCTGGACGAGATCGTCTTCTGCTACCCCGGCGTCTCGGCCATCACCGTCTACCGCCTGGCGCACGAGCTGTACAACCTGGGCGTGCCCCTGATCCCCCGCATGATGACCGAGTACGCCCACGGCAAGACCGGGATCGACATCCACCCCGGCGCGCGGATCGGCCGCGAGTTCTTCATCGACCACGGCACCGGCGTCGTCGTCGGCCAGACGACGGAGATCGGCGACCGGGTGAAGATCTACCAGGGCGTCACCCTCGGCGCGCTCAGCTTCCCCCGCGACGAGGCCACCGGCGAGGTCGTCCGGGGCCGCAAGCGGCACCCGACCATCGAGCACGACGTGGTCATCTACGCCAACGCCACGATCCTCGGCGGTGAGACGACCATCGGCCACCACGCCGTCGTCGGCTCCTCCGCCTGGATCACCCGCAGCGTCGCCCCGTACACGACCGTCACCATCGAGAACCCCAAGCTCCGCTACCGCGAGAGCCCCGACGTCCGCCCCGACGACGCCTACCCCCAACGCCTCAACTACCAGATCTGACCCCGCCCCGCCCCGGACCGATCCGAAGCTCGAAAACCAGGGCGGGCCGGGCGAGCCCGCGCGGAAGTCAGGGGGCGACCGGGTAGTAGAAGTACGTGCCGGTCGCCGGATTGTAGTACAGCGGGTAACGGTAGCCGTCGCCCGGCTCATAGGTCTGGTCCGTCAGGTACGGGGCCGCGGCCGGCTGGCTCGCCGACGACGACACGTCACCCGCGTTGCTGTACGGGTCGAGGCCGTAGCCGTAGCCGCCGCCGTAAAGCCCGTTGCCGTAGCCGTAGCCGCCGCCGTAAAGCCCGTTGCCGTAGCCGTAGCCGCCGCCGTAAAGCCCATACCCGAGGAAGCCCAGGCCGCCGAAGCCGCCATATCCGCGGTAGCCGGACGCGCGGTAGCCGCCATACCCTCGGGTGCCGCCGTAGCCGCCGTAGCCGCCGCGGAATCCTCCTCCGTGGTAGCCGCCGCCCATGTGGCCGCCGCCCATGTGGCCGCCGCCCATGTGGCCCCCGCCGCCGTGGCCGCCGCCTCCTCCTCCATGCCCGGCCGAGACCGGCGTCATCGAGCACGCCATCATCATGAGCGCCACGGCCGCCGCTCTGGGGATGCTTCGAATCAAGTGGTTCATCGATGTCCTCCCAAGTTCTTGCAGACCTATGGAGGCGTTCCGGATCGAGATCCGGCACTCGTCCCACAGGTTCCGATACGGTGAGGGGACCGCGACTGGGCGAAGGTTTATGAAAAGATATTTAGAATGCTTGCGGGGCGATTCCATCGCCGCACACGGCCGGGCGTGGTGGCGACCGACCGCCTGAGCCTGGGGGCGACGGGTCAGGAGGTGCTCCCGAGGCGGGTCGCGAAGACGAGCCAGCCGCCGGCGCGGAGGCTGGGGAAGCGGCCGGGGGAGGGGATGGGCGCGGCGGTGACCTCGTCGAGCGGGATGGCCTCGTCGACCTGGAACCCGGCGCGTCGCAGCTCGCGTTTCAGCTCGCCCCAGCGATAGAGGTGGACTTCCATGCCGGGGATGCCGCGATAAGTCATCCGCCGGTCGCCGAAGTCGTCGCGGTTTCGGAGCAGCCCGAGCGCCTGGCGGACGAGCCATCTCCGGCCCTGGGCGTCGCGGAGGTTGAGCCAGAGGTTGTGCGCGTGCAGCGCCAGCCGTCCGCCGGGCTTGAGGACGCGGGCCGCCTCGCCGAGAGCCCGACGGCGGGCGTCCCGGCCCCGGATCATGCCGAGCGTGCTGAACATGGAGGTGGCGTAGTCGAAGCTCGCGGAGGGGAGGCAGCCCAGGTCGCAGAGGTTGGCCTGCACGGTCAGGAGCCGCGTCCCGGCCTCCTCCGCCTTGCGGCCGACGACTTCGAGCATCGGCCGGGCCAGGTCGATCGCGACGACCTCGAAGCCCCGGCCCGCGAACCGGATCGCGTGTCGACCCGCCCCGCAGCCCAGGTCGACGAGCCGGCCGGGGGGTCGGAACCGCCGGTCGAGCGCCTCGGCGTCGGCCTCGAACAGCGGGTGCCCGGCGAAGTAGGCGTCCTCCTCGGCGGCTAGCCGGGGCGTGTTCAGGTACTCCCATAAAGGCGCATTCACGCCCTGGGGGAGCCGCCAGGCGGGGGGCGGGCGTCGCATGCTCATCTGGTCCGTCCTCAAGAGCCGAGGGGCGTCGCCAGCACCTTGCCCGAGCGGGGGGGGAGTTCCAGGCCCCGGACGAGGCCGGACTCGACGACGGCGGCCTGGTGCGACCAGGGATCGGCCAGTTCGACGCCGTCGGCGACCTGATCGTGCACGGGGAGGTCGAGCCGCCGGGGCGTCGTCCCGGCGTTGAACGCGACGAGGACCGTCTCCTCGCCCAGCTTCCGGGCGTGGGCGAAGACGTCGCCGTCGGCGTGGAGGACCCGGAACGATCCCCGACGGAGCGACGGGCGGGAACGCCGCAGGGCGGTCAGGCGCTGGAACTCGTGGAGCAGGTCCCGGTTCCAGGCTGCGGGCTGGTCCCAGGGGAAGGCCCCGCGGTTGGCCGGGTCGTGGCCGCCGCTCAGGCCGATCTCGTCGCCGTAGTAGATCGAGGGGGCGCCGAGGTACGTCATCTGGAACAGGGTCGCCAGCCGCAGCGCGGAGACGTCCCCGCGCGCCAGGGTGACGAACCGGGCCATGTCGTGGCTCCCCAGCAGGTTGAGCATGGCGGCGGTGGTCTCGGGGGCGTAGATCCCGTGCAGCCGCTCGATCGAGCGGGCGAACGACTCGGCGCCGGGCTCGGGGATCGGGTGCAGGCTCGTCCGCTGCAACTCCGGCAGGTCGACCTCGCCGCGTGTGAAGAAGGCGAGGCAGGCGCGGGTGAAGTGGTAGTTCATCACCGCGTCCCACATGTCGCCGTGGAGCCAGCGCTGGGCGTCGGTCCAGACCTCGCCGACGATGTAGGCCTCGGGGTTGGCCCGGCGCACCCGGCGTCGGAACTCGCGCCAGAACTCGTCGTCCTCGATCTCGTTGGCGACGTCCAGCCGCCAGCCGTCGATGCCGAATTCGATCCACTTGACGGCGACGTTGAAGAGGTATTCCCGGACCTCCGGGTTCTGGATGTTGAATTTGGGCAGGGCGGGGAGGTTCCACCAGGCCTCGTAGTTCGGGGAGACTTCCAGGTGATAGGCGTTGACGGGGAACCCGCTGACCTTGAACCAATCGACGTAGGCGGAGTCCGGCCCGTTCTCCAGGATGTCGTGGAACGGGAAGAACCCCCGGCTGGCGTGGTTGAACACGCCGTCGAGCACCACCTTCATCCCCCGCTCGTGGGCGGCGTCGAGGAGCCTGCGGAGCGCGGCGTCCCCCCCCAGCATGGGGTCGACCTTCTCATAGTCGTGGGTGTGGTAGCGATGGTTCGACGCCGACTGGAAGACCGGCGTGAAGTAGATGGCGTTGACGCCCAGCTCCTGGAGGTAGTCCAGGCGCTCGGCGACGCCGACCAGGTCGCCCCCCTGGTAGCCGTTGTAGGTCGGCGGCGATCCCCACGCTTCCAGGTTCGGAGACTTCGGCACGCTCAGGCTGCGCGCGAAGCGATCGGGGAAGATCTGGTAGAAGACGGCGTCGCGGACCCAATCCGGCGTATCTGGTCGTTCCATCGTGGCGAGGCGCTCCGGAGCTTCGGCGGGTTTCGATTCGTTTCCAGATTCAGCGATCGGTCTTATTCTAACAAATCATCCGACTTCGATCTTCACCCAGTACATCTGGCCTCGGTCCCCACGGATCCGCAGGTCTTCCAGCAGGGGTTTCAGCTCCAGCCGGGGCTGGTCCTTGTACAGGGGCTTTCGGTTGACCCGGACTTCCAGCTTGCGCTTGAAGTCGACGAGTTCGGGGCTGAGCCAGACGTCCAGCCTGCCGACGCCGCTGACGGTCAGGTCGACGAGGTTGCTGAGGGTGCTGGTCCGCATCTTGAGGGTGGCGGGGTTGAGGTTGCGGCCCAGCGGCTCGACCGCCTCGGCGGCGGTGGTCCGGCCCTCGGCGAAGCTCTCGACGACGATCCCGTGGCGGCGGTCGTCGCAGATCCGGGCCGTCGAGACCTCGAATTCGCGGGGGTAGGGGTCGCGGCGGCGAGGCTCCATCCAGTCGAAGAAGGTGGGGATCTCCTCGGGGAACTCCTCCAGGCCGCGACGGTTCAATTCCATGTAGGTGACGTCCCAGACCTTGAGGATCATGGGCTTGGCGTAGTTGCCGTAGACGACCTCGTTGGCGGCCGGGGCCAGGTCGCCCATCATGCAGAGCAGGGGGAGCCGCTCGTGCTGGGAAAGGCTGCGCGGGACGTACTTGGCCGGGAAGCCCGAGACCACGACCGCGCCGGCGAACAGGTCGGGGTGGCCCAGGCCCAGGTCCCACGCCATGTTGCCGCCGGCGAGCTGGCCCGCCACGAAGACGCGATCGGGGTCGATGGCGTAGCGCTTCCGGGCGTCGCGCAGGGCCAGCTCCGCGGCGGCGTGCTCGCCGGGGGTGTACTGGTATTCGGTCGCCCCTTCGGTCGTCCCGTATTCGGGCGCGATCAGGATGTAGCCGCGACGCGCCGCCTCGGCCTCCCACTGGTCGACGGCCGCTTGCGGACCCGTCCCCGAGTGCAGGAGCAGGACCGCCGGGTACGACCGCAGGGGGTGATACTCCGGGGGGAGCTTGGCGAGGTAGTGGGTGGGGATCGAGTCCTCGGCGTCGACCACGTTGGCCACGGCCCCTCCCGCCTTCTCGTCGGCCGGGCGTCGCAGCGGCGGGGGCATGAGTCGGCAGAGCCGCTCGGCCAGCTCCAGGCGCGCGTAGCCCGGCGTCTCGGGGGAGGCGTCGGGCCAGGCCAGGTCGTCGAGCCGGGCGAGCGTCTCCTCGCGGGAGACCTCGTCGCCGGGGTCGCTGGTCAGGTAGGCGGAGATCTGGTCGCGGGCCTGCCAGAGGACGTCCGCCGCGTCCAGGTCGGCGACGGCCGCGTCCTGGCCGACGACGTATCCCGACATCGCCAGCGCGAGCTGGGCCGCCTCCGTCGGGCTCGATTCGGCCCGGGTCTTGCGCCAGGCGGCCAGGCGGTCGCGGACGGCGTCGGGGGCCTCGGCCATCGCTCTCTGGACCTCGGCAAGCCGGGTTTTCCAGACGGCGTGGACCGTGGGCGCCAGCTTCAGCTCGATCCGCCGCAGGTCGTTGCGCACCGTCTGGTCGGCCTGGGCCTGGTCCTCGTCGCGGCGGACGATCTCGCGGACTTCCACCTGGAGTTCGGTGGGGACCTCCGGGCCGTCGAACGTCTTCAGGAGCCTCGCGGCCTCGCGGGGCCTCCGGGCGCGTCGAAGCGCGTCCACGTCCGACCGCCGCTGGGTGGCCTCGGCCTGGACGATGAACTGGCGGGCGCTCCCGGCCCGCTCGCTCAGGTCGCTGCCGGGGAAATCCTTGATGAGACGGTCGAGCTCGGCCTTGGCCTCGGGGTACCAGCCGGCGCCCAGGAGGAACCGGACCACCCGCTCGCGCTCCCCCTGGTTCTCTTCCTCGACCCGATGCAGCAGGCTCATGAGGACCGGCCGAGGGACCGATTCCGTGGCGGCCTGGCCCTGCCAGAAGCCGTCGACCCCCCGGTATCGGACGACGTGGGGGGTGATCTCATTGATCGCCTGCTCCATCGTCACGGGCTTCCCGGACCGCCCGACGTACCGGAACCGCCGCCGTCCCTTCTCGTCCCAGGGCTCGGCGGACACGCTCAGCACGTCCTTCGGCATGATCCCGGCGTGGACCGTCATCGGCTGCACGAGCGAGAACTTCTCACCCGTGCGGAGGACGCTGTCCGGGACCACCCGCTCGACCTTCGAATCGCGGACGACGATCTTCTTGACGCCGTCCCAGAGGTACAGCAGCGTGTTGTCGCGATCCGGGGCCGCGAGCGTCCGGTAGCTCACGCCGTTCTTCATCACCACGGTGTCGGCGCGGGCGGCGAGGCCCGCCCCGACCGCGACGGCGACCGCGACCGCGATGGCGATCGGCCGCCTCGCGCCGCCGCCCGCCTGGACTCCCGTCGAGGATTCGTGCATCAATGGCCGCCTCCCTGAGCTCGTCCCGATCCCCGCCGAAGCCCTTCGGCACCCCCGCAATCCTCTAGCATAGCCGACGCCGCCGCCCGGCGTCCCCTCAGGATGCGGCGGGTTCCTCCGGTCTTGAGAGACGTCGCGGTTGTCGGTGATAGACGGACGCTCCGCGGGGCTCCGATATTCGACCTTGCGCCCCGACGGCCCGTGCGTTCGGTCGAAACGCGGGCTGGCGGCGCGAGCCGCTCGGGCGTACCCTCGAAGCTTGGACCCCACCGGCGAGGCCCCGACGCGACGAGGCGTACGATGTCCGACCAGCCCATCAAGTTTCGATGCTATCGCTGCGGCAAGCTGCTCGGCGCCTCGGCCCGACGCGCGGGAGCCGTCGCCACCTGCCCCCAGTGCCGCGCCGAGATTCAGGTCCCCGAGCCCGGGGCCGGGTCCGAAGCCGAGCCGGTCGACCCGGCGCCCCTCCCCGAAATCGACCTCCTCAGCCCCGAGGAAATCCGCGTCGAGCCCGAATTCGCCGCGATCGTCTCCCCGAGCCCCGCCCCCGGCGATCCGGTCATCCCCGCGATTCGTTACGATCCCTCCCCCATCCGCCCGGCCGCCCCCTCCGTCCCACGACCGGCCGACGTCGTCCTGGCCCCGGCCGTCGTCCTGGCGTGGTCGCTCCTCGTCCTGGCGGCCGTCCCGCTGGCCTTCCTCGCCGGCCTGCTCCTGGGCCATTTCGTCTGGAAGTGACGGCCGCCGGCCTCGAAGGCCGTCGGGGTTTTCAGCCGGCCTCGTTCGCGCGGGGAGGCCGGCCCCGCGAGGCGCCGAGGGAGCGGAGGGCCGCCTCGTAGGCGTTGTTCAACGCGGCCATCGCCTCGTGGCTGCCGCCCCGGTCGGGGTGGATCTCGACGGCCTTGCGACGATAGGCGGCCTTGACCTGGGCGACCGTGGCCCCGGCGCCCAGGCCGAGCACGGCCAGGCCGTCGGCCGCCGCGCGAGGCGTCGCGCGGGGGCGTCGGGGACGTCCGCCGGCGACGGCTTCCGCGACCCTCGCCCTGAGCCATTCCTCGTCGATCGCCGCGCCGCCGCCGGAGGCCCGCCGCAACGCCCTGGCGACCTTCCGGGACAGTTCCTCGCGGGCCGCCGCGCCCCCGCGCCCGATCTTCGATTCGGCCAGGATCTCGTCCAGCTTGACCAGCGCTTCCCACATCGCCTGGGCGGCCTCGCGCGTCGCGTGCGTCCCCAGCTTGTAGATCGTCCGGTGCTTGGCCCATCGCCCTTCGCGATAGCTCTCCACGACCGTCCAGGAGGTCCGACCGCCGGAGTTGCTGGAACGCAGGAACATCAACCGCCCTCATCGACGATGCGAGACCCACCGGGCCGGATTCCCATGAACCCGGAGCTTCCGATTAAGCCAGAAGCCCGGCGGGAGTTCCAGGCTTCCTCCCGCCCGGTTCGGCCCGGACGGCGTCGTCGGAGAGAGACGCCCGGGTTTTTTCGCTTTACCTGGGCGAGATCCTGGACGATGATCGATCATGGACGCGTGCGGCTTCTCCTCCCCGCCGTCTCGTCCCGATCCTCACCGGACAGCGACCCGCCCCATCCCGCCAAGTGATGAGATCGCCATGATTATCACGCCCAACGGTCCTTGGAACGATCCCGGCGCGCCCGCCGCGAGGGGACTTCGAACGAAGGGGCTCCCCGCGTGTCTGGTCGTCGCGGCCCTGGCGATGATCGCAGGTGCGGCCGAGGCCGCCCAGCCGGACCCGGAAGGGGTCGCGTTCTTCGAGAAGAACGTCCGGCCGCTGCTCGTCGAGCATTGTTATTCCTGCCACTCGGCGGAAGGCAAGCGGATCAAGGGGAACCTCCGGCTCGACGATTCGGCGGCCTGGCTGGTCGGCGGCGACCTCGGCCCGGCGGTCGTGCCCGGAGACCCGGCCGAAAGCCTGCTGATCACGGCGGTCGGCTACAAGGACGAATCGCTCCTGATGCCCCCGAAGGGGAAGCTCGACGATCGCCAGATCGACGTGCTGACCCGTTGGGTCGAGATGGGCGCGCCCGCCCCCGAATCGATCGCGGCGACCGCCTCGAAGCCCGAGGCCGCGACCGATCCGGGGCAGGGGGCCTGGGCCTTCCGTCCTCCCGCCGACCCGACGCCCCCCGCGGTCTCGGCGTCGGACCCGGCGTCGACCCCGCCCGGCGACGACCTCGATCGGTTCATCCTGGCCCAACTGGAGGCCCAGGGCCTCAAGCCGGCGCCGCCGGCCGACAAGCCCACCCTGATCCGACGCGCGACCTTCGACCTGACGGGGCTGCCGCCGACCCCCGAGGAGATCGACGCCTTCCTGGCCGACGACGCCCCGGACGCGTTCGAACGGGTCGTGGAACGCCTGCTCGCCTCCCCCCACTACGGCGAGCGCTGGGGACGGCACTGGCTCGACGTCGCCCGCTACGCCGACTCGAACGGCCTGGACGAGAACGTGGCCCACGGCAACGCCTGGCGGTATCGCGACTACGTCGTCGCCGCGTTCAACCGCGACAAGCCTTACGACCAGTTCATCGTCGAGCAACTGGCCGGCGACCTGCTCCCGAAGACCGACCCCGTCGAGGTCCAGCATGAGCGGCTGATCGCCACCGGCTTCCTCACCCTCGGGCCGAAGGTGCTGGCCGAGGTCGACAAGACGAAGATGGAGATGGACATCATCGATGAGCAGATCGACACCCTGGGCCGCGCCGTCCTCGGCCTGACCCTGGGCTGCGCACGCTGCCACGATCACAAGTTCGACCCGATCACCGCGGCCGATTATTACGCCCTCGCCGGGGTCTTCAAGAGCACGAAGACGATGGAGAGCTTCGCGACCGTCGCCCGTTGGCACGAGAACACCATCGCCACCGAGCCCGACCTGGCCCGCAAGGCCGCCCACGACGCCGAGGTCGCCGCCGCCAGGGCCGAGATCGACCGCCTGGTCGCCGCCGCCGACGAGCAGGTCCGCGCCGGGAAGGCGGAAGGCGCGACCCTCCCGGAGAAGCTCGAGCCCCTCTACCCCGAGGAGACCCGCGCCCGGATCGTCAAGCTGCGGGCCGACCTGGCCGCGCTGGAGAAGGCCGCGCCCGTGATGCCGTCGGCGATGGGGGTCGCCGAAGGAACCCCCACCGACGTGGCCGTCCACATCCGGGGAAGCCACCTGGCGCTGGGAGCGGTCGTCCCTCGTCGCGCGCCCCAGGTCTTCAACGAGGCCTCTCCGACGAGCTTCGGCGGCACCCAGAGCGGACGTCTGGAACTGGCCCGATGGCTCGTCGAGCCGGATCATCCCCTGACCGCCCGGGTCATGGTCAACCGCATCTGGCGCTGGCATTTCGGCCGCGGCCTGGTGAGCACCACCGACAACTTCGGCGTCAACGGCGCCCTGCCGACCCACCCCGAACTGCTGGACTGGCTGGCTCGCCGCTTCGTCGATGGGCGCTGGTCGATCAAGGCGATGCACCGGCTCATCATGCTCTCGGCGACCTATCAGATGAGCAGCGACGCCGACCCGCAGGCGCTCCAGAAAGACCCGGAAGACCGCCTCTACTGGCGATGGGACGTCCGCCGCCTGGAGGCCGAGGAGATCCGCGACGCCCTGCTGGCCGTCAGCGGCGCCCTCGACGAGACGATGGGCGGCTCGCTGCTCCAGGTAGAGAATCGCGCCTACTTCTTCGACCACACGTCGCGCGACAAGACCGGCTACGACACCCGGCGCCGCTCGCTCTACCTGCCGATCGTCCGCAACCACCTGTACGACATGTTCCAGCTCTTCGACTCCACCGACGCCAACGTCATGAACGGCGACCGGGCCACCACCACCGTGGCGCCCCAGGCCCTCTTCATGATGAACAGCGACCTGGTCATCCAGTCGGCCCGCGAGCTGGCCGCCGACCTCCTCGCCCGCCCCGAGTCGGACGACGCCGACCGGCTCCGCCGGCTCTACCAGCGGACTTACGGCCGGACCCCGACGACCGACGAGTCGCGGCGGGACCTCGCGTTCCTCGACAGGTTCGAACGCCTCCCGCACGACGGGCCCGGCGGATCGGGCGGATCGAAGGGCGAGCCGAGCCGACCCGAAGCCTGGCAGGCGCTCTGCCAGGTGATCCTGGCCTCGAATGAGTTCGTGTACATCCGATAATCCCGGACGAAAGGTCGTGACATGGACCAACACTCGCGACGGTTCGTCTCCCGCCGTCGGATGCTCCAGACGTGCGCCACGGGGTTCGGCTCCCTGGCGATGGCGGCGATGTTCGCCGACGAGAAGGCCCGGGCGGACTCGGCCGGCCCGCTGGCGCCGCGAGCCCCCCACTTCCCGGCCCGCGCCAAGCGGGTCATCTTCCTGTTCATGAAGGGGGGCCCCTCGCACGTCGACACCTTCGACTACAAGCCGAACCTCCAGCGCGACGACGGCAAGCCGCTCCCCTTCGACAAGCCCCGGGTCCAGTTCGCCCCCACCGGAATGCTGCTGGGCTCCCCCTGGAAGTTCCGGCCTTACGGCGAGAGCGGGATCCTGGTCAGCGACCTCTTCCCGAACGTCGCCCAGTGCGTGGACGACCTCTGCATCATCAACTCCCTGCACGGCACCAACGCGGCCCACGGCGGCGCCCTGCTCAAGCTCCACACCGGCAGCGACAACTTCGTCCGGCCGAGCATGGGCTCCTGGATCACCTACGGCCTGGGGACCGAGAACCAGAACCTGCCGGGCTTCCTCACCATCTGCCCGACCCTGGCCCACGGCGGCGTCTCCAACTGGAGTTCCGCCTTCCTGCCCGCCCCCTACCAGGGCACGCCCCTGGGCAACGCCGGAGTCCCCGCGAAGGAGGCCCGGGTCAAGTTCATCCAGAGCCCCCGGTTCTCCGCCGCCGAGCAGCGGGCCCAGCTCGACCTGCTCGCGGAGATCAACCGCGAGCAACTGGAGCAGACCGGCCCCGACCCCAAGCTGGAAGGCCGCCTGGAGTCGTTCGAGCTGGCCTTCCGGATGCAGACCGAGATGCCGGAGATCCAGGACATCTCCGACGAGTCGCCCGCCACCCTCAAGGCGTACGGCCTCGACGACCCCGTCACCGAGAACTTCGGCCGCCAGTGCCTCCTCGCCCGCCGCTTCGCCGAGCGCGGAGTCCGGTTCGTACAGGCCACCCACAGCAACGCCGCCGTCCAGTGGGACCAGCACGGCGACCTCAAGAACGGCCACGAGCAGAACGCCCGCGAGGTCGACCGGCCGATCGCGGCCCTGCTCCGCGACCTCAAGGCCCGGGGGCTACTCCAGGATACGCTGGTACTCTGGGGGGGCGAATTCGGAAGGACCCCGACCGCCCAGGGGAAGGACGGCCGCGACCACAACCCCGAAGGCTTCACCATGTGGATGGCCGGCGGCGGCGTGAAGGGGGGCGTCCAGTACGGCGCCACCGACGACTACGGCTACTACGCCGTCCAGAACAAGGTCCACATCCACGACCTGCACGCCACGATCCTCCACCTGATCGGGCTCGACCACGAGAAGCTGACCTACCGCTACGCCGGCCGCGACTTCCGCCTCACCGACGTCGCCGGCCATGTCGTCGACGACATCCTCGCCTGAACTCCCCCAGGGCCCCTTCCGGCGCGAAGCCCGGCGCGCGACGCGCCGGGCTCGTCCGCCCAGATGGCCGACAAGCGAGAAACGTCGCTGAGATCCGATATGACGACACGTTCCCATGCTCAACCGAGCATGAAGCATCCACCCCGGCCGGGCCCGGGGGGGGAAACGCGAAGAGCCGCCTTGCGGCGGCTCCTGTCGCGAGTGACCGGGGTGGGGCTCGAACCCACGACCAACGGATTAACCTACCTCATCGGCTTTCACCGACCACCGGCCCCGGGGGGTCGGCTTGATGGTCTGGACTATCTCTTCGCCATCGCAGGCGTGCCGCGTCTAGTCTCTGAGGCTGGGGCCGAGGATCCCTCGGCGCCTTGCCTGCTGATGGCCCAATCCCCTCGCTTTTCGAACCGTCACGATCGCCGTCGCCGGCCGCGTTGTGGTGCGAGGGGCTCTGAGGGCGTTCCAGCAAATAGCGGCATTCACTCGTCGCGGTTGTGCGTCTTCCCGCGCGAGGCTCCTATTTCGCGGCCGAGGCCGCGCTTGAAGTCCGTTGCTCTACCGACTGAGCTACCCGGTCGCGAGTTGTCAAAGACCTCATCAGAGTACGATCTCCGGGCCGGTTCGTCCAGCCCGAGAGGTCACGAAGGGGGCTGGTTCTTCCCGGTCGTCCTGGTCGGCGGGGTGGCGGACGGCTTGGCGGTGCGGACCAATCGGGCGATGAAGCGGGCCTCGCAGTCGTGGGTCTGGGGCCAGAGCTGGAGCATGCCGGTGGTCTCGCCGTCTTCCAGCGGGTGCGGGAACGGGTCGAGTCGGAAGTCGGGCGATTCTTCGAGGAACTCGTTGATGAGGCCCTGGGTCTCGCGGAGGGTCACGGTGCCGACGGTGTAGACCAGGGTCCCGCCGGGGCGGACGGCCGTCGCGGCGAGGGCCAGGAGCTTCTTCTGGCGGGCGACGAGTTCGGGGAGCTGGTCGGCCTTGATGATCCAGCGGACCTCGGGGTGGCGGCGCCACGAGCCGACCCCGGAGCTGGGGGGGGCGACGAGGACGCCGTCGAAGCTCTCGGGCTTGCCGGGGGGGCGTCGGCCGTCCCAGGTCTTGGCGGCCACGTTGGTGTAGGGGCTGGAGCGGAGCCGCTTGACGGCGGAGAGGCGGGACGGCTCGTGCTCGAAGGTCGAGATGATGGTCCCCTTGCCGGCCATCTCGTCGGCCAGGCCCAGGGCGAAGAGCCCCGCGCCGTCGCCCACGTCCCACCAGCGTTCGCCGGGGTCGGGGTCGCAGACCTTGGCCACGGCTTGCGAGCCCAGGTCCTCGACGAGCAGGGAGCCGGTCTGGAACGACTCCAGGCGGCGGAGGTCGGCGTCGCGCTCGAGCCGGGCGGCCGACTCGATCTTGCGCTGGACCCAGGGCTTGAGGCCGTCCTCGTGGAGTTCGTTCCAGACGTCCTTGGGGGGCCTGCCGCGGACGGCGACCCACAGCGAGGGGGGGGCCTGGACGGCGTGGAGGAAGTGGAGCTTGCGGATCTTGGCCGACTCCTCTCCCGGGGGGAGCGGCAGTTCGTCGCGGAGCCAGTTCGGGAAGGGCATCCAGGGGTCGGCGGCGACGGTGCGGCCGGCGACGAACCGCTTCAGGGTCTCGGCGCGGGCCGTCCAGTTGGGGGCGTCGCCGCCGGAGAAGAGGCGGCTGGGGTCGCGGCCGGAGCGGCTGGCCCAGAGCCGGGGGACGGCCGGCAGGTCGGGGGCGTCGAGCAGCCAGGCCAGCAGGAGCTGCTCCTCGACGTGCACGAGCTTGAGGGGCTCGATCCAGCCCCACCAGCGCACCAGCGAGGCGAGGGATCGGTTGATCATCATGCGGTCGGACCGAGTGGACTTCTTCTTGGCCTCGTCGCCCTGGGCGTCGACGATCGCCGATTCGAGCCGCTTGCCGCGGTCCAGGACGTCGCGGAGGACCTTGGGGGCGATGGTGGCGATCAGGCCGGCGAGGACCGGCATGGTCTTACCGCGCGGGGCGGTCTTGAAGGTCGGCCGTCCGCCCGGGGGCTTCGGGCGGTCGCCGGAGGCCGTCTTGGGGCGGGGCCGCCCTCCCGGCGGCTTCGAGCCGGGCGACGAGGAGCGGTGGCGAGGGGGACGCGAGTCTCTGCGGGGCATGGTCGGGACGACCTCGGGAGGGAAGGGCCGGTCGGGCGGTCGGGCTCGATGCGGCGAGTGTCAAATCAGGCTTTGTGAATGTCATCCAGTGGCGTCGGCCGTCGTTCGGCCGAGGGTCGGCGGGCGATCTCGACCCGTTCGGCGCGTCGTCCGCCGTCGAATCGGCAACGTCTCGTCCTTACCGTTTCTCCCCTCGCCGCTTCGCCGGCTCGGGCCTTGGTTCGGTCGACTTCTCCGCCTTCGCGGGATTCAGGACGGCGTGGTCGTGGTAGTGGTCGTGTGGTCGTCGTGTCAGGTGCCTCAGACCGCGTGGTTGGCTTGTCTGGGGGTTGCAGGGCGCCGCCGCCGATCAGGTCTTCGCGGCCGACGGCGGGCAGGGCCTTCCGGCCCTCGAAGTCGTCCTCGGGGCGGAAGCACTGGAGCGACGCCCGCTGGAGCTTGCGGTCGCGGAGGTGCTGGGCGGCGTAGGCCTCTCGGCCGGCGAACGGGTCCTTGCCGGTGCAGGACATGCACGCGGCGATGTCGAACAATTTGCCAATTTGCGTTAAGACGATCGTCATCCCACAATATCCGGTAACTCGATGGGCTGCCATGCGTGCTCGACGGATCGCGGCGGCAAGCATCGAGGTTCCGCCCACGCCCCCTGCGTTGGTGCACCATGAGGCTCGGAGGAGGCGAGGAATCCTGGACGTGGGGTCGCTGGGAAGATCCCTCTCGAATTTGGCCGGACGACCCTTGTTAAGGCTCGATCCTCAAGCTGGCCGTCGGGACGAGGACCGGCAGGTCAGGTGGACCGTCTTCGACGTGGGCCGTCACCTGCCAGATCGTCACCAGCCCCTGAGTGTCGCGGTGAGCCCCGTCGACGTAATCGACCAGAAGCGGGAACGATTTGATTTCGCGGAACATTTCGGGGCGTGCGCGGACCGTCTGTTCCGTCAGCTTGTAGTCGACTGGGCGGACGTCTCGCCGCCCAGGATACGGCTGGCACGTCACCACATAGCCGATCCGGCCGCGTCGGAAGACGTCGAGCACGTCGTCTTGCGTCGTCGCGCGGACATCGTCGGTTTGGTGGGCGTATTCCGATACCCGCACGACGAGGCTGCGGTCGCTCCGCACGCAGTCTCGGTCTCGTGCGGGGTGGGCGACGCGGTAGCGGAACATCAGCTCCTGGTCTTCCGGGCAGGCCATGAAGATATGCCCGGGGCCGTCGGCCTTCGCCAGGGCTTCGGCGACCGGTGCGTAGCCGACCAGGCCTCGAGGAGTCGTTCTCGCGAGGACGAAGAGATTGAAGGCCACGGCTAGCGTCGACAAGGCTGCGGCGAGGGCCAGTCGCCTCTGATAGCGGGATGAGTCGCGGTCCGGGAACCACGCCACGGCCAGGCCGGCGAGCGCCGGCATCGCCAGAACCAAGTGCCGGACCTCGGTGGTCGTGGGGACGGCGATCTTGAAAGCGACGCAACTGGCCAACCACGCCGCCCACAACAGGACCGGCCGGTGGACGGACCGTCCGATCAGGGCCGCGAGCAACCCGCCGAACCCGACGGCGGCCGTCCCACCCGCCACCAGACCCGGCGAACAGACGCGGAAGTACTGGATAGCTTGCGCGAAGCCGAGTCCCTGGTCTTTACCGTCGGCGGACACCTCGTGCCGGCTGTACTGGGCCGCGAATGTGATATAACCCGCGTTCACCGAAAGGTAGACGACCCCGAAGAGCGCCACGCAGAGGAGTTTCCGCCGAGTCAGCCCACGCGTCAGCATGCCGTAAAGGACCAATCCCGGGACGACCGCGGAGGTGGTCACGCGGAAGAAGAACGCGGTCTCAAGCAGCAACCCCGCCAGGGCGGCGTTCCATGCTCGTCCCCCGTCCAACCACCTGACATAGAACAGGGTGGCGGCCAGCAGTGGCACGAGGCTTGGGACCTCTGACATGGTGTCCCGCGCCCAAATCGCTAGCGGAGGGGTGGTCAGGAGGAGCAAGGCCACAGCCGCGCTAGAGGTCCGCCCCGCTCCGAAGTGGCGGTGGATCAGATAAAACAGCCCGCCGGTCGCGGCCCAGCACACGGCGATGAACAGCCGAGCCGACGCATACGACGGCCCGGTGACGCCGAACCAGATGGCCAGCACCAGCGGATAACCCGGCGGGTGGTACGGAATGCTGAAGGATGGGTACTGGGCGTAGTTCCGTAGGGCGAAAGCCTTGGGGGAATGGTAGTCCCCCGACCTCAGCCAGTCGAGGATCATCGCCGCGCCGTTCGCGTATCGAGGCGAGTCCGGCCAGAGCGGGCCTGTCTCCCCCATTGCGAAGCATCCGATCGCGAGCCCGACTGCGAGGATGACCAGGGCGATCACCGTCCCCCGCCACCACGAGGAGTCCGTCGGGCGCGAGGAGGGAGACGCGGAGGTTTCCATGAGGTGGCTCTTCAAGGAGTCGCTCGGCATGGCGATCGTTCTAGCGGGTAGAATGATGCGGCATGGCTACTGCTGAAGCAGGGTAAACAGCCAGGCGACCAACCAGGCGGCCGAGGCTGGCCTCACGCGGGCGATCGCAAGGGCTGGACTGCACGTGGGCATGCCGGCGTCTCAGGCTTTGGATCTGAACGGATCGTCGTATTTCCAACCCTCGCCTGAGCGGGGGCTTCCCCGGATTGCAACCTCGGCGTCCCCCGACTCTCGGCAGACGCTTCTTTCGCGCCTGGACCGGGCGACGGGCCGAGGATTGCACGGTGATTGTATGAATGGGATTGTCTGGGAATCAAGCAAATCGTGTTTTTTGCGATGATCGCATCTCGCGATCGTCACGAACCCTGCTTTTTCCCCTGACGTCGCTGAGCCGAGGTCCGTCCCGGCCGATAGCCCTTCGATCCCTGGGGCGGGATCTGGTGGACGTACTTACCCTCGCCCAGCGACTCGTTCGCCTTCTCCCTGCGCGCCTGCAGGGCGGCCTGCGGGGGATTCGCCGGGATCAGGCAATCGCACCCGCTTCCGATAAGGTCCTGTCGCGCCGCCTTGAGCAGCGCCTCGCGGACCATGAAATAGTTCTCCGGCTTGAAGAATTGCATCAGCGCCCGCTGGAGCTTGCGGTCGCGGAGGTGCTGCGCGACGTAGACCTCCGCGCCGGTGAACGGGTCCATGCCGGTGTAGTACATGCAGGTGGCGATGTCGAACGGCGCGGGGATGAAGTCCTGGACCTGGTCGGGGCGGTAGCCGTTGCGCTTGAGGAAGACGGCCAGGTCGATCATGGCGTTCAGGTCGCTCCCCGGGTGGGAGGCGATGTAGTACGGCACCAGGAACTGCTTCTTGCCAGCCTTGCGGCTGGCCTTCTGGAAGGCCTCGGCGAAGCCCGCGTAGTCCTCGGAGTCGGGCTTCTTCATCAGCTTGAGGACGGCCGGGTCGGTGTGCTCCGGGGCGACCTTGAGGTGGCCGCCGACGTGGTGGGTCGCCAGCTCCTCCAGGTATTCGGGGGACTTCTGGGCGAGGTCCATGCGGATGCCCGAGGCGACGTGGACCTTGGAGATCCCCGGCGTCTCGCGACTCTGCTTCATCAGCTCGATCAGGGGTCCGTGGTCGGTCCCCAGCAGCTTGCAGACCGTGGGATGCACGCACGAGAGCCGCTTGCACTTGGCCTCCACCTCGGGGCGGGTGCAGCGCATCTGGTACATGTTGGCGGTCGGGCCGCCGATGTCGGAGACGACGCCCGAGAACTTCGGGTCCTGGCCCATCTGCTTCAGCTCGGTCAGGATCGACTCCTGCGAGCGGGACTGGATGATCCGGCCCTGGTGGGCGGTGATCGAGCAGAAGGTGCAGCCGCCGAAGCAGCCCCGCATGATCGTCACCGAATCCTTGACGACCTCGTACGCCGGGATCCGCTCCGCCTTGTACATGGGGTGGGGGCGGCGGGTGAACGGCAGGCCGTAGGTGCGGTCCATGTCGTCCTGGCTGATCGGCAGGCCGGGAGGGTTGCAGACGACGGCCTGGCGGTCGTGATACTGGACGAGCCGCCTGGCGTTGAGCGGGTTCGTCTCCAGGTGGATCCGCTTGGTGGCCTCGGCGAACCGATGCTTGTCGGCCTTGACCTCCTCGAAGGTCGGCAGGACGAACGCGTCGGCCGGCGGGGTCTCGCTGGCACCCATCGCGTAGGCGACGGCCCGCATGTCGCGCAGGTTGCGGGTGGACTCGCCGGCCTGGAGCCGCCGGGCGATCTCGACGATCGGCTGCTCGCCCATGCCGAAGACGACGAGGTCGGCCTTCGAGTCCAGCAGGATCGACCGCTTGACGGTGTCGCTCCAGTAGTCGTAGTGCGCCAGCCTGCGAAGCGAGGCCTCGACCCCTCCGGCGATGATCGGGACGCCGGGGAAGGCCTCGCGAGAGCGGTGGCAGTAGGGGATCGTGGCGCGGTCGGGGCGCAGGCCGATCCGGCCGCCGGGGCTGTAGGCGTCGTCGTTACGGACCTTCTTGTTGGCCGTATAGTGGTTGATCATGCTGTCCATGTTCCCGGCGCTGACGCCGAAGAACAGCCGGGGGCGGCCGAACTGCCGCCAGGGCTCGGCGCTCCGCCAGTCGGGCTGGCTCAGGATCGCAACCCGGAATCCGGCCGCTTCCAGCACCCGGCCGAGGATCCCCATCGCGAAGGCGGGGTGGTCGACGTAGGCGTCGCCGGTGACGAGGACCACGTCGACTGCGTCCCATCCCCGCGCGTCCATCTCGGCGCGGGAGGCCGGGAGGTGCGGACGCGAGATCGGAACGAGCGGCAGCACCGGCAGTTGCGTCGGGGCTTCGTTCCGCGAGGAACACGGGAGTGGGGCGATCGCCTCAAGCGTCATGGTCGTCGATCTATGCCTCGCGAAGAAATGGGGGTCCCGGTCGCCGTCGCCGTTGGAGGGAATCCTCCCATTATGCCCCGGACGTCAATTCCCCGACAAGCCACCCCGCGCGGTGGCCTTCGGCCGCGTCCCTCGCGCATTGGGTTCGATTGGCTTCGTATTTACGCCGTGAAATCGAATTAAGTTGCTTTCGGTTAGGCGTTTATGGTTTTCCGATTGGCTTCGATCGTGCCGTTTTCCCTATCTGGCGAGGGCGTCCTCGCGACGCTCGGAAATCGGGTTCGTTCGCCAGCCGAGGGGAACAAAGCCATCGAGCGGAATCTCCATCAGGCAAAGCATTTGGGTTTCGGGTTCGGCCCTGGAAAATTGGCTTCGTTTGGCGCTTTTGATGTTCCTCTCGGGTCCAGGCTCGCCGATCGTCCGGTGTCGCCTGGTGAGGGCCTCGGGCCGATCGGGTCGGGGCGCGAAATCGCCTCGCGGGCGGATTCGTCCATCCTGACACTACCCCAGGAACCGCGAATGGAGACGCTCAACGCCGACGGGGACGTGGGGGGATGCGCATCTTCTTGAAGC
Organism: Planctomyces sp. SH-PL62; assembly: GCF_001610895.1. NCBI lineage: Bacteria > Pseudomonadati > Planctomycetota > Planctomycetia > Planctomycetales > Planctomycetaceae > Planctomyces > Planctomyces sp. SH-PL62. The sequence goes on along the minus strand of NZ_CP011273.1, from coordinate 5,468,434 downwards.
GGGCGAGCGACTCGAATCGGTTCGGAGAAGGGCGGAGCTCGTTGGCGAGGAGGATCGCGCCCAGGATCGCGAACCCCAGGGCGGCCTTGCGGAACATCGGCCGGTCGCCGAGGTCCGAGATCATCCAGAGCGCGTTCATCCACATCCAGGCGTTGAGCGTCAGGTCGTCGCGCAGCCGAGCCCAGCGCCGCCAGTTGAGGAAGAGGAGGGTCGCGCCGGTCGAGAGGGTCGCGGCGGACGCGAGGTAGGCCGGGCCGGCCAGTTGCGCGAGCCAGAGCGCGTCCATGGCGAACCAGGCGACCGAGTTGACCGGGTCGACGACCCTCCGGGAGAACATCGCGGCCCGCTTCATTTTCCCACCGCCTCGCGAACCGATCCGGCGGGCGAACGAGGCAAGCCGACCTTGCGCGCGAACCCCTCCCGGCGTCACGCGCCGATCATAGCCCGAACGGCGGGACGGGGGAGGGTCGGATTCCGGGAGGGAGGTGGCGAATCGGGGTGGGGCGGCCGGTCGACCGCCCCACTGCGGGGGAGGGTCAGGCCGTCGCGGCGACGGGGGCGGCGGTGATCTCCTGGCGGGGCCCGAAGAACTCGAAGCGGATGCGGTCGTCGTCGACGTTCAGGTTCTTGAGGGTGGAGTAGACCGACTGCATGAACGGCTTGGGGCCGCAGAAGAAGAACGAGGCCTCGTCGCAGGGGGCCCAGTCGCGGATCATGTTCGAGTCGATGAAGCCGACGCGGTCGCAACGTCCCCTGGCGAGGTCGTCGGCGAGCGGGGCGTCGTAGACGATGTGGAGGTCCACGTTGTCCGACGCCGCCTTGAGGGCGCGAAGTTCGTCGGCGAAGGGCTGGATCTGGCTGTTGCGGGCGGCGTGGAGGAAGTGGATCGGGGTGTTGGGCCTGCGGTAGACCAGGTCCTTGGCCATGGCCAGCAGGGGGGTGACGCCGATGCCGCCGGCGAGCAGGACGATGGGACGGTCGGCGGCCTGGTCCGGGATCGTGAACTCGCCGCAGGGGGGGCCGAGTTCCAGCTCGTCCCCGGCGAGGATTTCGTCGTGCAGGTAGTTGGAGATCAGGCCGTCGGGGGCCTCGGCGGCGAGGGCCGGCTCGCGCTTGACGCTGATCCGGTAGTGGTCCTGGCCGGGCCGGTCGGAGAGGCTGTAGTTGCGCGGCGAGGTCGGGGTCCTGGGATGGTCGATCCGCACGGTGACGTACTGGCCGGGCTCGTACGTCGGCAGGGGGCCGCCGTCGGCGGGTCGGAGGTAGAAGGAGGTGACGATGTCGCTCTCGGGGACCTTGCGATCGACCACGAACGTGCGATAGCCGTTCCAGCCGCCGACGGCCTCGCGCTGCTGTCGGTAGATCTCGGCCTCGCGCTGGATGCAGACGTCGGCCAGGAAGCCGTAGGCCTCGGCGACCGCCGCCACGATCGGCTCGGTGACGGCGTCGCCCATGACGTCGCCGATGGCCGCCAGCAGGTGCTTGCCGACGATCGGATAATGCTCCGGCTTGATCCCCAGCGAGCAGTGCTTCTGGGCGATCAACTCAATCGCCGGCCCCAGCACGGCCGGGTTGTCGATATGGGCGAAATACGCGCAGATGGCCCCCGCGAGCGCCTGCTGCTGGCCCCCCGAATGCTGGTGGGCCTGGTTGAAATACGCCTGGACCTGCGGGTCGCCGGCGAACATCAACTGGTAGAATCGCCGCGTGATCGTCTCGGCGTTCGCGGCCACCGCGGGCGTGATCTGCTTGATGATGGCGATCGTCTCGGGGCGGAGCATGCGGGTTCTCCTGGCGGGCCGGGGGACGGATCCGCCCCCACTCGGCGGGCGACGGCTTGAAATCTACATCCGAATATACAGAATAGGATCTGGACGTCAAGGTGCAGGATATTTCGGGCCGGATCCGCGGATCGCGTGTATGATGGTTTCGGGCCTCCGAGGTCGCGGACCGGGCGAGGGCCTTGGAACGAGAATCAGCGGGGAATTCATGCTGCCGAAGACGGCGGAATACGCATTGAGGGCCGCGGTGTGCCTGGCGGGCCAGCCCGGCCGGCTGGCGTCGGCGGACGTGCTGGCGCTGAAGACGAAGACGCCCCGGTCGTATCTGAACCGGGTCTTGCAGGACCTGGCGGCGGTGGGCCTGGTGCGCTCGCGGCCGGGGCCCGGCGGGGGCTATGAGCTGGTCAAACCGCCGCGGGAGGTCACGATCCTGGACGTGGTGGAAGCGGTCGCGCCGATCGAGCGCATCCGTCACTGTCCGCTGGGCCTGCCCTCTCACACCACGCTCTGTCCGCTCCATCGCGAGCTGGACCAGGCGTACGCGACGATGGAAGCGGCCTTCCGGAGCGTGAGCTTGCAGGACCTCCTGGAATCGACCAGCCCGATCATCCCGCTCTGCGACGTCGGGCCCTTGAAGTGAAGTCGTCGATCGTCAGCGGGCGAACCAGCGTCGGGCGAGCCTCGGGGCGAGCCGGAGCGTCGCCATCTGCGCGGCGAGCCGGGGGTCGGCGAGGATCGAGGTCAGCACGGCGGGGCTGATCGCGACGGCGCGGTCGAGCGCGGTGCGGGCCAGGTCGACGCGCCCGGCGCGGAGGGCGTCGTGGGCGCGGTTGAGGTAGGCGCGGGCCAGGCGACGGCCGGGGCGCACGGAGCGCCTCGTCAGCAGCCGTTCGGTCTCTTCCAGGTCGTCGAGGCCGACCTTGAAGCGGTGGGTCTCGCTGGCGGCGTGCCAGCGGACGGAGACCTTCGGCTCCTGGGCGATCCAGGTGACGGCGAATCGGTCGGCCACGCGGAGCCAGAAGTCCCAGTCGACGACGTAGCGATAGCTCGGGTCGAAGCCGCCGACGGCCTCGTGCGCGAGCTTGCTCGTGGTCACGGCCGAGCAGCGGAGGAGGTTCGAAGCCTCCAGCCGGGACGCGAACGCGCCGGGGGGGAAGTCGACGAACCGGCCGGTGGGGGGCTCGGCCAGCCCGCCGTATTCGACGATCTCGGGGGGGACGGGGCGGCCGGACTGGTCGATCACGTCGGCCGGGCCGGCGATCAGCCCAAGGCTCTCGGCGCCCGGCCTCTCGATCGCCCCGAGCCGGGACGCGAGGTCGCCGGGGCGCATGACGTCGTCCTGGTGGAAGACGGCGACCCAGGGGGTGCGGCTCAGGGTGACCGCGCGGTTCCAGTTGCCGGCCAGGCCCAGGCGCTCCGGGTTGATCTCGATCCGGGCGCGATCGCCGGCCAGCTCGCGAACCCGATCGACGGTCCGGTCGTCCGATCGGTCGTCGCAGACGAGCAGGTCGAACATCGCGCCCTGCTGGGCGAGCACGCCCGCGAGGGCCTCGGCCAGGTGGGGCTCGCCGTTGCAGGTGGGGACGGCGACCGTGAGCCGGGGCGCCGGGTCGGCCGGAAGGGCGGTCATCCGGGTTTGGGGATGGATCGGGCGGCTTCCTTGAGCGTATCCCAGGTGAAGATGCCGGTGGAGTGGCCGTCGCTCCAGGAGGGCTTGATCGCGTAGTTGCCGACCGGCTCGATCGCTTCGAGCTTGACGTCCTCGCGGACGTGCTCGATCTGGATGATCCGCTCGCCGCTCCACTCGTCCCGGCAACTGGCGCAGGGGCACTCGGCGCGGAGGAAGCGGTAGGGGAATCGGTCGACCGATCCGTCGGGCCAGGCGACCTCCAGGATCTGTTCCGCTTGATGGGCTCGGATGTTGCTGGGAGGATCGATCATGGGACGGTCGTCTCGAAGAAGCGGGGACGGGCGCGAACCGGTCGCCGGGGGGGCGGTCATGGAGATCCAGGATAACATCGGACGGGCCGGGGACGAAGGGGTCGCGGCGTCGGCGATCGCCGATGAGGCGGCGGCGGCCCTGCGATTCTACGTCGCCGCGCCCAGCGTCGGCGCGGTGCGCCGGGCGCTCTTCCGGGCGCCCGGCGGGGCGAGGGTGCTGGGGCGGCACGACCGCGAAACCATCGCCTGCACGCACACGATGGCCGCCCACAGCTTCGCCCGCCACTGGCCGATCCTGCTCAGCCGCCTCGACAAGGCCGGCCTCCGCGTGGTCCCCCGACCGCCGTCGAGCTGAACTCGACCTGTGCGGATCGGGAAGAGCGCCGACCAGCGCCGGGCGACCTCGTCGTCGGACCCCTCCGCAATCGCGGCGAGCCGAGCCTCGGCGAGAGATCCGGCGGGATCGCGCAGGCTCAAGTCCACGGACCGTGCTTGACGATCAATAGCCCGGCGGTTATGGTTTCGCCATGCTTGCCGCCCCCAACGAGCTTTTCAGGGCGCTGGGCGACCCGACCCGCCGCGCGATCTTCGAACGCCTCGTCAGCGAGGGTGAGCAGACCGTGCGCGCGCTGACCGATCACGCGGGGATCTCGCAACCGGCGGTCTCCAAGCACCTGGGCGTCCTGAAGACCGCGGGCCTTGTGCGAGACCGCCCGGAGGGACGCCAGACCCACTACAGCGCCGAGCCGAAAGGCCTGGAACCGCTGGTCGAATGGATGAAACACTACGGCGCGTTCTGGCCGGAGCGCATCGACCGCCTCGAACGGCTGCTGGAGAAAATGGACGAATGAACCCCGTCGACAAGACCGACTCGTCGCAGACCGATTCTTTGACTTTCGAGTTCGATCTCCATCATTCGCCGGAGAAGGTGTGGCGGGCGCTCACCGATCCCGAGCTGCTCGCGGAATGGCTCCTGCCCGCCGTCAGGCTCAAGCTCGAGCCGGGGGCGGCGTTCACGATGAAGACGCAGCCGTACCCCGGTTGGGACGGCACCGTGAACTGCCGATTCCTCGAGATCGAAGCCGGGCGGAAGCTCAGCTACGCGTGGGTCGTCGGCGACATGGCCCTGGACACCGTCGTGACCTTCACGCTCGCGCCCACCGCGACCGGCACGCGCCTGTCGCTCGTGCAGTCCGGCTTCAAGCCGGAACAGAAGCAGAACTTCGGCGGCGCCCGCTACGGCTGGAAGCTGATGGGCGGGAAGCTCGTCGATCTGCTCGAAAAGACCCCGTGAGCCGGTGGAGGCTCGTGGCCGAGGGCGGTCGACCTGCGCCCGATCCGCATCGGGCGCGTCTTCAAGGAGGTTTCGATGAACTGGAACGAATGGATTCGGCAGATTCACCGCTGGACGTCGATCGCCTTCACGGCGGCCGTCCTGATCAACATCGTGGCGATGAGCCGGAAGGAGCCCGCCGTCTGGGTCGGCTTCCTGGCACTGTTCCCGCTCGTCCTGCTCCTGCTCACCGGCCTGTACCTGTTCCTCCTGCCGTATGCCGCGAGGCGGCGTGCCGGGCGACGGGCCGGATCCTCCACCTCCTGAGCGCGGCGCTCAATCCCCGCAGGCGATCGAAGCATGTCGACCGCGGTTTGCCCAATCGCTCTCTGCGTGGGCGAATTTGGCTCCCGGTCAATTCCGGGCCCCTGCGCGAGGGCTGCACTTTCCGCGACTTGATGAATACGGCCTTGCAGTAGCAAACGGACAAAAAACAACTTAAGGCCCACCGGAACGACCGTCGACCAGCCCATTTGGTCAAGGACTGTCGAACCGAAGCCCGGCAAGACTCATCGAGACACCAGACCGTTGGAGAGTCCCGATTTAATCGCCACACCACCGGGCCCCGAGGCGGGCAGCCACCCATGCAAAGGCCATGGCGACAAGCCCCGTGCTCACCATGATGGTGACGATGACGAAGAGACTGCTCCAGGGCTTGAACGGGCCCTCGACCACCGTGACCTTTGCGAACCAGTCGCTCTGCTCCACATGAGTCGGGAACACGAGCGGGATGGCCCAGACGCCCAGGAAGAGCCCGAGGCAGGCACCCACGACCCCACCGATGGCTCCGAACAGCAGCCCGGCGACCGGCCTCCTCGTGACCCCCCATCCCGAAAGGGCACCGACCATCGCGACGGCCGAGAGGATGGCCCACCCGATGAGGTTTACCATGATTACTCCTGCGTCGGCCCAGAACCTGAGGGATTGAACAGCATCGTATGAAGGTAGTCTGTTGTCTCGAAACTCACGACCACCGGCAGGATTCAGGACCTCGATTTCGAGACGGCTACAGGGATGGTTTTGACGGTCTTTCGAAGGGATTCAGGCCATCCTTGAGGGGAGTCCTGAATGCGAACCTTTTCGGGATGGTAGGCCTTAGAGTTGTTTTTTGTCCGTTTGCTACGGGATGGCCGACACCGTCCAGCAGCTTCGGAGCCTCCTTCCCTGATCGAGGCGAGAACCGCCGTCGGCGATGCCCACGCCAGGTCCGAATACGTCGGCCCCCGGGCCGACGCATCGCAAGCGGACGGGCCTTCGAATCAGGGCCTTGCGGGCGGCCTGGGCCGTGGGCCAGACTCGTGGAGTTGGGTCACGCGGATCAGGATCGGGCCAGACTCTCCGGCGGCGACGATCGGCGGCTGGGGCGACTCCCAGGTCAGCAGGTGGGCGTTGGTGAGTCGGATCTCCCCCTGCGGGAGGGTGCTGAAATGATAGCGGCCGTCGTCGTCGGTGGGCGCGTCGGCCTGGACGATCAGGCCGTCGGGCCCCTGGGCGTAGAGCTGGACGCCGGGGACCGGCCAGCCGGTGACGGCCTCGACGACCCGGATTTCGAGCGACCGCCCGCGCTCGGCGCGGACCTCCAGCGGGGGGGCGCCGGGCTTGATCGGGACGGTCAACGGGCGGAAGTCCCTCGGGAACGACACGGTGAGAACGTAATGGTCCTCGCCCTCGGCGAGGTCGTCGAACCGGATCAGGCCGTCGGCGTCGGTCCGGCCGTCGGGCCACCGGCGGGCGTCCGCCGCGGACGGATTCAGGGTGAGCGCGACGGCGGCGTCCGGGATGGGGCGGCCGTCGGGGTCGAGGATCCGGGCCTGGGCGCTCGCCAGCCTTGGAACTCGGATCTCGACCTCGGGCCGGGGGACCCCCGCGTCGGGGCGGACGGGATCGGCGAGGACCACGAACTTTCCTCGTTCCACGGAGAGGCGGCAGGTCACGTTCAGGGGCCAGGCCGGGATCGTGAATCGACCCTGGGCGTCGGTCGTCAGGCCGGGGGTCGGCTGATTGGCCCAGTCCGAAGGAGGGTTCGAGGCGAGCCAGGACGGATCGAACTCGGGACGGACCGTGGTCCCCTCGCCCACGGGGCGGCCGTCGGCGTCGACGACCCGACCCGAGATCGACCCGGAGGGGAAGATGCGGACGTTGGTCATGCGGTCGCCGCCGATCGGACTCATGCCGGGAATCGTCCCCGGCGCGGTCCACCAGCCGGGCATCGCCGAGGAATCGTACCGGAACGCGTCGGACGCCAGGGCGGAGAAGCTCCCCCGGCCTTCCTGGATCTCGACCAGGCGCGGGACCGCCTGGAGCGCCCGTTCCGGGCGGCCGTTGGTGAGGTAGAGCGTCATCGACCCGCTAGCCTTCCGGGCCGTCTCGTCCCCGGTCAGGCGGATCGTGACGTTCTGCTCGTCCCACTCGGCCGCCGAGGCCGGGCCGATGGGGATCGGCTCGGTCGGGGGGGGCCAGGGGATGGGGACGAGACGCCCCCCGACTTCAAGTCGGGCCTCCTCCGGGTCCCAAACCGGGTATTCGAAGCGGCCGTCGGCGTCGAGGTGCAGGCCGGTCAACCGCTCCCGGGCGACGAGGGCCTCGGCTCGGCTTCCATGACCCTCGAACCCCGTCGGGATCGAGGTGAGTACGGAGACGAGCGGCATCGGGGCGCCCGGGTTCCGTCGGACGATCCCTCGGACCAGGCGGCGGGGGTGGAGCGTCACCCGGACCTTGGGCCCTTTCAGGCGGACCCCCGGGGCGTGGCCGGCGGAACCGTCGGGTCCTTCCACGCGGATCAGGTAGACGGAATCCTTGTGGAGATGGGGGATGGGGAACCGGCCCTCGGCGTCGGACGTCGCCACGATGAGCCGCTGAAACGGGTGCATGTGGTGCATCTGGCTGGCCGTGTCGAACTCGGCCGAGATCAGCACGAGCGCGTCGGCGACCGGCCGGCCGTCCTCGTCCACCGCCACGCCCGAGGTCGAGCCCCGGTCGAGGGTGATCGTGGTGTCGACGCCGGGCTGAGGCCTCGCGAAGATCGTGTCGTCGGAGATCTTGAACTGGTGGACCTTGACGTCGAATTCGTAGTCGGCCTGCTTGACGTTGGGGATCACGGCCCAGCCGTCCGGGTCGGTGAGGTAGGTCGACGCCAGCCGGGCGGGCTGGTCCTCGATCGTCAGCCCGGCGTGGACCTCGGCCCGGGGGATCGGCGAGCCCTCGGCGTCGACGACGCGAATCCGATGCGGGTAGCCCGCCTCCAGCGTGATGGAGAGCTCCTCCCCCTCGGTCCCCGCGGGCCTGGGGGCGATCGGCCCGACGACCTTCGGCGCATAGCCTTCGGCCTCGACCACGATCCAGTTCCGCTCGCCCTGGAGCGGCGCGGAGAACCGGGGGGGACGATCCGGAGTCCAGCTTTGGCTGTGCGAGCCGCCCGTCGAGACCTGGATCGCCAGGAGCTTGAAATCGCGGTCGAGGGGCGAGCCGTCGGGCTTGCGGATCGTTCCGGTGATCGGCGGCGGGGGGGCCGGCATGGGGGTCCGGATCATCGGCGGGGGGCGGTGGTTCACCAACGCGGATTCCGAGGGGGGCGTCCACGGCCCGACGACGCGATCCATCACCCCCACGACCGCCTGCGGCCAGACGATCGTCGCCGCGGCGCCCGCCAGCACGAGGATCGGCGGCGTCAGCAGTCCCATCCACAAGAGTCGAGAGCCCGTCGTCCCGCCCATCGCCGCACCCCCCTCGGCCCGCGATCCCGGCCCGACCTCCACCCTTTCAGAATCACGTCCGTGGCCTCGGATCGCAAGCCCTCGGTTCGATTGTTGCAACGCCTTCCCGAGGGTCGCGGGCGGGCCGGCGATCCGTTACGATGCCAGCGGGCCGACGGCCGCTTCGTCGGCCGGGACCGGGAGGAACGCGCCGGACATGAACCAGCTCTCCTTGTTCGATTCCCAGGAGGATCTCCCTCCCCAGGCCGCCGCCCTGGCCCCCAAGCTCCGCGCCCTGGCGGAGAAGGGCCTGTTCTTCGGCACCTCGTCGTGGAAGTACGAGGGCTGGCTGGGCTCGATCTACAGCCCCGAGCTTTACCAGACGCGCGGGAAGCTCTCGATCAAGAAGTTCGAGGCCGAGTGCCTGCGCGAGTACGCGCGGGTCTTCCCCGTGGTCGGCGGCGACTTCAGCTTCTACCAGTTCCCCTCGGCCGGCTACTGGAAGGCGCTGTTCGAAGGGACGCCCGAGAGCCTCCGGTTCGGCCTGAAGGTCCCGGAGGAGGTGACGGTCCCCCGCTGGCCGCGACACGCCCGTTATGGCACCAGGGCCGGGAACGTCAACGACGGGTTCCTGGACCCGAAGCTCTTCAAGGAGCTGTTCGCCCGGCCGCTCTGGAAGTATCGCGACCGCGTGGCCGTCCTGATGTTCGAGTTCGGGACGATGGCGAAATCGAGCATGTCGGGCGTGGACGAGTTCCGCGAGCGCCTGGGGGCGTTCCTGGACGAGATGCCGCCGGGCTTCCGCTACGGCGTCGAGATCCGCAACCCGGAATACCTGGGCGAGCCCTACTTCGACGCGCTCCGCGCCCGCAACGTGGCGCACGTCTTCAGCTCCTGGACCCGGATGCCCGAGCTGATCGAGCAGGCGGAGACGCCCGCCGCGTTCACGGCCGATTTCACCGTCGTCCGGGCCTTGCTCCGGCGCGGCCAGCCCTACGAGGATGCGGTCAAGGCGTACAGCCCGTACCGGTGCGTCCAGCAGCCGAACCCGGCCGTCCGCGAGGCTCTCCGCGCGCTCGCCGAGCGGGCCTGGGAGGCGGCCCAGCCGGCGTTCGTGTTCGTGAACAACCGCCTGGAAGGTAACGCGCCGGGGACCATCGAGGCGGTCGCCGACGCGCTGATCGAGTGAAGGGCGAGTGGAGGGGGGCGGAGCCGGGCTCGGAACCCGGCCTCGCCTTGCGTCACTTGGTCTCGTCGGCCGAGATGGTCTCGCCGCCGTTGCGGGTCATGAGCTTGTTCAGGACCGGCTTGGCGATGGTCGCGGTGACGGTGCGGATGCTGCCGTCGCAGTTCACGAAGTTGACCAGGCCGGGGTGCTTGCTGGACCAGTAGGTGTAGTAGTTCACGCCGCCGGAGACGATCGGCCGGTTGATCGTGCGGTCGGTGTTGGTGCGGACGCAGCAGCTCGTGGCGGGGGCCCAGACGCCGTTGGGGGCGATGGTCTCGCCGATCAGGCAGGTGTTGGTCGTGCCGTCGGTGATGTCGGCGATCCCCACGTTGGAGTTCTGGTAGGTGACGCCGTTGTCGTAGTTCAGGCAGTAGATGTTGGTCGGGTCCTGGGTCGGGCAGTTGCCGGCGGGGTCGGGCAGGATCATGCCGGCGGCCATGTTGCCGCGATAGTCGGACGGGCCCATCTTCTGGGTCGAGCCGGTCTGGGTGGTCGTCTCGGGGCGGCGGTTCGACGGGCAGACGAAGCCGGTCAGGGTGCGGCGGACGGCCGTGGTGTTGATGACGTGGTTGGGGCCGTAGTCGAAGTTGATCTCGTTGAACAGGTTCCCCTGCTCCAGCTTGTTGAACAGGCCGACCATGCCGTTCCACTGGTAGGGCTGATAGGGGGTGTAATTGTTGGCGCAGCCGGTCACGTCGCCGCCGATCACCGTGTTGGGATTGACGGGGTCGTAGATCGGCGGCGTGCAGTACCAGCCGGCCGGGAAGGCGTTGAACGAGTCGTGATACTCCTGCGCCGCGAGACCCAACTGCTTCAGGTTGTTCTGGCATTGCGCGCGGTTGGCCGCCTCGCGCGCCGACTGGACGGCCGGCAGCAGCAGGGCGACCAGCACGCCGATGATGGCGATGACGACCAGAAGCTCGATCAGGGTGAAGCCCGATCTCCGGTGCCGACTGTCGGGAATGCGGCGCATCGAGAATTCCTCGGAGAAGGGAAGGTCGGCCGTCGTCCGGGCCGTCCGTTCAGCCGGACAATAGTCGTATCTCTCAAGCTACAACATTCGTCGACTCCCCGCCACGCGACGTGGTTGCGAAATGCGGGAATCGCGGCGAGATTGCATGCAGTATTGCATTATGAGGGGCGAAGGGCGGCGAGTCAAGGGTGGGCCCCCGGTCCCGCCGCCCTCGCGGTCTCATTCCCGATCGAGCGCGTCCCGGACGGCGTCGCCGACCTCGACGGTGGAGTTCTTGCCGCCCAGGTCGGGGGTCTTGGGGGCGCCGGCGGCCAGCACGGCGGCGACGGCGCGGCGGATCCGGTCGGCCGAGGCCCCGGCGCCGACGTGGTCGAGCATCATGGCGGTCGAGAGGATCGCCGCCAGCGGGTTGGCGACCCCCTTGCCGGCGATGTCCGGCGCCGAGCCGTGCACCGGCTCGAACATGCTGGGGGCGGTCTTGTCCGGGTTGAGGTTGCCGGAGGCGGCCAGGCCCATGCCCCCCTGGAGCACGGCGCCCAGGTCGGTGATGATGTCGCCGAACATGTTGGTGGTCACGACCACGTCGAACCATTCGGGGTTGGTGACCATCCGCATGCAGCAGGCGTCGACGTGCATGTAGGAGGGCTTGACGTCCGGGTAGTCGCGGGCGACCTCGTTGAACGCGCGCATCCAGAGGTCGTGGGCGAAGGTCAGGACGTTGGTCTTGGCAACCAGCGTGACCTGGCGGACGTACCCCTTCTTCTTGTCGTCCTCGGAGAGGGACCGGGAGGCCCCCCGCGTCGCGCGGCCGCGAGCCGCTTCGAAGGCGTATCGGATGCAGCGTTCGACGCCGGCGCGGGTGTTGATGGAGGTCTGGATGGCGACTTCCTCGGGCGTCCCCTTGTAGGTGAACCCGCCGGCGCCGACGTAGAGGTCCTCGTTGTTCTCGCGGACGACCACCATGTCGATGTCGTCCGGCCCCTTGTCCTTGAGCGGGGTGGGGGCGCCGGGGAAGAGGCGGACGGGGCGGAGGTTGATGTACTGGTGGAAGTCGAACCGGAGCTTGAGGAGGATCCCCTTCTCCAGCACGCCCGGCGGCACGCCGGGATGGCCGACGGCCCCCAGAAGGATGACGTCGCAGGCCCGGAGGCGGTCCTGGTCGGCCTGGGGCAAGACCTCGCCGGTCCTGAGGAAGCGCTCGCCTCCCAGGTCGAAATCATGCAACTCGTAGGCGAGGCCGTCGCGTTTGGCGACTTTTTCGAGGATTCCCAGGCTGACCGCGATCACTTCCGGCCCGACGCCGTCGCCGGGGATCACGCCAATCTTCAACAACGACATCGCCACTCCATCCGCTCAGAAAGACTCGCTCGGGACGCGCTTCCAGGCCGTCGGCGACCTCGACGCCGGCCCGGCCTCCGGTCGCCGGCCGTTCGCTATTCGGGCTCGCGACGGCCTCGGGCTTACAAGGCCCCATCATAACGCACGTGCAAAAGCCCCCGCAAGAATTCGGGATGCGCGCCGGGAACGGCGGCGGGGCGACACAAACCGCCCCGGCGCTGGTATCCTTGACGAGAGCGGCGTCGAGCGGACGTCGGGTCGGGTCGCCGAGGCGCCCGTCCCGGTCCGCCCCATCTCGGCCTCGCCGCAACGTCCTCGATGATCCCTGGATTCCAGACAAAGCTCCCGCCCGGTCGCGACGGGCGGAGGGCGCGGAGACGTCCGCATGGCCGCCCCAGCCGACGCCGATAATCGCAGCACCCCATCCTCGTCCCCCTCCTCGTCGCCGTCCTCGGCCTCGACGCCCAAGGACGCCCGGGGGCTCTCGTCGCTCGACGAATCGAACCTCGAGCGCTCGATCATCCGTCGGGGGCTCGCCACGCCCGGCGAGGTGGAGGCGTGCAAGTCGCATCGCGCCAAGCTCGCCGCGCAGGCGGACGGGACGCCGGGCCCGAGCCTGCTCGACGTCATGGTCGGTGCCAAGGTCCTGACCAAGGGGCAGATGGCCCGGCTGCTCCAGGAACGCGGCGAGGCGGCGAGGAAGCTGGAAATCCCCGGCTATACGATCATCGAGAAGCTGGGCAAGGGCTCCATGGGGGTCGTCTTCAAGGCCCGCCAGAACAGCGTCAATCGGACCGTGGCGGTCAAGATCCTGCTCGACAGCCTGGCGCAGAACAAGGAGTTCATCCGCCGCTTCGAGCGCGAGGCCCAGATCGCGGCCAAGCTCTCGCACAACAACATCGTCAACGCCATCGACGCGGGCGAGGCCGGCGGGCGGTTCTTCTTCGTCATGGAGTACGTCGAGGGGCCGACGATCAAGGACTTCCTCGACAAGAACAAGATCTTCGAGGAGAAGGACGCCGTCCGCATCGCCATGGCCGTCGCCGAGGCCCTCAAGCACGCCAACCAGCGCGGGCTGATCCATCGCGACGTCAAGCCGGAGAACGTGATCCTCACCAAGGACGGCGGCGTGAAGCTCGCCGACCTCGGCCTGGCGCGGCTGACCGGCGACGAGACGTGGGGGCTCTCCGAGGCCGGGATGGCGATCGGCACCCCCTACTACATCAGCCCGGAACAGGTCCGGGGCCAGACCGACGTCGACATCCGGGCCGACATCTACAGCCTCGGCGCCACCCTTTATCACATGGTGACCGGCAAGGTCCCCTACGGCGGCGACACCCCGTCCGAGGTCATGCGCAAGCACGTCGACCCCCGCGTGGAGCTGGTCCCGCCTGACCACCTCAACACCAAGATCTCCAGCGGCCTGGGCATGGTCATCGAGACCATGCTCGCCAAGAACCGCGAGAACCGCTACACCACGCCCGACGACCTCATCCTGGACTTCAAGTGCCTGCTCCAGGGGGACAGCCCCATGATCGCCGGCCAGAAGCCCGACAGCCTGGAAGCCCTCGCCGAAGGCGAGGCCGACGACTACGCCCCCACCACCGTCGACGAAGCCCAGATGATCGAGATGGCCGGCTACGTCAACGCCCGCAACCAGATCATCGCCGCCCTCGCCGTCGTCCTGGCCCTCTCCATGGTCACCAACGTCCTGATGCTCGTGGCGCGCTGATTCCCGATGCCGTCGCCGCCGGGGGGCGGCGGGCCCGGTTCGATCCGCTCGCCGCGACCACGTCCGCCTACCGAGTCGCGCCGGCCCGTTCCAGGATCGTCGCGACGTCCCGGAAGCCGGCGGCGCGGGCCGCGGAGAGGGCCGAGGTCCCGTCTTCCCACCGCGCGTCGGGGTCGGCCCCCGCGCGGAGCAGGGCCTCGACGCGGGCCCGGTCGCCCGAGGCCGCCGCGATGAGCAGCGGCTCGTCCAGCCAAAAAGCCTGGCGAAGGTGCTTCCCCAAGGCCGCGAGCAGGATCGCTCCGCACAGCCAGATGCAGAGCCATTTCCTGCGCCGGGGCGAACGGTCCACGAAGGCGACGATTAGGCCGAGGCCGCCGCCGATCACCGCCGCCGCGAGGGCCCCCAGGAGAATAAAGCCTCCGAACTCCATCTCGCGGGGCCTTTCGATGCGGGACGCCTTCGCGATGGGTTTGGAGGTCTTTCGGCCGAACGCCTCGGCCGGATCAGTTCTTGCTGAAGTCGAGCACGCTGGCGTTCGACTTGCCGAGGGGGTTGCGCAAGAACTTGCGGTGGCAGGAGGGGCAGAGGTCGAACCGGAAGCTGTGGCGCCGGCCGGCGTCCTCGGCGTCGTTGCGGGACGCGAATTCCTCGTCGCGCCGGAGCAGTTCGGAGACGGCTTCCATCGGGTCGTCGTCGAGGTCTTCTTCCTTGATCTCGTTGGGGTCGAAGCCGGGGAAGGCCTCCATCTTGACCACGAATCGGTCTTCCCCGGAGGAGGTGATGTCCCTGCCGCAGAGATCGCACGTGAAGTGGACCATCAGCGTTTCATCCTCAATAGCGACGTGCCGGTCGTCCGCCCCGGCCGAGATCGTTCAGCCCGATCTTAACCGGCGGGCTCGGGTCCGTCCAAGCCCTCGTTCGGCCATTCCATGAATCCGCGCGGCCGCCCCTCCTGTCAAGGCGAGTCCCGCCGCCGCCGCGGACGCCGCCGCCGCGATCGCGGCGAAACGCAGCGAATTCGGCTGATATGCAAGCTCGACGACGCGATCATGCGAGTCGACGGACATGCTCATAAATATATCATGATGTTTGTCGATGGTGACGTGTCGGCCGTCGACGCGGGCCGCCCAGCCGCCGTCCCAGGTCTCGCGGACGACCACGCGGCCCGGCCCCTCGGCGTCGACCTCGACGCGGATCGCGGCGGGCGTCGAGCGGGGCGAAAGCGTCGCGCGGCCGGGGCCTTCGAGGGTGACGCGGCCGGGCCCGTCGAGCCAGGCGATCCAGGCGTCGCCGGCCCGTTCGATCCGCGAAAACAGGCCCGGAGCGGGCGGGGGCGTCGCGGCGACGACGGCCCCGACGGCCGCCTCGCGGAGCCTCGGCAGGGCCACGCCGACGGTCGGCCACGACACCGTGCGGCGGCTGCTGCGGGCCTCGTCGGTCGGCTCGTAGAGCGGCTCGAACCAGTCGAGGCTCCGCGCCAGCTCCACCGAATCGTAGTTCCGCGCGTCGGCCAGGCCGAACCGCATCAGGACGTTCGGCGGCAGCTCCCCGCCGACGCCGATCGCCCGCCGACCGGGCTCCAGCCCCTCGCGAAGCCTGGCGATCGCGGGGGGCTCGAACTCCTGGACGGCGCGGTCGATCGCCGGGTTGAGGCCGATCCCGAAGGCGAAAAGGTCGGCGAGCGTCGCGGCCAGCAGCAGGCCGGGGAGCGCGCGTCGGACCTGGGGACGGCGTCGCGCGGCCTCGGCCGTCGCGGCGAGCGCGAGGAAGGCGGTCGCGCCGAGCGCGAGATACGGAGGCGTGAAGTCTCGCACCGCTCCGACCTGAAGCTCGACGCGACGCGCGATCTCGGCCGGTTCGAGGGGTTCGGCCGCGTCGGCGACGCGATAGTGGCTCGCGGCCCGCTGCCGCATCAGGGGCTCGGCGAAGGGGACGGCCGCCGCCGTCGCACCCAGCGTAAGCCCCGCCGCGATCCAGGCCCACGTCCAGCGCCGCGAGACGAGCACGCCCCGCGCCGCCTGGTCGATGCCCAGGCCCCCCAGGAACGTCAGGGCGAAGGCGACCCACAACGTGAGCCGGCGGTTGTCCATCACGCCCACGACCGGCAGCGCGCGCAGGAAGTTGTCGACGGGGGGGATGCGGAACGCCCCCATCGCGCCGATGGCGAGCACGGCGAGGAGGAACGCCGTTTCGGGACGGCGGCGGGCCCCGACGGCCGCCAGGGGGGCGAGCCAGATGAGCGTGGCGAGCCCGGCGAAGCCGCCGGCGGATTCGTTCAAGTTGTTCAGCCCGAGCCCCCGCGCCAGGTTCGGATGGCCGCGCCGCTGACTGCCGTACACATAGGGAAGCGCGGTGCAGGCGGCCTCCAAAACCCTCGGCCGGGTCGGCTTCCACCAGGGGGGATGCTCGCGGCGCCGTTCGACCCACACCGGGCTCTTCGTCAGGTACTCCCCCAGTGGGACGACCTGGACGGCCGCGATCCCGACCCCCAGCGCGATCCCCGCGCCCCACGCGACGGCCGGACGTCGGCGATCGGAGGCCCTCGCCAGTCGCCAGGCCGCGAGCAGCCCTCCGGCCAGCAGGACGTGCGCGCTCGTCTGGACGTGGCCGGCGACGAGCACCCCGGCCACGGCGAACGCCAGCAGCCCCGCCGCGCGAGGGCCGGGCTCCCGGATGGCCCGGTCGGTCGCCAGCAACAGCCAGGGGAGCCAGACCGCGGCGGGAGTCACCGGGTAGAGGAGCCAGACGACGAGAAAGCCGCAGAAGGGGAAGCAGAGGCCCGCGAACCAGCGTCCCCAAGGGCCGAACGCCCACGACCTCGCCAGCAGGAACGCCCCCAGCCCGGCGAACCAGAGCCTCGCTGCGGCCGTCCAGGCGAGGGCGTCGGGCCAGGCGCCCAGGACGATGATCAGGTTGAACGGGTCGAACACCGCGCTCTGGCCGTTGGCCACGTGCGGCGCGCCGCAGCCTGCGTAGGGGTTCCAGAGCGGGAGCCGCCCGGCGCGGAGCTCGGCCCGATTGAAGGCCAGCCAGGGCTGGAACTGGAGGACCGGGTCCATCAGGAGCCGGTTCTCAGGCTCGTACGCCGACGCGCCGGGCTCGCGGAAGCTGGATTGGACGAACAGGACGTCGGCCGGGCTGAGGACCCGGCCGGGCCGGAGGGCGTCGTGGAAGAAGATCCCGACGCATCCCGCCAGGACGACGCCGAAAACGACCAGTTCCGCGCGTCGCAACAGCATGGGGGGCTCCCGTTCCCTGGGCTGCATCCTGGTTGATCGAGCGGCAGGATACGCCCGTTCGGCGGTCCCGAGCAAGCCGAAGCGAAGGTCGGGCTTGAAAGTTGCGCGAGCAACGCGATAATGGGACTCTTTCCCGCGGAGGTTCCGTGCGCATATTGCGCCGATTACGGAAGACCGTGGGCCTCGCGGCCACGGCGCGTCCTATCGGCCGACCCCGCGACGGATGCGTCCACGCTACGGAATCGCAATCAAACGGCGTCCGCCCGATTCGGGACGGCCGTCGCAGGGCAGGCAGGAGTCAGGAACGATGGGCCGCGTTTGCGAAGTCAGCGGGAAGAAGACCACGTTCGGCAATCGTAAGACCGAACGCGGCAAGGCGAAGTACCTCGGCGGCGTCGGCAAGAAGACGACCGGCATCAGCCGCCGGACCTTCAAGCCGAATTTGCAGTTGATCCACGTCTGGCTCCCCAACGGCCAGACGACGCGCGTCCGTGTCGCCACCTCGGTCATCCGCAGCGGCCAGTTGACCCTCGAAGTCGACGGCAAGATGCAGACCTTCCCCCTCATCAAGGCCTCGAAGGGGAGCGCCGCCGCCCGCGAGAACCTCAAGAACCTCTACCCGATCTGATCGATCGGGGCGGATCAGGGCGGTCTCGACCGACCCGAATCTCACAAAGCGGAGTCTTGCGTCCCTGTCGCAAGGCTCCGCTTTCGCGCGCGCCGAGGAATCATCAGGAAGCGACATCGGGGCAAGGGCGACGAGCGAGGACTCGCCTCGGTTTGGCTCGGCGCAAAAAAAACGCCGAACCATTCGGGGGTGGCTCGGCGGGAGACGCTGGGGCGTATGGTTCGAATTTGGCCGAAGTCAGAAGGGCATGCGGCCCGGGGCACCATTCTTGAAGTGCTCGGTGAGGCATTCCTCGTGGACTCGGTGGGTGGGGACCGACTGCTTGCACATGGGGCAAATGGTCAGGTTGACCGGCGTCAGGGCGTCGTGACTACGGCGCATCCCCTTGGCGGACTTGGATTTACGTCTCTTCGGTACGGCCACGTCAGCATCTCCCGACTTTCTTACCGCTCGGCGCAGACTGGGACGAAAGGGATATTATCCGGAATTCTCCGGGAATTGCAACTCGGTCTGTCCGTTCAGGGATTGGCCGGGGGCTTCGCGGGGAGTTTGACGCGGGCGAGATAGATCGACGTCTTCCCCTCGTGCGAGGCGTAATAGCTGACCCAGAGCAGGCCGTCGTGCCAGACGAGGCCCGGATAGCTCGTGTCGCCGCCGGAGGGGAGCGAGAGGAACTCGGTGAGCGTCCCGGAATCCGGGTCGAGCCAGCAGAGGGCGGTGTGGACCTTCGGGGCGTGAAGCCGGCCGCCGGCGACGAGCCGATCGTCCGGGAGGCGGAGCAGGGCGGGGCCCCCCAGGTGGACGCCCAGGTCCTTCCAGGTCCATTCGGTGTAGGGCGGCTTCGATCGCCCGAGCTGGCTGGTGCCAGGCTTGCCGTCCCGTCGCAGCAGGCAGAGTCCGGTCTCGTCGGGGAGCCAGGCCAGGGCGGCCTCGTTGGGAAAGTCCTTGTCGAACAGGTTGGGGACGATCGCGGAGAAGTCGCGGCCGTCTCGACTGGAGTAGAGCCGCGTGGAACTGCCGTTGGCGGTCGCGTAGCCCACGACGTAGGCCGTCCCCTCGTGCCAGGCGGGTCGCCAGAGCCACATATCGGGGTCGCCGATCGGCTCCGGCTCCGACCATTCGCGGCCGTCGCGAGAGAACCAGGCCAGGGATTGGTGGCCGGCCTTGGCCGGTTGGTGGAGCGCCGAGGCTCCCGCGAGCATCAGCCGACCGTCGGGGGTGATCGAAAGTTTCGGGTCGCGCAGGTCGCCGGTCTCCGACGTGAGCCGCGCCGCCGAGGCCCACTCGTCGCCGTCCGTCGAGGTCAGGACCCGGATCGCCCCGTCCGGCGAGACGTGGCCCTTCCCCTCGCGAAAGGTCAGGAACCAGCGGTCCTGGAACCGGATCAGGTCGGTGAACGCGTTATGATTGGCGTCATCCCAGACCTTCTTCACGTCGACGATCTCGGCTTGCGGCGGCTCCGCCTGGAAGCTCGCCAGGCTTAACGACAGGAGGACGATCGACGTCATGAGCAGGGCTCCGGGCAGGGGAGGGAGGGGAACAACCGAACCGCCATCATCGAGGATCGACGAGGCCGTCGCCAGCAGGCGCCGCCGTTCCCTCGCAGGAGGGGTCTCCGAGGACCTCTTGGTTCGTCGGCCCTCGCTCCGAAGCGAGCTGCCGAAGGGAACGAAGACTCGCATAGGGCGGGTCGGCGCGATTGAGCGGATCGTCCGGGCGAGGGCTCGAGGGCGAGTGGTTTGCTCGTTCAGGATCGGGGAGTTTCCGGCGGTGACGGGGTGGCGCTGGATGACATGATCATGCGATTTGGAAGAATGGGAAGGGCGATCCGATTAATGGAAATGCGAGTTTTAACGGGTATGACGGGGGATTGCTGGACTTTTCCAAGAAACTCGACCTGGGGGGTTGGCATCTCGAGGTTCATCATATACCCTACGTGTCAGACACCCCTGCGATTCACCGAAGTCCTTCCTGGTGGGTCGAACAACGGTTCAGAGATTCCCCTACTCGATTGATCCTTTGGGAGAGATATGATGAAGCGTCACCTGTTGGGCCTGGCTCTCGGCGCTCTGGTTGGTTCTTTCGTCCTGGTCGGCGACGCCCAGGCCTGTCACAAGAAGAAGACCGCCTGCGCCCCGACCGTCGCCTGCGCCCCGGCCCCGGTGGTCTGCGAGCCGGCCCCCGTCTGCGCCCCGGCCCCGGTGGTCGTCGAGACCTGCGCCCCGGCCCCCAAGAAGCATTGCTTCAAGATGCCGAAGATGCCGAAGTTCCACGGCCTGAAGGGCCTGGGCTGCAAGAAGGCCGCCCCGGTCGCCACCTGCAACGAGGTCGTCTACGGCGCCCCGGAGACGGTCTACGCCGCTCCCCAGGCCTACGCGACCCCGCAGGTCCTCGCCGCTCCCCAGGCTTCGGCCCAGAACTGAGCGGACGACCGCGATCCTTGATCGCTGATCCGAAATGCGGCCGGATGGAAGCCCTCGGCTTTCCATCCGGCCGCGTTCGCTTCGAAGCCGGGAAAGTCGGCAGGCGCGCCCGGGTCGGCCGTGGCGGCTCAGAATTCCCAGACGCGGCGGCCCTTGAGGAACATGGTGACGTAGCCGTCCTCGCTGACCTTGAGGACGGGGCCGAACTGCGAGGCGGCCAGGGCGGCGAGGGTGCGGGCGCCCTGCACGGAGCGCCCCAGGTCGAGGACCTCGGGATTGATGCGGAGGATGGCGCCGAAGGTCAGCAGGGCGCCGTCGGGGTCGGTGACCACGGCGCCGTCGAGGCTGGCGATGGCCTCCAGGACGGAGGGTTCGAGCTGGCTGATGGTCATGCCCCGGACCGCGTGGTGGAGCGCCCGCTTGGCCAGGCGGGGCGAGAGGTTCTCGGGGTCCTGAGGGTCGTCGACGGCGATTTCGTCCTTCATGCGGTCGACCGGCGCGATGAGCTGGGGGACCGAGGTCTCGGGATCGCGGGCGACCACGAGCAAGGCTCCGACGCGGGCCTCGCTGAGGTTGATCGCGGCCTGAAAGAGTCGGCGGGCGAGGTCGTCGTCGCTGGACCTGCGCACGGCCTCGCTCCAGACGGCGAACTTGCTGGGGATGTCCAGCAGACGCCAGCGGCCGTCGCTGAGGCTGAAGGCCATCTCCCCCTGCGCGAAGACCTTGATCTCCTGGGAGGGGGTCAGGATGAGGCAGACGTGGCCGCCGGAGATCGTGGCCCGGGCGTGGCTCTGATAGGGGCGGGGGCAGAGGTGCGCCTCGGTCCGCTCGGACTGGGTCTCCTCGGCCCATTGCGCGACGTCGGCGATCCGGACGAGTTCCCCCTGGGGGTCGACCACGAAGACGGTGCGGACGCCGTCGCAGAGGCGGTGGAAGCCCTTGATGGCGGTGAGCCGGGCGTTGAACTGGGGGGCGCCCTTGAGGTTCTCGCGGCCTGGGGTGGTGGGGTCGTCGGGGGTCCCCAGGAGGATGGCGCCGGAGGTGACCCGACGGTTCTCATAGGTGGAGAACGCGGCGACGCGAAGGGCCTCGAGCGCCGCGGGGATCCGGAACGGACCCTCGGACGCCAGATAGTCGGCGATGATCAGGTCTTCGGTGAGGTAGTTGAACCGCTCCACCCGGTCGTGGACGTCCTGGTCGAAGAGGGAGCGGAAGCGGTAGTCGAGGGCGTGGACGATGACGTCGATCATCCGCCGCTCGGAGGGGAAGAGCGGGACCGGGCTCCCCGGCTGGAAGGTGAGCCGCGTCCCCCGCCATTCGATGTCGATCGCCAATCGGTCGAGGTCGTCGACGAGGTTGTAGGGGGTCTCCTGCATCACGACGTCCCAGTCGATGATGCTGCGGTCGCCCTGGATTTCCAGGACGGAGTCCGGGAAGAAGTGCTCGAGCGTGCGCCTCATCACCGACTGGTACAGGCCGACGATCTTCGAGACCTGGCCGTATTGTCGCTCGGATCGGGCCAGCAAGGTTTGCTCCGTGAGGGTCGGCGCGTCGAACCGAACCGCCTTTCGCATCGTCTGATCCACCATGAGCGAATGGTCCCGAGGCCTTGCCGACGGCACGCCCAATCGTAGGGCGAGGCCCCGAGAATACCAAGGACCTTGGATTTGACGAACCGGAAAACGTCCCGGCGGACGCCCGACGGGGGTTTTCCTCAACTCGCGATCGGCGGGGACCGATGCAGAACGGAGGCTGGCGTCCGGCTTGTGGCATCCGGCGGCTCTTGCTAGGATCCGCCGCCCTCGTCCGACCAACGTGTGCGAGGGGCCCGCTCCAGGATGGCGATGTTCGACAGGGCGGACCATCGGTTCGTCGGCCGGATGACAGGGAGGATTTGCCCGATGTCTAAACGTCGTATGTGGCTGCGTTCCGTTTTGGCGGTCGGATTGGCCGTGCTGGCGGTGCATCAGATCTGGCGGCACGGCTCGGACTATGTGTTCGCGCAGCAGTTCGCGGAGGTGGTGCCGGGCAAGGTCTATCGCGGCGCCTGGCAGAAGGAATGGCCGATGCGGCGGATCGCCCGCGATCGCGGGATCAAGACGATCCTCGCCCTGGCCCACCCCCATGACAGCGCCATCGCCGTCAAGGAGCGGACGCTGGCGGAGGAACTGGGCATCAAGTGGGTGCACGTGCCGATCGTCGACCAGCGTGGGATGGAGAACCCCAAGACGGTCTTCCAGCTCCTGGACGAGGCGGCCGCGGTGGTCAACGACTCCAAGAACCACCCGATCTACTTCCACTGCCACCACGGCCTGAACCGGGTCTCGATGGTCCAGATCGCCTACCGCACCAAGTACTGCGGCTGGACCCTGGAGCAGGCGACCGAGGAGGTCGCGGCGGGCTTCGGCCTCGTCGAGGCCAATCACGGCCCCGACTACCGCACGATGGTCAAGTATTACGCCGAGAACGTCCTCCCCTTCCGCGAGGAGCAGAAGGCCCTCGCCGCCAGGGCCGACGCTCCCACCGCCGCCGAGACCCCCTCGGCCGAGGCCGCCCCGGCCGTGCGCCGCTGACCCAGAAAGACCCCCCCCGGGATCTCGTCGAAAAGCGGCTTGATTCTGGGGGCCTTAGGTCTAATAATCGAGATCCGGGCCAATACGATCTCGCAAGCCCGGCCCGTCCCCATCTTCCGCGACTTCGTCTCGTTTCCGCCTCGATCCCACCAAACGGCTTTTGAACGCCGATAAGGGAGGTCCCTCGATTGAACATACGCCCTGCGCGCGTCGGTGATGTCCCCGCCATCTACGAGTTGATTCGCAAGTTCGCCGACCGGAAGGTCATGATCCGAAGGTCCCTGGGCGAGCTGTACGAGTCCATCCGAGAATTCCTGGTCGCGATCGACGAGGAAGGCAGGGTTGTGGGCTGCGTGGCGCTGCATGTGTTCTGGGAGGACCTGGCCGAGTTGAAGTGCCTCGCCGTGGCCGAGGAGGCGCAGCGATCCGGCGTCGGCCGCAAGCTGGTCGACGCCTGCTGGGATCAGGCCCGCGAGCTGGAGATCAACTCCGTCTTCGCGCTGACCTACGCCGTCGGCTTCTTCGAGCGTTGCGGATACGCGCAGATGGACAAGGCGGACCTGCCGCACAAGATCTGGAACGAGTGCGTGCGCTGCCCGCTCTTCCCGAACTGCACGGAAGTCGCCCTGATCCGCTCTCACGCGCCGGTGTCGGGGAGTCTGGAAGCCGTCGACCTCCTGGCGCTGGCGCCCGTCTGATCCCGGAGGGGAGCGGCGAGCCTTGAGCGACCCCGAATCGCCGAAAAGCAGCCCGGGCGCCCCGACGACCCACGTCGAGGCGCGCGGGCCTTCGCATTCCCCGCCCCGTCCCGCCGACGAATCCGCCTCGCGCGTGCGTCGACTCGTCGCGTCGGCGGCGGTCGGTTTGGCGACCCTGGCGGTCATGCTGGCGACCGAGCCCAGCCTGGCGATCGTCTGGGACGAGGGCTACACCCTCGGCCGCGAGGCCCGGCTTCGGACGTGGTTCCGGGCCCTTGGCGACCCCGCCGCATTCGCGGCGACCTGGACGCCCCCCGTCCAGGAACTGGTCCAGCAGGTCGGCGCCCAGCCGCCGAGGCCCGACCAGGTCGACGCTCGCGGCAAGCTCCTGTTCGACTCCCGCGTCCTGGCCTATTTCTGGCCCTTCGCCCGCGAGGAGCCCCACGGGCATCCGCCGTTTTACGCCTTGCTCGGCCTGAAGGGGGACGTGCTCGCGCCGGGGCTGCCGGACCTCTCGCGCGCCCGCCTCGGGCCGATCATGCTGTTCAGCCTGGCCGCGGCGGGCCTGTTCCACTTTGTCGCCCGGCGCTGGGGTTGGTGGGCCGCCGCCGTCGCGGCCGGCGCCTGGGTCTTCCAGCCGAATCTGTTCGGGCACGGCCACTACGCCGCGTACGACGGCCCCCTGAGCTCGCTCTGGCTGCTGGCGATCTTCTGCTTCGTCGCGGCCGTCGAGCGCGACGACGATCCCGCTCCCCGGCGCCTCGCCTGGCTCCCGGCGCTGGCGTTCGGCGTCTTCCTCGGCTGCGCGATGGCCGACAAGCTGACGGGGTGGTTCCTGCCGCTCCCGTTCCTGGCCTGGGCGATCCTGTACCGTCGGCGGCGGGCGTTCGAGGTCCTCGCGATGGGGATCGGGGTGGGGGTGGTCGTCGTCTTCCTGCTCAATCCGTCGTGGTGGACCGAGCCGATCGCGGGTCCCCTGCGGTTCTTCCGCTCGAACCTGACGCGAGGGAAGACGATCCCGATCCCCGTGATGTTCCTGGGGCGGATCTACCAGACGCCGGTCGAGTCGCTCCCCTGGTACAACACGATCGTCTGGACCGTCCTCGTCACGCCCGTCGGCTTCCTGCTGCTGGCGCTCGCCGGGGCGTATCGAGCGGTCGCGAGGTGGAAGGCGGAGCCGGTCGTCCTGCTGATCCTGGGGCACTGGCTGTTCCTGCTGGCCCTCCGGGCGATGCCGAACACGCCGGGACACGACGGCGTGCGGCTGTTCCTGCCGGCCTTCGGCGTGCTTGCGCTGCTGACGGGGCCGGGCGTCGAGCAGATGCGGACGTGGCTGGGGAAAGGCTCGCGCTGGATCGCCTCGGCGAGCCTGATCGAAGGGGTGGCGAGCGTGCTGCTGATGCTCCCGGCGCCGCTGGCGTACTACAGTCCGCTGGTCGGCGGGCCGGCGGGCGCGGCGAGGCTGGGCATGGAGCCGACGTATTACTGGGACGGCCTCGACGCCGACGCGCTGGCCTGGCTCCGCTCGGAGACCGCGCCGGGGCGGACGATCCAGTTCTCTACGTTCCCGACCTCGTGGCTCTACCTGCGCGAGACCGGCGCGCTGCCGAGGCGGCTCGTCCCGCTCGACCGGGGGACGCCGCAATGGTACGTCCTTCAGAACCGTCCCGGCGCCTGGAACGCCCGCGACCGCATCCTGGCGACCCGCGCGAAGCCCGCGTACACCGTCTCCAAACTGGGCGTGCCGCTCGTCTGGATCTTCCCGTACGAGGCGCTCCAGGAAGCCGCGCGGGACGCCCTCCCCGAGACCGGGCGATGAGCGAGCCGGCCGCGCCGGAGCATCGCGCGATCTATCTGACCGGGCCGACGGCCTCGGGCAAGTCGGCGGTCGGGGTCGAACTGGCCCGGTTGCTCGACGCGGAGATCCTCGCGCTGGATTCGATGACGCTCTACCGGGGCATGGACGTCGGCACGGCCAAGGCGACGACGTCGGAGCGGGGGGGCGTGCCGCATCACCTGATCGACGTCCTCGACCCGTGGGAGTCGGCCAGCGTGGCGCAGTATCGCGGCTGGGCGATCGAGGCGATCCGGGACGTCGAGTCGCGCGGCCGTCGAGCCCTGTTCGTGGGGGGGACGGCGCTCTACCTGAAGGCCATGCTGCGTGGGCTGTTCGAGGGGCCGGGGGCCGACCCGGTCGTCCGCGAGCGGCTGGAGGCGGAGGCCGAAGCTCAGGGCGACGCCGCGCTCCACGCGCGGCTGGCGATGCTCGACCCGGCGACCGCCGCGCGGCTCCACCCCAACGACCGGCGGCGGATCGTCCGCGCGCTGGAGGTCATCGAACTGACCGGGACCGCCTTCAGCGCCCTCCAGCGCCAGCACGAGCGCCCGGCGTCGGGCGTCCGGGTGTTCGCCCTGGAACTCCCCCGGCCCGTGCTCTACGACCGCATCAACCGCCGCGTCTCGGCGATGTTCGACGCCGGCCTGGTGGACGAGGTCCGCCGCCTCCAGTCGGCCCCGAGGCCCCTGAGCGGCGTGGCGGCGCAAGGGGTCGGCTACAGCGAGGTCATCGCCCACCTGGAAGGGGGGCCGGGTTTGGATCGGACGATCGACCTGATCCAGATCCGAACCCGCCAGTTCGCCAAGCGGCAAGGGACGTGGTTCCGGGGGCTCGCGGAAGTCGCCCCCCTGGCGATGGAGCCCGGCGAGCCCGCCGAGGCCGTCGCGAAGCGGATCGCCGCGCGGATCGAGGGGGGCGGGGAAGGTTGAATCGCCCGGATTGACCTTCCGGGTGGGGCGGGCTTCTGCTATCAAACCGACGGCGGATCGGCCGAGGTCCCGAACGCGCGGCGACGCGCGCACGCCACGGCGGCCGTTCCGAATCGCTCTCGTACCCGTCGCGACGCGCGCGGCGTCGACGATCGGGCCTCCCAAGGAGGGGATGGATACCTATGGGCCGGCGACTCGTATTTCTGCTCGGCATCGTGCTGTTGATCGTCTGCGGTCCCGCGCGCGCCCTCGGCTTCCAGGAAAGCTTCCCGGCGCCCGTGGAGGGGCCCGGCGGGTTCAGCCCCGTGGACGCGCTCCCCGCGCCGGTCGACCCGGCCGATCCGGTGGCCCTCCCCGACGATCCGGCCGACCTCCCCGCCCCCGCCCCCGCTTCCGCGGCGGCGGAGCCCAAGCCGGCCCTCGGTTTGGGCGCGCTGCGAGGCTTCCTGCCCTCGAAGCCGAAGGCGGACGCGCCGCAGGACGACGCGGTGGAGCGCGTGCAGGCTGCGCCCGCTCCCGCCCCTGCCGCCGCCCCGGTCGCTCCCGCCCCGGCGGGCTCGCCGGCCCCGACGGGCGACGTCGGGTTCCTCCTGCCGCTGGATCGGCTGCCGATGGGCAAGCACGAGGTGCTCGTCAGCGTGGAGGTGCAGGCCCCGGCCGAGATGAACGTGAACAAGGAGGCGACGGTCAAGCTCGTGGTCGCGAACACCGGATCGTCCGACGCCTACAGCGTGGTCGTGCGCGACGAGTTGCCGGCGGGCCTGAAGTTCGGCTCCAGCACTCCCGAACCCAAAACGAATGAGCAGGGGTTGCTCACATGGGGGCTCGATACCGTGGCGGCCGGCACCAGCCGGGTGATCCTGATGAAGGTCACGCCCACGCAGGTCGCGCCCATGGACCACGCCGCGACGGTCACGTTCCGCGCCGGGAGCAAGGCGCGGACCCGCGTCCTCCAGCCCAAGCTCAAGGTCGAGGTCGTCCAGACCCCCAGCGTCGCCAAAATTTTGAAAGGCCAGCAGGCCGAGTTCCGGATCTCGATCACCAACACCGGCGACGGCCCGGCGCGGAACGTCGTCGTCCTGGCGAAGCTCAGCCCCGGCCTCGCCCACGAGAGCGGCGAGCGGAACGAGCAGAACAGCTTCGACATCCCCATCGACACCCTCGGGCCGTTCGAACGACGGGACTTGCCCCCCTTCATCGTCGACGCCAAGCAGGGGGGGAGCCAGTCCTGCACCGTGAAGGCTACCAGCCCCGACGTCATCTTCGACCCGGCCGACGGTGAGGTCACGCGGCCCGTCGACGTCGTCGAACCCGAACTCAAGATCCAGCTCGCCGCGCCCGAGAAGCGCTACACCGACACGATCGGTTCTTATGAGCTGACGGTCGAGAACCCCGGCTCGGCGCCGGCTCGACGAGTCCAGGTGGTCGTCTCGCTCGGCATCGGCGGCCGGCTCGTGAAGACGCCCCCCGACGCGACCTGGGACATCAACACCCATCGACTAAGCTGGTCGCTGCCGGAGATGCCGCCGAAGGGGGAGCCCCGCAAGCTCGCGTTCGAGGTCCGCATGGGAGACGTCGGATTCTATGAAGTCACCGCCGAGGCGCGGGCGGAGAACGTGGCGGTCGTCCGCGACAAACGCTCCACCGACGTCCAGGGCATGGCCGACCTGGACTTGATCGTCCGCGAGATCAAGCGGGTGGTCGACGTCGGGAATGAGACGATGTTCCTCATCAAGCTCCAGAACTACGGAACCAAGGACGCGACCAACGTCGAGGTCCGGGCCGAGGTCTCCCCCAACCTCCAGATCTTCGAGACCTCCGGCGGGCCCGAGGGGGAGAGCCAGGGGACCAAGGACGGCACCGGCGTCAAGTTCCCCAAGATCGAGCGCATCGGCGCGAACAAGACGGTCACGCTGGGCATCAAGGTGAAGGCCGTCCCCGGAGAGGACGAGATCGGCATCTGCAAGGTCTTCGCCAAGCACGACGACCTCCCGAAGGAACTCCAGGGGATGGCCAACGTGAAGGTCACCGAAGGGCGCCGCACGGCCGGCGTCGGCGACCCGGCGGCGAAGTGACGATCGGCCCGGCGCGAGGCGGTCCCGCCCGTGCGGGTTGGATCGCCGGCCGGTTCCGCGTACAATCGGGGCGGCTCGTCCGCCCGTCGCGCCGCGACTCGTCGCGAGGGCGCGGCCGCCTGGGCTGAGGTTCCGTGATGCCACGATCGACGTCCGCTCGCACGCTCGCCGCGCGACTCCTGGTCGTCCTGGCCGCCGGCCTCGCCTCGCCGCCGGCGAGCGCCCAGGAGGCCCCCGCCCGAGGCGCGGGGAACCTGCTCGGCCGCGAGACGAGCCCCTACCTGCTGCTCCACGCCGACGACCCCGTCGACTGGCGGCCCTGGGGGCCGGAGGCGTTCGCCGACGCCAGGGCCCAGGACAAGCCGATCTTCCTGTCGATCGGCTATCGCGCCTGCTACTGGTGCCACGTCATGCAGCGCGAGTGCTTCCGCGACGCCGAGATCGCGCGGATGCTCAACGCCGGATTCATCTGCATCAAGGTCGACCGCGAGGAACGCCCGGACGTCGACGAGGTCTACATGGCGGCCCTCCAGGCGTTCAGCACCGGCGGCTGGCCGATGTCCATGTTCCTCCTCCCCGACGGCCGCCCCTTCTACGGCGGGACCTACTTCCCCGCGCGCCAGAAGGAAGGCTTCACCGGGTTCGACACCGTGCTGACGGGCATCCTCAAGTCGTGGCGGGAGGAGCGGCCCGAGATGGAGCGCGCCGCCGCCGGCCTCACCGAGATCGTCCGCCGCAAGCTGGGCGACGGCCGACCTCGGCGCAAGGCGCCCCTGCCGGCGACGCTCCCCGCCGAGGGCCTGGCCGGGCTCGCCGAGCAGTTCGACCCCGAGTACGGCGGCTTCGGCTATAACCGCGAGAACCCCCGGCGACCCAAGTTCCCCGAGCCTGCCAACCTGGCCTTCCTCCTGGACCAGCACAGCCGCGGGCCGGCCCGACCCCCCGGCCGCGGCGACCCGCTGACCATGACCCTGACGACCCTGGACCAGATGGCCCGCGGCGGCATCCGGGACCAGCTCGGCGGCGGCTACCACCGCTACGCCACCGACCGATTCTGGGGCTCGCCCCACTTCGAGAAGATGCTCTACGACAACGCGCAGCTCGCCTCCGTCCAGGTCCGAGCCTTCGAACTCACCGGCGACCCGCGCTGGAAGGACGAGGCCGAGGCGACCTTCGGCTTCGTGGCCCGCTCGCTCACCACCCCCGAGGGGGGCTTCGCCTCCTCCATCGACGCCGAGACCGAGGCCGGCGAGGGAGCCTACTACCTCTGGTCGCGCCCCGAGGTCCGCAAGGTCCTCGCGAACGACCCCGACGCCGACGTCTTCCTCCAGGTCTACGGCCTCAAGCGCGAGCCGAACGAGAAGAACGGCCGCTACGTCCTGACCGAGCCCCGCACCCGGGCCGAGCAGGCCGAGGCGATGGGGATGACCGTCGAGGAGCTGGCGAGGCGGTTGGAAGGCCCCCGCGCCCGGCTCCTGGCCGCTCGCGAGCTTCGCCCCGCGCCCCCCTGCGACGACAAGGTCCTCACGGCCTGGAACGGCCTCATGATCGCCGCCTACGCCGACGGCTGGCGGGTGCTCAAGGATGAGGCCCACCTCCGCGCCGCCGACAGGGCGGCTGACTTTGTGCTCGCCAAGCTCCGCGACCCCTCGGGGAGGCTCCTGCGGTCCTATCGCGCCGGCGCCGCCAGGCTCCCCGCTTACCTGGAAGATTACGCCTTCCTCGTCCACGGCCTCTTGCGGCTCCACGAGGCCGGCGGCGATCCGCGACGGCTTGAGCAGGCCCGCACGCTGGCCGACCGGATGATCGCCGACTTCGCCGACGTGGGTGAAGGAGGGTTTTTCTTCACCGCCGACGATCACGAGACGCTCCTCGCCCGCTCCAAGGACCCGCTCGACGACGCCCTGCCGTCCGCCAACGCCGTCGCCGCGAGGGCCTTGCTGGCCCTCCACCGCGCCACCGGCGAGGCCCGCTATCGAGAGCTGGCGGGGAAGACCCTTGAGGCGTTCAGCGGCTTTCTCGCCCAGGACCCGGCATCGATGCCCACCATGCTGACCGCCCTGCGCGAATATCAGGACGCGCAGCCTCCCACACCACCGCCCGGCGTCCAACCTTGAACCTCCAGCAGTCGGGCCGAACATCACGCGAGGATCGTCCCCCGGGCCGCCGCGAGGCCGTCCGGCGGTGGCTGGGGCGTTTCGCGCTCGCGGCGCCGGCGGCGGTCGCCGCCACGGTCCTGATCGCGCTGCCGGGCTGGCTGCCGATCCTCCCCCGATCCGTCCGGCGGGGCCTGACCGACGGCCTCCTCGAAACGGCCGTCCTGCTCCACGCCTCGCTGATCCTCGTGGGACTTCTCGGGACCCCGTTCTTCGCCTGGCGGGCGTTGCGGGCGCGTCGGCTGCGTCGGCCCGTCGCTGTTTACGGCCGGCTGTTCCTGCTCGGCGTCTCATGTCTCGCGGCGCTGGCCTCGCTGGAACTCGGGGCGGCGGCGATCCGATCGCGGCTGCACCGATTCCCGGCCCTGCCGACGAGCTTCCCGGCCGAGGACCCGGCCGTGTATCGCATCCTCGTTCTGGGCGGTTCGAGCGCGCTGGGGGAGCCGTATCGGCCGTGGGTCTCGGTGGGCGCCATCGTCGCCGCGAAGCTGGGGGAGGCGGTCCCGGGGCGTCGGTTCGAGGTCGAGACGCTGGCCTGGCTCGGCGATTCGCTGGAGAAGCAGCACCAGAAGCTCGCCCGAATCACCCGTCGGCCGGACGCCGTGGTCGTCTATTCCGGGCACAACGAATTCGCCTCGCGGTACGAGGAGGACCGGGTCTATGAACTGGGCCTGGACGCCGCCTCGTCGGTCGTCCGCGCCGTGCACGGGATGGGCGCCGCCTCGCCGTTCGTCCGGCTGGCGCGGGAGCTGATCAGCAAGAACCGGCTCGACGCGCCGCCGTCGCTCAAGGGGAGGCATCAGGTCGTCGACCCGCCGCTTTGCAGCCCGGCCGAGGCCCGCGAGGTGCTCGACGACTTCTCGGCGCGGCTGGAGGCGATCGTCGCCTATTGCGAGCGGATCGGCGCCCTGCCGATCCTGGTGATCCCCCCCGCCAACGAGGCCGACTACGAGCCCGGCCGCTCCACCGTCGAGCCCGAGGTCGACGAGGCCGAGCGATCGCGAATCGCCGAGGAGTTCCTGTCGGCCCGCGCGGCCGAGGCCGCCGATCCCGACCGCGCCGAGGCCGCCTACCGGGCGATCCTCTCGCGCCACCCCGGATTCGCCGAGGCCCATCACCGGATCGGCAAGCGGCTCCTGGCCGAGGGCCGGAACGCCGAGGCCCGCGAGGCGTTCCTGCGGGCGCTCGACCTGGACGGCCTGCCGATCCGCTGCCAGGCCCCGTTCCGCGAGGCGTACCGTCGCGCGGCCGAGGGCCGCGAGGGCTGCATCCTGATCGACGGCCGCCGCGAGCTTGAGGGCGCGAGCCCGACGGGGATGCTCGACGACCACGTCGTCGAGGATACGCATCATCCCAACTTGAAAGGTTACGTGGCCCTGGCCGCCGCCGTGCTCCGCGAGCTGAAAGCCCGAGGGGTTTTCGGCGAGGCGTCGGCCGCGATCGTCGCGCCCGGCGTGGCCGATTGCGTCGTCCGCTTCGGGCTCGACGCCCGCAAGCTGGCCGAGGCCTGCGACCGAACGAGCCTGCACTATCAGCGAGTGGCGGGCTACCGTCACGACCCGACCGAGCGTCTGGCCAGGTCCCGGCGATTCGCCGAGGCCGCCCGGCGCCTCCGCGCGAGAGAGCCGATCGACGAGGTCGGCCTCCCCGCATTCGATCTCGAAGGAAGCCGCAAGTGAGCGTCGAAATCGTGAGCGTGAAGCCGGAATGGGAAGGGATCTTGAACGTCGACAAGCCGCCGGGGCTGACCTCGCGCGACGTGGTCAACCGCGTCGGGCGGCTGCTGCCGAAGCGGGTCAAGGCGGGCCACGCCGGGACGCTCGACCCGCTGGCGACAGGCGTCCTCGTGGTCTGCATCGGCCCGGCGACCCGCCTGATCGAGTACGTCCAGCGCATGGGGAAGACCTACCGCTCGACGTTCCGCCTGGGCGCGCGGAGCGATACCCACGACGTCGACGGCACCGTCGTGGCGACGGTCGACCCCCAGGTCCCCACCCTCGCCGAGATCGAGGAGGCGCTGGCCTCGCAGATCGGCGAGATCCTCCAGCAGCCCCCCGAATATTCGGCCCTGAAGGTCGCCGGCCGCCGCGCCTACGACCTCGCCCGCGCCGGCGAGGTCGTGGAGCTGGCGCCCCGGCCGGTCCACGTCGGCCGCATCCAGATCCTGGGGTACGACTGGCCCCGGCTGGAGGTCGAGATCGACTGCGGGAGCGGGACCTACATCCGCTCGATCGCGCGCGACGTCGGCGAGGCGCTGGGCTGCGGGGCCCTGATGGAGACCCTGGTGCGCACCCGGATCGGCGTCTTCGCCCAGGAGGAGGCCGTCGCCCCGGACGACCTGGATCGCGACAGCTTCGCCGACGCGCTGCGGCCCGCGCTCGACGCCGTCCCCGACCTGCCGAGGATCGCGCTGGACGAGGGGCAGACGGCCGACGTGCTCCTGGGCCGTCGCGTCGTCGCCGAGGCCCCGGCCGGGTCCCAGGTCGCCCTCGTCGCGCCCGACGGCCGCCTCCTCGCGCTCGGCGAGGCCGGCCCGGAGGGCCTCTGGATCCAGCCCCGGAAGGTGCTGGGATGAGCCGCCGGACGGCCCTCGCGGAGCTTCGGGATTCGATTCGAACCTGAACGCCGCGGCGTTCGTCTAGAAGGACGTGGCGACGCGATCGGAGCCCTCGCCGGGGGCCGTCGACGGGCGATCCTCGTTGACGGGACCCGGCGGCCGGCTTAGAATTCGTCCGCACGCGTCGGATCCACGTCCCTCCACCGACCACTCCTCATTTGACGAGGTTTCAGCCTATTTTGATCGATACCAGCCGCAACGAGCGTTCGGGGAATCGTGAGCGCGCCGTCCTCGTCGGGGTCATCCTGCCGGGGGGGGAGTACAACACCGACGACCCGTTGGATGAGATCCGAGGCCTGGCCAAGACGGCGGGCCTGGACGTGGTCGGGACCATGCTGCAGAAGCGCCAGCAGGTCGACGTCGCGACGTACATCGGCTCGGGCAAGGTCGACGAGCTGAAGGAGCAGGTCCGGGCGTTCGAGGCCGACGTGGTGATCTTCGACTCGGACCTCGGGCCGGGTCAGACGCGCAACCTCGAGAAGGCCCTGGAGTGCAAGGTCGTCGACCGCACCGAGGTCATCCTCGACATCTTCGCGATCCACGCGCAGACCCACGAGGCCCACCTCCAGGTGGAGCTGGCTCAGCTCGAATACGCGATGCCGCGGCTCAAGCGGATGTGGACCCACCTGTCGCGCTACAAGGGGGGCATCGGCGTCCGCGGTCCCGGCGAAAAGCAGCTTGAGGAAGACAAGCGGCTGGTCGTCCACCGGATCCAGGAGCTGAAGGCGAAGCTGGGCAAGATCCAGGCGCGGAAGGAGCGCGAGGTCGCCGGCCGCGGGGATTTCCCCACGGTCTCGCTCGTCGGCTACACCAACGCCGGCAAGAGCACCCTCATGAACGCCCTGACCGACGCCGGCGTCCTGGTGGAGAACAAGCTGTTCGCCACCCTGGACACCCGCACCCGAAAGTGGCGGTTCCGGGGGGGCGGGGCCGCCTTGCTCTCGGACACGGTCGGCTTCATCCGCGACCTGCCGCACGCCCTGGTGGCGTCGTTCAAGGCCACGCTGGAGGAGGCCCGCCAGGCCGACCTCCTGCTCCACGTCGTCGACGCGTCGAGCCCCGACGCCGAGATGCAGGTGCGGGCCGTCGTCGAGGTCCTGGAGGAGCTGGGGCTCAAGGACCACCCGACCTTGCTCGTCCTCAACAAGGCGGACAGGGTCCCCGACCGTTCGTTCCTCGACGTCCTTCGCGCCCAGCATCGCGACTCGATCGCGATCAGCGCGGCCAAGGGGGAGGGGCTCGAGGCCCTGGAGCACGCCGTCCGCCAGGCGCTCCTCGAATCGGCGCTCGACGCCGAGGTCGAGATCAGCGTGGCCGACGGCCGGGTCCTCTCGTACCTGGCCCAGCACGCCCAGATCCACGGCCGCACGTATGACGAGGCCAACGACCGGGTCGTCGTGGACTGCCGCCTCCCGCGCCGCTGCCTCGACTTCCTGTACGAGCACGGCGCCGAGGTCCGGGAGAAGGAGATCCGCATCTACGCCTGAACGGGCGTGGACGCGGTCGAAATCTGAGATGCCGACGAGGCGGGAGGGGCCGAAGCTCCTCCCGCCTCGTCGCGCGCAGGCCTCAAACCGTCAGGGTCGGCTCGTCGCCGAGGCCAGGGCCGGCACGTCGTCGAACGGCTTCGCGACCGGGTCGACGAAGCTGTTGTCGTGGGCGATCAGGCCCAGCTCGCCGACGCAGTAGCTGTCGCCGCCGGCGATCAGCAGGTTGAACACGGGCTGGGCCGACTCCTTCTCGATTGCGGACACCTCGACGAGCCCGCCGACGGTCCGCAGGCGATCGCCGGGCTGGACCTCGCGCGCCATGATCCAGCCCCGCCCCGCCTTCCAGAGCCGGTGGATGCCCGTGGGGTGGACCGTCTCCCGGCCGACGTCGATCTTGAACGTCTCGTTCGGCGGGTTGTGGTAGACCGTGACGACGGGCCGATAGTCGAGCTTGCCGGTCGTCGTGTCCTGCGAGAGCACCTGGTCGCCGGGGCGGATCGACTCGATCGCCCGAAGCCCCTGCAAGGTGCGGACCATGGTCCCGCCGGCGAAGCAGGAATGCCGGAGCTCGTATCCCAGCAGCGAGCCGGTGCGCGTGAAGGTCGCCTGCGGCTGGAAGGCGATCGGCACGTCCTCGACGTAGGTCGGCGGCGGCTCCGAGGCGGACTTCTGCGGGAGGACGTAACCCTCCAGGTCCACGGCCCAGGCCATCCACTTCTCACGGTCGTCGCCCAGGTCGGCGCCGCTGACGCGCTTGAGGACGGCGGAAGCCCGCTCGTTGACCTCGCGCCGGGGGGCGTTCTGGGCCTCGATCTGCGCGACGTCGCTTTCCAACTGCCGCCTGGCCATCAGGGCGGAGGCGCGGGCCTCGGCCATCATCTGCTCGACCGGAATCTGGATCCTTTCCTCATAGACGGGTTCGACGCGGCTTCCGCTCGTCCAGCTGCCGCCGACCGGAAAGGCCACCGACTGCGGGAGCCGGCCCAGAATCGTCTGGGTTTGCGAGGCGGACAGGCCCGCCCCCTGGAGCGCCGACGTCAAGCCTGCGTTCTGGCCGACGCCGGTCGGCACGTGCATGAGCCCACCCGAGACGGTGACGCCATCGAACGGCGACGAGGCGCCGTTGGTGGTGATACGTGCCGCGCCGTTGGCGCTGATGTCGAGCGTGCCGACGCTGGGGCCGGTGTAGGTGTAGCCCGTGGGCCGAAGCGCGATGAGCCTGCCGTTCTCATCCCGATCCAGCTGGTCCGTCGGCGCGAGGACGGGCCCTTGCAGCGGCGTATACCGCCGGCGGACGTTCTCGTCCCTGCCCTGGACGAACAGCTCGCCCTGGGAGCCGGGGCCTTCGACGGGCTTGATCTTGTACTTGATCTCGTCCTGGATGAGCCCGGCGAGGAGGCCGGCGTACTCGCGGGGGTCCCGGCGGAGGAGCAGGGTGGCGGCGTCGGATCGGATGCCGGCGTGGGGGCTGAAGACGGCGATCAGGGCCAGCGCGGTGGAGGCGGCGGGGGCGTCCATCCGGCTGTAGACGTCGACCGCGATTCGCTGGCGGCGCTCATCGCCTCCTCGGGCGAAGACCTGCCAGACCATCGCCGCGGCGCGGGGGTCGTCGATCGCCGCAAGCTCGGCCTGGGCCTCGGCCCGGCGAGTCTTCTCCTTGCTCCCCAGGGCGTTCCGGAGCTTTTCGAGACGGGGCTTCCAGGCCTTGTCGGCCTGCTCCTGGGCCACGCGCGCGGCCTTGATCTCGGCCTCCGCCTCGGGGTCGATCCAGCGTCCGGAGACCTTCTTGAAGCCGAGACGGCGCCAGGCTCCCTCGCGGCCGGGATCGAGCTGCACGACCCGGCGCAGGTGCGCGACCATCGGCTGGGACAGGCCCTTCTCCTCGCACCAGAGGGCCAGTTTGTAGAGGTCGTCGGCGTCGTCGCTGGTCCTGGTGCGCCGGTCCAGGTACTCGCGGAGGAGGGCCTGGCTCTCGGGCGACTCCTCGACGGCCCGGCTGACGCCGTCGGGTCGCATCCAGCGGCCTTCATGCCGGACGTAGCCCAGCAGCCCTCGCGCCCTGGCGTGGTCGGGGTCGATCAAAACGGCCCGGGTCAGGTGCGTCGTCTTCTCGGCGGCCAGGCCGCGAGCCTCGCACCAGAGAGCCAGGTCGACCTGGGCGTCGGCGTCGCGGCCGGCGCGGGTGCGGGCTTCTTCATAGGCTGCGCGATCGGCCGCTGGAGCCCGAGGAGCCTCCTGATCGCTCCCTCCGACGACTCCGACCGCGAGACCCAGGAACCATGCGGAGATCATGCCGCCCTCCCACGATTTGGGGATCGACCATTCATGGATCAGATGATGTGTCGTTCATTTATAAGTCCCGCCGGTCCGAACCTCAAGTGAATCCGCCAAACAATTCGGACATGGCAGCCGACGCGGCCCCGCCGACGAAATCGAAAGGGGTTGGCACGGGCCGGTATGGGTTTCGCCATCGTATTAGGAGGAGCAAGGAGGTTTTCCGACACGATCGCCCGGACGGCATAGAATACATCGACGTTTGACGCACCTCGCGCTGCTGGAAGGGGGCGGTTCTGATGGGACGGCGATTTAGAGGTCTGGTGATCGCGACCGGCCTGGCCACGGTCCTTGCCTTCTGGCCTGGCGCGGAAGTGCTCGCCCAACGCGGCGGCGGTGGCATGCGCGGCGGAGGCGGCGGCATGCGCGGCGGCGGCATGGGAGGCATGCGCGGCGGCGGCGGCATGGGAGGTGGCATGCGCGGCGGGATGCCCGGCGGTATGGGAGGCATGCGCGGCGGGATGCCCGGCGGTATGGGAGGCATGCGCGGCGGGATGCCCGGCGGTATGGGAGGCATGCGCGGCGGGATGCCCGGCGGTATGGGAGGCATGCGCGGCGGGATGCCCGGCGGTATGGGAGGCATGCGCGCTCCGGGGGGCTCGATGGGCGGCATCCGCGCTCCGGGGGGCTCGATGGGCGGCATGCGCGCTCCGGGGGGCTCGATGGGCGGCATCCGCGCTCCGGGGGGCTCGATGGGTGGCATGCGAGGCGGGATGCCCGGGGGTATGCCGAATCGCGGCGGTCCCGCGATGGGCGGTATGTCGCGGCCGGGCATGAGCAACTCCGGCTCGCTCAACTTCGGAAATCGCGGGGGAATGCCGGGCGGAATGCGATCGGGGCCGGGTTCCGTCGCGGGGATGCGGCCCGGCGCGTCCGGATTCGGCGGGGCTCGCCCGGGTGTGGGCGGCCCCGGCCTCGGCGGCTCTCGGCCCGGCGGCGGCCCCGGCTCGATCAACTGGGGGAACCGCGGCCCCGGCGCGGGCTCGATGGCCGGCATGCGACCTGGCGGCGGTCCCGGCCTCGGTTCGCGACCCGGCGGTCCCAGTCTCGGTTCGCAGCCCGGCCTCGGTTCGCGCCCAGGTGGATCGGGCTCGATGGCTGGGATGCGGCCCGGCGGCGGTCCGGGCTCGATCAACTGGGGGAACCGCGGCCCCGGCGCGGGCTCGATGGCCGGCATGCGACCCGGCGGCGGTCCGGGTCTTGGCTCGCGGCCTGGTGGTCCGGGCTCGATCAATCGGGGGGATCGTGGGCCTGGCGGCGGTCAGGGCTTCGGCGGGCGCCCCGGCGCGGGCGGGGGGAGCAACCTGAATGGTCGGCCTTCGTTCGCCAACATGCGAGGGCCCGGTGGTCGATATACGCCGACGAACTTCAATCGGAGTATCAACAACGTCAACAACCTGGGCTCGCGCGGCCTTGGCTGGCGAGACAATTACGCCGGCATTCACCGCAACTGGGGCGGTCACGGCGGCGGCGGCGGCAACTGGGGCGGTCGCGGCGGCTGGAACAACGGCTGGGGCGGTCGCGGCGGCTGGAACAACGGTTGGGGCGGTCACGGCGGAGGCTGGAACAACGGTTGGGGAGGCGGCTGGAACAACGGTTGGGGAGGCGGCGGCTTCGGCAACGGTTTCGGCTGGGGTCTGGGGCTCGGCCTCGGGAGCAGTCTGGGCTGGGGCCTTGGCGGCTGGGGCCTGGGTGGACTGGGCGGCGGCCTGGGCGGTTGGGGTCTGGGCTGGGGCAACGGCCTGGGCTGGGGCCTCGGCGGGCTTGGCTGGGGCGGCGGTTGGGGCCTCGGCGGGCTTGGCTGGGGCGGCGGTTGGGGCCTCGGCGGGCTTGGCTGGGGAGGCGGCTGGGGACTGTCGTCCTGGGCGTACGGTCCGATGCTCTATGACTGGGGATACACGAGTTATTACAACCCGTACTACGTCGTCCCCCAGACGGTCGTCGTCCAGGAGCAGCCTCTCGTCTACGACTACTCGCAGCCCATCAACCCCACGGCCGCGCCGCCCGAGGCGTCTGTCGTCGATGACGCGGACGGACTGTTCGACAAGGGCCGCGAGGCGTTCAAGATGGGCCTTTACACGGCGGCCCTGGACTTCGCCGACCAGGCGCTCCGGCAGATGCCCAACGACCCGACGCTCCACGAATTCCGCGCCCTGTCGCTGTTCGCCATGAAGCGGTACGACGACGCGGCGGCGGCCCTCTATCCGGTCCTCTCGATCGGTCCCGGCTGGGACTGGCCGACCCTGATCGGGCTCTACGGTGACGACGCGGGGACCTACACCAACCAACTCCGCGCGCTGGAGACGCGGGTGAAGGCCGATCCGAACGACGCTCCGGCCCATTTCCTCCTGGGGTATCACTATCTCTGCCAGGGGCACGGCGAGGAGGCCCTCGGTCAGCTTCGGGCCGCGGCCGAGATCCAGCCCCGCGACCAGCTCTCGTCGGGTCTCGTGAAGCAACTGGAGAAGGCCCGGCGCGAGGCCCTGGGGCCCGACGCCGACGCGAAGCCGGCCGCTGCGCCCGCCCGGCGCTCGCGCCGCCGGCGGCCGAGCCGCTGCCGGCCGTCGCCGTCCGCGACAACGCGCTGGAAGGGACATGGACCGCGGCACCCGACGATCGCTCCAAGATCACCCTCGACCTCAGCCAGGCCGGCAAGTTCGCCTGGAGCGTCGAACAGGACGGATCGACGAAACGGTTCGAGGGCGTGCGAACCAGCGGCAACGGCCTGCTGACGCTCGTCCAGAATGCCGACGAGACGCAACCCCCCATGGTCGGTCGGATCGCCTGGAAGGACGAGGACCACTTCGTCTTCCACCTGATGGGCACCGGCCCCGACGACCCCGGCCTTTCGTTCAGCCGCTCCCGCTGAATCTGGATCGAAGTCGACCGGATCGTCAAATCTGATGTCCGACCGGGGCGAGGAGGACCTTGGGAGGGCGCCCCCCTCTCAGGATGCTCCTCGCCCGCTTTCGCATCCGGGGTGCCCGGCCCGCCCGCGGGCGAGTGGGCCAGCCTTGCCGAACCTCGGGGCCACGACCGGATGGCGCACCCGTTCGGCTCGGTCGAGAACACTTCGGAACGGCCTCCGCAAGCCCGCTTCACGGAGTGAGTCGGTCTTCTCGTGATCCGACGGACCGGCGGGAAGGCGAGCGGAGCGACGGCGGGCGTTCCCGACGGATCAGGAACGAGGCCGGGGTTTTCCTGGTCGCCGGGGCGGACGCGAATCCCGGCGCGGCGGGCGGAAGCTTGTGGTCTACAAAGGCGGCTGGAAATGGCCGTGCGACGTCGTCGCGACAGCCTGCGAGTCGGCGAACAGGCTTCGGGCCGAATCCGGCGGCCTCGCGGCGACCGAAGAGGTCGTCGAAGCGGGGCGATCGGAGCCGTCCCCGGATCCCGCCCGGTCCGAGCCTCGCGGCCGGTCTGTCTCCGATATTCTTGGTACTTATCAAATCGTAAGCGATCGTTCTTGATTCGTTCGACGGGACGGCTTAGAATCCCGGCGCAATCCGTCCCGGCCTTGGTGCGTCTCGCACGTCGACGGCCCGCTCCCGCCTCGGGAGCACCCCCGCCCGCTCGCGACGACGCGCGCCGGGCGCGTTCGGTAGATCCCGCAGTAGAAGGGACTTCATGATGTTGAGCTTCACGACCAGCGATTCCGCCGGAGTCCTGATCGTCGCTTTCGAGTCCGGGGAGGAGGAGCATCAGGACTGGCAGTTCTCCCGGCGCGACTGGCTGTACAAGCAGATCGAATCCCGAGAGGACTGCCGTTTCGCACTCGACCTGACCGACGTCGACTATCTGGCCAGCTCGGAGATCGGCTTCCTCGTCACGCTCAAGCGGCGCATCGACCGCCGCCAGGGAAAGTTGGTCCTCTTCGGCGTCGCCCCCTACGTCTTCGACATCTTCCGCACGATGAACCTCCAGAGAATCCTCGACGTGACCGACACCCGCAACGCGGCCCTCGCCCGCCTCAAGCCCTGACCGCGCTTTTCCTGGACGATCGACCTTGACAGGCTCGATAAAGAGCCCGTATCGGCGCGTCCCGGCGGTCGGACCGCCCCCGCCGCGCGCCTGGCCTCCCGGTCGTCGTTGCAGGATGGAATCATGCTTGAGGTGTACGGGGCCGAGGGCTCGGCCGACGATCCGTCACGGGTCGCCTTCCGCCGCCGCTTCGGCGCGCTGCTGGCCGCGCTGGTGATCGCCCGAGGCGTGGTCTTCATGGCCGCGCTCCCCCCCTTCGAGGGCTGGGACGAGTATCAGCACGTCGCGTACGTCGAGCACCTGCGCGACGGCGGGCGGACGCCGGTCGTCGGCGAGACTCGAGTGCCGTCGGCCGTGATGGCCGAGGCCGTCAAGTTTCCCCAGCCGGGCTCGGCGGTCCGCGACGGCCTGAGCGGGGCCGGCGGCGTCGGCTATCAGCAATTCTGGGCCGACCGACGATCCGGGGCGGTCCGGCCGTTCCGCGACGAGTCGGTGTTCATGTACCAGTCGCAGCACGGGCCGTTGAGCTACCGCCTGCTCCAGCCGGTGTACGCGGCCTTCGGCGGCCTGGAGGCGGTGCGGTCGTCGATCGCGGGGATGCGGCTGCTGAACCTGCTGCTGACGGCGGGGGCGGTTGCGGCGGCGTTCTTCTGCCTGGCACCCCGACTCGCGGAGCGCCGCGCCGCGGCCTGGGTCGGGCTCGTCCTGGCGACGTATCCACTATTCCTCATCAACGGCGTGCGGGTGGCGAACGACGCCCTGGCGGTCTTCCTGGCGACCCTCACCATCTGGCTCGGCCTGTCGCTCTCGTCGAGGCCCTGGGCGAGCCCGCGAAGGCTGGGGGCGGCGTGCCTGGCGACCGGAGCCCTCGCCGGGTTCGCCGTGCTGGCGAAGGCCACCAACTACGCGCTCGCGCCGTTCCTGGGTTTCTGCATGCTCGCCCTGGCGGCGCGGCCCGAGATTTCCTGGCGCCGGGCGGCCGGTTTCGGGATGGCGCTGGGGGTCGGATTCCTGGCTGTCACGCAGGCCGAGATGCGGTTCAACCTGGCGCATTACGGCTCGATCAGCTCGATGCAGGAGGCGGCCGTCAACCACGCTCGGGGACTCGGCCGGGCGGACCTCCTGAGGACGGCGATGGAGATTCCCTGGGCCGCCTGGGTCGTGGAACTCTGGACGATCCTGGTCTTCTTCGCCGGCGGCTGGAGCTTCCAGGGGACGCACCCGAAGGCCATTTTCGCCCATCGCGACCTGGTGGTCCTCGGCCTCCTGGGATGGGCCTGGGCGGGACTGACCTGGGCGTTCCTGCGACGTCGCGGCTTGCGGCCGGAACGGGTCTTCGCGGAGGCTCGGCTGCCGCTGGCCTGCGCGGTGATCGTCGCCGGCTACACGGCGGCGCTGGGCTATCACATGGTCCAGTCGAAGCTGGCCTGGGGCCAGTGGTCGACGGGCGCCTGGTACGCGAGCGCCGCGATGCCGTGGTTCCTGACGCTCGTGGTGGTCGGCCTGATGCGCTGGCCGCTTTCGGGTAGCCTCCGGGGCGTCGCGCCGCTGGCCCTCGTCGGGGCGTCGGTCGCGGCCGAGGTCGTGGGCCTGTTCGGGAGGA
Source organism: Planctomyces sp. SH-PL62 (assembly GCF_001610895.1). Classification (NCBI taxonomy): domain Bacteria; kingdom Pseudomonadati; phylum Planctomycetota; class Planctomycetia; order Planctomycetales; family Planctomycetaceae; genus Planctomyces; species Planctomyces sp. SH-PL62. Next base: position 5,425,833 of record NZ_CP011273.1, on the reverse strand, counting down.
TGGTCCCGTTCTACACGGGATTCGCCCCCTGGCCGGACGACGCCGCACGGCTGGCCTCGCTCCAGCCCGCCTGGCTGGGCCTGCCCACGCTGCTCGCCGCGGCGGCCGTCGAGGTCGTGGTGCTTGCGGCCCTGATCCTGATCCTTCGCGACGACGCGCGGGCCGAACGGGCGACGGTCGCCGAACCGACCCCCATCGGCATCCGGACCAGTCGGGCCGACGGTCAGCGACTCGACGATCGCGACGACTCCCGCGCGGCGGCCTGAACGGGGCTCGGTCGGCGGGCCGCCTCGATCGAGGAACGGACCGCCGACCGCGCGTCGGGCTGACGTAGATCGTAGACGAAGATGGAGTTCCCGGCCCGGAAACTCGGCGGGACCCGGCGAAGCTCGCGGTACACGTCGGCGACTTCGCGTCGGCTCTCCCCTTCGCGGGGATAGACCGAATGCAGCCTGGTGACGGAGACGGCCAGGGCGTCGTACTCGTCGAGGGATCGGCCCAGGACGTCGACCGACTCCCCCCGGACGCCGTATTCGGAAGGCGAGGCGGTGCCGAAGTAGTCGAGGGCGACTCGATGCAGGCCTTCGCGGTCGATCACGGCCCGGAGCGCCGGGAGGTCTTGCCCCCAGTCGATGTTCGAATCCGCCAGGAGCCGCCACGCCCGGTCGGGGCCGCCGGCGAGCGCGTTGAAGTAGGAGAGGTAGTCGGGCGCCGCGACGAAGCTCGTCGCCACCTGCCCGCCGATCAACGCCGCGCCCCAGAGGCGTCGGGAAGGTCGTCCGGCGGTCGCCTTCGCCATCGCGTCGACCGCCATGAGGACGATCGGCGGATACAGGGCCAGCGTGTAGCGGTGGCCGATGTTGATGGGCGAGCGGATCAGCGCGGCCCCAAGGATCAGGACGAAGAGGATCAACATCGCGCGTTCGCGATCGGCCCGAGCGTCGAGACGAAACCGCGACCGGAACGCCAGCCAGACCCCGGCCGCCGCCAGGGCCAGCTCCGGGAAGCTGCTCTTCACCAGCATCGTGAACGGGTGGTAGGTCCGCCAGCCTCGCAATGATCGCTCCCCCAGGAAGAACGCCGGGTGGCCGATCTCGTCATGCAGGAGCTGGATCTCGAAGGCCCTCGCGAACTGCGGCGAGGGGAGGCCCAGCCAGGTCCGCGTCGGATCAACCTGGAAGCCGTGGCAGGCCCACGCCGTTACGAAGGCGAGCATTAGGAACGCGGCGACCTCCGCGCCGGCGCAGGCGGTGCGTCGGAGCCGGCTCCGGACGTCGCCCCCGTCCCGACACGCGCGAACGAGGTCCATCAGCCGCCCCATCGCGAAACAGGGGATCAGCAAGGCCCCGGTGTACTTGGCCGAGAACGCCAGCCCCGTCGCGACGGCCGCCAGTGCCGACCGCGAGGGCGTCGGCGAGCCCAGATGACGCCCGATCGCCAGCACGGCCAGCGTGGCGAGGAAGGCGAACGCGGCGTCGCTCGTCGCCAGCGAGGCGTGCGCGAGCAGGGCCGGCGAGAAGGCCAGCATCCCCGCCCCAACGGTCGCCGCGAGCAGCCCCCGACGCCGGTGCAGCCAGGCGAACCCCATGACGACGAGCGGGACCAGCGTCGTCATCGTGGTCAGCAGACGAGGCCCGGCGATCAACGCGCGATCCCCCGAACCTTCCCAGGCGTTGGTCCGCGCCCGCGCCGCGCCGCCGCTCGACCAGAGGGACGGTATGACGTTGACCAGCATCGGCAGCGGGGCGGTGCCGTGCGTCGCCAGATCCGGGTCGAGTCGACCCTCGTGCAGCGACTTGACCCCCGCGCCGAGGAAGAACGTCTCGTCGTAGGTGATGCTGCTGGACGCTCGGAAACGGCCCGTCTGCGCGACGACCGCGAGCGCGAGCAGAATCGGGATCGCGACGGCCAGCGTTCTTGAGCGTGCGGGAGCCTGGAACATGATCGCGGCGTCCTCGATCAGCGACGGTCGGACTTCGCCGGGTCGTCGGCGGGGCTCGCGACGGCCAGGGGGGCGGGGGCGATCTCGCGGTCGAAGATGCGCACCTGGACCTGGCCGGGACGCGGCCGGCCGGGAAGCGCCGCGACCGGCTCTCGGTCGCCGATCAGCGACCGGAGCGCGTCGGAATAAGTCGAGTCTCCGTCGACCTGCGAGCCGAGGGCGACGACCCAGCGGACGTTCGAACTCGCGGCGGCCTCGCGGACATGCGCGAACGAGGAACCGGGGAGCCGACTGAAGTAGAGCGACCAGTCGGTCAGGTCGAGGACCTCCCCTTCGGCCGCCGACTCCGCGAGCCATCGGCCGGCGTCCCAGTAGACGTTGAACGGGCCGGGCGTCTCGACGACCGGCTGCCGGAACCGGGGCAGGACCACCACGAACGCCAGGGCCGCCGCCCAGACCATCGGCCCCGGCTTGAGCCGCTCGCGAGGGAGCCCGACGAGTCGGCCGGGGATCGCCAGGCGGGACATCAGCCAGTCGATCCCGCTCGCCGCGATCAGGGTCAGCACCATGCCCGGCACCACGGCGTTGCGGGCCGCGCAGTAGCCGGCCGTCGCGTGCAGCCGGATCAGCGCCAGGGCCGACGCGGCGAGCAAGATCCCCAGGAACAGCCAGGTCCGCGAGGGGACGCCCCCGCCTCGGGCCGTCCAGAGCCCCACGAGGGCCGTCGCCAGCAGAACGAGCGGGACGTTGTCGAGGAGGACCTCGACCATCCGGAGCGCGGCGAGGCGGTAGGTCTCGGCGGTCGTCTGGCCCACGGCCATCGGGGCCTCGCGCTCCAGCGCCAGGGCGGGCGATCGCGGCTCCAGGCCAAGGACGCGGGCCGGGCCGGGCCGGGGCGTGAGCGTCCCCCTGGCGGCGATGTAGGGGCTCGCCAGGGCGAGCGCGCCGAGCACCAGGAGGGCCGTCGCGCGCCGCCATCGCGGCCAGTTGATCCGGGTCGCGCGGTGGAGCGGGATGAGGAGCAGCGTCGCCAGGAGGCTCGCCGGCAGGAGCAGCCCCTCGGGACGCGCCAGATAGGCCAGCACGCCGAAAGCCACGGCCCCAAGTAGCCACCCGAACGACCCGTCGCGGAGGAACCGCGCCGAGGCCCACAGGCCCCACGTCCAGGCCAGCAGGAACGTCGACTCGCTGAGGACGTTGACGACCACCGAGCCCATCAGCGGGTTCGCCAGGAAGAGGATGCAGCCCAGCCACGCCGCGCGGTCGCCGAACAGGTCGCGGCCGGTGAGGTAGAGCGGGACCACCAGGAGGACGACCGCCGCGAAGCTCGCCGCGACCGCCGCGCGCTGCCACCATTCGGGACCGTCGCCGCCGAGCAGCCGGTGGGCCGCGACGATCGCCAGGGGGTGCAGCGGGTGCTCGATCCCCCGGACGCCGTCGCGCCAGGCGCCGGCGTCGATCTGGCGGGCGGCCTGGATCGACCGCAGGCCGTCGCGGAGGCTGGCCTCGGAGTGCCGGAGCGTCCAGCCCAGGAAGACGGCCGTCGCGGCCATGAGCAGGACGACCCGGATCAGGTGCGGGAACGGGCCGGCCGTCTCGGGATCGAGCGCGGCGTCGGGCGTGACGGCGGGGTCGAAAGCTGCGGTGTTCACGTCGACACTCCTTCGTCTCAGCGGTGCGTCAGTGCGTCGCGGCCGATCCGGGGGCCGGTCCCGAGCGGGCCAGGCCCGGCGCCAGCTCGAAGACGTGCACCCGCGCGACGCCCTTGCGCCGGACCGCCGGGAACGACGCGATCGGGGAACGTCCGTCGACGAGGGCCCGGACGGTGTCGCAGTACGGCCATTCGCCGATCAGGAAGGCCTCGTGGGCGACCAGATATCCGAGCTTGGGGTCGTCGGCGGCCTCGCCGTAATCGGCGAACGAGTAGCCGGGGCGACGGCCGTAGTAGAGCGCCCAACCCTTGAGGTCGAAGACCTTCGCGTCGGGCGGGGCGTGGGCCGCGAGCCAATCGCCGGCCGCGCGGTAGCCGTTGTAATCGGCGTTGATCGGGGCCAACGTCTGGGACCCCCAGCCGGCGACGACGATCGCCAGCCCGGCGGCGCAGGTCAGCCCCCGCGCGAGCCGGCGGGTCTCGGGCGGGCGTGCCGTCAGGCGGTCGCCGAGCCCTTCGGCCAGTCGGGCCAACCCGTGCGCGGCGGCGGCCAGGAGCGGCAGGGCCAGGATGAGCGCGTGGCGGGGCGTGCAGTAGCCCCCCGTCGCGTACAGCCGGACGAGGGCCAGCATCCAGGCGACGCCGACGATCGCGACGAACAGCCGCCCGCGCGTCTGGCCGTCGTCCCGAGCGGCCCCCCGGCGGTACAGCCCGAAGGCCGCCAGCGCCAGCAGGAACGGGGTGACGGCGGTCTGCACCGCCCGGTACATCCCTCGCCAGGCCATGGCGAACGCCTTCATCGCGGTCTGGTCGGCGTCGAGGGGGCGTTCCCGTTCGATGGCCGTCGCCGCCGATTTCGGGGCCGTTCCCAGCAGCCGGGCCACGGCCGGCTTGGTGCCGATCCCCCCCTTCATCGCGACGTAAGGCCCGACGACCAGCAACGGACCGACGACCACCAGGGCCGTCGCCCGGAACCACGCGCCGCGAGGCAGCCGGAGCGAGGCCGCCAGCGGGGTCAAGAGGAGCGTCGCCGCGAGCGCCGCGGGGAGCAAAAGGCCCTCGGGGCGGGTCAGGTAGGCCAGCCCGGCGAAGGCGATCGTGGGGACCAGCCAGCGCGCGGCGCCTTCGCGGAAGAAGCGCAGGGCCGACCAGCAGCCCCAGGTCCAGAAGAGGAGGAAGACCCCCTCCGAGAGCACATCGGCCAGGACGTGACCGGTGGTCGGGACCAGGAACGTGAGCAAGCAGGCGAGCCAGGCGGCGGTCGGGCCGAACAACTCGAGCGCGACGAGGTAGAGGGGTGGGACGAGCATCGCCCCGGCGATCACCGAGACGACCTGCGCCGCGGTCTGCCAGCCCTGGGGGCCGTCTTCCAGGCCCAGCACGCCGTGCGCGGCGGCGATCGCGACGGGATACGCCGGATGGTCGACGGCCCGGACGACGGAGGTCTTCCAGTCGCCTCGGGCCACGGCCTGCGCGCCGGCGACGTACCGCAGGCCGTCGGCGTACATGACCTCGGTGGTCGCGGCCAGCCGGCCGAGCAGGGCGGCGGCGAAGGCCGTCAGGAGGAGGATCCGCAAGGCGTGTCGCGCGGGGGGCAAGTCGGTTCCATCCTTTCGCCGTGCGGGCCTCGGCGGGCGAATCCGTCGCCCGTCCGCGTCAGTCGTCCGGGGCCCGCGACGCTCGGGACGGCCGTCGCGGCCTGGGGCGGCTGGGGCCCTCGCCGAGACGTCGGCCGCCGTCGTCGGCCTGGATCGGGCCGCGCTCGGCGCTTTCCGCCAGCTCGACGACCCGACGCCCGAGGGGGCCTCCCCCCCGGCGGAGCTGTCGTGCGATCGCGCCGATCGTCTTCCAGGCGCGTCGCTCCGCGTGGGCCTTCCGCAGGGCCGCCCAGGCGCCCCGGGCCGCCGCCTCCAGCTCGACGATCCCCGCCAGGGCGAGGAACTGCGGCCGGGGCGTGTGCTTGCGGAAGTACAGGAGCTTGCTGTGCCGGATGACGACCCGCATCTTGGGCGAAATCGGCCGATCCTGCAAGGGCGCTCGGTGGACCACCGTCACGGTGGGGTCGTACTCGATCCGCCAGCCTCGATTTCGCGCCTCGCGGCAGAAGGCGACCTCCTCGTGGTAGAGGAAGAAGTCCTCGTCCAGGCCGCCGATCTCGGCCATCATCCGCCCGTTGACGAGCATGCAGGCCCCGGTCACCCAGTCGACCTCGCCGGCGCGGAGGCGGTCCTCGGGGAGGTACTTCCGGCTTCGGCGCGGGGCGAACTGTTCGCGAAACGACCGGGCGAGGCTGGGGAAGACCCCGACCGAGCCCTGGGGGGAGCCGTCGGCGTTGCGGAGGCCGAAGCCGACGACGCCGGGGGGGCCTTCCGGGCGGGCCTCCAGGGCGTCGATCCGATCGAGGATGCGGCCGATCGCGCCGGGCTCGACGGCGACGTCGGGATTGAGCAGGAGGAGCCAGGGGGCGGGACTTGCGCGCCAACCCGCGTTGACACCGACGGCGAATCCGCCATTATCGGGCCTCAGCACGAGCCGAAGGCCCGGGCGGCGGAAACTCTCCACGTCCGGCATCGGCGAAGGCGAGGCGTTGTCGACGACGGCCGCCCGACACGCGCCCGAACGGAATTCGGGCTCGCGGACGAGCCGATCGAGCAGGCCCTCGACGTCCGGCCAGCCGTCGTAATTGACGACGACGACCGTCAGCCGGCACGGCTCGGGACGGTTTCGCGGCTCGGGGGGGGAAGGGTCCACTCGGTCGACCTCGCCAGGTTTGCCGGTCTTGCTTCGGATCCGGGGTTTTCCGGATTCACTGGATGATTCCGTCGGATGAGCCGATGGAAAAGCTTGAACAAATAGCCGCGCGGGGCGGTGTTCGCCAAGGATGGTACGGGGAACGGCGGGGGTCCGCAAAGGCCAATCGGGAGACCGAGGCCGGCGCGATCGCCCCGAGTCCGACCGAGGGATCGGTGGCGCCTCATGAATGATTCCCTGGAAATCGCGGGACGGAAGCGGGTCGGCGAACTGGCCGGGCGGTCGCGCAAGCGAATCCTGGTCGTCGGGGCCCCGCGCGACGCCCGGAGGCTGCTGCGCGACCTCGAGGGCGGGCCGGTCCCGATCGTCGGGTTCATCGACGCGGGCCACCACCGCAAATCGGGTCCGAGATTCCGGGGTCGCCACCTGGCGGTCAACCCCCGCACCTGCCCGCTGCCGGTCCTGGGCGACATCGACCGCCTCGACGAGATCGTCGACGAGGCCGGCGCCACCCACGTCCTGGTCGCGCATTCGAAGCCGAGGAAGCACCTGCGTCCCCGGCTGGCCCGGCTGGCGAATTCCCGGGTGAGCGTCCACTGGGTCGCGGTCGGCGGCGTCGGCGTCCCGGACCTCGCCGCGCTGGAACTCGACGCCGACGGGCCTGCGGCCCGCGCCGAGTTCGACTGGCGGACGGCCTCGTCCCGGTTCCGCAAGTGGACCCGCTCCGAAGGCGCCCGGCTCGCCAAGCGCGCCGCCGACGTCCTCGTCTCGGGGATGCTCCTGGCCCTCTTCGGCCCGCTCTTCCTGGTGGTGTCGCTGGCGATCCTGCTCTCCTCGGGCCGACCCATCTTCTACACCCAGGAGCGGATCGGGCAGGGGGGACGGCGGTTCCGGATCATCAAGTTCCGGAGCATGAGGAGCGACGCCGAGAGCGAGACCGGTCCAATCTGGGCGTCGAACCACGACGCCCGCTGCACCCGCATCGGCGACTGGCTCCGGAACACGAACGTCGACGAGCTGCCCCAGCTCTTCAACGTCTTCAAGGGGGACATGAGCCTCGTCGGCCCCCGCCCCGAGCGCCCGATCTTCGTCGAGCAGTTCTCCGCCGGCATGCCCGACTACAACCTGCGGCACGCCGTCCCCTGCGGGATGACCGGCTGGGCCCAGGTCCACGGCTGGCGCGGGCGGACCTCGCTCCGCAAGCGGATCCAGTACGACCTGGACTATATCAACCGCTGGTCGTTCTGGATCGATTTCCGCATCCTCCTCATGACCATCCAGCACGTCGCCTGGGGAAAGATCTCGTGGAACCACTCGCGCCCGACGAAGCCTCCGGAGGCCTGAGCCGGCCCGTCTGCTCGATCGTGATCCCCACCTACCACGGCCGGCGGCTGCTGGAACCCTGCCTGGAAAGCCTTTTCCGCCATCTCCCCCGCGACCCCGCGCTCGCCTGCGAGGTCGTCGTCTCGGACAACGGGCCGGGCGAGGAGACGCGGCAGTGGCTGGCGCAGGCGCACCCCCGGGTGCGGGTCGTCCGCCTCGCTCCCGGACAGGGGTTTTGCCGCGCCGCCAACGCCGGCATCGAGGCCGCGCGCGGGCGCTTCATCCAGGTCCTCAACGACGACACCGAGCTGACGCCCGGCTGGATCGAGGCGGGGCTCGAACCGTTCCGCGACCCGACGGTCGGCGCGGTGACGCCCCTGGTCCTCGTCCGCGCGACGCCCGAACGCGTCGACTCGGCCGGCGACTCGTACAGCCTGGCCGGCTGGCCCTCCAAGCGGGGCCACGGCCAGTCTGTCGCGCGGTGGGCGTCGCGGCCCGTCGAGGACGTCATGAGCGCCAGCGGCTCGGCCTCGTTCTATCGGGCCGAGGCCCTTCAGGCGACGGGCGGCGGCTTCGACGCCTCGCTGGTCTCGTATTACGAGGACGTGGACCTGGGCTTCCGGCTGCGCTGGGCGGGCTACCGCGTGGTCTTCACGCCCCACTGCCGCGTCCTGCACGACATCTCAGCCACCGCCGACCATCGCAGCCCGAGGCTCCAGCGGCTCATGGCCCGCAACGCGGAGCTGGTCTTCTGGTCGAACCTCCCGGCGCGGAAGCTGGCGCTGGCCTTCCTGCCGCACGTCGGCCTGGTGCTGGCCCAGGCCGCCTGGCGGATGGCGAGACTCCGCTTCATCCCCTTCTACCTCGGCAAGATCGACGCCGCCCGCGAGTTGGGACGACTCTCCGCCCGTCGGAAACTGCGAGCAGGGCTGGGGCGAAACGCCGTCCGTCCGCCCCACTTCCCCATGGGCCTCGGCTCGATCGAGGACGTCGTCAACCACCTGCGACGCCCCCGCGAAACCTCGGCGCTCCGGGACGAGTCCCGAGCCTGATCCGGGGTCGAGGCCGAGTCCGACCGCAGCCTACATCCCCGCGGCGAGCGGCGGGCGGGGCCTGGTCATCTCGTCGAGGATCGTCGGGTGGTCGTGGTCGCCGACGAACGTGCCGTGGCATTCGACGACGTGGTTCCCGTAGGCGTCGTGCTGGGTCTTCAGCAGTTCGTGCAGCTCCGCCAGGCGGTAATGGGGGACGGTCGGGAACAGGTGGTGGGGGATGTGCATGTCCTGCCCGTAGATGAACACCGCCCAGCGGGTGAACGGGTCGACGAAGAAGACCCGCGAGTTGGTCAGCCGCCCCGCGTCGGCGTTCGAGTGCTGGTAGACGTCCCGCAGCAGCATGAAGAACGGGAAGGTCGTGAGGAGCGGGACCAGCCAGAGCAAGACCACGTAGGCCGGCGATCGGCCGTCGCTGCCCCACCGCGCCAGCGCGAGCGTCGCCAGCACGACCGTGAAGAACCAGAGCCGCGCCGAGCCCGCGAACCGCGTCGAGTAGGCCTGGCGGAAGGGGGACCGGAACACCATCCGATCGGGTAGCGCGTAGGCGACGATCGTCCCCAGCACGCCCGACAGCAGGGCCGCCGGCGCGATCCATCCCGGTCGGCCGGTCGAGGTCAGGTACAGGAACAGGGCGTTGATCCCCAGGACGTACGCCACGCCGAGGGCCGTCGAGAGCCGGGGCAGATAGAGGTCGATCCCGCGACCCTTCGCCGTCCCGTTGTAGATGCTCCGCCCCTTCCCCATCGTGTTCACCGTCATGTAGGCGAACTGGTATTCCGCGAACCGGATCGGCGCGACGATCATGCAGAAGTAGACCAGGGCGATGAACCGCTCCCGCGTCATCGGGAACTCGAAGGCCCGCTTGCCCCGCCCCAGGTTCAGCAGGTCGGGGTCCTTCTCCGGGTCGTTCGTGTGCTGGTGGTGCGCCATGTGGAAGACGCGGTAGAAGTGCACTGAGGTCAGGATCGGGAACATGCAGAAGAGGTCGGGGATGAGGTCGTTGAGGAAGCGGTTCTTCACGAACGTGTAGTGCGACGATTCATGCCCCAGGCCCGCCAGCCGGTGCTGCAAGGCCCCCACCAGAATGATCGCCAGGGCGAACGTCGGGACGTTCCACGACCAGGAGAGCCCCCACCCGGCTCGCGACTCCGCGAAGACGACCGCCCCGCCGATGATCAGGACCAGGCAAGCGTACTCACGCGCCAGGTAGAGCAGGTTCGTGACGTTGTCCGGCCGCCGCAGCTGCATGATCCGCCGCTGCAAGGCCACGTCGTCGAACGACGTACGGGCAACCTCTGAGACACTCATTCTCGCTCCCTTACAGACCGCTGGGCCAAGCCCCGGCGCTCATCGTCGCCCAGCCACTGGGATACTACGTCTCATTATCGGGATGTCGCTTGATCTATTCTACGTACTTTGCCTGGATTCACAAAACTCCGTAAAGGAGATTTCCCGGCGGCATTCGATTTAGGCTTGGAGTCGACATCCAAAGGTGGGATGGATGTAGCCGTGAGCGAATTGCGAGCCAGGTCGGACGCGGCCCGGGATGGATCCTTTCACACACGCGACGCCGGGGCCGGTTCGAGAAACATAAGTGGTTGACTCGAAATTGGTTGCGTTGTCCGATTCGGCTTCCTTTCGGGACCCTCCTCACCTGACGCCGCAACTTCAAGGGGGTGGGGAGACGGCGATCGGGGTGCCACGGGTTCCGCGAACCCGGGGATCGGCGTCGGGCCGGTCCCGAGCCGTCGTCCCGATCCCCGGCCGGTCCACGGGTTCGCGGAACCCCTGGCAGCCGAAGGGGTTCCGCTGGCACTTGGTGGGGTCGATTGAGAAATCTCAATTTCGGCCGATCGAGTCATGACGCGTCGGGCCGTCGCGCGTCGGCGTTTTGAAGTCGAATGAAAGATCCGACGCGCTCTCAATTTCCTTTCGAAAAAGCCGACCGCTCCGAGACGCCGTCGATCGCGGGAGGTGTCGGGCGGGTCGCCTGCCCTGTTGCGAGGCCCTCGGGCGAGGCGCACGATAGGGCGAGCGATCGAACGAACCTCCCAGGAGCCAACCCGTGTCACGTCGCAACCGGCCCGCCCGCCGACTGGAATCCCTTGTCGCCTTCTCCATGCTGGCCCTCGCGGCGCTCGGCAACGGGCGTGCGCGCGGCGAGGGGCCGCCCGACGGCGGCGTGGCGAAGGCCGTCGTCCGTTCACAGGACGGCGGCTCGAACCGGCTCGACCCGGCGAAATGGACCCCCTGGGACGCGGGCTTCGTCCGGGAGGGGGACGCCTTCGTCTGCGACAACGGCGGCTCGTCGACCGATCGCCGCGGGGCGTCGCAGCGAGTGGTGCTCGATCAGCGGCAGCCCGCGCCGATCGTCGTCAGCGCGTCGAGCAAGGCGGAAGGGGTCTCGGGCGGCGCCGACCCCGATTACTCGCTGTATCTCGATCTGGTCTACGACGACGGTTCGACCGTCTGGGGCCAGTCCTCCCCGTTCAAGACCGGCACCCACGACTGGCAGGAGGCGCGGGTGGTGTTCATCCCCGCCCGGCCGATCAAGGAGCTGACCGTCAACCTGCTCATGCGGAACCACGCCGGCAAGGCGTCGTTCCGGAACCCCAGGCTGGCCGTCGTCTCGGCCGACTCGGGCGGGGCGGTGTTCGACGGGACGCCGGTCGTGCCGAAAGGCCCGGCGCGGGAGGGCTTCCAGGTCCGCGACGTGGCGGTCGACGGCGATTACCTCCACATCGCGAAGCGGGCGATCGGGCTGGAACTCGACGCCCGCCGGAGCGACGAGGGGGGGGCCGCGTTCCTGGACGTGGCCCTGCGTGAGACCACGGGACGCGACCGGGCCGTGACGCTCGTCTACACGGTCCCCGTCCCTGCCGAGGGGGCCCGCTGGCTCGAAGACCCGAGGCGGTCGTCGGCCGTGGAGCCGGGGCGGGAATACGTGAAGTCTTCTCCCTGGCCGTACCGGGCCGGGTCGAACGGTCGGCTGTCGTCGTATCCCTTCGGAGCGGTCGCGCACGAAGGTCGTGGGACGGCGATGGGGATCGACATGGCCCGCCCGGCCTTCTTCCGGGTCGGCTGCAATGCGGCGACCGGCGAGTTGTTCCTGGCCTACGACGTGGCGCTCACCCCGGAGAAGCCCGAGGCGAACCTCCGGTTCTGCCGATTCGACTTCGACCCGACCTGGGAGTTCCGCGCGGCGCTCGACGCCTACTACCGGCTGTTCCCCGCCGCCTTCGAGCGGCGGGTGGCCGAGCAGGGGCTCTGGATGCCCTTCAGCCCGATCAGCAAGGTCAAGGGGTGGGAGGATTTCGGCTTCCGGTTCAAGGAGGGGGACGGCGAGACGGCCTGGGACGACGCCCACGGCATCCTGACGTTTCGCTACACCGAGCCGATGACCTGGTGGATGGCGATGCCCGACGGCATGCCCCGCACCCTCGAGGCGGCCGTCGCCGAGGCGAAGCGGCTTGCCGCCGACGGCAAGCGCGAGGCCAAGGCCTGGCTCTCCAGCGCCTATCACGATCGCGACGGTGACCCGGTCGCCCTCTTCCGCGACGAGCCCTGGAACAAGGGGGCCGTCTGGAGCATGAACTCGACGCCGGGGCTCGCGGCCGACGACGACTTCTCGGTGAAATGGAACCCGGGCCTCCGCGACCGCCTTTACGGCCCGGACCGCAAGCGGGGGGAGCTGGACGGCGAGTACATCGATTCCAGCGAGGGTTACGTCACCAACGAGCTGGACTTCCGCCGCGAGCACTTCGCGAAATCGGAGGCTCCGCTGGTCTTCGCGCTCGACGACCATCGTCCTGCCGTCTTCCGGGGGACGATCGCCTTCGAGTACGCCCGGGGCATCGAGCGCGACGTCCACGCGCGGGGCAAGCTGATGATGGCCAACGCCACGCCCGACCGGCTCTGCTGGCTCGCCCCGTTGCTCGACGTGATGGGGACCGAATCCGACTGGAACCCCGGCGGTCGCTGGCGGCCCATGTCCGACGCCGACCTGCTCCTCCGTCGCGCCCTCTGCAAGGGGAAGCCGTTCTGCTTCCTGATGAATTCCGACTTCGACCGCCTGGGCCCGGACAAGGTCGAGAAGTACATGAAACGGGCCGTCGCCTACGGCATGTTCCCCGGCTTCTTCAGCCACAACGCGGCGGACGGGGCCTACTTCACGCGGCCGGAACTCTACGAGCGCGACCGGCCGCTGTTCCGCAAGTACGTGCCGATCGCCCGGCTCGTCGCCGAGGCCGGCTGGGAGCCGGTCACTCAGGCGCGGTCGAGCGATGAGAAGGTGTACGTCGAGCGTTTCGGCGACCGTCACCTGACCGTCTTCAACGACTCCAACGAGCGCCGGACGGTCACGATCCGGCTCGACGCGCCGAAGTCGGGCGAGGGCCGCGACCTGGCCCGCGGCGGCGCCGTCTCGTGGCGGGAAGGCGTCGCCGAGCTGAGCCTGGAGCCCGAGGACCTGGCCGTCCTCGAGACTCCTTGAACCGCCGAGGGAGCGGTGAGACGGCCCGGCGGCCTACCGATCCTGGACGGCGTGCTCGCCGATCTCGCGGCCCACGCTCCGGGCGTCGGCGGCCCGCCGGGCCATGGGGGCGAGGAACGCGGCGATTTCGGGACGGGTGGAGCCGAAGAGCCCCTGTTCGAGCCGCCGGATCTGCTTCTCCATCCAGGCCCAGTGGGCCGGCGTGACGCCGTCTATGCACAGGGTTTTGCCGCCGAGGTCCACCGAACGGGCGTTCGGGTCCTGAAGCTCCGCAGTCATCTTGCGCAAGGGCTCCGGCTCGTTCCCGAGGTAGAAGTAATACGGAACGACCACGAGGAAGTGCGTGCGGCCCTGGAAGTCCGTCCGCCCCGCCACCAGCTCGGAGTGCTGGCAGATCACCTGCGACGGATGCATGAGATCGATCTCGTTGATCGGCCGGAGCGCACGCTCGGGCGTCTGATACTGGACGTAAAGCAGGGTGTCGAAGTCCACGATCCGTCCGTCGATCATCCGAAGCTTGTTGAAGGCGTCGAAGGGCTTGAAGCGGGAACGCAGGTGGACGGCGTCCAGGATGAGCTCGAACGTCGTGTGCAACTCCATCTCCCGCGTGACGCCGTTGCCCTTGTAGTGGCGGCCGCTGCAGAAGTAGGAGCCGGTATCCAGCCAGGTGAGGTAGAGGTGCTCGAAGAAGTCGCGCCGGACCGGCAGGGCGTCGAGGTCGTGGATGATCACGGCGCGGGTCCGGGCCTGCGCGATCGCGAGGCTCCAGGAGAGCCAGGAGTAGACCCAGCCCCAGTTGATCCGCTTCGCCACGCGGGCCTGCTTCGCATCATACCCGAGGATGCGGATCCGATCCCGGTCGGGATGCGCCGCCACGGCGTCCCGGACGATCTGGGGGACCTGGTCGACCGGGCCGTCGAAGACGAGGATCAATTCGTGGAGGTGCTCCCGGTCCTGGCGGGACAGAATCTGGAGGTTGGCGACCGCCATCGGGGCCAGCCGGTTCATGCAGGCGATGACGATCGTATAGCCGTCCGCGGGGTCGTCGAGCGGCTCCCATCGGGCAAGGCCGCGGATCGCCAGCTCCATGGGGAGGCGTCGCAGCTGCTTGGCCTTCAGCCTCGTCCAGGTCTTGACGTTCATGCTCTCTCTCAAAGGTCGAGGGATTCCGCCGGTCCATCTTCGAGGAAATTAGATCATAGGGACGGCGGCGGAGGGAACCACGTTGCGAATAAACATTAATCCATGCGTGAGGAAGGATCGGTGTGCGCCGGCGAGACTTCCGACCGGAGACGGCCGCCGACCGAGGGGGGGCGGCGGCCGCGGTGAGCGACGGCCTCGGCGGTCCTGTCGGCGCGACTACTGCGTCGGCCTCTCAAGGCCCGCGTCGTCGCCGCTCGCCGGCTCGCCGGAAGGGGCGGGCACGTCGAGGTCGGTCGAGAGCGGCTTGCCGAAGTTCGGCGTCCCGTCCGCGTTCCAGGTGAACTTCTGGGCGCGGGTGGAACGGTCGGCGTAGCTCACGGCCGTGCCCGACTTGGCGTGGTAGGCGATCCAGTCCTCAAGCCCGTCGGGAGACTTGAAGAACGAGTTGTGGCCCGGCCCGTAGACCCCGGCGGCGTCGTCGCGCTGGAAGACCGGACGCAGGGTCTGCTCCCACGACTTGCTCTTCATCGGGTCGGCGTCGGGGGCCATCGAGACCATCCCGAGCTTGTAGTCGGGGGTGTCGGCCGGGCAGGTGGAGTAGATCAGGAAGATCCGGCCCTGGTCGCCGCGACGGAGCGCGACGGGGCCTTCGCGGACGACGTCGCAGTCCAGGCCGTCGACGTCCAGGTAGACGCGGGGGCCGGTCAGCGTCCAGGGGTTGGTCATCCGGCTGATGTAAAGCCCCTGGCCGGTCGGGCTGGGACGGCCGCACCAGATGAAGTAGCTCGACCCGTCCGGCTTTTGCAGGACGGTGCCGTCGATGGCGTAGTGGGCGTCCCTGGGGTCGGTCTGGAGCTTGGCCTTGAACGTGTACGGCCCCATCGGGTCGTCGCCCGACGACTCGGCCACGTACATGCGATGGCTCGGCTCGCGGCCGTCGCCGGCGGTGAAGTAGAGATACCAGCGCGGGCCGGCGCCGGATTCCAGGCGGTGGAATTCCGGGGCCCAGAGGTCGCGGTTGCGGCTTGCGTCGTCCTCTTTCCAGACGACCTGATCGGGGGCCGTCTTGAGGTCCCCGAGCCGTCGCGCCCTGCGGAGCCGCACGTCGCGGCCGGTGGTCGTCGCCAGGTGGTACCAGCCGTCGTAGAACATCAGCCAGGGGTCGGCCCCCTGGAGCTTGAGGGGGTTGCGGAACGTACCGGCGGGCTCGGCGGCTCCTCGGTCTTGCGCCAGGGCGTCCGGGGCCGCGAGCCATCCCCCGAGGGCGAGGGTCAAAACGAGGGCCGTCGCCTGCAGGGGCCTTCGCGGGGTGGGCGTCATGGCGTTCCTCCGTCGGTGTGAAAGGGGAGCCGTCCGGCGGTCGGCCCGCGATCCGGCCTGTGGGCGGCCGTCAGGAATAGCGGGGGATCTCGGGGGCGACGTCGATCGACCAGGCGTCGATGCCCCCTCGCAAGTTGACGACGCCGTTCAGGCCGCGTTCGGCGAGCCATTCGGCGACCCGCATCGAGCGGACGCCGTGATGGCAGTAGACGACGACCGGGCCCCGATCGAGCGCCTCGCGGATCGCGTCGAGGCTGGCGGGGACCTTTCTCATGGGGATGAACAGGTCGCCGGTCGGGGCCTGGACGGGGATGGCGGCGAAGGCGCGCTCGTGCGGCTCGCGGACGTCCAGCAGCGTGATCGGGCCGGCGCCGGCGAGCCGATCGCGGAGCGCCGTGGCGGTCACCTCCGCGATCGGCCCGGGGGTCTCGGTGGACATTGGGCGAGATTCTCTCTGGTCTCGGCTCAGCTCGGTTCGGCTCGGCGTCGGGATCGACTCAGCCGGCGTCGAACTGGGCCTGGAGGAAGCGGAGGTCCAGCTCGGGGTAGACCGGGAACGAGCCGAGGAGCCTGGCGACGCGGTCGCTCGCCTGCTTCTCGACGGCCGCGTCGAGGGTGTACTTCGCCTTGTCCTTGCCGCCGGTCTTGTTCTGGCCGGGGACGATGTTGGTCAGCACCAGGCGGACGACCTCGGCGATCTCGCGCATCTCGGGGGCACCCATGCCCAGGGTGGTGACGGCGGGGGTGCCGAACCGGAGGCCGCTGGTGTACCAGGGGCCGTTGGGGTCGAACGGGATCGGGTTGCGATTGAGCGTGATCCCGCAGCGCCGAACGGCGTCCTCGGCCTGGCGGCCGGTGACCCCCAGGGCGGAGGCGACGTCGACCACGACGAGGTGGTTGTCGGTACCGCCGGAGATGACGTTGAGGCCGACGCTCACGAAGGCCTCGGCCAGCGCCCGGGAGTTCTCGACGATCTTCGCGGCGTAGGCGCGGAACTCGGGGCGGAGGGCCTCGGTGAACGCGACCGCCTTGGCCGCCATGACGTGGGGCAGGGGGCCCCCCAGCACGAGCGGGCAGCCCCGGTCGACGTGCTCGGCGAACTCCTTCTTGCACAGGACCAGGCCGCCCCGGGGGCCGCGGAGGGTCTTGTGCGTGGTCGTCGTCACCACGTCGGCGAAGGCCAGCGGGTCCTCGTCGCCGGTCAGCACCTTGCCCGCCACCAGGCCCGAGAAGTGGGCCATGTCGACCATCAGGACCGCGCCCACCTTGTCGGCGATCTCGCGCATCCGACGGTAGTTGATGTTGCGGGGATAGGCGCTGAAGCCCGCCAGCAGGATCAGCGGCTTGACCTCGAGGGCCTGGGCCTCGATGGCGTCGTAGTCGAGCAGGAAGGTCTCGCGGTCGACGGTGTAGCCGTGGGACTCGAACATCTTGCCCGAGACGTTCAGGCGGTAGCCGTGGGAGAGGTGCCCGCCCGAGGCCAGGTCCATGCCCAGGAGGCGCTGATTGCCCAGGGCGTGGCGGACCTGATTCCACTGCTCGATCGGCATCTTGGTCCAGTCGGCCGGGGTCAGCGCCTCGGCGTTCTCCAGGCCCAGGACCTCGGCCATCTTGGGGAGTTCGACCCGGGCCCGGAGGATGGCCCAGAAGGCGACCAGGTTGGCGTCGGCGCCGCTGTGGGCCTGGGCGTAGGCGTGCTCGGCGCCGAACAGCTCGCGGGCGCGGACGTTGGCCAGGTCCTCCACCGTGTCGACGTTGTCGCAACCGGCGTAGAAGCGGCGATGCGGGATCCCCTCGGCGTACTTGTCGGTCAGCAGGTTGCCCATCGCCAGCTGGGTGGCGAGCGACGAGTAGTTCTCGCTGGCGATCAGCTTGATGTTGCTCCGCTGGTCGGCCAGCTCCCGGACGATCGCGCGGGCGATCTCCGGGGAGACGCTCGCGACGGTCTCCAGGCTGGCCAGATAGGCGAGGAACGCGGGAGAAACGTCGCCGGTCGACTTGCCGGCGAGATAGTTCGAGATCAGGGAAGGTCGCATATCATGCCTTGGGTTCGCGCCGAGGGGAGGGGGCGGGACGGGCCGCCACGGGCTGTCGCGAGGGCCCGGCCCGGCTATAATCGCCCCGTGGCAAAGCCCGATTGTATCGCCGGGCTCTCCGAAGGCTCAAGACCATGCGTGTCGGCCGGGGCGCCCCGAGCCGCCGAGGACCGCGATCATGGACCTGCGAATCGAACCCGGGAAGACCCGGATCGGCTGGATCGGCACCGGCGTGATGGGGGCCTCGATGTGCGGCCGGCTGATCGACGCCGGCTACTCGGCGACCGTCTTCAACCGCACCCGGTCCAAGGCCGAGCCGCTGGTCGCGCGGGGGGCGAAGGCGGTCGGCTCGCCGGCCGAGGTCGCCGCGGCGTCGGACGTGGTCTTCTCGATCGTGGGCCACCCGAAAGACGTCCGCGAGGTGATCCTGGGAGTCGACGGGGCGCTGACGACCGCGAGGCCCGCGACGGTCCTGGTGGATATGACGACGAGCGAGCCCGCCCTGGCCGCGGCGATCGCCGAGCAGGCGGGGGCGAAGGCCGTTCATGCGCTCGACGCGCCGGTCTCCGGCGGCGACGTCGGCGCCCGCGAAGGCCGGTTGTCGATCATGATCGGCGGCGACGAGGAGGTCGCCGAGGCCGTCCGGCCGCTGTTCGAGGTCCTGGGGAAGACCATCGTCTTTCATGGGGGCCCCGGCTCCGGCCAGCACGCGAAGATGACCAACCAGGTCCTGATCGCCGGCAACATGGTCGGCGTCTGCGAAGCCCTGCTCTACGCGTGCAAGGCGGGCCTGGACCCCGAGACGGTCCTCCGCAGCGTCTCGAACGGGGCGGCCGGCTCCTGGAGCCTGAGCAACCTCGCCCCCCGGATGCTCGCCGGCGACTTCGAGCCCGGGTTCTTCGTCGAGCACTTCCTGAAGGACATGGGGATCGCGCTGGCCGAGTCACGCCGGATGGGCCTCGCCCTCCCCGGCCTGGCGCTCGTCGAGCAACTCTACCGGGCCGTCGCCGCCCGGGGGCTGGGCCGCAAGGGGACCCAGGCGCTCGTGCTCGCGCTGGCCGACCTCTCGTGCGTCGATTGGAACAACCGCTTGAGCGCCGGGGCGTCCTGCGGTATAAAATAGGATTATGGACTTGAGGGCGAGTCTCTTCCGCCCTCGTCCCCGTACCCGCCGCTTCAGGAACCCAAGGAGAACGCATGGCCAGTCGTCGTCGAGGCAAAGGTCGTCGGAAGGTCGGTCGCAAGAAGCGCCGGATGCGCAGCAAGATCCGTCACCGCAAGAAATAAGCCGTAGCCGGATCCCGGCCCGCCGCGCCCACGACCGGAAGTCGACGCGCTTCCACGGTCCGCCGCGCGACCGATCCCCGCTCTCCCTCCGGGAGCCCACATACGACAGCCTCGCCCCGAGGGCCCCTCGGCGTCGAGGCTGCTCGTCTTTCGAAGCCCTTCGTCCTCGGGCCGGGCGGGGCGAAAATCGCCCCGGCGGGTTCCCCGGACCGCGATTCGATCGTATGATGCCTTGGCGGCCGTGAAGCCGACCCGACCCGTTTCCCACTGTTCCTGGAGCCGACCCCATGGACAGTCGCCCGGATCATCGTCCCTCGGTGGACCTCCTGGAATCGACTCACCTGTTCCCCGGCAACTACACGATCAAGGCGATCGGCCTGGCTGAGGATGATTTCGAGAAGCGGGTGGCCGAGGCCGTGACCAAACACCTGGCCGCGTCTTCGGACCTGGAATACTCGGTCCGCGCCACCCGAGGCGGGCGTCACATCGCCATGACGCTCGAACTTACGGTCCAGAACGCCGAGCAAGTTCGCTCGATCTACGCCGAGATCCAGGATATCAGCGGCCTGACGCTGCTGCTCTGATCGGGACCCGCCCCCGGCCGTAGGTTTCACCCTTCTTTCGCCTCCTCGTCCTCGCCAGGGACGCCCCCGGAACTTCATGACGGACAGCCCTTCTCCTTCCCAGTGGATCGACCTGTCGCAGTGCGACGACGCCCGTGACGTGGTGCATCAGGCCGTCGCCTGTCTGGCCCAGGGGGGAGTCGTCGGGCTCGCGTCCGAGACGGTCTATTGCCTCGCCGCCAGCGCCTTGAACCCCCCCGGCGTGGCCCGGCTCCGGGCGCTTCGGGGTGATGCGGAGCCCCGGCCTCTGACCCTGTTGCTCAAGGGGGCGTCCGAGGCGGGAGACTGGGTCCCGGACCTTCCCGCGATCGGCGCCCGGCTCGCACGCCGATGCTGGCCCGGCCCGGTCTCGCTGGTCTTCCCGCGGTCCGGCCGCGAAGGCCTGTTCGAACGCCTCCCCGAGGCGGTCAAGCCGATGATCTCCCCAGAGGGCGAGGTGGCGCTCCGCTGTCCGGAGAACCTCCTGATGCGGCAGATCCTCCAGTTCTGCCCGGCGCCCCTGGTCCTGAGTCTCGTCCGCAACCCCGACGGTTCCCCCGCCACCACCGCCGAACCCCTGCGGGCGATGGCCGACGTCGACATGGCGATCGACTCCGGGCCGAGCCGCCTGGGCCGCGTCGCCACCGTGGTGCGCATCGACGGGGATCGCTGGTCGATCGCCCGGGAAGGGGTCGTCGACGAGGGGACCCTGACCCGACGTTCGGGGATCGTCCTCGGCTTCATCTGCACCGGCAACACCTGCCGCAGCCCGATGGCCGAGGCGATCTGCAAGGTGCTCCTGGCCCGCCGCCTGGGGTGCGCCATCGGCGATCTGGAATCGCGAGGCTTCCTGGTCGTCTCGGCGGGCGTCGCGGCGTCCCACGGCGCCCCCGCAGCCCCCCACGCGGTGGAGATCCTCCGCGCGATGGGGGGGACGCTCGACCAGCACCGCAGCCGCCCCGTCAGCCTCGACCTCCTCCAGCAGGCCGACCGCCTCTTCGCCATGACCTCCGACCATCTGGAGGCCCTCCTCGCCGCCGCGCCCGACGCCGCGGCTCATTCCTCCCTCCTCGATTCCGAAGGGGGCGACGTCCCCGACCCCATCGGCGCCGACCAGTTGACCTACCGACGCACCGCCGAGACCATCGAACGCCTCCTCGCCCGCCGCCTGGACGAACTCGGCGTGCCGCCCCGCCCCCCCCAAACCGCCTGACGCGGTCCCCGCCCCTCGTCCAGTTCTCCGCTCCAATCCCCGGTTCGCCGTCCTATTCTCCAACACCGGAACCGGTTAAGGGCGTCAGCGACTTAATCCTCCTGACAGAAAAGGAATTTAGGCTTCCTTAGTTGCAGGCATGCGTTATATTAGGGGTTGACAGTCAAGCGGGTTCGCATGCATGATGTTTTGTGTCAATGAATGCGTTGCCTGGGCTCGATTGAAATCGTTTTCGAGGTTCTCCGCCTGAAGTCCTCTTTTTGCTTGCTTCTCGCTGAATCGTCGTTCGTGGATTTGCGGTGGATCGGGATCATGGCCTTCGGGCTCGCTTCGCGGCCCGAATCGACCCCGAAGGCGTGCGGAACAAGACGTGAGGTTGCCTTGACGAGTTGATGTTCGATCGCATGTCGATCGGGTCGGGCGTTGGTCCGCCTCCCCGCGTCGGCGTCGCGTCCCATGACCTGGGGCGTTCAGAGATAAGGATTTTCGCCATGTCCGACACGGCTTGCAGCATCTCCCTGCCCCTGGTCCGGCCGACCCTTCACGAGGCCGAGTCGAGGCGTTCGCTGCCCGAACTGATCGGCGACCTCTTGGGATGTTTCGCCCAGCTTAAGGCCCCGAGGCGTTCGGCTAAGCTTCAACAGTCGGTGAATCGGTATCGGGACGCGGATTTCAACTATCTCGAAGTCGTCCTCCCCGGACTGGATGGGGTCGAGGCCGACATCTGCATCCACGACGGATGCGTCTACGTCCGCGTCATGCGCTGAGGTTCCCTCGTCGCCGCAGCCGAGGGTGAGAGACTGTACTAAGGACGAATCCGCCGCCGTCCGCGCGGCCCCGAGTCCCTGCGCGCCCGCGCCGTTCCCAGGGCGGGGCCGTGTGGCCGTGCGCGCCAGGCTGGGGAGGGGCGGAGGGCCTGGGAGTCGGCCTTGCCAACCGATCGAAGAATGTCGAGAATGGCCGGTCGACGCCGGTCCTCTCGCGATCGACGCGCCGGCACCGACCGCGATTTCGGGAGGGGATGCGGGAATGGCCGTGGCGGCGCTCAATCCGGAAGTGGACGAGGAGGAAGGCCCGGAGACCGCGGTCCATCGCATCGGGCAGCACGTCTTCGACCGGGTCGCCGAGATCGGCGACGTCGGCCTGTTCTCGCTCAAGACGCTCGGCTGGATCTTCCGCCGCCGGCCTCGCTGGTCGGTCCTGGTGCCGATCTTCTACGCCATCGGGGTCCAGAGCGTGTCGGTGGTGGCGATCACCGGGACGTTCATCGGCATGGTGCTCGCGGTCCAGGCGTTCCACGAGTTCCAGATGATGGGGCTGGCGACGCGGCTGGGCTCGGTCATCAACATCTCCCTGGTGAAGGAACTCGGCCCGGTTCTGGCCGCGACGATGCTCGCCGGTCGGGTGGGCTCGTCGATGGCGGCCGAACTGGGGACCATGCGGGTCACCGAGCAGATCGACGCGCTCTCGGCGCTGGGGACCGACCCGATCTATTACCTGGCGGTCCCCCGGTTCCTGGCCTGCCTGCTTCTGATCCCCCTGCTGACCCTGATGGCCGACTTCATGGGGGTGATCGGCGGGGCGGCGGTCTGCACACAGGTGATGGGGGTGGACTCGTTCGCCTACTGGAAGCACTCGCGGGACTACGTGGAGGGGCTCGACATCCTCGCCGGCGTCCTCAAGAGCCTGTTCTTCGGGTCGGCGATCGCGCTGATCAGCTGCCACCGGGGGTTCAACTCGACGGCCGGGGCCGAGGGGGTCGGCAAGGCCGCGACCGAGGCGTTCGTCTTCTCATTCATGGCGATCCTGTTCCTGGACTTCGTCCTGGGGCTGGCCTGGAACACGACCTATCGCGCGATCTGGCCTCAGGCCTCGGGGCTGCTATGAGCGAGGAGACGCCCCCGCCGTCCGAGGCCGGGCCGGCGGGCGGGGAGTTGATCGAGTTCCAGGACGTTTCGATCCAGTTCCGCCGCCAGAAAGTCCTGCGGGGCCTCAACCTGACGATCCGTCGGGGCGAGACCGTCTGCGTCATCGGCGAGAGCGGCTGCGGCAAGACGGTACTCCTGAAGCTCATCATCGGGCTGCTCCACCCCACCAGCGGACGGATCCTGTTCGACGGCCAGGACGTCACCCGGCTGGCCGGGCGCGACCTCGTCAAGCTCCGGCTCCGGTTCGGCTTCCTGTTCCAGATGGCCGCCCTGTTCGACAGCCTGAGCGTCTACGACAACGTGGCCTTCGGGCTCCGCGAGCACAACGTCTGCGACGAGGAGAAGGCCGCGGCCATCGTCGCCGAGCGGCTCCAGGACGTCGGGCTCCCCCAGGGGTTGGAGCAGAAGAAACCGGCCGAGCTCTCCGGCGGCCAGCGCAAGCGCGTGGGCCTGGCCCGCGCGCTGGCGCTCGACCCCGAGGTCATGCTCTACGACGAGCCGACGACCGGCCTGGATCCGATCATGACCGACGTCATCAACGAGCTGATCCTCCAGACCCAGCGGGGGGGGGACAAGACGGGGGTCGTCGTCACGCACGAGATGCGGACCGTCTCCAAGGTCGCCGACCGGGTCGTCATGTTCTACCCGCTGGCCCGGATCGGCCGCGGCGAATCCCAGGTGATCTACGACGGCCCCCCCGACGGCCTGGAGGACGCCGCCGACCCCCGCGTCCGACAGTTCGTCCGGGGCGAGGCCGGCGAACGGCTCCGCGAACTGGCGGCCCAGAATCGCGCGACGGAATCCTGACGCGGCCGGGACCCCGTGAAGAAGTAGAGGGTGCTCATGAATGAACGCGTCATGCAGTTTCGGCTCGGCATGTTCGTCATCGTCGCCGGACTGGTGCTGACGATGCTGGTGGTCTGGTTCGGCGAGTCCCCCCAGATCCTCCGCGAGCGCGGGTTCATCCGGGTCCACTACGCCGAGGCCCCCGGCGTCCTCCAGGGGGTCTCCGTCCGCAAGAGCGGCATCCGCGTGGGAGAGGTCGTCGGCATCGAGTTCGACGACCGGGCCGACCAGCCCGACGGCGTGATCGTGACGATCGCCCTGGAGAGCCAGTTCAAGATCCGCAAGGGGTCGGTCCCCCGGCTCACCCGTTCCCTGATCGGCGACGTCACCATCGACCTCCTCCCCGGCTCGGGGGAAGGCCTGCTGGAGACCGCCGCCACCCCGGCCGAGGCCGCGATCATCGAGGGAGAAGTCGCCGCCGATCCTTCCAAGGCCCTCGCCGCCGCCACGATCGCCTTCGAACGCGCCGGCGACACCCTGAACACCATCCAGGAAGCCGCCGCGGGCCTGGCCAAGCTCTCCCAGAGCGCCGGCAAGCTCGACGAGTTCCTCGCCACCTGGGACGCGACCGGCAAGGACCTCTCGTCCGCCTCCACGGGCATCCGAGGCTTCGTCGACGAGAACCAGGCGGGCGTCAAGGCGGCCCTGGCGAACATCCAGCAGGCGTCCGAACGGCTCAACAGCACCCTCGACCCCGCCACCCAGGACGCGCTGAAGACGGGCGTCGCCAAGTTCTCCGCCGCCTCCGCCCGGCTCGATACCGCCCTTGCGGACGCCGCGCCCCTGATGAAGGACCTGGGAGCCCCGGTCGACCGGACGCCGGCCACCGATTTCGGCCAGACCGTGCGGCGGGTCAACCGCATCGCCTCGGACGTCGAGCTGCTCTCCAACACGCTCCGGAACAGCCGAGGCGGCCTCAACACCGGCGGCTCCCTCCAGCGCCTGCTGACCCAGACCGAGCTGTACGACAACTTCAACACGATGGCCATGTCCGCCAACCAGGCGCTCCTGCAGCTCAAGGTCGCCCTGGCCTCGTTCCGCGAGTTCGCCGAGAAGGTCTCGCGCGACCCCGGCGCGATCTCGCGGGGGGCGCTCAGCCGCTGAGGCGGCCGTCGCCCCGGGGGGGCTCCCGTCAGGTCGTCGCCGAGCCGGCCGCGGCCGATTCGCCGGCGAGCCAGCCGGTGCTCCAGGCCCCCTGGAAGTTGTACCCGCCGATCAGGCCGTCCAGGTCCAGGACCTCTCCCGCCAGGAAGAGGCCCGGCGCCAGGCGGCTCTCCAGCGTCTTCGGATCCACCTCGTCCAGCGCGACGCCGCCGCTGCAAACCTCGGCCTTCTCGAATCCGAGGGTCCCCGCGATCGGCAGCGCCAGGCCTTTCAGCGCCGAGACGAGCTTGATCCGCTCCGGGCGCGAGAGGTCCGGGCCGATCCGCGACCGGGGGATGCCGCAGTGGTCGAGTACGCACTCGGCCAGGCGGTGGGGGAGATCGGCCGACAGGATCGAGGCGACCGAGGCCCGGCCCTTCCTCGTCGCGGCCTGGAGCCGACGGTCGACGTCCTCCCGCGACTCGTCGGGCCGGAAGTCGATCCTCAACTCCAGCCGTCCCTCGCCTTCCCGACGAGCCTCGGCCCGGCTGACGTCCATGATCGCCGGCCCGCTCAGTCCGGTGTGCGTGAACAGGATGGCCTCGCGACGCTCGGCCAGGGCCGGGCCGGACGGCCCATGGACCGACGCGACCACGTCTTGCAGGCTCAGGCCTCGGAGCGTCGGCACCCAGTCGGGCTCGACCTTCAGGGGGACCAGGGCGGGGCGGACTTCGATGATCGTATGCCCAAGCCCTTGCGCGAGGGCGTAGCCGTCCCCCGTGGTGCCGCAGCCCGGAAACGATCGGCCCCCCACGGCCAGGATCAGACGCCGAGCCCGGACCTCCCCTTGCGGCAGGGCGACCCGCCAGAGGTCCCCCAGGCGCTCGATCGAGCGGGCCGGGCTGAGAAAACGGATCTCGGCCCCGGAGCGTTCGAGCCGCCGCAGGAGCGCGTCGAGCACATCGACCGATCGGTCGGAGACGGGGAAGACCTTGCCGTTGGCCTCGACCTTCACGGCCACCCCTTCGGACTCGAAGAGGCGGACCGTCTGGTCCACGTCGAACTTCCGAAGCGACGGGCCCAGGAACGGCCCGTTCGCCCCGAAAGCGTCCTGGATCGCCCGCGCGCCCCGGAGCAGTTTGGGGTCGAACGCCGGGTCGATCGGCCCCGAGACCGAGTCCAGCCGCCGCAATCCCCTCGCGTTGGTGATGTTGCAGCGGGTCCCCCCGGACATCAGAATCTTGACCCCGGCCTTGCGGTTCTTCTCCAGCAGGACCACCCGCGCCGCACATTCGGCCGCCCTGGTCGCGGCCACCAGACCGGCCGCGCCGGCGCCGAGGACGGCCACGTCATACACGTCGGATTCCGGAAAAGTCGTCACGATCGAGGGCCGCCGAGGGTTGAGGGATTCTGGACCTCAACCACGATACCCGGAGGACCATCCTCCCTCCAACTCGGGGCGGCCGAGCGACCCCGGCGAGTTGGCTTCGATCGCGCCGGCCCGGAACGAAGCCGATCGGCGCAACAGGCTGCGGCATAGTGATTTATCAGTGGTTTTGCGGCGATGGAATTGGCTTCGTTCGGCGCTTTTCATCATCCCACGCCCCGCTTCATCGGCCTCGCCGGCCCGGCATCGGATCGTCCTTCGCGCACCGTCCCCTGAAATAACGATGCGCCCGAATCGGCGATTGCGAACGGGGCCGTCTTCTCCTCGATTTCCGCTATGCAGGAAGGGATGCTGGCGCGATCACGCCTTCTCCCGTGGCGGTGCTCCGTCGGAAACATCCGGCGTCGCGAAGCGAATCCGACCCGTGGCCCGGCCGGGCGTCGACGGTTTGCGAACGACCGCGGCGGAACGCCGACGACCCTCACGCTCGTCGCCCCCTCATCCGGCCCTGCGGTCACCTCCCCCCCGAGGGGGAAGACCGACCCCCGAGGGGTCAGATGAGGGGGGACGAGCCGGGAAGCCGTCGGGATTCGCGGACCGGCCGACCGAGACGCGGACGGTCTTCCTGCACGTGTTCCCCCTCATTCGGCCCTGCGGGTCACCGCCCCCCGCGAGGGGGGGAGGGCGTTCGGGTCTGGAGCCGGATCGCGGACGGTCGATGTGTTCGTCGTCCCTTCGTCCGCGGCGGCGGCGGTCACCAGCTGCGGGCGGAGCTGGCGGCCAGGCAGTGGGCGTCTTCCTCGTCGGGGTCTTCCTGGAAATCGAGGCGCTCGGCCCATTCCTCGTCGGGCGAGCTGGATTCGAGTTCGACCCGGAGCCGCTTGCGGGCGGTGTGGAGCCGACGCTTGATGGTGCCCAGGGGGACGTCGAGTTCCTCGGCCATCTCGATCAGCGACAGGTCGCGGATGTAGAAGGCGACGAGGGTGTCGCGGTCGAGGGTCTTGAGGCGACCGAGCGCCTCCCACAACCGCTCGGCGCGTTCGCGGGTGATGAGGGCGTCGATCGGCTCGTCGGCCTGCTCGAAGGCGCCTTCCAGGACGGCCGTTTCGACCGTGAACGGGGAAGGCCTCCGCGTGACGTGGTTGATCGCCATCCGCACGGCGACCTGCCGCAGCCAGCCGGCGAACCGCTCGGGCTCGCGGAGCTGTCCCAGCCGCCGCATGACGTGCAGGAAGACCTCCTGCGTCAGTTCCAGGGCCTCGCCCACGTTTCCCAGCCGGCGGAGGGCGATGGCCC
This sequence comes from Planctomyces sp. SH-PL62, assembly GCF_001610895.1. NCBI lineage: Bacteria > Pseudomonadati > Planctomycetota > Planctomycetia > Planctomycetales > Planctomycetaceae > Planctomyces > Planctomyces sp. SH-PL62. The sequence continues at coordinate 5,398,478 of NZ_CP011273.1, read as the reverse complement.
GGACCGTGGGCTCGAACTGTTCGACCAGTCGGCCGAAGGCGTCGCGGTCCCCGTCCTGGGCGCTGCGGACCAGGGCCGCGACCTCGAACCAGCTCGGGGTTTCTTCCTCTCGCGTTTCCAGCGTGGCGATCAAAGGACCCACCTTCCCCGCTCTCGGGGTTGCCGGCGACTCGCGCGATCGGCCCCTAGTTCCCTGGGCCGATGCGGTGCGACGAGTTCCGGCGACGTCACGAACGAACCTGAAACACTCGCGAGGGCTGCGGAACGGCCGTCGCGGCGGCCTCCCGACGAAGGCGGAAGGCGACCGGGGGCGTTCGCGCGGCTCGACGCGGCGACGCGTGCATGTGCGGTGCGCGACGCGATCGGTTCGAGTTCGAGAAACCCGATTCCGAGGGCGACGACGCGGAGTCGTGATTCGCTGGACTGGTCGGCGGACCTTCAGGAGAGCGGACGGGCAGGGGGAGGCTGGGCGGGGATCGTTCCCCCCCGGCTTTTCTCCCCGGCACGGCTCACCGGCGGCCTACCGCGACTTTCCAGGACGTTCGACTCTTCAAGACCCGGCTATCGCGGCTTGCGCCCCGATGTTCGCCGTCCGACGGCTTGCGGCCCCAGCCGCGCCGGCCTTCTCGACCGTACCGGAACCCCGGCCGAGCCGGGGACTGGTAGCGACGGCCTTCGCTGCGGCGGCTGCCGCGGCGGGAGATCGTCGCGATCGGGAGGACGGGGCCTGGCACGCTTCGAGGCTCGCGGAAGGCCGGCATCGCCAGCCTCGCCAGCTCGGAGTCGCACCCTGGGACGCGTCGGCGACGGTCGGCGGCGTGGAATCGGCCCATGCCCGGAGACATGGGGAATCCGTCGTCGCCGTGCCGGTAATCGGCGGCGTGATATAGGCGGGTACGCAAGGTACGCCTACAAAAGCAAGCGCCGCCATGGGCTCGCGCATGACGTCATGATGTGCGTGACGGATGTGCAGGGCCTTGCCGTTGTCGACGCTCGCCTTAAGGACGAGCGACCGCGTCCCGAGATTCAGCCGGTTGGAAAGGGCCGACAGCGTCAGGTTGTTGCGGTTCAACATGGCAATACCCTCGCATCCGCCTTCAGGTGGGGCGGGATCACGTGGTGGGGAATCGTCCGCCTCGTTTTCGTCCCGGGGGCGCGGCCGATGAAGCCGGCGCCGGGAGGCGAAGGCGGTGAATCCCCACGAGGAAAGGGACGGTCCTTAGCCGTCCTGCTGCGTCTACCGAGCCGGGACCGTTCGTCCTCCCGGATCTCGATGGGAATCGGGCACGCGCCCGAGTCCTTGCGGCTTTCGCATTCGGTCGTCTCGTTCAGGTCTGCCGAGCGCGGAACGCCCGGCCGCCCCATCGGGGCTGATCCGTTCGAGATATCGCCCTAGACATCTTAACTCGGAGTCAAGTTCGCGCGAAATCGGAAAAAACCATCGGATGTTCTCGCTTTGCGACATGGGGCGTCGCAAACCCCGGCGATAGCGGGGTTTCGGAGATTCCCGCGGGTCCGTCGATTCGCCCGTCGGTGGGTCGAGGAGACGCCCGTCGCCGGGCGCTTTCCTCGCGATCAGACGCGAGCGCCAGGGGCCGGAACCGAACATGCGTGGCCGTGCGATAGCGAAGAAGCATCGAAACATGATGCAAATCTCCCACGTGTGTTGCAGGGTTGGGAACGCTCTATTACGTTACGCCGTTCTTTGAACCGTTTTAACGACATCCGAAGGAGCAGCCATGTATCGAACAGCTGTATGTTGCGTTGTTTGCGTCGGATTGTGGACGAGCGCCGCATCGTCGGCGACGATCACGACCTACAACCGAGCCGCTTTCCAGACCGCTTTGTCTGGCGGGACGCTCTCGGGCCAGGACTTCGATTCGCTCGCCGCCGGGACGGTTCTCGGCACGCTGGACGGGGTCACCTACGGGGCCTCCGGGGGAAATCCCATCGTCACCGACAGCTATCTCACGTCCACCACGCCCAACGGGTTGGGATCGACCTCAGTCGGGTATTTCCTCAGCTCCGAATCGGCGACCTTCACCTTCGCCACGGCGATCACCGCGTTCGCGATCGACATCAACACCTTCGCCGCGTTCGAAGGGGCCTACACGGCGACCCTCAACCTGGGCGACGTCGTGAGCAGCCGGTTCGACGTGTTCCCCAACACCTCGACCGGCCAGTTCCTGGGCTTCACCTCGGACGTCGCCTTCACCTCGGTGACCATCAGCGCGGTCGCCGATCCCGGCTCGGGTGCGACTTATGCGTACACGCTCGATTCGCTGGTGTACGGCGAGGCCGCGGCCGTCGCGGTCCCCGAGCCGTCGTCGCTCGTGCTGTGCGGGCTGGCCTCGTTCGTCGGTTGCGGGGTCTGGGCGCGGCGTCGCCGCGTCGCCTGACCGTCCTGGCGGTCTCGAACCCGGCCGCCCCGGCCGCTCCTCCCGCGAGGGACCGCCGGGGCGATTCGCATCGCGGGCGGCCGGTCCTGTAAGATGGCGTCGCTCGAAGTGGGGACGACCGTGGTTCGCGAATCGCGGTTGCGTCCGGTGACAGGCGGAATCCCGCGTCGGCGCGGGTGGCTCGGAATTCCCGGAAGACCACGGCATGACGGCGATCGCCTGGCGACGGACCGCGTTCATCCTCCTCCTCTACGGCGCGGCCCTGACGGCCTGGGCCTGGTTCGCGACGGCGATCGCGCCGGGGCTGATCGCGAGTTCGTACCCCGGGGTGGGCGCGTCGACGCTCGATCGCGCGTTGAAATGGTTCGCGCGGGGGCGAGCGCCCGAAGACGTGCTTCAGGCATGGCGAGACGCCGCGTCGGCCGTCGCGGCGGCGGGGATCGTGCATGCGGCGCTGGTGCTGGCGATCGGCGTCTGGGGCCGTCGCGCGTGGGATGGGGCGACCCGTCGCGACGCCTGGCTGGGTCGAGCGACGGCCGGTTTCCTGATCGTCGCCAGCCTGGCTTTCTTCTTGTTCACGATCTTCCAGGGGGCGATCCAGGACTACTACCTCTACGTGCAGATCTGGCGGGAGATCCTGGCCGGCCGCGATCCCTGGTTCCTGGTCATCGGGGGGCAGGGGTCGTTCTCGCTCAACGCCTACGGACCGCTATATAACGTCCTGGCGTTGCCGGTCTTGTGGAACCCGCTGGGGCCGAAGCTGATCTTCGCGGCGGCCTACTGGTTCTTCGTGTCCTGGCTGATCCTGGGCCTGGGGGGGCGTCGGGCCTGCCGGCGTGGGGGGGCTGGCGCTGGCGGTCTGGTTCGCGAACCCGTTCGCCTGGGTCGAGATCGCGCTCTTCGGCCATTTCGACGTTCTGGTCGCGCTTTCGTGTATCGCGGCGGCCGAGGCCCGGCTGGGGGGACGCCGGTGGGCGAGCGTCGGCTGGCTGACTTCGGGCGTGCTGCTGAAATTCTTCCCGGGGGTGCTCGCGCCGTTCCTGGCCCTGGATCGGGGGCGGATTCGCTGGCGGTATCTGGCCGCGACCGCCGGGCTGGCGCTGGGCGGGATGGCGTTCGCCTGCGGCGTCTGGGGGACCTCGGCGCTGCGGCCGATCGGCCTGGCGGTGAGGCGCGAGTCCGCGTATCTGTCGATCTTCAGCTTCTTGCGCGGCCCGCATTCGCCGATCGGCCGCGACACCCTGTTCTTCTCGCCGGACGAGTACGCGGGGCCGGTCCTGCTGTTCGCACTTTATCAGGCCTGGTCGTGGACGCGGCGGACGGGGTTCGATCCGCTGGCCTCGTGCGTGCTGGCGGTGACGACGACGCTGGCGCTCTACAAGGTCGGGTTCCCGCAGTATTACATGGTCCTGTTCCTGCTCGGCCCCTACTGGTTCGTCCGGGATCGGGCGAAGCTGGTGCGTCGAGGACCGCTGGCGGCGGCGTACCTGGCCTGTTTCGGGTGGATCGCCTGGTTCGACGTGAGGATCGCGCGCGAGACGCTTTCCGGGCTGACCAACTGGGTCGGCCTGCCGACGTTCGCGTTGATGCTGGCGTTGCTGGCGAGCGTCGCGCTCGCCGGCCCTCGGGAGGGGCCGGCGACGGATCCGGGGGGGCCGAAGGTCAGCCGTAAGGCGGACCTCGGCGCTCGCTGAGTTCGGAATCGGGCATGACGACGGGGGTCATGTTGATGCTGGAGGCGTGCTCGATGGCCAGCTTCTGGAACTCGACCTGAGAGCGGACGATCGCCGCGCCGGGCTCGGGCTGGATGAGCCGGTAGGTGCCGTCGGCCAGGAGTTCGCGGGCCTTGACGTCGTCGGCGAGTGAGATGGCGAGGATCTCGTCGATGACCCTGGAGCGCAGGGCGGGGGCCTCGATGGGGAACATCAACTCGACGCGGCGGCGGAAGTTGCGGGGCATCCAGTCGGCCGAGGAGAGGAAGACCTCGGGGTCGTCGCCGTTGGCGAAGTAGGCGATCCGCGAGTGCTCCAGGAACTTGTCGACGATGCTGCGGACCCGGATGTTCTCGGAGACGCCGGGGACGCCGGGGCGGAGGCAGCAGATGCCCCGGATGATGAGGTCGATCTGGACGCCGGCCTGGGAGGCCTCGTACAGGCAGGTGATGATCCGGGGATCGACCAGCGAGTTCATCTTGGCGATGATCCGCGCCGGGAGCCCGGCCTGGGCGTGCTCGGCCTCGCGGCGGATCAGGGCCGTGAGACGGTCCGCCAGGTTCATCGGCGCGACGACGAGGCGTTTCCAGGTGTTGCCCTGGGAGTAGCCGGTCAGCAGGTTGAACAGGGCGCTGGCGTCCTCGCCGATCTCGGAGCGACAGGTGAAGTAGCTGAGGTCGGTGTAGAGCCTCGCCGTGGTGTGGTTGTAGTTGCCGGTCCCCAGATGGACGTAGCGTCGGATGCCGTCGTGCTCGCGGCGGACGACCAGGGCGGCCTTGCAGTGGGTCTTCAGGCCGACGATCCCGTAGACGACGTGGACGCCGGCCTTCTGGAGCATCCGGGCCTTGTCGATGTTGTTCTCCTCGTCGAGCCGGGCCTGGAGTTCGACGAGGGCGGTGACCTGCTTGCCGTTCTCGGCGGCGCGGGCGAGGGCGGTGATGATCGGGTTGGAGTCGGCCGTGCGGTAGAGGGTCATCTTGATGGCGAGGACGCTGGGGTCTTCGCTCGCCTGCTCGATGAGCTGGACGACGGCGCCGAACGACTCGTAGGGGTGATGGACCAGGAAGTCCTGGTCGCGGATCGCCCGGAAGACGCTCTTGCGGCCGGTGAAGGCCGGGGGCATCTTGGGCTCGTAGGCGGGCTCGCGGAGGTCGCGGAAGCCCTCGAGCTTGTAGAGCCCTCCCAGGACCGTCAGGTCGACCGGGCCGGGGACCTTGTAGACGTCGCGCTCCTCCAACTCCAGGGCCGAGGCGGCCAGGAGCTGGGCGAGGAAGTCGGAATCGGCGCGCTCCGAGATTTCCAGCCGGACCGGGGCGCCCCACTTGCGCTGGCGGAGGGTCTCCTCGATCGTCGAGAGCAGGCTGCTCTTGACCTCGTTCTCCTGGATCGAGAGGTCGCTGTTCCGGGTGGCGCGGAAGGCCACCCGCTCGACCGTCCGGTAGCCGCCGAAGAGGGCGTCGAGCCGGGGGCCGATCACGTCTTCGAGCAGGACGAACCGCTTGCCCCCCTCGGGCTCGTCGGGAAGCGGCACCAGCCGGCTGATGACCGAGGGGACCTGGAGGACCGCGTAGAGGAGCCGGCCGTGCTGGTTGAGCGACTCCACCCGCAAGAGCAGGTTCAGGCTCTTGTTGTGGACGTGCGGGAACGGGTGCGCCGGGTCGATCGCCAGGGGGGTGAGGACCGGGTAGACCTGATGGGTGAAGTAGTCGTCCAGGAACGCATTCTGGGCCTCGGTCAGCTCCGCGGGGGTGCAGATGCGGATCCCGTGCCCCTCCAGCTCGGGGCGGACCTCGTTGAGCCAGACGTCGTAGAGCCGGGCGACGAAGTCGTGGGCTCGTTTGGAGATTTCCAGGAGCTGGGCGAGCGGCCCCATGCCGTCCGGGGGCGGGTCCTGGGGCTCCAGGCTCTCATAGAGCTGGGCCTGAAGGCCGGCGACGCGGACCTCGAAGAACTCGTCCAGGTTCGAAGAGCAGATCGCCAGGAACTTGAGCCGGTCGAGCAGCGGATTGGAACGGTCGCGGGCCTCTTCGAGAACCCGATCGTTGAACTGGAGCCAGCTCAACTCGCGATTGATGAACAAGCTGGAGTCGACGACGACCGGCGGCGCCGGGCTCTTCGGGGCGCCGTTGCCATTGCCGGTGAGGGGGTTCTTCGGTTTGCCCACGCGATGACCACCGTCCAGGGGTTCCATGACCGATTCAAAAGAGGGAGCGGCCCCGCGCCTCCGTCCGCCTCGCCTCGACTTACCTCACGGCGCGAGGAGGCCGTGCAGGAGCCTTCGGTTGCGAGCGTCGAGTTCCTCGCCGTCCTCGACCCCCTTGGGAGTTTCGAGGATCATCGGCAGGCCCCGGAATCGCGGGTCGTTGAGCAGGAACCGGAACGGCTCCAGGCCGAGCAGGCCGGCGCCGATCCCGGCGTGGCGATCGACCCGACTGGCCAGCTCGCGGCGGCTGTCGTTGACGTGCCAGACCCGGATCCGGCCCAGCCCGACCGTCCGATCCAGCTGGTCCAACGTCTCATCGTACAGTTCCTTGAGGTGCAAGGAATAGCCCGCCGCGAAAATGTGGCAGGTGTCCACGCAGACCCCCAGCCTCGCCCCGTCGGCCGCAAGTTCCAGGATCGCCTGGAGATGCTCGAAGCGGTGGCCCAGGCAGGTCCCCTGGCCGGCGGTCGTTTCCAGGTCGATGGTCACGGCCAGGTCGGCGGTCCGCTCCAGCACCCGGTCGATCCCCAGGGCGACCCGCCTGAGCCCGTCCGCCTCACCGGTCCCGACGTGCGCGCCGGGGTGGACCACCAGGTCGGCGATCCCCAGCCGGGCGCAGCGCTCGATCTCGACGACCATCGCGTCGATCGACTTGTTCCAGAGGACGTCGTCGGGGCTCGCCAGGTTGATGAGGTAGGAGGCGTGCGAGACCGGATCGACGACCCCCGTCTCGTCGATCGCCGCGCGAAACGCCCCGGCCTGGGCGTCGGTGATCGGCGGGGCGTTCCACTGGTTGTTGTTCTTGGTGAAAAGCTGGACCGTCTCGAAGCCGAACGCGTGCGCGGCGCGGACGGCCCGGTCGTAGCCGCCGGCGATCGACATGTGCGCCCCCAATTTCAACGGAGGCACGGCTTTCCGGCGGGTCGTCGAGCTTGTTCGAGGCATCTGAGAGATCCGGTTCGGGAGAAAAATGGACGAAACCGAGACGTTCCGCGCGGGCCGTCACTTGCGGTCCGGGCCGGGGCGCTCCTACAATGCGCTATCCAGCCGACCTGTCCAGAGGCGAGGGGCGAGGGTTCTACCAATGGGATGGCTGATCGGGGCCGGCGTCCTTCCCGTCTGCGTCTTCGCCGGATGGTGCATCCTGCACCGCCCGCTGCGCCTCTTCTTCGAGGACCTCCACGTCGATCGGGCGCGCGAGACGTTCCGACGCCGTCGCGAGCATCTGGAGGCGGATTTCGTCGCCAGCCTGGGACGGCTCGACCGCGAGGAAGGCGTCCGCTGGGAAGACGCCCAGTGGCACGACGAGATCGTCTGGGCCCGAGACCGCCAGACTCGGCGGTTCCTCGCCCTGGTCTGCGTGCATTTCGAACCCGAGCCGTATGAGCCCCCCCAGGCGCGTCGCCACGCGACGGCGGTCTTCGAGTTCCACAAGGGCGGGTGGGGGGCCGAAGGGAAGCGGCTGGATCAGGTCCGGCCCGACGAGGCGGTGGGGCGGAACCGTCGCTATGAGCCCGTCGCCGCCGCCCATCCCGAGCCTCGCCACTACGACTGAGGCCCTCCCACGCCCCCCCGTCACGGCCGCGCCGCCGGTCGCCCCGAGGGGGGACGCCTTGGCTCGATCCGCCGTAACGGATAGTCTGGATCCGGGCGAGCCCGCGAGGACGCGCGGATTCCGCCGCGACCGGCCTCGATCCCTGTCATGAACCAGTCTGGAAGACGGACCTGATCCCATGCCCGACGAACCGAACGCCCCCAACGCCCCCGGAACGCCCTCCCAGCCCGCCCCCCCTCCCTCCGGACCGCGGCGCTCCTCGGCATCGGCCCCGGCCTCGTCGCCCGGTGCGGCTTCCGCCTCGGCCTCGTCGCCCGACGCGGCCATCGACCGGGCGATGGACGCCGCCCTGGGCGGCGCGTCGTCCCAGGCGGCCGCCGAGCTGCCGCTCAAGAAGCAGTGGGATGACGAGCTGGAGGCCGAGCTCGAAGCGGCTCTCAGCGGCTTCGACCCCCACGCGTTCGACGTCGCCCCGGCCCGTCGCACCCGCGAGCAACGGCTCCCGGCCGACAGCAAGGGCCGCGGCCAGGAGTCCCAGCAGGGCTTGCGCAAGGGGCGGGTGATCGGCGTCCGGGGCCGGAGCCTGTTCATCGACCTCGGCGGCAAGAGCGAGGGAGTCGTCCCGCTCGACCAGTTCGAGGGAGAGTTCCCCGCCGCCGGCTCCGAGATCGAGGTCCAGTTCGACCACTTCGACCGCTCCGAGGGGATCGTCCACCTCCGTCTCAAGGGGGCGGCCATCGAGGCCGACTGGAGCAACCTCCGCGAAGGGGTCATCGTCGAGGCCAAGATCACCAAGGCCGTCAAGGGGGGCGTCGAGGTCGACGTCGACGGCATCCGGGGCTTCATGCCCATCAGCCAGATCGACCTCAACCGCGTCGAGGACGCCTCCGACTACATCAACCAGAAGGTCAAGGCGGTCGTCACCGAGGCCGACCAGCGCGAGAAGAACCTGGTCGTCTCCCGCCGCGACCTGCTGGAGCGGGAACGCGCCGAGCTGCGCGAGAAGACCTGGGAGACCCTCGAAGAGGGCCAGATCCGCGACGGCGTCGTCCGATCGGTCAAGCCTTTCGGCGCCTTCGTCGACGTGGGCGGAGTCGACGGCCTGCTGCCGATCGGCGAGATGAGCTGGATCCGCGTCGAGAAGGTCGACGACCTGATCCGCCCCGGCGACAAGGTGCAGGTCCAGATCCTTCGGATCGACCGCGAGACTCGCAAGCTCACCTTCGGCCTCAAGCAGCTCCAGAAGAACCCCTGGGACGACGCCGACGACAACTACGCGCGGGGCGCGACGATCCGCGGCAAGGTCACCAAGATCATGGAGTTCGGCGCCTTCGTCGAGCTGGAGCCGGGCGTCGAGGGCCTGATCCACGTTTCCGAACTTTCTCCCACCCGGGTTCGTAGAATAGCCGACGTGGTGCAGCCGGGGCAGGAAGTCGAAGTCCGAATCCTGAAGGTCGAATCCGACGCCCGGCGCATCAGCCTGTCGCTCCTCCCCCTGGCCGCCAAGGATCAGGCGGAGGAAGAAGACGTCGAGGACGACGACGCGCCGCCCGTTCCCAAGCCCGAGCGGAAGATCCCCCTCAAGGGTGGCCTCGGCGACGGCGACCCGTTGTTCCCGAAGCTCGGCTCGTGACTTGCATAAGAGAAAGCCGGGCGCCGACGGGGGCGTCTCTTGCAAAAGGCCCCCCATGACGTACCATTCTCAGCGGCGGGGCCGCGCGAGGCCCTTCGCTTCGAACGCAGTGCCAGCGAGGTGAACGATGCAGATTCATGTCCTCACCGACAATCACATTCAGGGCAGCGAGCGTCTCGTCGAGGAGATCTCCCAGGGTCTCGTAAGTACCCTGCAACGGTACGGCGAGCAGATCACCCGCGTCGACGTCCACCTGGCCGACGTCAACGGCCCCAAGGGCGCCGACAACGATAAGCGCTGTTTGATCGAAGCCCGCCTCGCCGGCCATCAGCCGCTCGTCGCCAGCCACCAGGCCGCCACGATCGACGAATCGGTCGACGGCGCGTCGGAGAAGATCTTCCGGATCATCGAATCCACCATCGGCCGCCTCCACATGCAGAAGGGACCGCAGACGTCCGCCGGCGGCGACCAGGTGATCTGATCCGACTCCGATTCGACCGACGGTCCACTCGGATTCCACCAACGGCCGGGACGCCGGGCTCCACAGCCTGAAGCGTCCCGGCCGTTTCGCTTTCCCCGTCGACGTGGGAGCCTGTCATGGAATCGAACTTCGACGACCCGGACGAACGGCTCCTCACCGAATACTACGGCCCCCCGCAGGAGCGCGAACGGAAGCTCCTAGCCTACCTCGCCGACCTCGTGGAACGGCTCACCGAGCCGGGCCTCCGCGCGATGCTCACCACGCTGTCGGGCCAGAAGGACAGACTCCTATGCATGAAGTTCCTCGCCGAGAAGGACATCGCCGGGGCACCGCTCGATCAGTTGCTCGATCCCTTCGTCCCCTGCGGGCTTGAACTGAACATCGTGTCCCAGGATGGCTCGGACTACATCGTGGACGTTGGCGCGGGCTGGCAGACGGTGGGCGACGGCGGGCGATTCGTCCTGCGGAAGGACGTCGAGGAATTCATCGTCGTCGAAGGTCCGGAGACGTGGATCGCTTGAGCGACGCAGCGTCCAGGCCGATCAACCAGGCCCTCTGGTATCGACGCTTCGGCCCACCCCGCGACGTGCTCGCCCTGGAGGCTGCCGAACTCGCCCCGCTCACGCCTTGCCGCGTCCGGGTCCGAATGCTCGCCGCGCCGATCAACCCGTCCGACCTGATCCCGATCACCGGGGCGTACCGGCATCGCGTCGTCCCGCCTCGGGTCGCCGGCTACGAGGGCTGCGGGATCGTCGTCGAGGCGGGCGACCGCGCCCTCCTCAACCGTCGCGTCCTGCCGTTGCGAGGCGAGGGAACCTGGCAGCAGTTCGTCCAGGCCGATCGCGAATCGATCATCCCCGTCCCGGACGACGTCCCCGACTCGCTCGCGGCGCGGGCCTACATCAACCCGCTCGCCGCGCTGCTGATGCTGGAGGGCTGGCCCGTCACCGGCCGCCGCGTACTGCTGACGGCCGCCGGCTCGACCTGCGGGCGACTGCTCGGCGCCTGGGCCGTCGCCGCGGGGGCCGCGGAGGTGTTCGCCGTTCATCGCTCGCCGGTGCATGCCGAGGCCCTGGCCGCCCTCGGCCTGTCGCCGGTCCGCCAGGACGACCGGACGCTCGCCGCCGTCGCCGCGAAGGCCGACGTCTCCTTCGACGCCGTGGGGGGGCGGCTTGCCGAGACCCTCCTCGCCGCGATGCCTCGCGACGCCGCGCTGGTCTCCTACGGCCTGCTGTCCGGCGAGCCCTTCCTGCCGATCGCGACCGGCCCGACCGTGCACCGGTTTCACCTTCGCGACCGATTGGAAGCCGTGCCCTCCGGGACCTGGCGGGGTTGGTTCCAACGCCTCTGGCCGCTCCTCCGCCTCGCCCCGATCCCCGACGTCCGTCCCTTCCCCCTCGCCGACTGGCGCGCGGCGTTGGCGGCCTTCGAGGAGCCCGGCCGATCGTCCAAACCGATGTTCACGTTCCCCGACCCGGCCCTCGGCGACGAATCCCAAATGGACCGGCTCATCAGTCCGTAGTCCTCCAGGCGACTCCTCATCTATCCTATACTGCGGTGTCCGCGCAGCGTCTCTCAGGTCTGCGGCGGAAGCGGCGGCACGTCCGCGAGGCCCCGAGAACGGTTACGCAAAATTGCCTTCGACGAACATGAGCAATCCCAATAATTCAGAATGCGATGATCTTGAAGAAGTCGTTCGAGCGTTCGTAGGCGAACAGATGCCGTGGATAAATTCTGCCGTAAAAATCAACTGCGATCTTATTAGCGAAAGCAAGATCTATGGTGATGACGTGTGCGAGTTCATCGTCGACTTCAGCCGACGGTTTAATGTTGACATCTCAGAGTTTCGATGGGAACGACACACAAGCCCCGAGGGATGCACCCTTCTGTGGATGATCTTCACGTCGTGGCGACCTCAAAAGCACGTGCCCATTCGGCTGCTGGATCTGATCGACTCCGCCCGCGCTGGGAAATGGCGCGTCGGCGAGACCGAGAGTCTCTGAGGGGGGAGGCGAGCAAGAGGAAAAGGTGCTCTGCTGAGAACCGGCGAACCTCTGTCGGCTTGTTGCCGCGTCCTGGCACAACACGACCACCGATCCGACGGAGGCCGTCCCCATGGGAATCAGTAGCACGGCTTTGACGTTTCTCCTGGCCGTCGGCTTCACGATCACGAGTCTTCTCGCCGCCGCCTATTTCTTCCGATCCTCGATCCGACGCTGGATCGTGCCCGCGTCCTGCCTGGCTTTTTTGGGGTTGTCGGCGCTCTTCGTTCGTCATCTCTATCAGGCCTTCTGGCTTGACGAACGGCTGTTCATCGCTGCGGTCGAGGGGGACGTGGGACGGATCAAATCCTTGTTAGCCGCCGGAGCCGATCCGAACGCGACCTGGGAGGATGGGACCTCCGCCCTGGAAGCCGCCCGGCACACGGGCAGCAAGGAGGTCGTGGAAATCCTGAGGCGAGCAGGCGCGATCGAGCAACCAGGAAATCGCGCCGGGCAAGCGATCGGTCTCTCTGTGTTCGACGCACCCTCGCCTCGGGCGGCCGACGCCGAGCCCGCTTCTGGACGCCTGCGGCGCAGCGGGACCGTTCCTTTACTCGTTGAGCCGGCGCCGACGGCCCGTTAGATTCTCACGTAATCCTTCGACGGGCTTTCGAACCAGGCCACGGAGTCAATCATGAAGATACGCCCTCGAATCTCGCTGGGAACCCTCTGGCTCGGGATGGGCCTGGCCGCGACGGCCGTGCTCGCGGACGACCTCCGGCCGATCCCCCTGACCGCCCGGATCCAGGACGTCCAGCCGATGACCGGGATCGTCCTGTGGTCGACCAACGCGGCGGTCGAGACCGCGCCGATCCAGCTGGAATTCCGCTACGTCACCTATCGTGAGGTGGTGAACGCGAAGGGGGAGTACGACTGGTCCCCGATCGAGAAGCTGCTGGACGAGGTCGCCGGTCGCAAGCATCAGGCGATCCTCCGCTGGCATGACACCTACGTCGGCAAACCCTCGGGCGTCCCGGACTCCGTCCGGCTGCTCCCGGACTACCGCGAGACCGTGGCCCTCAGCGAGCAGAAGCGCACCGCGTTCCCCGACTGGTCGCACCCGGAACTTCGGCGGTTCCTGCTGGAATTCCTGGATCGGTTCGCCGAGAAGTACGACCGCGACCCCCGCCTGGCCTTCCTGGAGGTGGGCTTCGGCCTCTGGGCCGAGTACCACATCTACGACGGCCCGATGGAGATGGGCAAGACGTTCCCCTCGCTCGCCTTCCAGCGCGAGTTCGCCGAGCGGATGGCCGCGAGGTTCCATCGGACGCCCTGGATGATCTCGGTGGACGCGGCCGCCGATCGCGCCCCGTTCGCCTCCGACCCGAAGCTCCTCGCCTTGCCGTTCGGGCTGTTCGACGACTCCTTCAACCACGCCCGCCACGCCGAGGTGAACGAGCCGAACTGGGATCGGCTGGGGCGGGACCGCTGGAAGATCGCGCCGATGGGCGGGGAGTTCAGCTTCTACGAGCCGAAGGACCAGCGCGAGGCGCTCTCGCCCACGGGGCCGCACGGCGTGGAGTTCTCCCGGCACGCCGCGAAGTTCCACATCTCGTTCATGATCGGCGACGCCCAGCCGCGCCATCAGAAGCCGGAACGTATCCGAGAGGCGGGGATGGCCTGCGGCTACCGATTCCGGGTCTCCCGATTCGCGGCCTCGGCGAGCCGGGCCGAGGTGACGATCGAGAATACGGGGATCGCGCCGATCTATCACGACGCGTTCCCCGCCGTGAACGGGGTCCGGGCGAAGGACTCGCTCCGGGGCCTGCCGCCGAAGGAATCGCGGACGTTCGCGATCGACGCCGGGGGCGAGACCCCCAAGCTGACCATCGAGTCCGACCGCCTCGTGCCGGGGCAGCGGATCGAGTTCGACGCCGACCTTCCCTGACCGGAATCGCCTTCGCGCCGACGGCCCTCCGTCAGAAGAGGGCCGTCGTCTCGGGCGCGCCGAGCATCAGGTTGAGGTTCTGGACGGCGACTCCGGACGCGCCCTTGATGAGGTTGTCGAGGCAGGCGAGGACGACGATCCGGCCCCGAACCACGCGGACGGTGATGTCGCAGAAGTTGGTGAAGGCGGAATCCTTCGTCGCCGGCAGGTGGTTGATGACGCGGACGAACGGGCTGTCGGCGTAGAACGAGCGGTAGAGTTCCAGCAGGTCGTGCTCGACGGCCGGCTTGATCGGCCTGGCGTAGATGGTGGCGAAGATGCCCCGGTCCATCGGCACCAGGTGGGGCGTGAAGATGACCTCGACGGCCTCGCCCTCGCCGCCGGCCGTGGTGAGGATCTGGTCGATCTCCGGCGTGTGGCGGTGCCGGCCGACGTTGTACGCGGAGAAGCTCTCGTTGCACTCCGGGAAGTGCGTCCCCAGCTTGGGCGACCGCCCCGCGCCTGAGACGCCGCTCTTGGCGTCGATGATCACGCCCGTCCGCTCGATCAGCCCCTCTGCCACCAGCGGCGCCAGCGCGAGGATGCTCGTCGAGGTGTAGCAGCCGGGGTTGGCGATCAGGTCCGCCGCCGGGATCTGGCTGCGGAACAACTCCGGCAGGCCGTAGACGGCCGACTTCAGGCCATCGGCGTCCGTGTGGGCGTGGCCGTACCAATCCTCGTAAACTTGCGCGTCGGTCAGCCGGTAGTCGGCGCTGAGGTCGATCACCTTCACCCCGCGCTCGCGGAGCGACGGGACGACCGCCATGCTCGCGGTGTGGGGCAGGGCGAGGAAGGCGAACTGCGCGCGCTCGGCCACGCGGTCGGCGTCGAAGGGCTCGCAGGCCAGGTCGATGCGCTTCGCCAGGCTGGGGTGGATCGCGTCGAGCCTCGGGGACTCGTCCTGTCGCGAGGTCGCCACGGTCACCCGGACGCCCGGATGCTTCAGGAGGATCTGGATCAACTCGCGGGCCGCGTACCCCGAGGCCCCCACCACCGCCACGCCGACTGGTTCCGCCACGACTCGATCCCCTTCCCGTCCCGGCTTCGTCTCGCCCCGCCTCAACCCGTCGCGAGCGAGGCGCCGCGACGCTCCCGCCGCATGGCGTAGATTATCGCCGAGCACCACGCCGCCCAGCAAGCTCCCGACGCCCCGAGCCCCCGGCGGACGTCGGCCGCGTCGTACGTCAGACGCAGGACGGCCCCCGGCGCCGACGGCCCATCGACCGCCACCCGCATCCAGCCGCCCCCCGCCTTACCGACCCGGAACGCCGGTCGGATGTTCGCGGGCGCCCCCGGGCGGCCCTCCTCGACGACGACCGCCCGCCACTGCGGGTCGTACAACACCGAGACGAGCACCGCGCCGGGACGCTCGACCCCTTCCAGCGAAATCTCCCACTCGATCGGCGCCCGCGCGACGGCCTTCAACGGCCGCGCCGCGTCGATCGCGTCGAGGACCGGCCTGGGGTCGCCATTCGACTCCTCCGGGACGTCCGAGCCCGTCGACCAGGCTCGGGGGGCGTCGGCCCTGGTCCGCACGATCCGAAAGGCGTCGGCCGAAGGACGACGCTCCGGGTTCCAGTCCCGTCCGAACAGCCACCGCGCCAGGTTCGGGTCGGCGATCGTCTCGACCGACTCGTCCGGGCTCCGAACGACGGGCTCGGTCGGGTCGAGCACCCGCAGCCCCGCGCCGGTCGCGCGCATCGCGCGAAGGGCCTGGGCGCCTCCGGGCCCGCCGTCGAGCGGGCCTCGCGCCAGGGCGGCGAGCGGCGTGAGCGCCGGGAGGTCGAGCGTCCGATACGCCTGCACCGGCGCCAGTCCGGCGGCCATCGGCAGGTTCCGCAAGGGGTCGATCGTCCGCGTCCCGCTCGGCTCCTCGGCCAGCCTCGCCAGGACCGGGCTCTGCTCGGCCAGCGGCCGGAGCGGCCCGACGTCGACCAGTCGATGACGGCCCAGCAGCATCAGGTCGGCCCCCGTCAGAACGACGAGCGCCGCGGGCGCGAGACCTCGCAGGCGGGGGACGGCCGAGAGCCCCGCCACCGCCGCGACCGCCGCCAGCAGCCCCAGCGTCTCGACAAGCTCGGTTTGATAGATCGAGTACCGCCGCTCCTCGAACGAGCCGAGGTTCGCCGTCGGCCGTCGCGCCAGGCTCGCCACGCTGCGGAAGTCCGGGTCGCCCTCCCAGGGCCTCGCCCGGAACGCTCGCTCGAACAGGTCGGCCGCGCCCCGACCTCCCGAGGGGGACGTCGACCATAGCGCCAGCTCGATCATTCCCAGGGTCGTCGTGATCCCGAGCAGGGCGACCGCCGTCAGGACCAGGAGCCCTTGCGAAGGACGCTCCCACGATCGCCACCGATCCAGCCCCACGCCCGCCAGGACCGCCAGGGCCAGCGTCATCGGCAGCCCCCAACGCGCGGGCGCCCGGAAGAACGAGAAGCCGGGAAGCTCGATCAACGTCCGGAAGCCGGGGACGTACGGCCCCAGGCTGAGGAACAGTGAGACGGCCGCCAGAACCGCCAGCCCCCGCACCGCCGCGTCGCGACGGCCTTCACGGACGATCGCCAGCGCCGCCAGGAACAGCGGGACGATCCCGACGTACGCCAGGTATTCCTCCGGCGACGTGTGGAACGGGTCCCAGACCAGCGGACGCCAGAGCGGCGAGCGGTGGAAGAGGTTGGGGGCGACCAGGCTGACCAGATGGAACGGGGTCGCGGCGAACCCGGAGAGATACTCGAAGTCGCGACGATCGGCGGCCATCCCCGCCAGCCTCGCCGTCGGCCAGACCTGCATTGCGCCCAGGGGCAGGACGACCGCCAGCCCCAGCACCACCACCCCCGAGCGCCGAAAGGCACCAGGGCCCTCTCGCCGAACGACCCCCTCCGCAATCGCCCAGACGGCCAGGATCGCGATCGTCGCCTGCGTCATGAAGGCGATCTGGAAGTGGCCGGGCAAGACTTGCATCGCCAGCACGACGCTCAAAAAGAACAGTCGCCTGGCCGAACCGGGACCGGCATGGCTCAACAACGACCACGCCAGGCCCCACGCCCAGGGGAGCCACGACCCCGTCGTGTAGCCCCATGGGTGCGGCATGTGGATCACGAAGAAGCCCGACGCCGCGAACGCGAAGCCCGAAACCGCCGATCCCGGTCGCCCGACGCCGAACGTCCGCGCGCACCAGAACGCCCCCAGTCCCCCCCATATGGTGTGCAGCACCAGGCTCGCGACGTACGCACGCTCCACGGCCAGCAGCCCATAAAGGAGGAGGTGCGGCGGATAGAAGACGCCCATCTGGCTCTCGCCGACGCCCGGGAAGCCATATCCCCACAGGTCGTTCCAGACGGGAAGGCGGCGATCGGCCAGCGAATCGGCCAGGACGCTCATCAAACCCAGGAAAAACTGGGTGACGTCGCCGCCGATGGGCATTGCGGTTCCCAAACTGAACGGCAGGAGCCAGACGAGAAGCGCCAGGACCAGCGCCAGGCTCGCCACGATCGCACCTCGGGGGGTATGGACCCGCGCGGGCGCACTCGACTTCCCCGATGACACGGCCTCGTCCACTCCGTCGGCCTTTCGCTGCAGGTAACTTTTGCAAATTCTCGGGCGATCTTACAGGAATCCGGCTTGACCGTCACCGCCCGCGCGGCCTCCGACGGCGGCTCGCGGCCTTTTCTCGGCCGATATCGGTTCCTGGAGCGAACCTCGCCGGTCTTCGCATCGTCTTGGCATGGGAGCTGCTCTCTATAACCGGCAATCGAAGGCCAAACCGTCCAGGAGTGACGCTCGGCCCACCGCCGAGATGACCGATAATCGACTCGATCGAACAAGGAGGAAGAATCATGCTGGTCCTGAGCAGGAAGTTGGGCGAGGCGATCCACATCGGTTCGGACATCCGCATCGTCGTCGCGAAGATCGACGGCCACCAGGTCCGCATCGGCATCGAGGCCCCCATGAGCGTCTCGATCAAGCGCCAGGAAATCTGCTTCGAGCTCGCCTCCGCCGAGGAGGCCGATCGGCTTCTGGAGGCGGTGAGCGCTTGACGACCCCATCCCCGGCGCGCCCACACTGGACGACCTGACGAGGGCCGGAGGTCCGGCCCTCGTTCCAGGTCCAGGTGGAAACCGATGCGGATCGTAATCGCCCCCGACAAGTTCAAGGGGAGCCTGACGGCTCCCGAAGCGGCCAAGGCCCTCGCGCGGGGAGTTCGTGCGGCGGAGCCGACGGCCGAGATCCTCGCCGTCCCCATGGCCGACGGCGGCGAAGGGGTCGTGGAGGCGCTGGTCGCGGCCACCGGCGGTTCCTACCACGAAGCTCGCGTCACGGGCCCCCTCGGGTCGCCCGTCCCCGCGCGATTCGGCCTGCTCGGCGACGGTCGCACGGCCGTCGTGGAGATGGCCGCCGCAGCCGGCCTGGCGCTGGTCCCCAGGGATCGCCGCGACCCTCGACGAACCACCACGCGGGGCGTCGGCGAGCTGATGCTGGCCGCCGCGGATCTGGGCGTCGGACGCCTGATCGTCGGCATCGGCGGCAGCGCGACCAACGACGGCGGCGCGGGGATGGCGCAGGCGCTCGGGTTCCGATTGCTCGACGCCCAGGGCCGCGACCTCGCGCCCGGCGGCGGCGCGCTCAGGGCCCTCGATCGCATCACGCCTCCCGACGCGGGGACCGCCCTGAAGGGGGTCGAGGTGTCCGTGGCCTGCGACGTCACCAATCCGCTCTGCGGCCCCACTGGCGCCTCGGCCGTCTACGGCCCGCAGAAGGGGGCGACGCCCGACATGGTCGAGGAGCTCGACCGCAACCTGGACCGACTGGCCCGGATCATCGAGCGCGACCTTGGCGCGGCCGTCGCCGAGATTCCCGGCGCGGGGCCGCGGGGGGCCTCGGCGGCGGTCTCGTCGCGTTCGCGGGGGGCCGCCTGGAGCGTGGGATCGACCTCGTGACAGCGGCCGTCGGCCTGGCCGACAAGCTCCAGGGCGCCGACCTCTGCCTGACGGGCGAGGGTTCGCTCGACGCCCAGAGCGCCTTCGGCAAGACCGCCGTGGGCGTCGCCCGGCTCGCCCGCTCGCTCGGAGTCCCGACCTTCGCCCTGGTGGGCTCGATCGGCGAGGGGGCCGAAGCCTGCCTGGGTCGCGGGATCGACGCCTACTTCCCGATCACTCGGGGCCCGATGTCGCTCGAAGACGCCCTGGCCCGGGCCCCGGAACTGCTCGCCCAGGCCGCCGAACAGGCGGTGCGCGGCTTCCTCGCCGGGGTCCGCAACGGGTCGCAAGGGGGTGTCCCCCATGAATGAAGAAAGCGGCATGGGCGAATTCGGCCTCATTGAATGGATCCGACGTCGGGCGGCGGGCGGGGTCGACGGCCTCGCGCTCGGCATCGGCGACGACTGCGCGGTGGTCGACTTCCAGGGCGCGCAGGTCCTGGTCACGGCGGACATGCTCATGGACGGCCGCCACTTCCGGCTGGCGGAAGACGGCCCCGAGGCCGTGGGTCGCAAGGCGATGGGCGTGAACCTGTCGGACGTCGCCGCGATGGCGGGCGTCCCCCGGTTCGCGGTCGTCGCGGTCGCCCTTCCCCGAGGCGCGGCGGTCGAGGTGGCGAAGGGCCTGCACGAAGGGATGCGACGCATGGCCGACCGCTTCGGCGTCTCGCTGATCGGCGGCGACACCAACGCCTGGGACGGCCCGCTCGTCATCTCGGTGACGCTCATGGGGACCGCGACCGAACATGGCGTGCGGAAACGCTCCGACGCGAAGGTCGGCGACGCGATCTTCGTCACCGGCCCGCTCGGCGGCAGCTTTTTCCGGGGCCGCCACCTCCGTCCCGAGCCCCGGGTGGTCGAGGCCCTCGCGCTGGCGGACGCCGTCCCCTTGCACGCGATGATCGACCTCTCCGACGGCCTGTCGTCCGACCTCGGCCACATCCTGGAGGAGAGCGGTGGCCTGGGAGCGGTGCTCGACGCCTCGGTCGTGCCGATCCACGCCGACGCCCACGCTCATTCTCTCGCCGACGGCGTCTCGCCGATCGTCCACGCCCTGAACGACGGCGAGGATTTCGAACTCTGCTTCACCGCCCCGCCCGACGCGGCCGACGCGCTCTCCGCGACACCCCCCGACGGGGTCCGGCTCCACCGCATCGGCGTGATCGTCGAGTCGC
This sequence comes from Planctomyces sp. SH-PL62, assembly GCF_001610895.1. Classification (NCBI taxonomy): domain Bacteria; kingdom Pseudomonadati; phylum Planctomycetota; class Planctomycetia; order Planctomycetales; family Planctomycetaceae; genus Planctomyces; species Planctomyces sp. SH-PL62. Next base: position 5,378,379 of record NZ_CP011273.1, on the reverse strand, counting down.
CCGGCCTGCTCCTCCGAGGAACCGACGGCCGCACGACCCCGATCGAGGCGAGGGGCTTCGACCACATGAAGGGGCCGTCGCCGCGATGAACGTCCAGCGCCTCGAGAACGCCTTGCGGATCGAAGTGGAAGGCGAGTCGGAGACCGTCGCGCTCGGCCGGGCGCTCGCCGAGGTCGTCGCGCCCGACGTCGTCGTCGGCCTGGTCGGCCCGCTCGGCGCGGGGAAGACGCGCCTCAGCCGCGCGATCGCCGAGGCCCTCGACGTCGACCCCGCGGCGATCGCCAGCCCCACGTTCGTGCTCATCCATGAATATGAAGGCGTGATGCCGATCTATCACTTCGACGCCTACCGGCTCCCGTCGCCGGCGGCGTTCGAGGACCTGGGCGCCTCCGACTACTGGACCGCCGGCGGCGTCTGCCTCGTCGAGTGGGCCGACCGCGTCCCCGAATCGCTCCCCCCCGACGCCTGGCGGGTCGCGATCGAGCCCGTCGACGAGACCCGGCGGACGATCCGATTCACCGCCCCCGCCGACGTCCGCGACCGCCTCGCGATGATCCTGGCGCGGGCCTAGGATCTCGAAATCGACCGGCCGTGCTTCGCTTGCGTCATCCGTCGGTCGAGCTTCCCGCACCGTCGGCGAGGTGTTCTTCAAGGGTCCTCGCCTCGCGGGCGAGCCGGGAGAAATCCCACCAGGAGCCTCCCACGATGGGGAGCCAGAGCAGGGCGGCGAGGGCCAGTCCCAGGTCGGGGCGGTCGAAGGCCGCGAAGAGGGCGAGGAACGCGGCGGCGATCGCCGTAGTGACGGCGGTGAGGACCCAGCAGACGGCGCGACGGCGGGCGAGCTGGACATCCAGGGGCTCGGCGTCGAGGCGGAGTCGGCTCGACGTCGGTCGCGGACCGGGCCGGGGGGCGTCGCGACGATCGGTCGGGTCGGGGGGCTCTTGGCTCATGAGGGGTCAGTCCGCCAGTTCGCGGAGCCGCCGGAGCAGCGCGACGGCCTGCTCGGGCGGGACGGCGTCGATGTCCAGGCGTCGAAGTTCGGTCAGGAGGGGGTCGGGGAGCGCGGCGAAGAGGCTCCCCTGGAGGCCCCGGCCGGACTTCACCTTGCGGCGGATCGGGCCTTCGGGCTCCGGCAGCCCCGGGTCGGGCCCGTGCTGCTTCTCCAGGAAGGCGAGGATCTCCCGGGCGCGGTCGAGGACGGGGGAGGGGACCCCCGCCAGCCTCGCGACGTGGATGCCGTAGCTCTGGTCGGCGCCGCCGGGGGCGATCCGGTGGAGGAAGACGATCTCCCCCTGGCTCTCGCCGACCGCCACGTTGGCGTTGCGGAGCCGCGGTTTGGTCTTTTCCAGCTCGACCAGCTCGTGATAGTGGGTGGCGAAGAGCGCCCGGCAGCCGACGGCGTCGTGCAGGTGCTCGGTGATCGCCCAGGCGAGCGAAACGCCGTCGAACGTGCTGGTGCCGCGGCCGATCTCGTCGAGGATGACGAGGCTTTGCTTCGTCGCGTTGTTGAGGATGTTGGCCGTCTCGGTCATCTCGACCATGAACGTGCTCTGTCCGCGCGACAGCTCGTCGGTGGCCCCCACCCGCGCGAACAGCCGGTCGACCACGCCGATCCGAGCCCGGCGCGCCGGCACGAAGCTGCCGATCTGGGCGAGGATCGCCATGAGGGCGACCTGGCGGATGTACGTGCTCTTGCCCGCCATGTTCGGGCCGGTGATGAGGAGCAGGTCGCCCCAATCGGGGCCGAGCTTCGTGTCGTTGGGGACGAACTCGCCGCGCGGGAGGAGGGCGTCCAGCACGGGGTGGCGTCCGGCCTCGACCTCGAAGACGGGCTCGGCGACGACCTCGGGGCGGCAGTAGCCCTGCCGCGCCGCCAGCTCCGCGAGCGACGACAGGACGTCGACCTGCGCCAGCGCCGATCCGGCCTGGATCAGCCTCGGGGCGTCGGCCGAAACCCGATCGCGGAGGCTCGTGAACAGCTCGTATTCGAGGGCGTTGGCGCGTTCGTCGGCGTTGCGGACCTCGTTCTCGAACTCCTTCAGCTCGGGCGTATAGTAGCGCTCGGCGTTCTTGACGGTCTGCTTGCGGATGTAGTCGGCCGGGACCTCCCCGCGCTGGGCCTGGGCGTGGGAGATCTCGATGTAGTAGCCGAAGACGTTGTTGAAGCCGACCTTCAGGCCGCTGATCCCGGTGCGGCGGATCTGCTCGGACTGGTAGCGGGCGATCCACGCCTTGCCGTCCTTCGAGGCCGACCGCAGGCGGTCCAGCTCCTCGTGGTAGCCGGGCCGGATCAGGCCCCCTTCCTTGATCGTGAGCGGGGGCTCGTCGACCAGGGCCGACTCGATGGCCGAGCGGACTTCGGGGCAGAGTTCCAGCGCCTCTTCCAGTTCCGTGAGCCGCTTCGACCGCCGGGCGGCGAGCCGGGCCTTGAGCTTGGGCAGGATCGCCAGGGTGCGCGCCAGGGCGCCGAGATCGCGCGGGGTGGCGCGACCGGTGGCGGATCGGGCTGCGAGCCGCTCCAGGTCGTAGGCCTCGCCGAGGGCGTGGCGGAGGTCGCCGCGGAGCCCCGAATCCTGGAACAGTTCGTCGACGGCCGCCAGCCGCTCCTCGATCAGGGCCGGAGAGGTCAGGGGGGAGGTGACGTACTCCGCGAGCAGCCGTGCGCCCATCGCGGTGGCGGTCTGATCGATCACCTGGAGCAGCGAGCCCTCGCGTTTGCCTTCGCGGAGGGTCCGGGTCAGCTCCAGGCTGCGACGGGTGGTCTCGTCGAGGGCGAGGACGTCGGCCCGGCGATAGGGGGTGAGCCGGGCGATGTGGCCGAGCGAGGACTTCTGGGTCTCGCGAAGATAAGCCACCAGAGCGCCGGCCGCCTGGATCTCCGGGCCGCGATCGTCGACGCCGAAGCCCTCGACGGTCGCCACGCCGAAGTGCTCGTGGAGGGCCTTCCGCGCCTGCTCCGCCTGGAAGTCCCAGGAGGGTCGCGTGGTGACGACGTGCTGCTGCTGGGATCGCAGGGCGCGAAGCCACGGGGCGTCGGTCGCCAGCTCCGAGGCCAGGGTCTCGGCCGGGCTCAGCCGGGCCAGCTCGTCGGCCAGCTCGGTGCGGAGCAGGCTGGTGAGCGAGAAACGGCCGGTGGAGAGCTCGACCCAGGCCAGGCCCATTTTCGAGCCCGACTCGACGACTGCGGCCAGGTAGTTGGCCGATCGCGGGTCGAGCAGGGCCTCGTCGGTGAGCGTCCCCGGCGACACCACGCGGACGATGTCGCGCTTGACCAGCCCCTTCGCCTGTTTGGCGTCCTCGACCTGCTCGCAGACCGCGGCGCGCTGGCCGGCCTGGACGATCTTGGCGAGGTAGGTCTCGAGGGCCTGGTGCGGAAAGCCGGACATCGGGACCGACTGGTCCCCCTTGTCCTTGTCGCGGCTGGTGACCGCGATGCCGAGCAGGGCCGAGGCGCGGACGGCGTCGTCGCCGAACATCTCGTAGAAGTCGCCCATCCGGAACAGGAGCAGGGCGTCGGGGTCGCGAGCCTTCATCTCGCGATATTGCTGCATCATCGGGGTCGGCGTGGGATCGGCCATCTACGCTCCACCAACGAAAAAGCGGCCCGCGTCCCTCGAGGGGGGTGCGAGACCGCCACGCCGAAAAGGCCCGCGATCGGGTGGGCGACCCCCGTCCCAGCGCGGGGGGCGTCGTACGCGAACTCGGGCGGCCCCAGGGGCCGGTTCAGAACTTGTCGAGGGCCGTCTGCTCCTCCGGGAAGATCTCGAAGACCTGATCCAGGCGGGTGATGCGGAAAACCTCGAGGAGGTCGGGGTGGATGCAGCAGAGCTTGAGCTTGCCCTTGACCGCCGAGACCTTCTTCTTGAGGTTGATCAGCTTGCCCAGCGCGGCGCTGGAGAGATACTGGACGTTGCCGAAGTTCAGCAGCAGGCTCTTGTGGCCTTCGTCCTCGACCAGGCTGTAAAGCTGTTCGCCAACTTCCTGAATCTGTTCTTCGGTCACGATCTTGGTGTCGACGAAGCTGACGACGGTCACTCCATCGACGGTTTCGAGGCGGAGGAGACGGCGAGGGCCTTGCGACATCGGGGAACTCCTGTCGGGGACGGGAACCGCACCAAATCATTCGGGTTTACTGGGATGCGATCGGGTCGGTCCCGCACGCGAAGCCGTCCGACGCCGGCGCGAGTCGCGCAGTCGGGTCGGGGAGGCCAGAAACCTGCGTTACCAACACATTTAGCAAAAAACGTCGAGGAATCAAGAGGCCACCAATGAAAAGCCGCGACGTCCGGCGACGCCTCGTCCGAAGGGGCGGAGTTCCGCGACCAAGGCCGATCCAGCCGGCGTGATCATACCATGATCCGCCGTCCGCCCGCCGCGCGAAATTCCTCCCCGACACCCCGGACTCCGACCCGGTGCCGGCTACGAATCGCCGCCGAGGCGGCCTACAATAGAAGGGTGGGCCCGATCGGCGACGATCGTCGCGGCGTACGTCGGCCTGCACGCATCACTCCGAACGATCCCGACGAGAGGGCCCGACCGACATGGCAGGCGCGGTGGAGACGTTCCCCAACCAGTTCCCGGATCGCGAATACGAGATCGAGATCACCTTCCCGGAGTTCACGGCCGTCTGTCCCAAGACCGGCCAGCCCGACTTCGGCACGATCGTCGTCACCTACGTCCCGGCGGAAACCTGCCTGGAACTCAAGAGCTTCAAGCTCTACCTGTTCGACTTCCGCAACCGGGGCATCTTCTACGAGCATTCGATCAACACGATACTCGACGACCTGGTCGCGGCCTGCCGCCCCCGGCGGATGACGGTCGTCGGCCACTTCAACCCGCGAGGGGGTATGACCTCGAAGATCACGGCGACGCACCAGGCCGGTCGCGCTTGACCGGCTCCGGGCCGCCCCCCGATCGCTTCCAGGACGTGGCGGAAGCCAGGGGGACGGGTCGATCAGGGGAGGCCCCATGAAACCGGGAATCGTCACCCTCACGACCGACTTCGGGCCGGAAGGGCCGTACGTCGCGGCGATGAAAGGGATCATGCTCGGGCTGGCGCCGGGCGTGACGCTGGTCGACGTCTGCCATGCGATCGCCCCCCAGAACGTGCTCGAAGGGGCGTTCGTCCTCTCGGCGATCGTCGACGCCTTCCCGCCCGACACGGTCCACCTCGCCGTCGTCGACCCCGGGGTGGGGACCGCGCGGAGGCTGCTGGCGATCAAGGCCGCGGGCCAGTGGTTCACCCTCCCGGACAACGGCCTGATCACGGGGGTCGCCCGCACGCACGAGATCGAGGGGGCCTGGGAGATCAGCAATCCGGGACTCGCCCGCCGCCAGGTCTCGCCGACCTTCCACGGCCGGGACGTCCTGGCCCCGGCCGCCGCGCATCTGATGAAGGGGGGCGATCCGGGCGAGCTGGGGGCGGCCACGTCCCGTTTCATCACGATTCGCAACTTCGAGGCGTCGGCCGACGGTCAGGTCTGCATCGGCGAGGTGATCTTCAAGGACGCGTTCGGCAACCTGATCACGAATATCAAGGAGGACCAGATGGCGGCCCGACCGGCGGGCTCCTGGACCGTCGAGGTCGGCGGCCGCCGGATCGACGGGGTGGGGAGGACCTACGCCGAGAGCGCCTCCGGCTCGCTGATCGCGCTGATCGGCAGCGGCGGCTGGCTGGAAGTGGCCGTCGTGAACGGCGATGCGGGCCGGCTCCTGTCGGCGGGCCCGGGCACGACCGTCTGGCTGCGGCCGAAGACCTGACGTCCGTCGCGACCGTTTCGTCCCCCGGAATCTCCACCATGAGCCCTCGCCATTCCTCCTCGTCACCCGACGAACCCCGCTCGCGGTCGGACGATCCCGACGTCCCGCCGGCCCCGAAGAAGAAGCCGCGCGCCGGCCGTCCGTCGACCGGCCCGCCGCCGACGCCCACCAGCGACGAGATCAGCGTGATGCTGTCGTCGGCGATGACCGAGCCGGAGCCCGACCCGATGCTGGGAGGGGCGAGTTCCTGGGACCTGGCGCGGATCGCACGCGAGCAAGCGGCCGAGGGGACGTCGCGGGGCCGCTCGTCCGACCGCGTGGACATCGGCGTCGAGACCGCCGCGCCGGTCGTTCGCTTTGCGACCGCCGGCGGGTCGACGGACGGCGCGGACGCCGCCGCCTACTCGTGGTCGGGCGTGCTCCTCCGAAGCTACGCCAGCGCGGTCACGCTGGCCCTGATCTGGGTCCTGTGGACCGGGAAGACGATCCCCAGGGGCCCCGCCCCCGCCGCGACGAGCCGGGAGGCCCCGGCGTCTCGGAGGAGGGCCGTCGAACCGCCGCCCCCCGTCTCGGACTTGCCGGGCGTCCCCGCCGCCCGGACGACCGCGCTGGGAGAGGCGATCGTGGTCGACGACCTGGAGATCCTCCCGCTGGTGGTCCTGCACAGAAGCGTGCGGATCTCGCGGGACCTGGGCGAGGAGCGGCTGGTCCGGGACCACGACGACTGCCTGGTCCTGACGCTCCGCCTGAAGAACCTATCGTCCGGCGAGTCGCTCCAGCCGCTCGACGTCGCGGATCTCCTCGACGGCGAGGCGTTCGCGATCGAGTCCCCTCCGGGCGCGCGCCTCGGCCTGTTCACCCTCGGGCCGCGGACCGAGTGGACGATGGACGAGCAGACGTTCCCGGCCATCGCGCCGGGGGAGTCGGAGGACGTGGTCCTGGTCAGCGAGCCGGTCCCCTCGTCGCGCCTGGGGCCGACCCTGACCTGGCGATTCCGCGTGCGGACCGCCGCGGATCGGCCCGAGCGGGCGGACGTCGCCGTGCGGTTCGGCCGGGGCGAGATTCACGGCGACGGCGGCTGACGCTTTCCTCCCGATCCCGGCGTCGAGGCGAGGCGGCCGTCGAGCGAGCCCGCCCACGCGGTCCATTCGGGGAGGCGTTCGAGGAGGCCCTCGGCGACGCCCCGCCGCGCGAACTTCACGCGGTCGCCCGCGCCCAGGATCGCGACCAGTCGGTCCAGATCCTCGCCGTCGAGTCGTTCCGCCAACCGGGGATCGCCCGCGATCTCCTCCGTGGTCCTCGCTCGGAGCGAGGGGCCGAGCCGCGAGGCTAGCACGGCGCGGAGACGATCGCCGAGCGCGACGAGTCGGCCCTCCGGCGAGTCGTCGACCTCGGCGGACGAGGCCGTCGCGATGGAACCGGCCCCGCGCCTTCGCCGCCGCATGATCCACGCGACGAGCAGGGCCGCGACCGTCGCCGTCGCGATCCAGGCCAGCGGGGAGGTCGGAGCGTTCTCGTCGCGCCAGGGCTCGGGGCCGAGGTTCGGGCGGGGGGGGACGAGTCCCGTCGCACCGGTCGTCGGGTCGGGGGGGGCGCCCGCCTGGAGGCTCATGAACGGCCTCGGCGCGAGGCGCGGCGTTCGAAGACCTGCATCAGGGTCTGGAGGGGATCGGTCTCGGTCGACAGGTCGTGGCCTTCGACGGCCGCGGCCCCGCACCATCGCACGAATTCTCGCCGGCGATCCTCGGCGCGTCGAGCGTAGGCGGCGCGTCGGCGTTTGCGGTGCGAGTCGAGGAGGAAGCGTCCGTCCCCCTCGGCGTCGCGCACGGCGAGGAGGCCGACGTCGGGGAGCCGCTCCTCCAGGGGGTCGACGAGCCGCAGGGCCACCACGTCGTGCCGTCGTCCGGCTTCTCGCCAGGCGCCGACCGGCTCATCGGGCTGGAAATCGCCGAGGACCACGAGCATGGCCCGCCGCGAGGCCCGGCGAAGGCGCGGCAGGCCGGCCTGGAGCCGGGTCGCGCGCGAGGTGGTCGGCGTCGCCACCAGCGCGCGGACGACCCGCGAGAGATGGCAGACGCCGCCCCCGGCCGGGATTTCCAGCTCGACGCGGTCGCTGACGATCAGGAGGCCGACGCGGTCGCCGTTGTGGACGGCGGCCGTCGCCAGCAGCGCCGCGGCCTGGGCGGCGCGGTCGGCCTTGGTGCAACCCTCGCGGCCGAACCGCATGCTGGCCGAGGCGTCGACCACGATCCAGAGGACGAACGAACGCTCCTCGACGTAGCGGCGGACGAACGGTCGGCCCTGGCGGGCGGTGACGTTCCAGTCCAGGTGCCGCACGTCGTCGCCCGGCTCATAAGCGTGAAGCTCGGCGAAGGTCAGGCCCTCGCCGGGCCTCGCGCCGTGGTAGGCCCCGGCGAGCTGGAGCAGGGCCTGGGGGCGGACGCGGAATCGGAGTCGACGCGCGCGGCGGACGACGGCCGCGGCGTCGATCGTCGGGCGGGCGGGGGCTCGGGGGTCGGTCGTCGGCGGAACGGCCAGAACATGCCACGCTCCTCGTCCCGCTGCCGATTCGTGTCAGACCTCGGCCAGGCTCGCCCGATGTCGGGGGGAGGGATCGGCCGCCGGCTTCCGCGAGTCGAACGACATGCGGATCGCGACCTCCCAGCGGCCCGCCTCGTCGCCGACGACGTGCCAGTGGGGGATCACGGCCGACGACTGGTAGACCCCCTCGAAGCCGCCCTCGCTCTGGCTGACCGTCTCGATCGGGAAGCACCAGAGGCCGCAGGGCTTCGTCCAGGTCAGGTCGGCGACCAGGTCGAGCCACTCATCGGTGAGGCTCAGCCCCTCCATGTGGGGCCGGTCGATGCGGGAATCGAGGGTCCCCAGGCGTTCGCCGGAGAGGCCCGAGTAGTAGCGGTCGTCGGCCCGTCCGGCCATGCCCGCGAGGTTGATCTCCACGGCGAAGTGGAGGCAGGCGTCGGGGGGAAGGTCCTCGATCTCGTAGCGGATCACGAGCGCCGGCGAGCCGGCCGCGGCCTCGATGGACTTGCGGATCCGCACCGGATGGCCGTCGGCGAGCCCGGGGCGTTCCATCACCACGGCCGCTCGGGCGTCGTCGCCGCGGACCCGGGTGAGGTAGGCGCCCGTGACGAAGTCCCCGCGCTCGACGTTTCGGCAGGCGATCAGGTCGTCGAGGGAGACGTCGAGCGGGTAGAAGTGGTCGACGAGGGCCTTGCGGGGGTGGTCGTCGTAAACGATCAGGTCGTCGAGGTTGTCTTGCTTCAGGACGACGCGATCCTCGCCGCCGAAGGACGTCGCGCCCTGCTCGGCGGAGCCTCGGGCGCGGATGACGTCGAGGATCGTCTGGTGATAGGCCTCGGGACGGCGGTCGAGGGTGGCCAGGACGTTGACGCCGGCCTTGCGGACGTCCAGCTCGTAGAGATGCCCTCCTTGCGCCGGGCGGACGAAGGCGATCAGGCGGTCGTTCTCGATGCGGACCTCCTGGCGGGCGTCGAGGTTGAAGTCGCCGACCTCCAGCGAGACTCGGGGCCCGTCCCGGCCCTCGGCCTCGTCGAGCGCGTCGTGGCAGGCGATGAGGGCCTGGTAGATCGCGCCCCGCAGGTGGGGCAGGTAGAGCCCGCCGAACGCGCCGTGCCAGTAGGGGCAGTTGCACTGGCCTCGGTGCAGCTCGCGGCGGGCGGCCTCCAGGTAGTCGGGGTCGACGTCGGGACGGGCGGCGAGCGCGGCGAGCCGTTTCGACAGGCCGAGCATCCGGGCGTACATCTCGTCGCTCTCGGGGTAGCGGGCCTTGAAGTTCCGCCAGAAGCCGCCGGCGCGGAAGAAGGGCTTGATCTCGGCCGAGCGGTCGTGCTGGCGGACCGACCGGGCCGCCTGTTCGTAGGCCCGATGGCCGGCCGGCGGGAGGGCCCACTCGGTCATCTCGCGATAGGAGCCGTCGGCGATGTAGAGCTTGCCCAGGGGGAGCGTGGCGTCGACCGTGCGGCCGAAGGTCGTGGAGCCCAGCCAGTCGCGGTTGCCGACGATCATGTCGCAGAACCGATTCAGCCAGCCTCGCTTGTAGACGTGTTCGTGCGTCTCGGGCCAGGAGCCGAACTTCTCGCCGTCGTCGGCGAAGACGACCGTCGCGCCGGGGCGCCGCGCGGCCAGGCCTCGGAGGAACTCGTAGGTCGCGTGGGGTTCCTGGAACGGGATCGTGTAGCGGAGCGTCTCGGAGCCGGGGAAGACCTTCAGGAGCCTCCCCTCGTCCTCGGTGAGGTAGTAGCCGAACAGGTCGTCGCCGGAGACCCCGGCGCGTTCGAAATGGAAGTCGTCGAGGATGGTGTACTCGACGCCGGCCTCGGCGAAGGCCGAGACCAGGTGCTGCTCCCAGACCCGCTCCGGCGTCCACATCCCCCGGACCCTGGCGCCGAAGACCTCTTCGAGATACTCCGTGAACGCGCGGATCTGGCCCACCCGGTCGACGTGGGGGATCATCGTCATGATCGGTTCGAAGTAGCCGCCGCCGAGGATCTCGACGCGGCCGGCCTCCACCAGCCCCCGCACCCGCGCCACGTAGTCGGGCTTCTGGTCGACCAGCCACTCCAGCAGCGGCCCGGAGGTGTGCAGCGCGAAGGCGATCTCGGGATGCCGCTCCAGCACCTCCAGGAACGGCAGATAGCTGTCGCGGTAGGCGGTCTCGAAGACGGCTTCGAAGTTCCCCACGGGCTGATGGTTGTGCAGCGCGAGGATCAGGCGCAGGTTCGACATGGAACGGCCTCGTGGAAGACGGAGCCCCCCGACGCCGCCGGCGTCCGCCGGGTCGTCGAGGGGCGTGAAGCTGGGGCGGTCGCGGGGGATGCGACGCGCGTCGCGTCGGGGGTGGAGGATGGCCTGGGGGCGCGCCGGGGGGCAGGGCGAAACGGCCGGCCGAGGGGTCCATCGCGCGTCCCAAAGAGGCCACGGATCGACGTCGATCCCTGTCGGTCAGGGGACCTTCGACGCGAGCGGTTGAGGCCGACCCCCCGTGACCCATTCCCGCGCCGCGGCGCCCGTGCGGGGCGTCGCGACTTCCACCTCGCGCAGGAAGGCGGCCGCGTGCTCGGGGGGGACCGGATTGATGTAGAATCCGGAGCCCCACTCGAAGCCGGCGACCCGGGTCAGTCGGGGGATCACTTCGATATGCCAATGATAGTGCGGCAACTCGGAATGGTCAAAGGGGGCCGTGTGCACGATGTAGTTGTACGACGGCGAATCGAGGGCCGTCTCCAGCTTGCCGAGGACCTGATGGAGCACGTGCCCCAGGTCGTCGACGGCCGGCTTGGGGATGTTCTCGAAGTGGCTCTCGTGGGTCTTGGGGACGATCCAGGTCTCGAACGGGAAGCGGCTGGCGTAGGGGCAGAAGGCGGTGAAGTGGGGGGTGTCGAGGACCACGCGCTTCTCGGCGGCCGTCTCCTGCTGGACGATGTCGCAGTAGATGCAGCGGCCCCGGTAGTTGAAGAACTCCAGCGCCCCGGTCATCTCCTCCCAGACCGAGATCGGCACGATGGGGGTGACGATGAGCTGGCTGTGGGTGTGCTCCAGGCTCGCGCCGCCCCCCTCGCCGACGTTCTTGAAGAGCATGCCGTGGACCAGCCGGCGATCGCGCTTCAGGTCGACCAGGCGGTCGCGGTAGACCCAGAGGACCTCGCGGATGTTCTCGACGGGGAGCGAGGCGGTGGAGACGTGGTGGTGCGGGCTCTCGATGATGACCTCGTGCGCGCCGACGCCGGCCATCCGGTCGTAGATGCCGTCGCCCCGCTTGTCCAGCTCGCCCTCGATCTTGAGTGCGGGGAAGCGGTTGGGGACGACCCGGACCCGCCAACCGGGGCCGTTCGGCCGGCTGCCGAAGTCCCGATAGGCGAGGATCTCGGGCGGGGTCATCTCCTCGTGACCCTCGCAGAACGGGCAGGTCTGCGCGCCGACCAGCGGGGCCTGGGCCGCCTTGAAGTCGTGCGGGCGGCGGGCCCGCTCGTCCGCGATGATCACCCAGCGGCCGACGATCGGGTCCTTCCGAAGCTCGGGCATCCGTCTCCCCCTTCCTTGATGGGATGGGCGGGCCGCTCGCGCGGCCCACGCCCGGTCAGACCTGCCACAGGACCCGCTCGAAGTCCGGGGAGGGCGTGGTCAACTCGAAGACCCCTTCGCGGGGCGCGCGGTCGAGGCTGGATTCCCCCTCCAGCAGCTCGACGTAGAAGCGGATCGGGTCGCCCGGCTTGAGCCCCAGGCGGTCGAACGCGACGGCCGTCTCGAAGATGGCCCCGGTCGCCGAGGAGACGGTGTCGCCGTTGGCCGAGGCGTGTCCCGCGTGGTTCAGGTAGCCGAGGGGCCGGTCCCGGCTGGGCTGGACGACCACGATCTCGCGCTCGGCCGGGTCGACGAAGCCGATGCGGAGGCGGTCGACCTCGGCCAGCCGCTCGGCGGCCGGACCCCCTTCGGTGTCGATCCGGACCAGGAACCGCTCGGCGTCGAAGCCGAACCAGACGACGTGCATCAGGCCTCGGGTGACCAGCGTCATCGTCCCCCGGTCGTTGCCGCAGACGTAGCGGGCGCCGTCGATCCACTCGAAGTAGCTCGCGCGGCCGTCGATCTTGACGTTGAGGAAGCTCCGGGGCTGCTCGTTGGCCGCCCTCGGGCTCGCGGCCTTCGAGATCGGCGTGAAGAGCGAGCCGGGGGGGTCGCAGCCGAGGAAGGCGTAGACGTTGCGGAGATGCTTGCGGAAGAGGTGGTCGAACAGTGCGTCCTGGGCGCAGGAGTGGTCGTCGCCGTACCACCAGAACCAGTCGGAGCCTTCCGCGATGTAGATCTCCTCCCAGGCCCTGGCCAGGGCCGCCGCGTCGTGCCGCCCGGTCTGCTGCTCGCGGACGAGGAACTCGCGGGTCTCGTGGAGGGCGTCCCAGCCGCTGTTGTCCTCGGGATGGCCGATCCAGATGGCGAAGTTGTGGCTGATCCAGCTCCCGGCGAAGAGCCTCTGGAGGGTGTCGCCGGGCGGGTTCTCGCGCAGGTGTTCGCCGATCTTGACGGGCTGGACGCGGGGGTCGCGGACGGCCTCCTGGTAGAGCGAGCGGAGGAACGAGACGCCGCCGTCCGGGTAGTACTCCCAGCAGTTCTCGCCGTCGAGGACGACGGGGACGAGGGTCGCCGGGTTGTGTCGGCAGGCGTCGCCGATGGCGTGCAGCTTGCCGAGGAAGTCGGCGGCGGCGATCGGCCCGGGGCTCCGCTGGTAGTGGAAGCCGACCTGGTCCGACATCGAGTGGTCGCGGAAGACGATCCCGAGCTGCGAGTCCCCCTCGCGGACGTTCCAGCCCCGGTAGAGCAGGTCGGGCCGGCGGACGTGGCCCCGGCCGTCGCGGCCGACGACCCCGCCGGTGGAACAGCCGAGGATCTCCTCGTCGGTCGCGATCCACTCGATCCCGTGGCGACGCAGGAGCGGGACGAGGGCCTGGCAGACGGAGCCTTCGCTCGGCCACATCCCCCTGGGAGGCGTCCCGAACCGTCGCGTGTGGCTCTCGACGGCGCGACGGACGTGGACCTCGGCGTCCTCGGGGTAACCCTCGCGGTAGGCCGGTAGCGCGACTTCCGGCATGGCCTCGCGCGCCAGCTTCTTGTCCAGGAGCAGCGGCAGGATCGGGTGGTAGTGGGGCGTCGTCGTCAGCTCGACTTGCCCACGCTCGGCGAGCTTGCGATGCAGCGGGACGACCTGGCCCAGCAGGTCGCGCTGCTTATCCAGGAGCCACTGCTTGTCTTCTTCGGTGTAGTTGCGGTCCTTCGCCTTGAACTCGGCGAGTTCACGGTCCTTCTCGAACAGGATCGGGTGGAACCAGGCCAGGTTCGACCAGACCTGGAGGTCGCGCAGGTCCTTGGGGCGGAACCGCGTCCGCGCCTGCTCGGCGTTGCTGCTCCAGGAGGAGCGCAGCATGAACAGTTCGTGGTAGCGAGGGTGGGGGCGGATCATGGCGTCTGGGAACGCCATGAAGAAGTTGTCGAGGATATAGAACAGGTCGTCGCGCGAGAGCCCGTCGACCGGCTTGCGGGATGCGGTCAGGTGCGTGTCGGTGGCCCCGTCGACATACGCTTCGAGCTGATCGAGCAGGCTGGGGACGAGGTTGATCGTGCAGTGGAACTCGGGCACTTCCTCCAGGTGGAGGGCCATCCCCAGGTAATCCTTGACGGCGTGGAGGCGGACCCAGGGCATCGGGTTCTCGCCGGTCGCGTCGTCCGGGTAGTAGGGCTGATGCTGGTGCCACATCAAGGCCAGCGAGACTCGCGACATTCCTTCGTCCCTCGACAGAATTCACCTCGGCCCGTCCCTGGCCTGCGCCGAGTGGTACGGTACTATGGCTCGGAATGTCGTCGGGAGGACTTGAAGGGAATCGTCGGAGTCAAGCCGGAACCGGCTTTTCCCTGGTGGGCTGGGCAAGCTGAGGCCGACGCCTCCGCTGGATCTCGTGATAGAGCTCGACGTAACGTCCCGCGCTTTGCTTCCAGGACCAGTCGTCGGACATGCCCGCCTTGACGAGCTTTTCCCAGGTGGGGCGGTCGCTCCAGGTCTGGAGGACCCGTTCCAGCGCCCGCCACACGGAGGCCGCGGTGGGCTCGTGGAAGACGAAGCCGGTGGCCCGGCCCTCGGCCAGCGTCTGGGGGGTGAGGTCGACGACGGTGTCGACCAGACCGCCGGTGGCGTGGACCACGGGGACCGTGCCGTGCGCCAGGCTGTAAAGCTGGTTCAGGCCGCACGGTTCGAAGAGGCTGGGCATCAGGAAGACGTCTGCGCCGGCCTCAATCTGGTGCGCCAGGTCGTCGGAGAACCCCAGGTAGGCCCAGACCTTGCCGGGGTGGCGGTGGACCAGCGCTTCCAGAAGGTTGTGGTACTTGGGGTGGCCGGTCCCCAGGACGATCAACTGGACGTCGTGCTCCAGGAGGCGGTCGGCCACCTCGGCGAGCAGGTCCCAGCCCTTCTGGGGGTCGAGCCGGCCGATCTGAGCGAACAGGGGGGCGTCCGGCCGGACCGGGAGCCCGGCGCGTCGTTGAAGCCAGGCCTTGCAGGCCGCCTTGCCGGTCGCGACCGTGTCGACGTCGTAGTTCGCGGCCAGCATCGTCTCGTGCCGGGGCGTCCAGGATCTCTCGTCGATGCCGTTGACGATGCCGCGGAGATCGGCCTGGCGATCTCGAAGCAGGCCGTCGAGCCCGGCGCCGTGCCTCTGGGCCTGGATCTCCGACGCGTAGGTCGGGCTCACGGTCGTCAGCATGTCGGAGAAGACGAGCCCGGCCTTCATGAAGCTGAGCTTGCCGTGGAACTCCAACGCCCGGTAGTTGAAATAGCTCCAGTCCAGCCCGGTGAGCGGGAGGTCCCAGTGCCAGAACAGGCCTTGATAGGCCAGGTTGTGGATCGTGAACAGGCAGCCGGCGGAGGCCAACTCGGGGATGTTGTGATACAGCGACTTCAGATAGACGGGGAGTAGGCCGGTCTGCCAGTCATTGCAATGGAAGACGTCGGGCTTGATCCCCAGCGCGACGACCGCCTCCAGCACGGCGCGCTGGAAGAAGACGAAACGCTCGCAGTTGTCCTCGAAGTCGTGGCCGAGGTGCCCGTAGAATCCGTCGCGATCGAAATAGTCGGGCTGGTCGATGAGATAGACGGGGACGTCGGAATCCGGCAGGCGACCCTCGAAGACGTGGCCGAGGACGGTCGAGGTCCCGATCGGAATGCGGAGGGTGATGCCGGTGGCGGCGAGATCGCGGTTCGCCTCCCAGACCTTGCGGTAGCAGGGGATGAACAGCGACGTGGAGTGGCCGAGGTCCGCCACGGCCCTGGGGAGGGCGCCGGCGACGTCGGCCAGGCCCCCCGTCTTGGCGAACGGGACGCCTTCGGAAGCGACGAACACGATGTTCACGGAACGCCGTCCCTCGACAAGGCCCGGACGCCGGCCTCGCAATCGTCCGCACGACGACGAAGGGGCGGCGATCCGAGGCCGGGGCTGCTCGACCGCGGGGGGGAGGTCGCCGATGGGGCGACCCCCTTACTTTAGAGCAGCCTTTGCGGCCTCACAAGGCGTCATCGGTCGGAGGCCGACGTCGACTGGAGCTTTGGCGTCCGCGATCGTTTCAACGGCGGGGCCCGGCGGAGGCCAGTGCGGGGCCGTCGGCCATCATTCCCGAGAGCAGGCGGACGGCCTCGGAGTGGCCCTGGTCGACCTGCTCGCCGCTCCACTGGACCATCCGGGCGGGGAAGTGGTTGTTCTTGCCCCAATCGCTGAGGGTCCTCAGGAGGTCGACGCCGAGCTTCTCGTCGCGTTCCTTGACCCAGGCGAAGAGGGCCTTGCCCGACTTCGGGGCGACCCCCGCGGAGACTTCCGGGGCGGACCGCGGGGCCGGCTGGAGCGGTTCCGCGGCGATCCGCTCGGCCTCGACGGCCGGGGCCGGGGCCGGCGCCGGGGCGGGGGCCTGCGGCGCGGCCGCGGCGGCCTGCTCGCGGCGGACGCGGACGAGGGTCTCGCGGATCGACTGCGGGACGCCGTCGCCGTAGAGATAACGGCCCACGCCGAACTTGACCGCGGCCCGCTTGAAGGCGTCGGAGAAGCCGCTCTTTTCGTAGTCGCTGGTGTCGGCCGTGGTCGTGAACCCGCCGGCGTCGCTCTTGGTCAGCGTCGTCCCGTCCGGCAGGCGGACCGTCAGCCGGCAGATGATCGCGTTGTCCATCGGCGTGTACTCGTCCCACCAGTTCGCGGGGCCGAGGACCTCGTCCAGGCGATTCATGACCGTCCGGGCCGTCACATACTGGAACTCACGGCCCCCCTGGCTCCGGGACCGCACTTCGTCGTTCGCGAACGGAGCGGCGAGCGCCGCGAAAATCTCGATGTGCTGGGACATGAGTGGTCGTTCTTTCCTGATAGAGGAGGGGAAGCCGACGACTCCTGAGCGCCCTGTTCCTGATCTCGGGCGAGTCGAGCGACGATCCATCTCGGCTCAATCGTCATTTCCCTCACGACCCGATTATATACGTGTCATCTGTACAGTAAACGGAAAAACCAAAAAAAATCGCCCGCCTTCGCCGGTCGTCGGTGACGCGGCGGAGGCGGGCGAGAAAGATCGGTGCTCGGGCCTGGGTCAGCCGCAGTCGGTGAGGGCCGTCGGGGTGATCGCGGCGAGCTGGATGGGGCTCGACGCGAGGGCCGACGGGACCGGCGCGGCGGAGGAGACGGAGATCTTCCACTCGTACTTCATCAGGAGGAGCGTCATCAGGATGCAGCCGATGATGACGGCGGCCAGGGAGATGCCCAGGAGGGCGACGTAGATGTCGCTCTTGGGCGCCTGGACGAGGACGCCGCGCTGCCGAGGCGCGGCGGCCGTGCGGGAGGCCCCGGTATTAGAGGCGCGGCTTGATCGTAGACGAGACAATGTCGCCCTCCTGTATCTTCTTGCCTTGGTATGTGTTTCCGATGACCTGGAGAACCGACTGGTTCGGGTCGACGGAGAGGACCTTCACCCTGCCGAGGTATTCCGGACGAGGCGACGTCCGGAGGAGATTGAGTTCGTGGCCCGCGACCAGGCCGTCGTTCGAGCCGATGGAGGCCTCGAGCTTGCGATTGGTCGCGTCGACCCGAGTGACCTCGCCCACGACCGGCGGGGGGCTCTCAAGTCCCTTCACCTGCGTGATGTCGTCGGGGAGGCCCGAGGACCGTAGGAGGGTGGAGTATTTGGCGACCCGCTCGCGGAGGTCGGTGTTGTTCTTGGTGGCCGCTTCGAGGGCCCGCTCCATCTCGCGGATCTTGTCGTTCTGCTCCGCGTTGTGCAGCTTGAATTCGGCGGCCTGGGCCTCGACGGCCGACTTCAGCTCGCGGAGCTGGAGCGTCTCCTTGCGATTGGCCTCGGCCTCCTCGAGCGCGGTCTTGGCGTTCTGCTGGGCCGTGGCGACCTGGCCGTTGGCGGTGGTGATCTGCTGCTGGGCCAGCTGGTTCTGCTGCTCGACGGCCGCGATCCGGTCGTTCAGCTGCTTGGCCTGGGCGTCGTAGTTGATCTTCTCGGTGTCCAGGTCCTTCTGGGCTGCGGCCGTCTTGGCTTCCGCGTCGCGCAGCTTCGTCGTCAGGTCGTTGACTTTCTTCTTCTCGGCTTCCGTCGCGACCTTCCAGTTCTTCGAGGTCGTGAAGACCACCGAAGAGACCGCGCTCAAAATGAGCGAGAAGGCCATGATGAACAGAACAAGTATCTTTCCGACGGTAGTCATGGTCCCATCCTACCATTCAAAGTAAGACGGCCGGCCAACCACCCGCGCGACGTATCCGCCGTGCGTCAAGGACGG
Organism: Planctomyces sp. SH-PL62; assembly: GCF_001610895.1. NCBI lineage: Bacteria > Pseudomonadati > Planctomycetota > Planctomycetia > Planctomycetales > Planctomycetaceae > Planctomyces > Planctomyces sp. SH-PL62. Next base: position 5,360,285 of record NZ_CP011273.1, on the reverse strand, counting down.
GATTGGGCTGGACCGTGGTAATCCCTGGAGATATGGCGGGACCCCCCGACGACGCCAGGCCGTGGGGGCGGTTTCGCTCATTCGAATGTAACGCCGCGTCGCCCGGAACGACAAGCCCCACTCATGTCGCAACATGAGAAAGCCACACGAGAAACCATGCTCCTCGCTCGCCGGCGCAACTTGCCCAAAATCTACCCCACGACTTGGGAGAAGGCAAGCGGCGTAAGCTAGAGAGACGGGCGAGGCGACGGAAGATCAGGAACCGGTCCGGTTCCTCGACCGGATCCGGCGCGAGGCCGCCCCGGCGGGGACCAGTCCGATGCAGACGGCCAGGCAGGTGATCCCCAGCCAGTCTCCCCAGGCGATGTAGAGGCTGGAGCGGTCGTCCAGCGGGACGCCGGCCTGGAGCACCCCCTCGGTGAGCCGGGGGAGGGTTTGGAGGATCCGGCCGTCGCCGTCGATCAGGGCGGAGATCCCGGTGTTGACCGCCCGCGCCAGGGGGACGCGGTTCTCGACGCTGCGGAAGACGCTGACGGCCAGGTGCATGTCCAGCTCCTCGGAGCCGTGGAACCAGCCGTCGTTGGAGATGTCGAGGAGGACGTCGGGCTGGCGGCCGTCGGGGGCCTCGGCGAAGAACCGCCGGATCAGGTGGGGGACCGTGTCCTCGAAGCAGATGCCCACGGCGATCCGGTGGCCGCCGACGTCGAGCGCCTTGGTTTCGCGGCCGAACGTCAGGCTCGGGACGTAGCCGTCGTGGTAGGGGGTGAAGACGGTCAGCCAGGGGAGGGCCTCGAGCAGGGGGATGTACTCGCCGAACGGCACGAGCTGGATCTTGTCGTAGGACTGGACCGCCGCCGAGCCGGGCTGGTAGAGGAGCGCCCCGTTGAACTTGTGGAGGCCGCCGAGGCCGTGGTCGTAGCGGAGGCTCCCCACGATCATCGGCACGCCCAAGGCGTCGGTCGTCGCGTGCAGGTACTCGTCGATCTTCTGCTTCTTGTCCCGCCAGGCGGCCACGGTCAGCTCGTCGGAGACCTGCCGCACTTGGCGTTCGAAGGCGTCGGCCGGCAGTTCGGGGGCGATCGCGATCGTGCCGTAAGGGTATGACGTCTCGGGCCAGGCGATGAGGTCGGGCTTGGGATCGCGCGAGGTCGCCTTGAGGGCCAGGGCCTCGATCCGGGTCAGGATGGCGACCGGATCGGCGTTGGACTTGTACCGCTGCTCGAAGTTGGTCTGGAGCAGGGCGATGCGGGGCCCCTCGGTGAATCGGGAGTTGGCGAGCCGATGCCCCCCGTAGGCGAGCGTCCCGACCAGCGCCAGGCCGACGATCCAGAGCCTCGCCGCCTGCCTGGGCCGGATTCGGGCGCCCTTCTCCGAGCGGGAGAGCAGGGGGAGCGTCAGGAGGTCGACCACCAGGGCGTTGACCATCACGATCAGGAAACTGATCCCGAGCGCCCCCGTCACGTCGGCGATCTGGATCAGCGGCAGCGCCCGATACTGCGAGTGGCCGAGGTAATACCAGGGGAAGCCGGAAAGGAGGAACGCCCGCACGTGTTCCAGGCCCACCCACAGGATCGGCGCGGCCAGGAGCAGCGGGATCTCCAGCTTGAAGACGGCGTGTCGCGTCAGCGCCAGGAAGCCCGGCCACCAGGCCGAGAAGATCAGCGCCATCGTCAGCCAGGCGGACCAGGCGGTGGCGTCGGTGAGCCGGACCCATTGCAGGCTGAGCAGCCAGAAGACCAGCCCGCCGGCCCAGGCGCCCAGGTAGACCCGCCAGCGCGCGGTCGGTTCGACGACGAGCCGGAACAGGGGCGTGAGAGCCAGCCAGGCCGCCCAGCTCCACTCCAGGGGGGGGAACGAGGACCAGAGCAGGAAGCCCGACAGCATCCCCGCGGCGATCGGGTGGCGCGACGCGCGTTCGCTGAGGGTGAGCCGTCGCTCTTCCTCCATGGCCTGCGTGACGGCGGTTCCAGCGTTCATGTCGGCGTCGTTCCTGGCGGTTCGGCGGCGTCGAGGCGGTCGGCCTCGGGCCTTTAATGCAGGGGGAGGAAACCGACGACGTCACCGGGCTCGACGGTCGTCTCGTGGTCGGGGAGGACCAGGAAGCCGTCGGCCCGGACCACGGAGACCAGGTCGGCCGAGCCGCTCCAGTCGATCGGCTCGACGGCGGCCATGCCGGAAGGCCCGTGGGGCTCGCCCACGATCCGGGCCGGCAGGTAGGTGGCTCGGTCGCCCCCGTGCTCCAGCCGTTTCGCGGCGAGGGCCGGGACGACGCCCGCGCCGCGAGGGGGGCGGCCTTCGAGGACGTCGAGCGCCGGGGCGACGAAGAGCAGGAAGTTCACCAGCCCGCTCAGCGGGTTGCCGGGGAGCCCGAAGACCAGCGTCGGCGGCCGACCGTCGCGAGCGGGGCCGACGCCGAACCAGAGAGGCTTGCCCGGCTTGAGCCGGACCTTGTGGAAGACCTCGCGCACGCCGAGCGCCCGGAGCGTCCCCGGCACGAGATCCTTCTGTCCGGCCGAAACCCCGCCGATCACCAGCGCCACGTCGGCCTCGAGCGCCCGCCGCAGGCCTTCGTGGAGGGCTTCCGGCTCGTCGGGGAGGATCGGCGAGGTCCAGGGCTCCGCGCCCCGGCGGGCCGCCAGGGCTTCGAGCATGACCGCGTTCGAGTTTCGGATGCGTCCCGGTCCGGGCGTCTCCCGGAAGTCGACCAGCTCGTCCCCGGTCGGGACGATCGCGACCCGGGGGGGAGGGACGACGCGGACCACGCTCGCCCCGACCGCCGCCAGCAGGCCCATCCGCGCGGGGGTGAGCACGACGCCGCCGGCCAGCAGGCGGTCTCCCGAGCGGTAGACGCGGCCCCTCGCCAGCCGGTTCATGTCGGGCTTGATCGCCTGGGGGCGGATCGCGACGAACTCGCCGTCCCGATCCGTCCGCTCGTGCATGATCACGGCGTCGGCGTTCGGCGGCAGGGGGGCCCCGGTCGTGATCTCGGCGGCCTCGCCCGACGCCAGGGGGCGGGTCGGAACCTGGCCGGCGAGGATCGTCTCGACCACGCGGAGGCGGCGGGGGAGTTCGGCCAGGTCCTCGAAACGGACCGCGAAGCCGTCGACCACGGCCTTGTCGAACGTCGGCTGGTCGGCGTCGGCCCAGACGTCGTCGGCGAGCCAGCGGTCGAGAGACGCCTCCAACGGGCGGTCGACGGCCGGCAAGGGGGCCGCGAGTTCAAGGACCCGCGCCAGCGCTTCGGGGACCCTCAGCATGACGTCGCCTCGCCGAGCCCGGCGCGGGGTCGGCTCATGCCCGCTGCTCCAGGAAGTTCCGCAGGAGCTTGATCCCTTCGAGGGTGAGGAAGCTCTCGGGGTGGTACTGCACCCCTTCCATCGGATACGTCCTGTGACGCACGCCCATGATCTCCCCCTCCTCGGTCCGGGCGACGACTTCCAGTTCGTCGGGGAGGGTGTCCGGCTGGATGATCAGGCTGTGGTAGCGAGTGGCCTGGAACGGGTTCGAGACCCCTTTGTAGAGGCCCTTCCCGTCGTGATGGATCATCGAGGTCTTGCCGTGCATGATCCGCTCCGCCCGGACGACCTTCGCGCCGAAGGTGTGGCCCATGCACTGATGTCCGAGGCAGACGCCCAGCAGCGGGATCCGAGGGCCGAAGGTACGGATGACCTCGTTGGAGATCCCCGCCTCCAGGGGGGTGCAGGGGCCCGGCGAGATGATCAGGTGGGACGGATTCCTGAACGCCACGTCCTCGATCGTGATCTGATCGTTGCGGACGACCTCCAGTTCGACGCCGGGGTCGATCTCGCCCAGGCGCTGGACGAGGTTGTAGGTGAAGGAGTCGTAGTTATCGATCAGCAGGATCATGACGGAACCTTCCGCGGCGCGTTCTGTTTCGGTCGCGAACGACGAGACGATCGTATCGTCCAGGGCGGGCGCCGGGAAGAGAAGCCGACCGGGATTCGCCGCTCGCGGCCCTGGCGCGTGCTAGAGTCCTCTGGAGTCTCGCCCGGAGGCGGGGGTTCGCGCGCTTGCTCGGGTTTCGACAAGGAGGATCGAAGATGACCGCCGCGATCATGACGTTGGGATTGGCGCTGGCCGTCGGCGGCGTGGGACAGGGGCCTTCCTGCGCGGGATGCGTTCAGGGGGTGCACCATCACCACGCCCGAGGGGGCCATGCGCACGGCCACGGCGGCCACGGACGTTCGGCCGGCTGGATCCTCCCCCCGGGCCCCGGCGACGGCTGGGGGTTCCCCAACGGCGAGCCCCACAACGCCGGCTGGTACTCGCCCGGCCATTATCTGCCGCTGGGGGCCGACCGCACCGCCGACTACTACTTCCCGCGCTACTTCGCCGTCCCCCCGGAGCAGATGTTCCCCGGGACCGACTACAACCCCTACGTCAATCGCGGCCAGCGCTACCTGCCGTTCGCGGGGGCGGGGGGCGACCACCCGGCCGGGGGGATGCCGCAGGATTCGTCGACCAGCCCGGTGCAGCCCTACACCTCGATGGACGGCGCGCAGCCGACCTCGCCCGTGCCGACGCTTCGCGGCCGGGTCGACGCCCCGCCCCTTCCCGCCTCCGGCGGCACCGGCCTGACCCCCTGATCCGGCCCCTCGGATCCGTCGCGACGCGGCGACCCGGCTCGACCGCCCGTGCAGGCCCAGGCCGGGGTGCACGGGCGTCGCCTTGTGCGGTGCTTGCCAACGTCCTAGCATTTCTTTACGATCGAGTGATCCGGATGTCGCGACCCCTGGCGATGCGCCGAATGCGTCGTCGAGGAAACCTCGCGAACCTTTCGGCCCGAGGGGTCGTAGCACCAGCACGCGACGGCCCTTCGTGGCCCGCGACCGCCGCGCCTCCCGTGCGCGATCGTCCGGGCTCCGCCCCGATCCGTGTTTCGAGACACGGCCGCCGGGTCATTCGCTCGTCTTCATCTGGTATTTTGTAAATCGATCGATCGTTCCCGACATCGACTTCGGCCTCGGCTGAGGGCTCCCGCATCCCGGCCGTCGATCCGTCGCCGCATTTCCGAGTTCCAACCTGAGTTGAGGCTCCGTCTTACATGAGTTCCGAAGTCATCATCGAGACGCGGAATCTGACCAAGGTTTATCGCGACTTCTGGGGAAGGCCGAAGGTCCAGGCGCTGAAGGCGCTTGACCTCCAGGTCCATCGCGGCGAGATCTTCGGACTCCTGGGCCCCAACGGCTCCGGCAAGACGACGACGATCAAGCTCCTCCTGGGGCTGCTGTTCCCGACCGAAGGGGACGCCCTGATCTTCAACGAGCCCACCTCCAACGTCTCCAAGAACGAGCGGATCGGCTATCTGCCCGAGGAGACCTACCTCTACAAGTTCCTCAACGCCGAGGAGACGCTCCACTTCTACGGCCGGCTGTTCAAGATGCCCTCCTCGGAGCGGAAGAAGCGGGTCGGCCAGCTCATCGACATGGTGGGGCTCTCGGCCGCCAAGCACCGCCAGCTCCGCGAGTACTCCAAGGGCATGCAGCGGCGGATCGGGCTGGCCCAGGCCCTGATCAACAATCCCGAGCTGATCCTCCTCGACGAGCCGACCTCGGGCCTGGACCCGATCGGCACGGCCGAGATCAAGGAGCTGATCCGCGAGCTTCGCGAGCAGGGGAAGACGGTCGTCCTCTCGGGCCACCTGCTGGCCGACATGCAGGACATCTGCGACCGGATCGCGATCCTCCACCGCGGCGAGCTGAAGGAGATGGGCAAGGTCACCGACCTCCTGACCGTCCAGGACGTGACCCAGATCAAGGCCCGCAACCTCGCCCCCGAGGCGCTCCAGGAGATCCGCGAGCTCATCGCCCGCCACGGCGGCGAGCAGATCACGATCGACAACCCGACCACCACGCTGGAAGAACTCTTCCTGCGGATCGTCCGCGAGAGCGAGCTGCACCCGGGCCGCCGCAAGGTCGCCGCGCCGGCCGCGCAGCCCGTCGTCGAGTCGGCCTCCAAGCCCTCCTGACCCGAAGCCCGACGCGCGGGGGCCGACGCGCCGCCCCGCGCGGCCCTCGCCCTCGGGTTTCCGACTCTCGCTCGCGCCCGCGTCCGGCCTCGTCGTGATCGTTAAAGGTCCTTATTCATCCCCGTCATCGCGAAAGCTCGGCGACGAGCCCGGCCTCCGGGCCGCGGAGCCTCGCCGCGAGCCCCGGGCGGTCGCCGTCCGGCATCCGAGGAGCAACCCCACCGATGTCCTCGTTCCTGAGTTGGCCCCTCTTCTGGGCGCAGGCGGCCACCCCCCCGCCGCCCGATATCGCCCCGGCGCTGCAAAACGCCCTCGTCTGGTTCTTCCTCTTCGGCGAGCCCTCGCTCTCGCTCCCCGGCCTGCTGGGGGGGCTGCTCACCTGGACCAAGGCCGTGGGCCTGCTCTCCCTGATCGGCTGGACCGGCTACTGGGTGATCACCGCCGTCAAGGAGCGGGTCGTCGGCGTCGGCAAGTGGTACGACTACCTCGGCCTGGCCGCCCTGCTCCTGATCCCCCTGACCGTCTTCGTCCAGGTGATCCAGGGGGAGAAGTGGATCAAGGCGACGACGATCGCCTCGGTCCCGCTGACCAGCCTGATGGGCTTCGCGGCGGTCTTCTTCCTGGGAGTCTGGGCGCTGATCGGCGTCTGGCGGACGATCGGCCGGCTGGGCAAGCGGGTCGATTATCTCGTGCTGGTCGGGATCGCCCTGGCGTTCATTTTGGGCCTGGGCGTCGGCCTGGTCATGGCGAACGTCCAATTGCTGCCGCAGATCATCGGCTCCCCCACCAGCAGCTGGCGCGACGGCGTCGTCTACGGCGCGCGGCTGAGCGTGACCTACATGGGCTTCGTGGTGCTGGCCCGGGTGGCGGGCCTGCTGCTGGCCGAGCTGGCCTCGGTCCGGGCCCGTCGGCTCTACGCGATCGGCCGGGTCACGCTCTATGAGTCGAACCGGAAGATGTGGGCCCCCTGGGTGGTGATCATCGTCTTCGGGATGGTCCTGGCGTTCACGCACTGGTTCCTGCAGCCCCCTCGGGCCGCGGAGATGGGGCGGCTCTACGTCGGCACCCTGACCCTGCTGTGCTCGCTGCTGTTGACCTCGATGGTGACGATCCTCGCCCCGATCAGCCTGCCGGCCGACATCCAGCAGCAGACGATCTACACCGTGGTGACCAAGCCGGTCCGCCGCCTGGAGATCGTCTGGGGCCGGATGCTCGGCTTCATGGCGCTGGTGACCGTCCTGGTCGCCCTGTTCGGCGGCGTGAGCCTGGCCTACCTGTGGCGGACCGTCCAGGGGCAGATCGCCCGGACCACGGCCGCCGCCCAGAAGGCCGAGGCCGACGGCCGGACCCGCGACGCCAATCAGCTTTACGAGCAGGCCGAGCAGCTCGCCTCGCGGATGGCGGCCCGCGTCCCGGTCAAGGGCTCGCTGTCGTTCCTGGACTCCAAGGGGACGCCCCACGCGATGGGGATCGACGTCGGCCAGGAGCAGTCGATGCGGGAGCCCCGCAGCCACATCGAAGGGGCGACCCCGGCGACGGCCATCTGGCGGTACGGCGTCGTCCCCGACCCGTTCTCGCCCCCCAACCGGCCGGTCATGCTGGATCGCCGGATCGACGTGGAGCAGTTCCTGCCCCGCGGGACCGTCGAGGGCGAGCAGAACCGGATGCTGGAGCTGCAGGCCCAGATCGTCGCGGCCGAGCAGGAGAAGTCCCGGCCCGAGGCCAGCCCGGCGGACGTGAGCCGGCTCGACGGGGCCATCGCCCGCAACAAGACGGAGCTGGACCGCGTCCGGGCCGAGTTCGAGTCGCTCTCCGCCCGCGCCGACGAGCTGAAGGCCGCCGGCGACGACGCGGGGGCGGCCGCCCTGCACGCGCCTTTGCTCCGGATCGAGATGACGTTCAACATCTACCGGACGACCAAGGGAGAGCCGGGCAAGCCGGTCTACGCCGAGATCGAGGTCACGAACTCCTCGACCGGCGCCTCGGTCGCCGACGTCTTCCCGATCAAGGAATACTACACCAACCGCCGAGACATCGACCCGGGGATCCTGACCGGCTCGCTCGGCAACCTCAAGATCGAGGTCCGCTGCATCAGCCCGACCCAGTACCTGGGGATGGCCGAGAGCGACCTGTACCTGCTCTCCGAGAACGGCAACTTCGGCCGCAACTACATGAAGGGCCTGTTCGGCATCTGGCTGCAGGCGATGGTGCTGACCGCCATCGGCGTGTTCGCCGGCACCTTCCTGAGCTGGCCGGTGGCCCTCTTGACGACGATCGCCTTCTTCATCGCCGGGCAGCTCGCCTTCGGCTTCCTGATCGACTTCACCCGCCAGGCGATCCTGGGGGGCGGGCCGTTCGAGTCGCTGATCCGGCTGGTCACGCATGACAACCAGATGTCCGAGCTGGCGCCCACCGCGGGCGTCGTCGTCGCCAAGACGCTGGACTCGCTGGTCATGCCGATCATGTCGATGCTGGTCTACGTCGTCCCCAACTTCCAGGTCCTGGACGTGAGCAACACGGTGGCCGACGGCTTCGCGGTCGACTGGCGGCTGATGGTCGGCAACACGCTCCTGGCCGTGGCCTACGCCTTGCCCTTCTCCATCGCCGGATACTTCATCCTCAAGAATCGCGAGGTGGCCGCATGAGGTCGCTGAACCAGACCAAGAAGATCATCTACGGCCTGGTCATCGTGCTGCTCTTCAGCGCGATGTACCCCTACACCCAGTGGCTCAACCGGGTGAAGGTGGAGAAGGACCTCGGCGAGGCCGCCATCGGCCAGATCGACACCGGCAGCTTCATGATGAAGCTGTTCCTCCTGGGCGGGTTCCGCGGCATCGTCGCGAACTACCTCTGGATCCAGGCCGAGGACTACAAGAAGAACCACGACTGGGACCGCCTGAAGGCCACCGTCGACCTGATCACCAAGCTCCAGCCCCACTTCCTCTCCATCTGGACGTTCCAGGGCTGGAACCTGGCCTACAACGTCTCGGTCGAGTGGGACGCCCCGGAAGACAAGTACGAGTGGATCAAGCAGGGGATCAAGTTCGTCCAGAAAGGCGTGGAGAACAACCAGCGGTCCCCCGACCTGATCTGGGACACCGCCTGGTTCTACTACCACAAGCTCGGCTTCTCGGACGAGTCGATCATCCTCCGTCGGCTCTTCCGCGACGACGACGACGAGGCGTTCAAGACCTACCGCGACCCCGAGAGCGGCCTGGAGGTCGTCCGCGGCGACAACTTCCAGCTCGGCTACGGCTGGTTCAGCCGGGCCGTCCGGCTCGTGGACGAAGGGGGCGCGCGGCTCGGCGGCGGCACGGCCGAGAACATCCAGTACATCGACCCGACCCCGCAGCGCAAGGGCCGCGCCGACGACATCGCCTTCCGGTCGATGCCCTCGCACGCCCAGACCCACTACGCCGCGGCGCTTGAGAAGATGAGCATGGCCGGGATCGAGGCCACCTTCGGCGAGGTCGCCAAGAACGAGTGGGCGCGGGCCCTCAACGAGTGGGTCAAGTTCGGCTCGCACGTCTTCATGTCGCACAACGAGGTCCTCCGCGACGGCAAGCTGGTCCGCGACGAGGTCCGCCTCGACGACGCCACCAATCGGGAGCGGTACAGCACCCTCACCGAGAACGCCCAGTACTGGACCGACCGCTGGGCCGACCAGATGAACTACCGCTACTGGAAGGAGCGCTGCCAGGCCGAGATGACCTCCGAAGGGGTGGCCGCCCGCCAGCTCTTCTACGAGGGGACCAAGGCCTACAAGACCGGCGACTTCACCCTGGCGGCGGGCAAGTTCCGCGACGGCCTGACCATCTGGAACGAGAACCTCAAGAACTTCCCGACCTATCGCGAGGACGACCTCAACCGCAAGGACACCGGCCTGGTCGTCAAGCGGTACGTCCGGGTCCTCCGCCAGCTCGGCGAGCCGGTCCCCGACACCCTGCCGTTCAAGGACCTGCTGGCGGCCGCCGAGGCCGACAACACGGTCGACCCGTTCGACGCGATCGAGATGCTGGGCGTCGGCGCGGGCGAGGTTTCCACGACCCCGCCGCCGACCTCCGGCCGCTCCTCCGGCCAGCCGGCGGCGGACGCCGTCCCCAAGGCCGGCCAGTAAGCGGCGACCCGCGTCGCCCCGACTTCGAATTCCCAACCCGGCTCCGGCCGCTCCCCGAGGGGCGGCCGGGGCCGGGGCGTTTTCCAGCCGAGAAAGGCCCTTCGATGAGCACCGGAGAGACGATCATCCGGGTCGGCCACAGCCCCGACTCCGACGACGCCTTCATGTTCTACGCCCTCACCCACGACCGGATCGACACCGAGGGCCTCCGCTTCGTCCACCAGCTCGAGGACATCCAGACCCTCAACAAGCGGGCCATCGCCGGCGAGCTGGAAGTCTCCGCGGTCAGCATCCACGCCTTCGCCTACATCGCCGACCGCTACGCCCTGCTCTCCTCGGGCGCCAGCATGGGCGAGCGCTACGGCCCCAACATCGTGACCCGCGAGCCGATGACCCTGGAGCAGCTCAAGGGGAAGACGATCGCCGTCCCCGGCACGATGACCTCGGCCTACATGGCGCTGCTGCTCTGCCTCGGCAAGGACACGCCGGTCGTCCAGATGGCCTTCGACGCCATCCTCCCCGCCGTCCAGTCGGGCGAGGTCGCCGCCGGCGTGATCATCCACGAGGGCCAGCTCTACTACCAGGAGAAGGGGCTGCACCAGGTCCTGGACCTGGGCGTCTGGTGGAACGACGAGACCGGGCTGCCGCTGCCGCTGGGGGGGAACGTCGTCCGCAAGGACCTGGGCGAGGAGATGATCCTCAAGATCGCCCGGCTCCTGAAGGCGAGCATCCAGTATGCCCTGGACAACCGCCAGGAGGCGCTCGACTACGCCTTGAAGTACGCCCGCGACCTCGACCCGGCCCTGGCCGACCGGTTCGTCGGCATGTACGTGAACCAGCGGACCGTCGATTACGGCCCGGAAGGTCGCCAGGCGGTCAAGCTCTTCCTGGATCGCGGGGCGGAAATGGGTTTGGTCCCGGGCCCGCTTGCCCTACAATTCGTGGGATGATCCCGAGGGCGAGGCCGCGATCGGGCGCCTTCGAGGCGCCCGGATGGTCCCGGACGCCTCGCCCCCGCTCCGATTGAGTCGAGGTCCCCTCCCGGATCGGAGCGGACCTCCCGAAGTTTCGAAGGGACGGGCGATGCCCAAGTCGTACAGCGCTCTGACGCCGCTGTCCGTGGACGGTCGGAACTACCACTATTACCGCCTGAGCGCGCTGGCCGATCACGGCCTGGACGCCTCGCACCTGCCGTTCTCGCTCAAGGTGCTGCTGGAGAACCTGCTCCGGTTCGAGGACGGCTCGACCGTCACGGCGGACGACGTCCGCAACCTGGCGCAGTGGGACCCCAAGGTCCTCCCCGACCGCGAGATCGCCTTCCGACCCAGCCGGGTGCTGCTCCAGGACTTCACCGGCGTCCCCGCCGTGGTCGACCTGGCCGCCATGCGCGACGCCGTGAAGACCCTGGGGGGCGACCCCCGGCGGATCAACCCGCTCCAGCCGGTGGAGCTGGTCATCGACCACTCGGTGCAGGTGGACGAGGCCGGCACGTCGCGGGCCCTGCAAGTCAACGCCGAGCTGGAGTTCGAGCGCAACCGCGAGCGGTACGCCTTCCTGCGGTGGGGCCAGAACGGCTTCGACAACTTCAAGGTCGTCCCGCCGGACACCGGCATCGTCCACCAGGTGAACCTGGAGTACCTGGCCCGCGTGGTCTTCGTGGACGACAAGGCGTCCGAGGGCGCCCTGGCCTACCCGGACACGCTCGTCGGCACCGACTCGCACACGACGATGATCAACGGCCTGGGCGTGCTCGGCTGGGGCGTCGGCGGCATCGAGGCCGAGGCCGCGATGCTCGGCCAGCCGGTCTCCATGCTCGTCCCCCAGGTCGTCGGCTTCCGCCTCGACGGCCGGCTCCCCGAGGGCGCCACCGCGACCGACCTGGTGTTGACCGTCACCCAGATGCTCCGCAAGAAGGGCGTGGTCGGCAAGTTCGTCGAATTCTACGGCCCCGGCCTGGCCCAGCTGCCGCTGGCCGACCGGGCGACGATCGCCAACATGGCCCCCGAGTACGGCGCGACCTGCGGCATCTTCCCGGTCGACGCCGAGACGATCCGCTACCTGCGGCTCTCGGGACGCCCCGAGACGACCATCCGGCTGGTCGAGGAATACTACAAGGCCCAGGGGATGTTCCACGAGCCGAACACCCCCGAACCGTCCTACTCCGACACCCTGTCGCTCGACCTCGCCTCGGTCGAGCCCAGCATCGCCGGCCCGCGACGGCCCCAGGACCGCGTCCGCCTGAAGGACTCCAAGCCGGCCTTCGCCGCCGCGCTCAAGGAGATGGTCGAGGCCCGCCCGTCGAAGGTCAAGCCGGCCGACCAGGCCGAGGCCGACTCGGACGGCGAGGGGAGCGACCTCAAGCACGGCTCGGTCGTGATCGCCGCCATCACCAGCTGCACCAACACCTCGAACCCCTCGGTCATGCTCGCCGCCGGCCTCGTCGCCAAGAAGGCCGTCGAGCGCGGCCTGGACGTCAAGCCCTGGGTCAAGGCGAGCCTGGCCCCCGGCTCGAAGGTCGTCACCGAGTACCTCAAGGAAGCCGGACTCGACGGCTACCTGGACCGTCTCCGGTTCAACACCGTCGGATACGGCTGCACCACCTGCATCGGCAACTCCGGCCCGCTCGCGACGGCGATCTCGGATGCGATCCAGAAGAAGGACCTCGTGGCCGTCGCCGTGCTCAGCGGCAACCGCAACTTCGAGGGCCGCATCAACGCCGACGTCCGGGCCAACTACCTGGCGTCCCCGCCGCTGGTCGTCGCCTACGCCCTGGCCGGGACGATGGACGTCGACCTCGCCGTCGAGCCCCTCGGCCACGACAAGCAGGGGAACCCCGTGTTCCTCAAGGACGTCTGGCCGACCCAGCGGGAAGTCGACGACACCGTCAGGACGGCGGTGAAGTCCGAACAGTTCCGCAAGGAATACGGCTCCGTCTACGAGGGCGACGCCCAGTGGCGAAGCCTCCCCACGCCCGAGGGGGACCTGTTCGACTGGCAGGACGACTCGACGTACGTCAAGAATCCCCCGTACTTCGAGGGCATGACGCTCAAGCCCCAGGTGCCCAAGCCGATCGAGGGCGCCCGCGCCCTGGCGTTTCTGGGCGACAGCATCACGACCGACCACATCTCGCCCGCCGGCTCCATCAAGGCCGACGGCCCGGCCGGACGCTACCTGATCGCCAACGGCGTCAAGCCGGCCGACTTCAACTCCTACGGCTCGCGCCGGGGGAACCACGAGGTCATGGTCCGGGGGACCTTCGCCAACATCCGGCTCCGCAACAAGCTCGCGCCGGGGACCGAAGGGGGATGGACGCGGCACCTCCCCGACGGCGAGGTCATGAGCATCTTCGACGCCTCGATGAAGTACCAGGCCGAGGGGACCCCCCTGATCATCCTCGCCGGCAAGGAGTACGGATCGGGCTCCTCGCGCGACTGGGCCGCGAAGGGGCCGAAGCTGCTGGGCATCTCCGCCGTCATCGCCGAGACCTATGAGCGCATCCACCGCTCGAACCTCGTCGGCATGGGCATCGTCCCGCTCCAGTTCGAGCACGGCCAGACCGCCGAGGGCCTCGGCCTGACCGGCGAGGAAGTCTTCCGGATCGAGAACCCCGACGGCACGCTCGCCACCCGGATCGCCGCGGCCAAGAACCTGACCGTCGCCGCCGAAAAGGCCGACGGAACCACGATCCGCTTCCCGGTCCACGTCCGCATCGACACCCCCCAGGAAGTCCACTACTACGAGAACGGCGGGATCCTCCAGTACGTCCTCCGCCAGCTCCTGAGCGTCAAGACCGAACTCTGACGCCCCACCGCCGATCCACGCCCGACGAACGAGCCCCCCGGGTCATCCGGGGGGCTCGTTCGCCTTCGAACCCGTCGAGTTCGGCATCGTCCCCCGTCGGACGACCTTCGAGATTGGCTTCGTTCGCGCCGGGGCGGGATCGAAGCCATTTGCCGTAAACATCGTACTGAAATTGGTTTGTGGAGGATTTCCGCGTTCGTGGATTGGGTCCGTTCGGCGGTTTTCATGAGACTTCTCACCGAACTCCACCGAGTTCCGGCGGAACCGCTCCGGGTGCCACGGGTTCCGCGAACCCGTGGACCGGCCGGGGATTGGGACGACCCTCGAGATTGGCTTCGTTCCCGCCGGGCCAGATCAAAGCCATTTGTCGCAAAAGATTGTGTGGTATTGACTTGTGATGCATATCGACGTTCGGGGATTGGGTTCGTTCGGCGTTTCTTCCTCATGCGGGACGGCCCGGAATCGTCTCGACCGCCCAGCAACCCTCGCGGCGCGCACGGACCGCCCCATAGTCATCATGGGACATCGGGCGCGGTTTGCGAGCGAGCGAGCGAGGGGCGTCGACCCGGGATGGCGGGTCGCGCGTCCCGATCAGGGCTCGATCGCGGGCGGCCCGAACCCGACGTCCCGGTCTCTCTCCAGTTCGCCGCCGTCGTCGACGAGATCCTTGCCGACGGAGTAGACCAGCCAGCCTTCGGGGCGCTTCCGCACTTGCAGCGGCTCGTCGGTGAAAGGGTCGAGCGTCGTTTCGCGGGGGAGGCCCAGCGCTTCGAGGTCGGGCGGGGCGTCGCCGTCGGGAGGGACGTGGGCCTGGAGGGCGTTGAGCACGCGGAGCGCCCGGGCGGCGGCCCGATGCACCGCGGCGGCCTCGTGGAAGCTTTGCGTGGCAGGCCTGAGCAGCTCGGCCAGCAGCTTCAGCGGGTGCCACAATCGGTTGAGCGCGGGCGAGGGGACGGACCAGCTCCCGCGCGACTTCCGAGGCCCGAGGTCGGCTTTCGCCAGCTCCTCGTCGAAGAGGTCCAGGAACATCACGGTCAGATTATTGCGCATCCAGCCTCTGAGCCAGAAGATCGAGGCCGACATCTCCGCGACGGAGGTCAGGGCGTAGGCGCGTTCGGTCTTCAGACCCCGGCGCAGCAGTTCGCCGTCGTCGTGGCGGGCCAGTTCCGCGTCGAGGGCGCGGCGGCCGTCTTCGGAGACGGAGACGCCCGCGGCTTCCAGCACCCGCGCCGCCGAGGCGGCCGACACGCGCGAGCAGGCGATGGCGGTCAGCGAGCTGATGAAGCCCGGGTCGCGTCCCCAGTGCCGCGACAGCTTCAAGGAAGCCACGGCGGCGGCCAGGGCCTCGTCGCCCTCCCCTCGCGCCAGTCGGAGCATCGACCAGCTCTCCAGCACACGGACCGCCGCGCGGTGCTTCCTGGACTGCTGGATCAGCCGGTCGGTCAGGAGGGCCGTGGTCGCGGCGTCGTCGAAGGCGTGCTCATAATCGGACCGCTCGGCGGCCTCCAGGAGTTGCGGGACGGCGCGGGGATGGCTGCGGAAGACCTCCTCCAGCGGGACCTCCTCGCCCGACTTGATCGGCCAGGTCGGGCGACCGGATTTGGGATGGAGGGCGAGCAGGCCCTTCTCGACGGCCTCGACGTCGGTCGCGGCGGCTTCCAGCAGGGCGTCGGCGTTGCTCTCGGGGGGGATCGTCGCGACCGCGAAATCGGCGATCGAGATCGGCTCGCCGGCCTGCCGGATCGCGGCGAGCCGGGCCTCAAGCCGACGGCCGGTGGTCCAGGTATAGGCCGCGCTCCATAACAAGAAGGCGGCCAGGAGCAGGCCGGCGGCGATCGCGGTCCACTTGAGGAATCGCTTGAGGAACCGTTTCATCGTCATCCTTCCGGGGCTCGAAGGTCGATTCGCGGGCCAGGTGTTCGAGCAGGTCCGCGTGGCGGCGGAGGTCGGCCTCGGTGGTCGAGGCGGTGGGACGGGGCGGGCGGGCCGCGAGCCGGTCGAGCAGCCGGCGGCCGGCCTCGGGGCTTGCGTGCTCGGAGACGTCGCGTGCCAGGTCCAGGACGTCGCGAGGTATGGGCCGGGGGCCGAACGCCCGCGCCAGCCGATCCTCGTTCTCCCGAGTGGCCAGGAAATTCAGCCCGGCGGCCAGGAGCAGGAGGGCGGCCGTTGCGGTCGCGGCCGGGAACCGGCGTCGAGGGGCGGCCGTCGCCAGTTCGGCGTCCATCGCCGCCAGGACCCGGGCGCGGAGTTCGGGCGGGGCCTTCCGGGGTGTGAGCCGTTTCAGGTGTCGTTCGAGTTCGTCGCTCATCGTCGCTCCCCGGCGAGGTGCACCTGCATTCGGGACAGGGCCGCGTGGAACCGGGCGGCGACGGTTCCCAGGGGGCGTCCCAGGATTTCGCCGATCTCGCGGAACGTCAGCTCCGCGTAGACTCTCAGCTCGACGATCTCGCGGTCCTCGGCGTCGAGGCTGGCCAGGGCGAGGGCGACGGAATCGGCCGCCTCGCGGGCCTCGGCGCCGTCGGACTCGGCTTCCTCGAACAGACCTCGGGAGGTTGCGGCGGCGATCGCCTCGCCGCGACGGCGGCGGGCGTCGAGCCAGCGGTTCGATTCGTTGCGGGCGATCGTGAAGGCGAAGGCGGCGAGGTCGTCCACTCGCCGCAATCCGTCGCGATTTCGAACCAGGCGGACGAACGTCTCCTGGAGGACGTCGTCGGCATCGGCCGATGCACCTAGACGGAGCATCAGATAATGGTGCAGCCGGTCGGCGAGCGCGTCGTAAACGGCCCGGAACGCCCCGGGATCGCCTCGCGCCATTCGTTCGGCCGGTTCGTGCATGGAGGTCCGGGTCTCGTCGTCGGTTTCGCGGGTCGGCCCTGGTGGGCCTTCTTCGGAGAGAGACCCGGTCGGCGTGGCGATTTTCGTCGATTTCGAGAAAAAAGGGGAAATTCCCCTTGGAGGGCCGGCGAGGCCGGGAGGTTCGGCCCTTCGTCGAGCTTCCTGCCTGGCGGAAGCGGGACGCTTTTGTATAAGATGGTGGACCAAACACAATCGGCGGACGGTGGACCCGGAATTCGGCCCGGCCGTGGCGTCCCCCCGTTCTTGAGCGGCATTCGCCTCGGGCCGTGGAGAGAGGAATCCCCGCCTCCGACCGGTCGGCGATTCGCGCGCGACACTCGCCCCGCCGCCCGAGCTCGCCGACGGATCGGCCCCTGAACTCGCCGTCGCCGGCCCCGCCGGCATCCGCATGGTCCGCCGTTCACTCAGGAGTCTGGTTGTTATGGCCTCAGTCCAAACGGAAGCTCAGCCGATCGTCGACAAGTCCCGCGCCCAGGACTGGCTCCGCCAGATGATGCTGATCCGCCGGTTCGAGGAACGGGCGGAGATGCTGTATCAGAAGGGGAACAAGATCGGCGGATTTTTCCACCAGTACAGCGGCCAGGAGCCGGTGGCGGTGGGGTCGATCGGAGTGCTCCGCGAGGACGACTGGGTCATCACCGCCTACCGCGACCACGGCCACGCCCTGGCCCTGGGGATGACGGCGCGGTCGGGGATGGCCGAACTGCTGGGGAAGGTGACGGGCTGCTCGAAGGGCAAGGGCGGCTCGATGCACTTCTTCGACGCCGAGAAGGGGATGATGGGGGGCCACGCGATCGTCGGCAGCCACATCCCGCTGGCGGCGGGCTTCGCGTTCGCGAGCAAGTACCGGGGCGAGGACCGGGTGGCCCTGTGCTACCTGGGCGACGGGGCGATCAACCAGGGCTCGGTCCACGAGGCCCTGAACATGGCCGCCCTGTGGAAGCTGCCGGTGATCTACATCGTCGAGAACAACCAGTACGCGATGGGGACCTCGCTGGTCCGCTCCAGCTCCCGCCAGGACCTGACCCTCCGCTGCGCCACGCCGTACGGCATCCCCGGCCACCGGATCAACGGCAACGACATCGAGCTGATGGCCCGGACCACGCTGGAGGCCGTCGACCACGCGCGGGCCGGCGAAGGCCCGAGCTTCATCGAGGCCCAGACCTATCGCTACAAGGGCCACTCGATCAGCGACCCGGGCAAGTACCGGATGCGCGACGAGCTGGACAGCTACCTGAAGAAAGACCCGATCGTCGTCTACGAGAACGTCCTCAAGGAGCGCGGCTGGATCGACGACGAGGCGATCGAGGCGATGCGCGAGGAGGTCAAGGCCGAGATCGAGGAAGCGATCGACTTCGCCGAGAAGAGCCAGAATCCTCCCCTCGAGGCCCTCTACGAAGACATCACGGTAGCCCCCTTCATCCCTCAGGAGTGAACATGGCGGTTTTTTCGTATCGCGAAGCGCTCAACCAGGCCATGACCGAGGAGATGGAGCGCGACGACAGCGTCTTCCTGATGGGCGAGGAGGTCGCCGAGTACGACGGCGCCTACAAGGTCAGCCAGGGGATGCTGAAGCAGTTCGGCCCCCGGCGGGTGATCGATACCCCGATCTCCGAGGAAGGCTTCGCGGGCATCGGCATCGGCGCGGCGATGGTGGGCCTCCGGCCGATCATCGAGTTCATGACCTTCAGCTTCAGCCTGGTGGCGATCGACCAGATCGTCAACAACGCCGCCAACATGCGGTACATGAGCGGCGGCCAGTTCGCGGTGCCGATCGTCTTCCGGGGGAGCTCGGGCATGGCCGGCTGCCTCGGCGCGACCCACTCGCACCGCCTGGAAGCCTGGTACGCCCAGATCCCCGGCCTGATCGTGATCCTGCCGGCGACCCCCGCCGACGCCAAGGGCCTGCTGAAGAGCGCCATCCGGTCCGACGACCCGGTCATCTTCATCGAGCATGAGGTGCTCTACCACGAGCGCGGGGAGATCCCCGACGGCGAGCACCTGGTCCCCTTCGGCAAGGCG
Source organism: Planctomyces sp. SH-PL62 (assembly GCF_001610895.1). Classification (NCBI taxonomy): domain Bacteria; kingdom Pseudomonadati; phylum Planctomycetota; class Planctomycetia; order Planctomycetales; family Planctomycetaceae; genus Planctomyces; species Planctomyces sp. SH-PL62. The sequence continues at coordinate 5,341,500 of NZ_CP011273.1, read as the reverse complement.
GCCGTCCGCCGGCCGGGCTCCGACGTGACCCTCATCACCTACTCGCGGTCGCTGAAGCCGACCATGGCCGCGGCCGAGGAGCTGGCGGCGAAGGGGATCGACGCCGAGGTGATCGACCTCCGGAGCATCCGCCCGCTCGACATCGAGACGCTGGTGCAGTCGGTCTCCCGCACCCACCGCGCCGTGATCGTCGAGGAAGACTGGCCGTACTGCGGCCTCGGCGCCGGGATCTCCGACCGGATCACCCGCGAGATCTTCGACGAGCTGGACGCGCCGATCCTCCGGGTCGCCTCGGCCGACGCGCCGATCCCCTACAACAAGCAGCTCGAAGCCTCGATGCTCCCCTCCGTGCCCCGGATCCTGGCGGCGGTGAACGAAGTGGTCTATCGCTGACCCGACCGCCCCCGCGAATCCGAACGACATGACCGCTTTCCGAGAGTTCGATAGAGCGCGCGGGCCTTCGAAACGGCCCCCAGGAGCAGACTCGTGCCGATCGAAGTGACAATGCCCAAGCTCAGCCCCACGATGGAGAGCGGGGTCATCGCGCAGTGGCTGGTCAAGGTGGGGGACGCGATCAAGGAAGGCGACGTCCTGGCCGACATCGAGACCGACAAGGCCACGATGCAGATGAAGTCGTACGAAGACGGCGTCATCGCCCACATCGACCACCAGGCCGGCGACGAGGTCGCCCTGGGCGATCGCGTGATGGTCCTCGCCAAGAAGGGCGAGGACCCGAAGGCCGTCGCCGCCTCCCTGGGGGCGGCCGCCGGCGCGGCGAAGGCCGAGAAGACGGAAGAAGGCCAGCCGGTCGGCGACGAGAACGGCAAGCGCCAGGCCTCGGGCTCGGCCCCGGCCGCGGCGGCGGAAGCCGAAGCCGATGAGGACGAGGAAGAGCTGGTCGCCGTCGGCGCCGGCGGCCGGGTGAAGTCGAGCCCGCTGGCCCGCAAGATCGCGGCCGAGGCCCGGATCGACCTGAGCCGCGTCAAGGGGAGCGGGCCCGGAGGGCGGGTCGTCCGCCGCGACGTCGAGGACTTCCTCGCCGGCAAGGGCTCGTCCCAGGCCGCCGCCAAGGCCCCGAAGGCCGACAGGCAGGCCGTGGCGCCCGCCGCCGCTTCGGCGTCCCCCGCGCCGGCCAGGCCGGCCGCCCGGATCTCGACGGCGCCGCTGCAAGAGCAGCGCATCCCCAACTCGCGGATGCGCAAGACGATCGCCCAGCGGATGCTCCAGTCCAAGCAGTCCGTGCCGGAAATCCACGTCACGATGGACGTCCGGGCCGACAAGCTGGTCGCCCTCCGCGAGACGCTGAACAAGGAGCTGGCCGCCGAGAAGGTCAAGCTCTCGGTCGGCGACTTCGTCACCAAGGCGGTCGCCGTCGCCCTGCGCCGCCACCCGGCCCTGAACGCCTCGTTCGAGCCCGACGCGATCATTCGCCACGGCGAGGTCAACATCGGCATCGCCGTGGCGCTGGAGGAAGGCCTGATCGTCCCCGTTCTGCATCACGCCGACGAGATGGGCCTGATCGAGATTCGCAAGGGGAGCGAGGGACTGGCCTCGGCCGCCCGCAACGGGAACCTCTCCGGCGAGCAGCTCTCCGGCGGGACGTTCACGATCAGCAACCTGGGCATGTACGGCGTGAAGCAGTTCGACGCCATCATCAACCTGCCCGAGGTCGCCATCCTCGCGGTCTCGGCCGCCGAGAAGCGGCCGGTGGTCCAGGGCGACGCGATCGTCGTCGGCGACGTGATGACGCTCACCCTGAGCGCCGACCACCGCGCGGTCGACGGCGCGACGGCCGCGGACTTCATGCGGACGCTCAAGAACCTGCTGGAAGAGCCGGCGCGGATGCTGCTCTGATTCTTCCGGACCCGGCCCGCAGCAGGCCCCGTCCCGGCCTTCGCGACCTCGCGAGCCCGGCGTCGGGGCCTTCGCGTTTCGGTCCGCGGCGATCCCCCCTATAATGACGGAATCAATGAAAGTCCGGCGAGCGGACGCGACGAGTCGGCGCGACGGCGGCGCCCGGTACACCCCCTTCCTGGAAATGCGACGAATACGACCATGGCCAACGACTACGACATCGTGGTGATCGGCGGCGGTCCCGCCGGCTACGCCGGGGCGATCCGGGCGGCCCAGCTCGGCAAGCGCGTGCTCTGCGTCGAGCGCGACAAGCTCGGCGGCGTCTGCCTCAACTGGGGATGCATCCCCACCAAGGCGCTCCTCTCGAACGCCCACCTCGTCGAGATGGTGAACCGACACGGCGCGCAGTTCGGCTACCACGGCAAGGGCGACTGGAACTTCGGCGAGATCATCGGCCGCAGCCGGGGCGTGGCCGGGCAGCTCAACAAGGGGATCGAGGGCCTCTTCCGCAAGTACAAGGTCAAGTCGAAGTTCGGCGTGGCCAAGGTGATCGCGCCGGGCAAGGTCCAGGTCGGCGACGAGGTCGTCACGACCGACGCCATCGTCGTCGCCACCGGCGCCCGGCCCAGGCCGTTCCCCGGCGTGGAGTTCGACGGCAAGACCGTCATCACCTCCAAGGAGGCGATGTCGCTGCCGACCCAGCCCAAGTCGATGCTGATCATCGGGGCGGGGGCCATCGGCCTGGAGTTCGGCTACTTCTACAACGCGATCGGCACCAAGGTCACCGTCGTCGAGATGCTCGACCGCGTGCTGCCGATCGAGGACGAGGAGGTCTCCGACACCCTCAAGAAGAGCCTGACGGCCAAGGGGATCGAGATCCACACCAGCTCCAAGACCACGAAGCTGGAGAAGACCGCCAAGGGCGTGAAGGCGGAGATCGAGACGCCCCAGGGCAAGAAGACCATCGAGGCCGACGTCGCGCTGGTCGCCATCGGCGTGACCGGGAACGTCGAGGGCCTGTTCGCCCCCGAGGTCAAGGTCGAGCTCGACCGAGGGCACATCAAGGTCGACCGCGAGAACGGCTTCGTCACCGCCGTGCCGGGCGTCTACGCCGTCGGCGACGTCATCGGCCCCCCCTGGCTGGCGCACGTCGCCCACCACGAGGCCCTCTGCTGCATCGAGCGGATCGCCGGCCACTCCCAGCGCACGGTGGACTACGGGATCATCCCCGGCTGCACCTACACCGAGCCGGGCGTCGCCAGCGTGGGCCTGACCGAGAAGGCCGCCCGCGAGGCCGGCCACGAGATCCGGATCGGCAAGTTCCCGTTCGCCTTCAGCGGCCGGGCCCTGGCCGCCGGCGAGAGCGAAGGCTTCGTGAAGCTGATCTTCGGCAAGAAGTACGGCGAGCTGCTGGGCGCCCACCTCATCGGGTCGGCCGCCACCGAGATGATCAGCGAGCTGGTCATGGCGATGAAGCTCGAAGCCACCGAGGAGGAGATCCTCCACGCCATGCACCCGCACCCGACCTTCTCCGAGTCGATCATGGAGGCCGCCGGCCAGGGCCTCGGCGAGTCCGTCCACATCTGAGCCCAATCTCGCCCGGACCGCAGGTCCGCGTACCACCGAACGAAACAATGCCCCGCCCCCCCATGTTCAGGGGGGGCGGGGCGTTTTCGTGATCCGAGAGGCCTTCGTTTCGAGGGCGATCGCGAACGGTGGTTCATTCCCGCGTCGGCGTCTCGCGGCCACGACACGCCGCGCACGTCGCCACGCCGACGGTGCCGACGAGCAGGGAGATCACGCCGGCCGGCTCCGGGACGGCCGTGGTTCCGCTGCTCAGGAAGCCCTGGAAGCGTCCATCGGGGGTCGGGCCGAACTCGCCGCCGACCATCGAGAACGCCCCGATGCTCTCAAAGCCTTGCGAGCCGGGCTCGAAGTCACCGCCCGGGAGCCCGAGGCCGTTGAGCTGGAAGGCGTCGAGCAAGAGCGCGGAGGGGAGCATCTCGTCGACCACGTTCACGACGCCCATACCCAGCTGATAGATCCCGGCCGAGACGAGCGTCGTCGAAAACGAGAGGAGACCAGACTCCATCGAGAACGAACTGGACGAGGCCGTGAACGGCGTCGTCGCCACCTCGGCGATGACCATCGGGTCGGCGCCGTTGAGGCTGACGAAGGCGAAATCGTTGATCAGGTCGCCCAGGAGCGACGGATCTTCATTCGTCAGGAAGTTGAATTGAAACGTCAGGACGTCGCCCGCGGCGGCCGTGAAGCTCGTCCGCAGGCCCGAGCCGTTGAAGGCCGGACCGCCGATCCCGTCGAGCGCGCCGGTCGAGAGGCCGAGGAAGGATTCAAGCTCCGAGGCCGACACGGCGTCCCCCGCGCGGGCTGGGGCCGCGATCAGGGCCAGGGCGAGGACGGCGGCCGCGAAGAACGGCCGGCGAGCCGGTGAGTGCGAAGCGGGCATGGGGTGTAAGCTCCCTTGAAGACGACGTGGATGGGGATGAACGCGAAGGGCCCGACCCGGCGGGGCAACGGGCGGGCTCGGCCCGCTCCGTCGCCGACGTCGGTTCGAGTCGGATGAATCCTCGCGCCGAGGCTCAGAAGAACCGGGGGACGTTGAGGTTGTAGTACTCAGCCTCGAGGTACTCGAGCGCCAGCGCGAAGTTGAAGATGTCCACGTCGTTCATCAAGGGGAGGAGCGGCGGCCCGCCGTTGAGGCTGGCGATGAACGGCCCGGCCAGTTCGACGACCTTCTCAGGGGTCAGCGCCTGGTCGAAGCTCGACTCCTCGCCGAGGGCGTCCCGCGTGAGTCCCTGGTCCAGAAGCGTGTTCAGGTAGCCCGCGTGGCGAGCCTCCACCAGCGCGATCGACCCGGCGGCCGAAACGTAGCCCGCATCCTGGATCAGCGGCAGCGCCCCGAGATACGCCCCGACCCCCACGTTCTCCAGGGTCCGCGAGAGGTTGACGAACGCCATCAAGTTGGGCTGCAACAGATTCCGGAAGACCGGCTTGGGGCGGGCCAGGTCCCCCAAGGTGTCCAGGATCGCGTCGACGTGATCGTTCTCATGCTCCTGGATAGCTCGGAAATTCCTGGCGTTCCAGCCCCGGTACAAGGTCGGGATGTAGTTCGGATTGGTCGCGCCGGAGGCGGACCCGCCAAGGACGGCGGCCGCCGCCGGGATGGTCGCGACGGCCATCGCCGACTTCATGAAGGATCGGCGTCCGTCGCGCGGAAGGGGCTCCGATCCGAGGGCTTCCTGCTGGTCGGTCTTCATCGGGGTCGCTCCTGGGTCTGGGGGGGGAAAGGCGAGGAGAGCAAGGAAAGTGAATGAACCTATGAGAATAAGAGAATGAAAAACTCGTGAAGGGTCGGGCCGATCCCGGCTGGTCTCGGCGGGACTCGGATCAGGTGCAGTCGATCCCGAGGACGTCGGTCAGGTTGCCCGGGAGATCCTCATGGCCATCGCCGGCGGGGGGGGGCGAGGTGGGGAGGATGACGGCGGCGGCGGCGGTCGCCGCCAGGGCGGCCGTGACCGCGAGGATCAGGAGAGCCCGTCGGAGCATCGCCCACCGGGCCATCGGCGGCGCGACGATTCGGGGCAAGGAGGAGGAGCCCACAGTCGGCCGGGCGAGGGCTTGCGAAGTCGTGATCGTCTCCGCGGCTCGGAGCGTCGATTCGACGAATCCCGGATCGGCGGCGCCCGCCTCGCGCCTCCAGAGGAGGACCAGGCCCGTGGCCATGGCGACCTTGCGGCGGTCGAGGCGTTCGCGAAGGAGCTTGCGGCCCCGCACCAGCCGCACCTTGACCGTACCCGAGGCCCATTCGAGCTGCGACGCGGCCTCTTCGTGGGTCAGGCCTTCCAGATAGCAGAGGATCAGGGGGGCCCGGTACTTCTCCGGCAGCAGGTCCAGTTCTTCCCGTACGAGGAGGAACAGCTCGTAGTCCGGGCCCTGGGCTTGATCGGGGTCGGTCGGGTCCACTTCCGAGGTCCGCTCCCGCTGGGAGAGGCGGATGGATCGTTTACGGATCCGAGACGCGGTCTTGTAGGCCGTCCCGCAGAGCCAGCCCCGAAGCGTGTTGGGATCCCGGATCGCCCCGGCTTTCTGGAAGAGAGTCAGGAAGGTCGCCTGGAACGCGTCTTCCGCCAGATGCGCGTCGATCAACACGCCCCGGCAGACGCGGAGGACCATGGGACCGTGCCTGGCGACTAGGGCGGCGAACGCCTCCGGGTCGGATTGCTCGATGAAGTCGGCCAGAAGTCGGGGGTCGTCTTGATACATGCTCGTTGGCTCGCTCGGATCAGGCCGGTCGAAGCTCGGCTCTACGACTAACCTGCACCCGGACGGCTTCCCGGGTTCAACTTTTCAACTTCTCTGGAAATCCGACGGCGGCTTCAGCATGATCGAAAGATCAGCGCGGCGTGGCGAATTCTCATCTTTCCGAATCCTTCTCGCAAGGATGAGGCCGTATGTCGGGAAAGCCGTCGAGAGAACCGCGACGACCGGCGGGCCGGGCTCAGGATCGAATTCACGCCTGGGTCGTCGCCTTTGCGACGGCTGTCGTTGCGGCGTCCGGCTGCTCGGCCCCGGACCCTCTGGGCCGCGTCGCGGTGACGGGAGAGGTCTTCCTGGACGGCGAGCCCCTTGACTCGGGGGCGATCATGCTGGAGCCGGGGCCTGTGGGTCCCTCCACGGCGGTCGGCTCGACGATCCGGGCGGGCGGGTTCTCGATCCCCTTATCCGAGGGCCCGGTCCCCGGCCTCTACCGGGTCCGCATCTATGCGAGCAGCCGGGTGCAGGCCCCGGCGCCGCCGGGGACGTCGGACAGGAAGCCGAGAGCGATGGTCGAGAGGATCCCGGAGGATTACAACGCGAAATCGACGCGCACTGTGGAGATCCGGTCGGACGGCCGAAACCACCTGCGATTCGAGATCGTCGCCCGATCCGGCGGTCGCTCGGCGGCCGGAGATCCCTGATCGGGCGCACGTCCGTAGATATACAAAACTGGAGATTCGTTGATGCGAGCGACGAGCGACGGCCGCCGGGGCTTCACGCTGATCGAGCTGCTGGTGGTGATCGCCGTCATCGCGGTCCTGATCGCCCTGCTGCTGCCCGCCGTCCAGTCGGCGCGGGAGGCGGCGCGACGCTCCCAGTGCGTCAACAACCTGAAGCAGATCGCCCTGGCGACGCACAATTATCATGACGTCCACGGCACATTCCCCCCCGCGAAGAAGGGCTGCTGCTGGGGGACGTGGCTGATTTTCGTCCTCCCCCAGCTTGAGCAGCAGCCGATGTATAACGCCTGGAATCAGGGGGGGAGCAACGCGCCGGGATGGCCGACCGCGTTCGACGAGGATCTGCGCTATTTCGGGCCCGCCAATCAGACGGTGACCTCGCAGTGGGTCGGCGCGTACCTCTGTCCCAGCGACGGCCGCAACGCCCCGATCTCCGAGACGTTGCAGGGGAGGACGCTCGCCTGCACGTCGCACAATTACGCGGTGAACCTGGGCAACTCGGTCCAGACGCAGGTGGATTTCCAGGGTGTCCGGTTCGGCGGGGCGCCGTTCGTGGACGTGGGCTCGCCGTTGACGGACGAGTTGCGGCCCGGCAAGAAGACCGTGGGAATCGCCGCCCTGACCGACGGCCTCAGTTCCACGCTGCTGGCGTCCGAGGTCGTGGTCGGGCAGGGGCGCGACCTCCGAGGCTTCTCCTGGTGGGGGGATGCGGCGGGATTCGAAGCCTTTTTGGCCCCCAACAGCTCGTTCCCGGACGTCCTCTTCAGTCCGTACTACTGTGCGAACCAGTCGCCCAATCCCCCCTGCGTCGGCAAGACCACGGCCTTGCCGGACAACTACGCCGCCCGAAGCCGCCATCCGGGGGGGATCAACGCGACGATGGCGGACGGCGGAGTGCGGTTCATTCGCAACGAGATCGCCATCCAGGTCTGGCGCTCGTTGAGCACGTCGGCCGGGGGCGAGGTCGTCTCGGCCGACGCGTACTGACCTGACCGAAATGAGCGTGTGGCCGTGTCGGCGCGAGATCAGTCCTCTTCGTCGAATCGGCCGTTCGCCTCGGGGGGGCGGGTCGACCCGTCCTGGTCTTCGGGCCCGAGTTCGACCGGGGGGCCGGGGATGGCGTAGTCCTCGTCGATCCAGCGGCCGAGGTCGACGAGCCGACAGCGTTCGGAGCAGAACGGGAACGTCGGCAGGTCGTCGATGCTGGCGACCGCGAAGGGTTTGGAGCAGGTTGGGCAGCGGCCCTGGATCATGCCGTGGTCCCGCCGCTGGAGGAAGCCGGGGGGGCGGGCGCCGGGGTCGACTTGGGGGCGTCGCCGCCGGAAGAGGAGCCGCCGCTCGAGGTGTCGGCCTTGGCGGCTTTCTTGTAGGAGTCGCTGCGGTAGTCGGTCTGATAGAAGCCCGAGCCCTTGAAGAGGATGGCCGCGCCGGGGCCGATCTTGCGGCGGAGGGTGTGCTTCTCGCAGCCGGGGCAGAGGGTCTGGGGGTCGGCCTTGATGGACTCGTAGGCCTCGAACTCGTGTCCGCAGGCGTCGCAGATGTAGTCGTAGGTGGGCATCGTGGGCTCTCCTCCGCGTCAGGGCTTGACCGAGACGGCCACCTTGCTGGGCCTCAGCACGCGGTCGTGGATCGTGTATCCCTTGCTCAGCTCGGCGACGACGGTCCCCGCGGGGGCGTCGGCGTCGGGCTGCTGCATGAGGGCGTCGTGGAAGTTGGGGTCGAACGGTCGGCCCAGGGCCTCGATGGGCTCGACGCCGTACTTCGCCAGGGTGGCGAGGAACTGCTTGTGGACGATGTCCAGGCCGGAGGCCACCCCCTCGGCCTGGCTCCCGCGGATGGCGTCGGCGGCCCGCTCGAGGTTGTCGAGGACCTCCAGCAGATCCTGGCTGAGGTTGCCGACGGCGTAGAGTCGGTCGGCCTCGGCCTGCTGCTTGCTGCGCTTCTGGAAGTTGATGAACTCGGCGCGGGTCCGCAGGGACTGTTCGCGGGCCTCGTCCCGCTCCTTCTCGAGCTGGGCCGTCGGGGATGCGGTCTCGGCCTCGACGAACGGCTCGGCGGCCTGGTGCTGGTCTTCGTTCGGGGGGGGAGCGGAGCGGTTGGCGGCGTCGGACATGATGCGGATCTCCTGACCTGGGACGATCGAGGGCCTGGGAGGATGCGAGCGGTCGCGGGCGCCGACGGGATGCGTCGGCGTCAGGTCGATTCGGGGGTCTCGGACTCGTCCTCTTCGGTGAAGTAATCGCGGAGCCTCTCGAAGAAGCTTCGGCGACGGGGGCTGACCTGTTCGTGCTCGATCTCGGCGAACTCGCGGAGCAGTTCCTCCTGGCGGGTCGTCAGGTGCCGGGGGGTCTCGACGACGACCTCGACGATTTCATCGCCCCGGCCTCGGCCGCCGATGTCCGGCATGCCGCGTCCCTTGAGCCGGATGGAGTCTCCGCTCTGGGTCCCGCGGGGGACCTGGACGCGGCCGGGCCCTTCGAGCGTGGGGACCTCGACCTCGGCGCCGAGGGCGGCCTGGGCGAAGCTGATGGGGACCTGGCAGAGCAGGTCGTTTCGCCGGCGTTCGAAGAACTCGTGCTTGCGCACCATGATCTGGATCTGGAGGTTGCCGCGGGGGGCGCCCATGTCGCCGAGCTCGCCTTGCTGGCGGAGTTGCAGCCGCATCCCGGTCTCGACGCCCGGGGGGACGTCGACCTGGAGCTTGGCGACCTGGGGGACGCGGCCGGAGCCGTGGCAGCCGGGGCAGGGGTCGGTGATCTTGACCCCCTCGCCGCCGCAGGAGGGGCAGGTGGTCGCGACCTGGAAGAAGCCCCGGGTCTGGACGACCTGGCCGCGACCGCCGCAGTAGTTGCAGGTGGTGGCGACGGTCCCCTTCCGCGCGCCGGAGCCGTTGCAGTCGCCGCAGAAGTCCTGGCGGTTGACCTCGATGTTCCGGGAGGCGCCCCGCGCCGCCTCGTTCAGGCTGATCTCCAGCCGCATCAGGAGGTCGGGGCCCTGTCGGGGGCCGCGCCCGCGTCCGCCGCCGCCGCCGCCGAAGAGGTCGCCGAGCAGGCCGCCGCCGAAGATGTCGCCGAAGGTCGACATGATGTCGTCGGCGGAGCGGAAGTCGTGGAAGGCGGAGCCGTCGAGCCCGGCGTGGCCGTAGCGGTCGTAGCGCTGGCGCTTCTGGACGTCGGAGAGGACGTCGTAGGCCTCGGCGGCCTCGCGGAAGCGCTTCTCCGCCTCCTTGTCGCCGGGGTTGCGGTCGGGGTGGAACTTCAGCGCCATCTGGCGATAGGCGCGCTTGATCTCCTCGTTCGAGCTCTCGCGCGTGATCTCGAGGACTTCGTACAGGTCGCGTTTGGTGGTTGCCATCGGCGCGGCGTCTCGACGGTCGGGGTGCCGGGACGCGTCGCGACGGCCCTCCCCGAGCCCCGCGCGATCCCCTGTCCAACATCAAAATCTTAACATCCGGGCCCGTTTCCTCCCAGCCGGACCGATCCGGGGCGGGCGAGGGAAAGGGGCGTCGGAAAAAAACGGGCCGGGGCGGCGCTCGATCGACGGATGGATCGAGCCCGCGCCCCGGCCTTCGGCGCTCAGGTGGGACGTCGGCTCAGCGGACGGACCCCTCGACGCGGGGGCCGTTCTCCTTCTCGTCGTCCTTCAGGTTGGTGATGAGGGCCTCGGTCGTCAGCAGGAGGCCGGCGATCGAGGAGGCGTTCTGGAGGGCCGTGCGGGTGACCTTGGTGGGGTCGATGATGCCGGCCGCGAACATGTCGACGAATTCGCCCTTGTTGGCGTCGTAGCCCATCGAGCCGCCGGCCGCCTTGACCTCGTCGGCGATGACGCCGCCGTCGAAGCCGGAGTTGGAGGCGATGTAGCGGACGGGCTCTTCGAGGCCGCGGAGGACGATCCGGGCGCCGAGCTTCTCGTCGCCTTCGAGCGACTCGATCAGCTTCTCGACGGCCGGGACGACGCGGAGCAGGGCGGTGCCGCCGCCGGGGACGATCCCTTCCTCGGCCGCCGCGCGGGTGGCGTGGAGGGCGTCCTCGATGCGGGCCTTGGTCTGCTTCATGTCGGCTTCGGTCGGGGCGCCGACGCGGATCAGGGCGACGCCCCCGGAGAGCTTGGCGAGCCGCTCCTGGAACTTCTCCTTGTCGTACTCGCTGTCGGTCTCCTCGATCTGGCGGCGGAGCTGGTCGATCCGGCGCTGGATCTCCTCGCGCTTGCCGGCGCCCTGGATGATCGTGGTGCTGTCCTTGTCGACCTTGACCTGGCGGGCCTGGCCGAGCTGGGCGAGCGTGAGGTTCTCGAGCTTGAGGCCGAGGTCCTCGCTGATGACGGTGCCGCCGGTGAGGACGGCCATGTCGCCGAGCATCGCCTTGCGGCGGTCGCCGAAGCCGGGGGCCTTGACGGCCGCGATGTTGAGGATGCCGCGGAGCTTGTTGACGACCAGGGTCGCCAGCGCCTCGCCCTCGACGTCCTCGGCCACGATCAGCAGCGGCTTGCCCGACTGCGCGACCTTCTCCAGGAGCGGGATCAGCTCGCGGAGGCTGCTGATCTTCTTCTCATGGAGCAGGATGAGGGCGTCCTCGAAGACGACCTCCATCGTGGTCGGCTGGGTCACGAAGTAGGGGCTCAGGTAGCCCTTGTCGAACTGCATGCCCTCGACGAACTCGAGGGTGGTCGAGGCGGTCTTCCCTTCCTCGACGGTGATGACGCCGTCGCGGCCGACCTTCTCGACGGCGTCGGCCAGCATCTGGCCGACCTCGTGGTCGTTGTTGGCGGAGATGGCGCCGACCTGGGCGATCTCCTCCTTCTTGGACACCGGCCGCGAGATCTTGTCGTGGAGCTCCGCGACGGCCGCCTCGACGGCCTTCTCGATGCCCCGGCGGAGGGCCGTCGGGTTGGCGCCGGCGGTGACGTTCTTGAGCCCCTCGCGGTAGAGGGCGCGGGCCAGGATCGTCGCCGTCGTGGTGCCGTCGCCGGCCACGTCCGACGTCTTCGACGCCACGACGTTGACGAGCTTGGCGCCCATGTTCTCGAACGGGTCCTTCAGCTCGATCTCCTTGGAGACCGTGACGCCGTCCTTGGTGACGAGCGGGCCGCCGAAGGACTTGCTGAGGATGACGTTCCGGCCGGTGGGGCCGAGGGTCGATCCCACGGCCTGGGCCAGGACGTCGACGCCTTCCAGCAGCTTGCGGCGGGCGGCGTCGGAGAAGAGCAGTTGCTTAGCCACGGAAGAGAGCTCCTCGAACGAGGGGTGAGTTCAGGCCGGTCGACGCGACCCGGCTCACTTGACGACCTTGGCCAGGATGTCGGACTCGCGGAGGATCTTGATCTCCTCGCCGTCGACCTTGATCTCGGTCCCCGAGTACTTGCCGAAGAGGACCTCGTCGCCGACCACGACGCCGATCGGGCTCCGCTCGCCGGAGTCCAGGAGCTTGCCGGGGCCCACCGCCAGGACTTCGCCGCGCTGGGGCTTCTCCTTGGCGGTGTCCGGGAGCACGATGCCGCCGGCCGTCTTCTCCTCGGCCTCGATCTGCTTGATCACGACGCGGTCTTCCAGGGGACGAATGGTCAGCTTGGCCATTTTCGCGTTTCCTTCTCGTCTTATCGAATGAATCGAATCGGTGTTCGGTGATCGTTCGTCTCGGGAGTCGGGCGGGGCCCCTTCGCGAAGGGTCGGAAGGGGCCCGGGGGGGAGCGACGCGGGGCGTCGCTCACATCATCCCCATGCCGCCCATGCCGCCCATTCCACCCATGCCTCCCATGCCACCCATGGGGTCCATGCCACCGCCGTGGTGGTCATGGTGGCCGCCGCCGGCTTCCGGCTTCTTCGGGGGCTCGGCGATCATGGCCTCGGTGGTGAGGAGGAGTCCGGCCACCGACGCGGCGTTCTGGAGGGCGGTGCGGGTGACCTTGGCCGGGTCGACGACGCCGGCCGCCAGGAGGTCGCCCCAGGCGCCGCTCTCGGCGTTGTAGCCGAAGTTGGCGTCGTTCGACTTCTTGACCCGATTGACGACCACCGCGCCGTCGACGCCGGCGTTCTCGGCGATGTAGCGGGCGGGCTGCTCGGCGGCGCGACGGATCAGGTCGACGCCGAACTGCTCGTCGCCTTCGAGCTTGAGGCCCTCGATCGCCTTGGAGGCGCGGATCAGGGCGGTGCCGCCGCCGGGGACGACGCCTTCCTCGATCGCGGCGCGGGTGGCGTGCAGGGCGTCCTCGACGAGGGCCTTGCGCTCCTTCATCTCGGTCTCGGTCGCGGCGCCGACGTTGATCTGGGCGATGCCGCCGGCGAGCTTGGCGAGCCGCTCCTGGAGCTTCTCCTTGTCGTACTCGCTGTCGGTGGTCCCGACCTCGCGACGGATGGCGTCGGCGCGGCCCTTGATGGCCTCGCTGGTGCCGGCGCCCTCGACGATGGTGGTCGCTTCGCTGGTGATGGTCACCTTGCGGGCGCGGCCCAGGTCGGTGAGCTGGACGGCGTCGAGGTCGACGCCCAGGTCCTTGAAGATGGCCTTGCCGCCGGTGAGGATCGCGATGTCCTCGAGCATGGCCTTGCGGCGGTCGCCGTAGCCGGGGGCCTTGACGGCCGCGACCTTGAGGATGCCGCGGAGCTTGTTGACGACCAGGGTCGCCAGCGCCTCGCCCTCGACGTCCTCGGCGATGATCAGCAGCGGCTTGTTGGCCTTGGCGATCTTCTCGAGCAGGGGGATCAGCTTGGTGGGGGAGCTGACCTTCTCCTCGTGGATCAGCAGGTAGACGTCCTCGAGGACGACCTCCATGCGGTCCTGGTCGGTGACGAAGTGGGGGCTCAGGTAGCCGCGGTCGAACTGCATCCCCTCGACCACGTCGACCGTCGTCTCGAAGCCCTTGGCCTCCTCGACGGTGATGACGCCGTCGGTGCCGACCTTCTCGAACGCGTCGGCCAGCTTCTCGCCGATCGACATGTCGTTGTTGGCGGCGATCGCGGCGACCTCGGCGATCTCCTTCTTGCCGTTGATCTTCTTGGCCTGCGACTTGACGTTCTCGACGATGGCCGTGACGGCCTTGTCGATCCCGCGCTTGATCGCCATCGGGTCGGCGCCGGCGGCCAGGGCCTTGAGGCCCTCCTTGAAGATGGCCTCGGCCAGCACGGTCGCCGTCGTCGTGCCGTCGCCCGCGGCGTCCGAGGTCTTCGACGCCGCTTCCTTCACGAGCTGCGCGCCCATGTTCTCGTAAGGATCGGTCAGCTCGATCTCCTCGGCGACGGAGACCCCGTCCTTCGTCACCGTCGGGGCTCCCCACCCCTTGTCGATGACGGCGTTCCGACCCCGCGGGCCGAGCGTGCTGCGGACCGCGCGGGCCAGCTTGCCGACGCCGCTGGCCAGCTTCTGGCGGGCCTCTTCATCGTATGCCAGTATCTTCGCCACGTGGATTCTCCAATCGACGACTCGGACGTGTCGGCCGAGGGCGCTGTCCCGGCGCGACGCGGGGGTCGTGCCAAAAACGACTCCCGAGGTTATTCGACTCCCCCTAGATGCAACTCGCGTACCGGTGTTTCGATCGTGTCTCAAGATCCATTGAGACAACACGTTGCGTTCTCAAGCCGAGAGTCGGACGGCGGCTTTGGCTGCCGTTTTGACAGGGCCGCCTGCATTTTGGCGAGGGGGCCGGAGGGACCTGGAAGGGCGGCCGGCGGGAGGTTGCCGGGGCCTTTCCCATGCTCTACGATCGGGGCCTTCGAGGAATTGAGGCGTTTCCCGGTGCGAGATGGGGGGTGGCGACATGGTTTCCCTGGGCTTTTCGCGTGGGTTTCTGGCGGCGGTCGTCCTTGGGGCGGCGGGGATGGTTCCGACGTCGGCCGCGGAACCGCTCGACGCGGCGTCCGAGGTCGTCAAGCTCTGGCCCGGCGGGGCTCCCGGCGCCAGGGGGGACGACCTGGCCAAGGACGTGCCCACGCTCTCGGTGTTCCTGCCCGAACCGGGCGTCGCCACGGGCTCGGCGATCGTGGTCTGCCCCGGCGGCGGATACGGCGGCCTGGCCCTCGACCACGAGGGGAGGCAGGTCGCCGAATGGCTCAACTCGGTCGGCGTCGCGGCCTTCGTCCTCAAGTACCGGCTGGCCCCGGAGTATCACCAGCCGGCGATGCTTCACGACGTCAATCGGGCGATCCGCGTGGTGCGTCAGGGGGCCGCGAAGTGGGGCGTCGATCCGGGGCGGATCGGCCTGATGGGGTTCTCGGCCGGGGGCCATCTGGCCTCGACGGGGGGGACCCATTTCGACGCGGGCCAAGCCGACGCCGAGGACCCGATCGAGCGGGTCAGCTCGCGGCCCGACCGCTTGATCCTGGTCTATCCGGTGATCGCGATGGCGACCCCGTACACCCATCAGGGCTCCAACCGAAACCTGCTGGGTGAGAACCCCTCGGCGGAGCTGTTGAAGTTCTACTCCAACGAGCAGCAGGTGACGCCCCAGACGCCGCCGACGTTCCTGGCCCACACCAACGAGGACAAGGCGGTGCCGCCGGAGAACAGCCTCCTGTTCGCCCTGGCCCTGCGCAAGGCCGGAGTCCCCCTGGAGTTGCACATCTTCGAGAAGGGCCAGCACGGCCTGGGCCTGGGGGCGGGGGCCAAGCAGTTCAACATCGGTCCCGATCCGGCGTTCCAGGCCTGGCCCGGGCTCTGCGAGACCTGGCTCAAGGGCCAGGGGTTCCTCGACAAGCAGCCCGATCAGTCGCGCTGAGCTTCCGGGGCGACGGCCCGGGCGGTCGGCGCGATCGCCGGCCGCTCGGCGAACGCACGGAAGGCCCCCTCGACGGCCCGGGCTTCGGCCGTCTCCAGGCTGTCGGGGGCGATGAGGCGGGCCAGGTCGGCCGGCACGGTCCGCTCGTCCCCCTCGGGGACGTCGATCATCGCGAACGACCACGAGACGGGGATGCCGGCGAACGTCCTCGCCTTGACGTGAAGCGGGCCGTCCACGATCGCGGGGGAGGCCAGTTCGCGGATCACCGGGGCCGACCCCGAGGGAGAAGGCCGGCACGCGAAGAGACGCAGCCCTCCGGACGCGGGATCGACGAGCACCGCGTACAGCACGTCGAGCGTCACGTGTTCCGTCCCCGTCAGACTGGTGGTCGGCGTGCGGAGGATGGCGAAGGTCGGGGTCGTCGCCGTAAGCGTCGCCTGGTCCAGCTCGCGCGAGCCGGCGGCGAGGATGATCCGGTCCTTGGTCGACCATTCGCCCGAGGCGTCACCCACGTTCGTGGCGGTCACCACCACGTCGCCCCCGTCAGCCTCGCCGACGACCGGCGCGGCCAGTCCGACGCCGAGGCGAGTCAGGACGTACGGCCCTTCGGCCGAGGTCTGGGCCACGTCCGCCAGGATCACCAACCGGATGCGGCGGGCCGTCTCGAACGCCTCTTTCGAGAGCGTGTCGAGCGCGCCCGAGGCCAGCATCGGCGTCGACTTCAGGACCACGCGGCTCCATCCCGACGGCGGCTGCCGGTCGGTGAATCGCGTCCCCGGCGACAGGCGCTCCAGGCGGGGGCGACTTGCGACGGCCGAAACGTCGACCGCCTCGCCCTTGGCCGCAACGCCAACGGCTTCCGGTTCCGGCGAGGGATCGAAGCCCCCCGCCAGCAAGGGGATGATGACCAGCATGGCCACCGCCACACGCAACCAGTGTCGGGGCGAAAGGTTACCGGGAATTCTCACGTTCTCGCTCCCAGGGACCCCGACGCGGATTCACGCCCTCGCCCGACCGAGATCTTCGGCCGAACGACGATCTCGCGAGGCCCGATCCGAGCGGGCGAGACCACGGAAGGGTCAGAAGGCGGATGTGTGGCGATTTGCAGCATACAGACTCTCTAGTTTCTCCATTTTAGCACGTCGAGACGTGATTGATCGAGGAGCATCCTCGCATCTGTCGCGATTTCGCCACGATCGGCCATAGGAATATGGAGGCTGGACTCTCCGGAGTCGAGGATCGGCGAGGTGACGGGTAGACACCAAGCGTTCCGCAAACCCCGTTCCCCGGAGCGTGCCAGGTCGGCGCGAGGAGGAGCGGGGCGGTCCAGGTCGACGGGCGTTGACGATTGTAGAGGGCGGAGGGGTTTCCGGACTACCCGGATTTGGCGAAGGGGGAGGGGGCAACGCCGACGGCCCCGCTGGTGGGCGGGGCCGTCGGGGCGACGGGATGACGTGGAAGGGCTCAGCGGACCTCGGAGCGGGCCTGATCGCCGGTCGATCCTTCATCCTGGAGGAGCAGGATGAGCGACTGTTCGAGTTCGGCGGGCTTGAAGCCGAAGGGGCCGCGGGCGTTCTTGAAGGCGATCTTGCCCGCCGTGTCGATCAGATAGAAGCGGCCCGGCATCCCGCTGTAGCGGGCGCCGACGGCGTCGTCGATGGTGTCGACGAGCATCGGGAAGCCCAGGCTGAGGAGCTTCCCGCAGCGCTGGGCGACCTCGGCCCGCTCCTCGTAAGTGCGGGGCTGGGCGGTCGAGACCCCTACGGATTCGTTGGACTGCATCCGCCAGCCGTCGCTGGGATGGGCCTCGCGGACGTAGACCATGACGAAGGTGGCGCGGTCGCCGTAGCGGCGGTGGAGCTTCTCGAAGTTGCCGGCCATGCTGCGGAACGGGCCGCAGGTGAAATTGCCGAAGATTAGGACGACCGGTTTGGGACCGACGAGCTTCGACAGCGTCAGCTCGCCCTGGCCGTCGGCTGTCTTCAGGCTGAAGTCGGGGGCCGTCTCGTCAAGGTTCGGGCCGCTCTGGAGCGAGCCGATCTCCTGGCGGAAGAGGCCCTTGATGAGCTGCTCCTTGGTCGGCCGGTCGCCGGGGCCCATCGAGCCCGAGGGGGCGGGGAGCGCCCGTTCCAGGTCCATTCGTGAGAGGAAGCCCGCGTCGTCGGCGTCGGCGGCCTTGAAGAATCGCTCGATCTCCTCCCTCACGACCTTGCCGTCGCCGTCGCGGTCGAGGCGGGAGAAGAGCATGGAGCCGGGGGAGGGCATGTAGGCGCGGGAGAAGTCGAAGTCGGCCTGGGTCAGCCCGGCGTCGCGGTCGCGGTCGAGACGGGCGAAGGATTCGTCGTCGCCGGGATACTCCGCGCGGGCGACCTTGCCGTCGCCGTCGCGGTCGAATCGGGCGCGGACGGCGTCCCAACCGTAGCGGGTCTGGGTGACGGACGTTCGGAACCAGCCGTTCGTCGGCCCCATCGGCTCGTCGCTGAGGATGGCGGTGTACATGTCGAGCCACTCGGGCCGGTCCGGCCAGGCTTCGCGGAGCGCCCGGCTCGATTCGTCGGCGGCCGTCGCCGGCGCGGCGGCCTGGGGCTTCGAGGGCTCCTCGGCGATCGCCGAGACGCTGAGGCCCAGGCCGGCCGTGAGAATCGCGGCGTGAAGGGATGTTCTGACGAGCATATTCCAGATCCTCGGAGGATGGTCGGGGGTCGTGAGATCGGATTTCCTGATCATCGCATCATGTCTCGGAAGACGGTGAGGGCGGGGCTCGTCGTGACGAGGTAGTGGGCGTCCCGCTGGAGCTTCTTGCCCTTGGCCGCGAGGTTCAGCTTGACGCGGACTTCCAGGTTCGCGTCGGCAGGGACGCCGTCGCCTTCCACCTGATAGCTCTCGAGCTTGGCCCCCGACAGCCATTCCAGGTCCTGGACGACGATGGCCGGGGCCGCGTCCTTGAGGAAGTCGGGGGTCTTCCCCTCCTTCCAGGCGTCCAGGACGGTCTTCAGGGCGTCCATCGCGGGGCCGGGATCGACCGGATGCGCGACGCCCGACGAGCAGCCCGACGCGATCGCGGCCAGGGCGACGACCAGGGCGGCGACGGTCCGCCGCGCGAGGATCTTGTTGCGGATCGACATGCGATGTCCTCCCGATGCGAGCGCCGTTCGGCTCAGTAGGCGTCGCTGCTGATCACCTCGCCGCCGGAGATCGTGCCGAGGGCGCTCCAGGTGGCCAGGCTGATCGAGTCCTTGATGAACCGGACCGAGCCGTCGGCGAGCAGCAGGTTGACGCCGCCGGGGTGGAAGCTGCTCGGCGGCATCACCGCCCGGTTGGTGACGAAGAAGCCGCAGGAGCGGCCGTTGGGCGGGTTGATGTGCTGGAAGATGTGCTGGCCCGTCAGCCAGGGGGCGCCCATGAAGAGCGGGAACTGGTTCGACAGGTTGGAGACGTCGACCGCCCGGCACATGTTGTAGGCCTCGTCGACGGTCGTCGGCGAGAGCGGCGAGAAGAAGACGTCGGCGACCTTGCTGACGACGGCGTTGTTGCCGTCGGCCAGGACGCGCTCCGAGAACATGCCGGTGTTCGACAGGCCGTCCGTCACCTCGGCGAACCGCTTGGAGCTGTTGCCGTGGAACAGGCCGTTGGGCCGGGGCAGGCCCGCGTTGCCGCCGACGGCCTCCTGCCAGACGATGCCGCTCCCCATGTCGGCCATGTAATTGGTCCCGCCCCCCAGGGCCGGCAGCGGATTGCTCTGGTCCGAGGGGCAGACGAAGCCCGAGACGACGGTGAAGCGGGACGTCGAGTTGATCGGGTCGTCGTACTTCGCCGTGAAGTTGATCGCGTTGTAAACGGCCGACTGCTCCATCTGCGGCAGGAGCATGCTGAGCGCCGACAGCCCGGTGGTCCCGAAGACCATGTTCGCGCCCGGGAGCGCCCCGCGCGATTCGTGGTAGTTGTGACAGGCCAGCCCGATCTGCTTCAGGTTGTTCGTGCACTGGATCCGCCGGGCGGCCTCGCGGGCCGCCTGCACGGCCGGCAGCAGCAGCGCGATCAGGACGGCGATGATCGCGATCACCACCAGCAGCTCGATCAGCGTGAAGGCCGAACGTCGGTCTTGTATTGGAGAATTCATGATGTGCGAGTCCGTGGAAATGAATGGGCGTGGAGACTTGGGCGAATAATAACGAATAAGCATGCATTGTGACGATGCCGTCGCCGGCCCCTTCCTTCCCCCCTCGTGGGGGAAGGTGGCCCGGAGGGCCGGATGAGGGGGGCCATCAAGGCGGACGAGTCGAACAGCCGACGGCCGCTGCGCTCGTCGCCCCCAGATCCGCCGCTGCGCGGCTCCCATCTCCCTCGAGGGGAGAAGAAAGATCGCGCAACGCCGCCGGGTCGGATTCGAAGGCTGGAGGGCTGCTTCGTCAGGCGCCGCGCGGAGGGCGTTCGAGCGCGAGGGCCGCGAGGATGGGCGAGAGGAGGGGCTCGGCCCAGGCGGCGGTCGTGGCCGCGGGCGCGGGGGGAGGGGCCTTGAAGAGGGCGAGGCAGCCGTCGTCGCGATCGGGCAGGGCCGTCGGGGAGGGGGTCTCGGCCGAGGGCGCCTTCGACTTGCATCGAGGCCCGTGGCAGGGGAGGCCGGGGACGGTCCAGGTCGTCGCGTGGGGCGACGCGCCGAGTTCGAGGAGCTGGAGCGCGGCCGATGCTCGATGCGGGACGGTCGCCCCCGCCCGATGGGCGCAGTCGGCGGACGATCGGGGTGAAAAAGCCGCGCAGACGATCAGCGACGCCAGCAAAGGCGCGAGCCGGAAGGCCGAGAGTGACGATCGCGGCGTCGTCATGCGGTTCGGGTTCGCTCAAGGCCCGAAGGCCGGGACGGAAGCATGAGTTGGATGAGAATCAATCTATATCAGGTGGGCCTCCTGTCAATCATTTTCCGCCCGACGATGTCGAGAAACGACGAACGCCGCGAGGACGAGCTCCGCGCGGCGTTCGAGGGTTTCAGTCCGGATCGGAACGACGGGTCGTCACGTCGAACGGATGTTGAGTTCCTTGAGTTGTCGGGGCTCGACGAGGCCCGGCGCGCCGGTCATGAGGTCGGTCCCCTTGGCGGTCTTGGGGAAGGCGATGCAGTCGCGGATGTTGGTGAGCCCGGCGAACAGCATGACCATCCGGTCGTACCCGAAGGCGATGCCGCCGTGCGGCGGGGCGCCGTTGCGCAGGGCGCTCAGGAGGAAGCCGAACTTCTCCTCGGCCTGTTCGGGGGAGAGGCCCAGCAGGCCGAAGATCTTGGACTGGACGACCGGGTCGTGGCAGCGGATCGTCCCCCCCGCCCCTTCCTCGCCGTTGATGACGAGGTCGTAGGCCTGGGCCCGGACCTTCAGCGGTTCGGTGTCGAGGAGGTGGAGATCCTCGGCGAGCGGCATGGTGAACGGGTGGTGCTCGGCGACGTACCGATTCTCGTCGGCGTCCCACGCCAGGAGCGGGAAGCGGACGACCCAGGAGTAGTGGAACGCCTTGGGGTCGTACAGCTTCAGCTCGGCGGCGAGCCGGGCGCGGAGGTTCGAGAGGGCCTGGCTGGTGACGGCCTGGGTGTCGGCGACGATCAGGATCAGATCGCCGGTTTTGGCGTCGAACCGCTCTCGGAGCTGGGCCTGGACTTCGGGCTTGAAGAACTTGGCGGTCGGCCCGGCGAAGGTCTCGGCCTCGACCTTGAGCCAGACCAGGCCCTTCGCGCCGAAGTTGCCGGCGAACTCGGTGAGGCCGTCCAGGTCCTTTCGGCTGTACTTCTCCCCGCCGCCAGGCGCGCAGAGGCCTCGGATGCGGTTCCCCGCCTCCTTGGCCATCTGGAAGACGCGGAACTCGGTCTGGTCGGCGATGTCGGCCAGGTCCTTCAACTCCAGGTCGTAGCGGAGGTCGGGCCGGTCGCTGCCGAAGCGTTCCATCGCGTCGTGGTAGTTGACGCGGGGGAGCGGGAGGCTCAGCTCCTGGCCGGCGAACTCCTGGGCCATCGCGGCGATCAGGGGCTCCATCGAGGTCATCACGTCCTCGTCCTCGACGAACGACATCTCGATGTCGAGCTGCGTGAACTCGGGCTGCCGCGTGGCACGGAGGTCCTCGTCCCGGAAGCAGCGGGCGATCTGGAAGTAGCGGTCGAAGCCCGAGACCATCAGGAGCTGCTTGTAAAGCTGCGGCGACTGCGGCAGGGCGTAGAAGTGCGACGCGTGGACCCGGCTGGGCACCAGGAAGTCGCGGGCGCCTTCCGGCGTGCTCCGGCCCAGGATGGGGGTCTCGACTTCCAGGAAGCCCTGATCCGAGAGCACCCGGCGCATCGTCTGGCCGACCTGATGGCGGAGGATGAAAACGCGCTGGAGGTCGGGACGCCGGAGGTCGAGGAAGCGGTACTTGAGCCGCAGTTCCTCATTGGGCTCGGGGCCGTTGATCTCGAACGGGGGCGTGGGCGAGGCGTTGTAGACGACCAGCTCGACCGCGCGGACCTCGACCTGGCCGGTCTTGAGCTTGGGGTTTTCCTTGCCGGCCAGCCGGCCGGCGACCGTGCCGCGGATCCCCACGACGTACTCGTTGCGAAGCTCGCGGGCCTGGGCCTGGAGGTCGGCCCCGGCCTCGGGCTCGAAGACGACCTGGGTGACGCCGTAGCGGTCGCGGAGGTCGATGAAGACCAGGCCCCCGAAGTCGCGCCAGGCGTCGACCCAGCCGTTGAGCGCGACGGCCTGGCCGACGTGTTCCTTGGTCAATTCCCCGCAGGTATGCGTCCGTTTCAGCAGCATGGTTCGCTCGGCGGCCTGTCGATTGTCGTAAATTCCGACGTCGTTCGGGTTTGGGTCGCCCCGCGCGGAGCCCGGACGAGACGTCGCGAGGTCGTTCACGATACCCCGCCCCGTTTCGGAGCGTCAAGCGGTCGGGCTGGTTCGGACCGCGGCCAGGTCGTCCCAGAAGCCCGGGTAGGTCTTGGCGACGCAGCCGGGGTCGAGGATCGTGACGCCGGGGATCTTCAGGCCGGCCAGGGCGAAGGACATCGCCATCCGATGATCGTCGTAGGTGGCGATCGCGGCCGGCCTGAGGGCGGAGGGCTCGGGGGGGATGATGAGCAGGCCGTCGTGCTGCTCGGAGACGTCCGCGCCCAGCTTGCGAAGTTCGGCGGCGAGGGCGGCGATGCGGTCGGTCTCCTTGTGGCGGATGTGGCCGACGTTGCGGATCCGGGTGACGCCGTCGGCGAACAGGGCGACGACGCCGAGGGTCATCACGGTGTCGCTGATCGCGTTCATGTCAACGTCGACCGCCCGCAGCGGCCCGCCGGTCACGGTCGTCCGGTCGCGCTCGCGGACGACGGTGCAGCCCATGTGCTCCAGGACGTCGACGAACTGCACGTCCCCCTGGATGCTCGACGAGCCGAGGCCCTCGACGGTGATCGAGCCGCCGGTGATCGCGGCGAGGGCGAAGAAGTAGCTGGCGGCCGAGGCGTCGGGCTCGATCGAGTAGTCGCGACCGTTATACCGGCTGGGGTGGACCACGAACCGCTTGTTCTTGCGGTTGCTGGGCTCGACGCCGAACTCGCGCATCACGTCGAGCGTCATCGCGATGTAGGGCTGCGAGACCAGCGTCCCCTCGACGTCGACGACCGTCTCGCCTCGGGAGTAGGGGAGGGCCATGAGGAGGCCGCTGAGGAACTGGCTGGAGACGTCGCCCCGGACGAACGCGAAGCCGCCGTCGAGCCCGTCGGCGTCGATCTGGACCGGCGGGCAGCCCGTCCCCAGTTCGCTCCTGGTGAACGCCCCCAGGCCGTTGAGCGCCTGGAGGAGGTCGGCGACGGGTCGCTGGCGCATCCGGGGGGTGCCGTCGATCCGGTACTTCCCCTTGCCGGCCGCCAGGGCGGCCGTCAGGAACCGGAGGGTCGTCCCGGAGTTGGCGACGTGGAGGTCGGCCTCGGGGGCGGGGAATCGGCCGCTGCAGCCCGTGATGCGGATCGTCGCCGTCGCCGCGTCATGCTCGACGGCGATCCCCAGCGCCTTGAGGGCGTCGATCATGACGCGGGTGTCTTCGCTGTCGAGCGCGCCGGTGAGGACGCTCGGCCCTCGCGCCAGGGCGGCGACGATCAGGGCTCGGTTGGTGAGGCTCTTGGACCCGGGGACGCGCACGGTCGCGGTCGGCGCGGGGCCGTTCCAGGGATCGATCGTCAGTTCGGCGGGATAGTCGGGCATCGTTCGTCCGTTGGGGCGTTGTCGGTTGGCTGTCAGGAGTTCGTGTCGGAGGGCTTCGGCTCGGGGAGGGCCCCGGCGATCCGGCGGCCGGCCTCCTCCGGGGTGAGCCCGGCCAGGAGGATGCGCTTGTGGCGCGAGGTCTCGCCGGAGACGAGGGCGATCGCCGACGGCCGCAGGCCGAGCGCGTCGGCGAGGACGTCGAGGATCGCGGCGTTGGCCTTCCCCTTGTCGGGGGCGGCGGTCACGGCCACGCGGAGGGCGCCCGCGCGTTCGCCGAGGAGCCCGTTGCGGCGGGCGCCCGGCTGGGCGTGGACGTTCAGGAGCACGCCCTCTTTGCTCGGGGTCAGCTCGATCACGAGTCCACCCCCTCGAAGAGCGCCGAGCCGACGCGGACGAGGGTCGCGCCTTCCTCGACGGCCGCCTCGTAGTCGTTGGACATGCCCATCGAGAGGTCGGGGAGCGGGCGGCCGATCCGACCGGCCAGCGCGTCCCGGATGGCGCGGAGGCGGATGAAGGAGGGCCGGGCGGTCTCGGCGTCTGTGCCGTAGGCGGCCATCGTCATCAGGCCGATGAGCCGGATCCGCGAGCAGGCGGCGATCGCGTCGGCGTCGGTCAGGACCGCGGCGTCCTTCCAGCCGTGCTTCGCCTCCTCGTCCGACGTGTTGACCTGGAGGCAGACGGCCGGCGGGTCGGCGACCTCGCCCGCCAGCTCGTCGAGCGTCCTCAGGAGCTTCAGCGAGTCGACCGCGTGGATCACCCGGACCATCGGGAACGTCCGCCGGGCCTTGTTCCCCTGGAGGTGCCCGATGAGGTGCCAGCGGATCGCGGCCGGGCCGTCGGCCAGCGCGTCGACCTTCTCCCAAAGTTCCTGCGGGTAGTTCTCTCCCAGGTCGAGCATGCCGGCCTCGACCAGGGGCCTGACCATCGCGACGGGCCGCTTCTTCGTCACGGCGACGAGCGTCACCGAGGCCGGATCGCGTCCCGAGCGGCGGGCGGCGTCGGCGATCCGGTCCTGCACGGAGAGGAGGTTGTCGCGGATTCGGGCGGTGTTCATGGCGGGTCGTCGGTCGGGGCTTCGGGGTGACTCGGGGAGGACGTATCGGTTATGTTCGAGCCTTCAGCCGGGCCGTCGTTGAAGACGGCCCGCGCACACGCAAAGGTCGAGGCGAACTTCCGATGAAGCCCATTCTCATCATAACCGGAATCCTGTCGGCGGTCCTGATCACGGTCCAGGCCGTCCTCGGACTCCTCATCCGGCGCGGGGCCGACCCGAGCCTGACGGGGGCCCACTTCCACACCGGCATGTTGACGGCCGTGGTCACGATCGTCTACGTCGCGCTCTCCCTGACGGTGATCCTCGCCAAGCCCCGCGACCGGAGCTTGTGAGCCGCCGGGCCGGGATCGCCCGGCTCGGGTTCAGGCCAAAGTCGCGATCGCTTCGACGTCCCCCTCGGGCGTGAAGCGTCCCACCACGAATCGGTCGGTGGTCGAGAAGCCCAGGAACGACCTCCTCACGGGAGGGCCGAGGCTCCGGTAGACCACGAACGTCTCGTCCCGCCCCCAGGTTACGCGAGCGGCCCAGGCCGTCTCGGGCGGGCAGACCTTGCCTTGCTCGGCCACCGTGAGGCGGTTCCAACGGAACGGCTTGCGGTGGCGGGCGTGGTCCCACGAGACGAGCAGGGGCAGCCACGCATCGCCGCCCTCGGCGAGCGGCCGGACGATCATCCGCCGCGACGCCTCCTCGTACTCCAACGCGCCGCGACCGATCAGGATCGCCTGGGCGGACTTCCCGGGCGCCCCCGTCTTCAGGAGGAAACCGCCGGGCGTTTCCAGGGGGGCGACGATCAGGCCGGAGGGGACGTCCAGCCGCGTCTCCGGCGCGTCGTCGGGCCGCAGCCCGTCGAGCTGGTCGGCCAGGATCGCGAGCCGACGGCCTCGGAGCATCATGGCCAGGCGGGTCACCCGACGACCCCCGGACGAGAAGCTCCACTCGGCCACGTCGGCGTTCGAGCTGGTCGCCCAGGCCGTCGGCTTCGCCGCCTCGGGGAGGACGCTCGGCGTCGACGGATCGGGCGTCGACCATTCCGAGGAGAGCCACGGCGTTCCGGCGCCGTAGAGTTCGAATCGCGTCCCGGCTCCGGCGTCGCGCTGGTCGAAAGTCAGGAAGTCGCCCCGGCGCGTCCAGTCCGCCCGCAGCACGCCCAGCACGCGATCGCCGCTCGACCAGGCGGGGAGGGGGGGCGGTACGGGGTCGACGTCGCGGCCCGGGAACCACCAGTCGAGGACTCGCCCCACGTCGGGCTCGCGGAAGGTCGCCAGGAGCCCCCGCCAGTATTTGCGCGGCGACTCGGGCTCGGTTCGATCGGGGGCGAGGCCCGCCGTCCGGCCGTCGGGGCGGGAGAACCGGAGGAGCATCCGGAAAAAGCCGGTGAGCCGCTCGTCGAGCCGGGGCGGCCAGCCCTCGCCGCGACCGCGCGCCTCCGCGAGACGACCGAGCACGCCCGACCACTCCGAGAGGGGGAGTCGGATCGGGTCGCCCTGCTCGCCCAGCTCCCGGATGAACCAGCCTTCCAGCGGCGTGGCATCGCCCTGAAGCTTCCAGGCGTCGACGGCCAGGCCGAGATCGTCGCGACCGGCCGGATTCGGTTTCTCTCGATCGACCATATTCGACCTTGGCGCCCCCTCGGATCTCCACACCAGGAGGACCCGAGTCGCCTCGGCTCCCGCGTGATGATGTATTCGGCAGCCTGTGCCCGAATCTTGTGCGGTCGTGGTCGTTCCGTGGGTGCAGAACGGTGGGAGACGCGGTGGGAATCGGGCTTTCTACGCCAGCGTCCGAAATTTTTCGATTGTCGTAAACCCCTGAATCACAGGAAATTTCGACGAGAGGCGGGCCTTGAATCGGGAGTAATGGCCCCTCGGATCGGCTCGCTTTCAGGTTCTGGCACCGCCTTTGCTTTTTCATCCTGGCGTTGACGACGAGAGACGCGAGACGGAGACGAAAGTCAAACTGGTTCAAAAGGTTGCGACGGAGACAGAGACCCGAGCCGAGAGGCTCGACACATTGTAAGAAGCCACCCCACTGGCGACGATCGGTTTATCCGATCTCCCCGCCAAAGGGCGAGCGGGAAACCTCGCACGACCCCCCGCTCGCCCTTTCTTCACCAAGGTTCCGATCCCTCGCCGGCACGAAAGGCGGGGGAGACGTCGAGCCTGCACGAGCCAACCGGCTAGTTGAGACGGTTCTTCGCGACGAAGGGAGAGGTCGTCGCGAGGGTCTGAATCTCTAGCCGGTTTCTTCCACCCGGTTCCGTCCCTCCCCGTCTCGACGACGGGGGGGGCGAGCCGACTCGAGCCAACCGGCTGTAGAACGGCGGTCCACGACCGAGGGAGAGGCGGTCGTAGGTCTCTGGGATGCAGTCCGGTTTCTTCCAAGGGCGTCCAGTCCCCGGCCTTCCCAGGTCGGGGACCTCAAACCGACCGGCCCGCTGATTGGAACGTTCACGACGAAGGGAGAGGTCGTCGTGAGGGTTCCGGTCAGCGGGCTGGTTTGGGTCATTTCGAAGCCCTCGCGCCGCCGGCCTGGATCGAAGCCCTTCGCGTCGATCGCGGGAGCAGAGAGGCGGACGCCGCGCCTCGCGGCTAGAATGGGGGCTTCGGTGCAACCGGATGACGCATCGGGGGCGTCTCGCTCCCCATTGGACTCGACATGGGTGGAAAGATCGTGAAACAGACGGGCGGCAGGCGGCTGGCGGCGTGGTTCGTGATCGCGGCGATCGGTTTGAGCGGGGGGCTCGCCCGGGGGCGGGAGCTTCCCGAGCCGACCGCGGAGACGGCGGCGCAGCTCGGCTTCGACGCCGAGCGCCTGGGCCGCATCGACGCGGTCGTGGAGCGGGCGGTCGCCGAGGGGAAGGTTCCCGGGGCGGTCGTCCTGGTCGGTCGCGGCGGCGGGGTCGCCTACGCGAAGACCTTCGGCAAGCGCGCCGTCGAGCCGACCGAGGAGCCGATGACGCGGGACACGATCTTCGACATGGCCTCGCTGACCAAGCCGATCGCCACCGCGACCTCGGTCATGGTCCTGATCGAGGAGGGGAAGATCCGCCTCTCCGACTCGATCGTGAAGTACTTCCCGGAGCTGGACAACCACGGCAAGGGGCGGATCACCGTCGACCACCTGCTGCGACACCGCGCCGGCCTGATCCCGGACAACGCCCTCGGCGACTACAAGGACGGGCCTGAAGCGGCCTGGAAGCAGATCGCCGAGCTTCAGCCGGTCGCCCGGCCGGGCTCGAAGTTCAT
Organism: Planctomyces sp. SH-PL62; assembly: GCF_001610895.1. Taxonomy (NCBI): domain Bacteria; kingdom Pseudomonadati; phylum Planctomycetota; class Planctomycetia; order Planctomycetales; family Planctomycetaceae; genus Planctomyces; species Planctomyces sp. SH-PL62. The sequence goes on along the minus strand of NZ_CP011273.1, from coordinate 5,313,425 downwards.
CTATTCGGACGTGGGCTTCATCATCCTGGGCAAGCTCGTCGAGAAGGTGTCGGGCAAGCCGCTGGACGAATTCGCGGACGAGCGGGTGTTCGGGCCCGCCGGGATGGTCGACGCCCACTTCCGGCCGACCGCCGGCGACGCCTCGAATCGGCCGCCCCTGGACCGCGTCGCCCCGACCGAGAAGGAAGGGGACGCCTTCGTCCGGGGCGTGGTGCACGATCCCCGCTCGCGGGCCCTCGGTGGCGTGGCGGGTCACGCGGGCCTGTTCGCCACGGCCGACGACGTCGCGAACTTCGCCCGGATGCTCCTGTACTACGGCGCGGCCCCGTCGGGCTATCGCGTCCTCGCCCCTCTGACCGTCCGACTCATGCGCGACCCGGCCGACACCCCGGCGGGGCAGCGTCGCGGGCTGGGCTGGGACGTGGAGACCGGCTTCAGCAGCCCCAAGGGCGAGCTGTTCGGCCCGTCGAGCTTCGGCCACACCGGCTTCACCGGCACGAGCGTCTGGATCGACCCGGAGACCCAGACGTTCGTCGTGATCCTCACCAGCCGCCTCCACCCGAAGTCCAACCCGTCGCCGTCGACGCTCCGGCGCGACGTCGCCACGCTGGCCGCCGCGGCGCTCGTCGACCCGCCGGCCGTCCGCGCCCCGGCCTCCACCGCTTCGGACTCCGAATCGTCCCCCGCCCCCACGCCGTTCGCGACGGTGACGTGCGGGATCGACGTCCTGGCGGCCCGCGGCTTCGACTCCCTGAAGGGGAAGCGGGTCGGCCTGGTCACCAACCACACCGGACGCTCGGCGGACGGCCGGTCCACGATCGACGTCCTGTTCGCCGCCCCCGACGTCAAGCTCGTCAAGCTGTTCAGCCCCGAGCACGGCATCCGCGGCCTCCTCGATCACGAGAAGATCACCAGCGGCGTCGACGAGGCGACCAAGCTCCCGGTCGTCAGCCTGTACGAAGGCAAGAAGCGCAAGCCGCAGGATGAGGACCTCGCCGACCTGGACGTGCTGGTCTACGACATCCAGGACATCGGCGTCCGCTACTACACCTACGCCTCCACCCTGGGACTGGTGCTGGAAGCCGCCAAGGCCAACGGCAAGAAGCTGGTGGTGCTCGACCGCCCCAACGCGATCGGCGGCGTCGACTTCGGCGGGCCGGTGCGCGACGAGAGCTTCGAGTCGTTCGTCGCCTACCACGCGATCCCGATCCGCCACGGCATGACGGTCGGCGAGCTGGCGAGGCTGTACAACGCCGAGCGCAAGATCGAGGCCGACCTCGAAGTCGTCCCATGCGAGGGCTGGACCCGAGGGGCCGCCTACGATCGCACGGGCCTGCTCTGGGTCAATCCCTCGCCCAACATGCGGAGCCTGACCGAGGCCCTGCTGTATCCCGGCGTGGGCTGGCTGGAAGGGACGAACCTGGCGACCGGACGCGGGACCGACACGCCCTTCGAGCGCGTCGGGGCGCCCTGGATCAAGCCGGTCGCCTGGGCCCGCTCGCTCGACGCCCAGGGCGTCCCGGGCGTGAGCTTCACCCCCCTGGAATTCTCGCCGACCGAGCGCCAGTACAAGGGGGAGACGTGCGGCGGGGTGCAGATCCAGATCACCGACCGGGCCGCGTTCGACCCGATCAAGCTGGGCCTGGCCCTCGCGCTGACGCTCCGTCGCGACTACAAGGACGACTGGAAGCCCGAGCGCATGCCCACCCTGCTCTGCGACGAGGCCACCTACCAGGCGATCCTCGACCTCAAGAGCCGGGACCAGATCGAGGCCCTGTGGACCCAGGAGTTGGCCGACTTCGGGGCCGTCCGTGAGCGTTACCTGATCTACCCCGAATGATCGGGCGTCCGCACCGTCCGGCCGTGAGTCCGAATCACTGGCGGACTCGCGGCCCGACGGCGAGCGGTCGGGGGTCGACCGACGGGTCGTCGGCGCGATAGTCGTCGCGGACCCAGGTCCGGAACCGCTCGGGCGTGTGGGCCAGCCCCTGTTCCGACAGCCAGGCGGAGTACTCGTTGATCGGCTCGTGCAGCCGTTCCGGCCCGAAAAGCGGCACGTGGTTGTGGTAGAGCGTGAAGCCGGCCATCGCGGCCTCGGGCGGCTGGCCGGCGATCATCAGGTTGTAGACGACGGTCGCCAGCCCGGTGCGATCGGCCCCGGCCCGGCAGTGAAAGAGGACGGGGAGGCGGCAGGTCGTGATCACGTCGATCAGCAGCAGCAGCTCGCGACGCCTCGGCCGCCGGACCGCGCTCAGCGGCAGGTCGTAGAAGTCGACGCCGGCTTCCTCCGTGGCGCGAACCTCGTTGACGTACCAGGGGTCGTCCGCGTCCCCCCCGCGCAGGTTCAGGACGGTCGCGAGCCCATGCTCCCGGATCATCGCGTCGAGCCGCGAGGTCGGCTGGGCGGAGCGATAGGCCCGACCGGGATCGACGACGCCGAGATTCTGGCTGTAATACGGCCTGAACGCGAAGGCGGCCACGCCCAGCAAGCTCGCCAGGACCAGGACCCTCGCCGTTCGCCGCAAAGTCCAGCCGCGACGCGTCGGGGTCGGGTCGGGGTCGGTTCGCGCGTCCGTGGGCTGGATCGGGATCAAGTCGTCACCCCTTCGATTCGGATCGGAAGGCTCGTTCGTCATCTTGGGTCGGCCCTCGCGCCCGGTCAACCCCGCTTGCGCATCGCCGAGGCGGGCGGCCGGGGAGAAGCGACGCGGACCGATCCGACGTCGGGCGAGGGGCCCGCGGTCGGATCGGTCCATGCGTCGGGGTCGGTCCGTGTGGTCGGCTGGGGCCGATCAGGCGGTCAGCGGGCGCCCGGCTGGGTCAGCAGGGACGGCTGCGTGGCGGCGGCTCCGCCCGCCCCTCCCAACCCGCCCGTGCCCTGGGAGGCGAACTGCACCGATCGGATGGTGAAGCTGCTCTGGAGGATCGACTGGAGCACCGTCTGGAAGGGAGCGACGACGCGGTCCAGGAAGATCGTGGTCCTGACGATCGGGTCTCGATAGACGACGAGCCGGTCGCCGGGCATGAGCTGATAGTTGGTGGCGGGGTCGCCGCCGCTGGTGATCGCCGCCAGGTTCACCGGCAGGAGCTGCTCGCAGCAGGCCCCCGCCGGGGCGGGGCGGACCAGCCGGATGTTCTGCGGCGCGGCCGTGGGGAGCAGGCCGCCGGCGTACTGGATCGCGTCCAGCACCGTCTCGTTCCCCGTGATGGGGAGCTTGCCGGGGGCCCCGACGTCGCCCAGGACGTAGTAGTTCTTGCTGTTGTATGCGGTGACGTCCACGAAGACCCGGTCGGTGTCCTTGGGGTCGATCGGGATCGGCTTGCCCGTCTTGGGGTCTTCCTCGAACAGGCCGAGAAGCTCGTCGCTGAGGTACTTCCGCAGGTGAAGGACGATCTTCTCCTTGACCTCCGGGATGGTGAGCCCGGCGACGTAGACTTCGCCGTAGAAGCCCAGCGTGATCTTGCCGTCCGGGCGGACCAGGCGCTCGCCGGAGATCGGCCGGCCTTCCAGGGCCTCCAGCACCTCGACGAGGATCAGGTCGGGGGGCTCGACCACGTAGTCGGGCATCGAGACCTTCTTGAATTCGGTCGGGATGTTGCTATTGGCGATCGCCTCTTCGGGCGTCTTGACCGTCTGGCAGCCGATCGCGCCGCAGGCGGCCAGCAAGATGACCAGCCAGCCGGCCCGGCGGATACTCCCTGAGCTTTCCATGCCTTCTCCTCCCGGCATTCCGAGACCGGCTCGGCAGAGATCCCTTCTCCTGCATCGAGCGGCCGCCGCGATCCTTCGCGACATATCCCGCTCGCCGGATCCCAATTTCTGACTCTCGACAAGGATCGGCGGCTTGCGCCCCGGACCCAGACCCGCGTTCCCCGCGTTTGGTCTTGATACGTCTTAAAATCGGCACGATCCCCCGTCCGCTCAAATCGAAACCGGGCGATTCCCGGTTATCGGAGGCCTTCGGGGAAAAAACCGGCCGGGCGATTGTAGTAATTCCGGGTCGTCGCCTGGCTGACCGGGGCGGAGACGTTGGTGGCCGTCCCCCGGCCGTACCGGTTGAAGAAACTCGAGGCCTGCCCACCGGGCGCCCCCAGCGTGGGACGTCGGCCCGACCCCGTCCTGGAACCGGCCGACCCACGAGCCCCGCTGATCCGCCCCGACCCGATCCCCGTCAGCCGTTGGGCCGAGGTGGCCGCCGCGAGCCCGGCCTGGGCCCTCGTCATCGGCACCGCCGTCCCCATCATCATCTGCGCGGCCAGGGGGTCCACGACGACCGGCTTCATCGACGGATCGAACATGATCATCGGCTCCGCCGAGACCGCCGCCGTCTGCGCCCTGGCCGAGGAGCCCAGCAGAGCCGCGACGACCAACGCCGCCGCCGCCAACCGGGCCGACAGCCGAAATTCCTCGCTCATGCTCCACCCCCACTCGCAGGATCGGCCCGGGGCCGAACGAACGCCCGAACCGCCTCGCTCGCAATGAGGGACGCGACGGGGACCACGCGACGCCACCCCCTTCATCGGCCCGGATGCTCCCTCCGTTTTAATCATTCGCACGGGATTCCTCCTGGCTTTCCTTGCATCCGCCCCGCGCCGCAAATTCCGAGTTTTCGCTATTTGCGCAAAGCCCGAGTTCTACGCCGGTTAGCCATTTTATCTGGAGCATCGCGGCGGGGGGACCCGATCCAAGGGCAAGAGCCGTGATGGCGTAGTCGAGCTGGGTCGGCCTCCCCCAGGAGTACCGGAGGCGAAGCGTGCAACCCGATCGATCGAGGCAAGGAATGCACACGAAATCATGGAGAAGGCTTCTCGGGCCGCTGCTCCTCGCCATGGCGGCGAGCGTGGTCCTCTCGGAGTCGGCCCAGGCGCAGCAGACCGGACTCTTCCCCCTGCACCCGATCAAGCGGCAGCGGGTCCCGTGCAACCAGGAAGACCCGGTCTACCGCATCTACAAGGACCAGTATTTCGGGTATCACCCGACCCTCTGGCGTCGCTTCCCCAGCGGCTGGGGCGCGCCGAGCCCCGAGGCTCCGGACGCGAAGGCCTCGTTCCAGCAGATCCCGCTCCAGCCCCCCGAATGGTACGGCGAGGATGAGGAGCCGGGGGCGCCCGGCACCGAAGGCGCCCCCAACCAGCCGGATGCGGCCAGGCCGAACCTGCCGACCCCTCCCAACGAGGACGAACGCAGCCCGTTCGAGATGGATCCCCGCGCCGGAGCCGGCGCGGCGCCGGGCCTGGAGACGCCGTCTCGGACGGAGCCCTCGCCCCGGACCGAGCCCGCAGTGCCGGAGGAGGATCCGAACCGCTCCCCGTTCGATGTTCCGGGACCCCGGGCGAACGCCCCTCGGGCCAAGCCCCCTGAGCTCGCCCCGCCCTCCACCCCCTCCGCGTTCCGGAGCGGACGGCCCAGCCGCATGACCGAGGCCGACGTGAGGCAGGCGGGGAGCCCGATCCTGGCGATGCCCGACGCGGACGACGAGCCCTATGAGGCTCCGAGCCTCGGCGGACCCGCCCATAACCACACCCATAATCACGCCGCGGACTCGTCCCAGGGGCAGGCCCCTCGACGGAACCGGCTGGCCGCGATGATGGACGGCTTCGGCTGGAACGTCAGCCGTCGCTGAGCCGCCGCCACCTCGACGATACGAGGTCCGAGGGCGGGGCTTCGGGATCGCGTCCCCTCGCGGGACGCCCCCCGGAGGCCCGCCCTCGTCGGCGTTCGCGGCCCGCTGGAGCGTCGTTCGCCGATTCCCGCCCTGCGCCCTAGCGACGCGGGGCCGACCGTCGCCACAATCGGGTCAGGTCGAGAGGCCCTCGCCATCGTCCCCGCTCGTCCGGCTTGAACCGGGGCGTCGGCCTCTCCCCCCGAGAACCGAACGGTATGCCAAGCCCGCGAAACCGACCGCGACTGTTCGCACCAATCGCCGCAGCGCTCGTCGCCGGGGGCCTCTTCCTGGCCGTCGCGGCGAGCGGCGAACGCCTCGGGAACTGGCGTCCCGGGTTGCTGATCGGCCTCGGCCTGGCCGTCTGCCTGACGCTCGGCGTGCTCGGCCTTGCGCTGGTTCGAAGCCGCCGCGAGGCGCGGGACGATCGCGAGGAGGCGTCGCCGCTCGACCCCGTCGCGCTCGCGGAGGCCGCCCAGCAGCAGTCCGCCAGGGCCCGCGAGTACATCGCCAGGATCCGCGACGACCGCCGTCGCGAGGAGCTTCAAGGCGAACTCGTCCGCCTCGACGAGGGCCGGCTCGCCGCCTCGGGCGAACTCGATATCGTCGTCTTCGGGACCGTCTCGGCGGGCAAGACGTCGCTCATCAACGCCCTGATCGGTCGCGAGGTCGGCGAGACCGGCGCGGTCATGGGGACGACCCGCCAGGGGGAGAATCACATCTACACCCTTCAGGGCGCCGAGGGGGTGCTTCGCCTGGTCGATACGCCGGGGATCGCCGAGGCGGGGCCGGGGGCGGCGGGCGCGAGCAGGAGGCCCGGAAGCTGGCCGAACGGGCCGACCTGCTCCTCTTCGTCGTCGATCACGACCTGATCCGACGCGAGTACGTCGCCCTGATCGAGCTGGCCCGGCTGGGCAAGCGGTCGATCGTCGTCCTCAACAAGAAGGACCGATTCCCCGAGGCGGACCTGGCGGCGATCCTGGCCAAGCTCCGCGAGCGGCTGGAAGGGGTCGTGTCGGCCGAAGACGTCGTGCCGGCGGCCGCCGCCCCCCGGCCCTTGCCCGTCCGCGAGCGGCTGGCCGACGGCTCGTCGCAGATGGTCTACGAGGTCCAGGAGCCGGACGTCAAGGCCCTCCGCGAGCGGATCGCCCGGGTGCTCGCGTCCGAGGGTCCGCTGCTTCGCATCGCCAACCTGCTGCTCAAGACGAAGGCGCTGGGCCGCGAGGCCGAGTCCACGCTCGACGCGGAGCGGCGGCTGAAGTGCGAGGAGCGGATCGACCATTACCAGTGGGTCACCGCGACGACCGTCTTCGCCAACCCGATCCCCGCCCTGAATCTGGTCCAGGGGGCGGCGGTGCAGCTCGACCTGATCGCCGACCTGGCCCGCGTCTACGACCTGGACCCCAGCCCGGTCCGGCTCCGAGCGCTGGCCGCCCAGCTCGGCCAGGCGATGCTCAAGGTGGGGCTGGTGGAGGCGGCCTCGTCGGTGGTCGCCGGGGTCTTCAAGCGGACGCCGACGACCTTCGTGGCGGCGGGCGCGGTGCAGGCCGTCACGATGGCGTACCTCGCCCGCATCGCCGGCGGCGCGCTGGCGGAATACTTTCGAAACGGCGAGAGCTGGGGGCCGGCCGGGATCGAGGGCGCCGTGCTCCGGCAGTTCGAGGCCAACAGCCGGGCCGACTTCCTCCAGGACTTCGCCCGCCAGGGGCTCGACCGCTTCCTGAGCCGGGTCCGCCTCAAGCCCGCGACCGCCCCCGATGGCCACGCCCGCTGATCGGCCCGACGACGAGACGATGAAGGGTATCTTGAGATGAGCACGCCCTCAGACCCCGAGACGCCCGATCGGGACGCCGCCGAGGCGCTCGGACCGTTGCTCGACGATCTGGAGCGGGCCGCGAAGGCCCCCGCCGGCGCGCGCCCGCCCGACGCCGTCGAGCGGGCGCGGGACAGCCTCGACGCCACGCTCGACGCCCTCAAACTCACCCCCGAGGAAGAGCGGGCGATGGCCCCGGAGCTGGCGCGGCTCCGCGAGCTGGCCAAAAAACTCGACGAGACGACGGTCGAGATCGTCGCCTTCGGGATGGTCAGCCGGGGCAAGTCGTCGGTCCTCAACGCGCTGCTCGGCCGCGACCTGTTCGAGGTCGGCGCGACCCACGGGACCACGGATCGGCGATCCGCGCAGGAGTGGGTCGAGGGGGTCGACGGGCCCGCCGGGTTCGCGGACGCGCGGCTGATTCTGGTCGACACGCCGGGGATCGACGAGGTCGGCGGCGAGATCCGAGAGGCCCAGGCCCGCGACGCCGCCCGCCGCGCCGACCTGATCCTGTTCGTCGTCTCGGGCGATATGCAGCGAGCCGAGACCGACGCCCTGGTCGAGCTTCGTCGGCACAAGAAGCCGATCATCCTGGTCTTCAATCAGGTCGACCGCTATCCCGACGCCGACCGCGACGCGATCCACGCCATGATCGAGGACGAGCGGGTCAAGGGCTTCGTCCGACCCGAAGACGTCGTCCACTGCGCCGCCAGGCCCGACCCGATCGCCGTGAAGGTCCGCGGCCCGGACGGGAAGTCGCAGATCGAATGGGAGCGGCCCGCCCCCCTGATCGAGCCCCTGAAGATCCGCATCCTGGACGTGCTGGAGCAGGAGGGAAAGGCGCTGGTGGCGCTCAACACGCTGCTGGCCGCCGGGGACCTCCACGCCGAGATCCTCGAGCGCAAGGTGCGGATTCGCGAGGAGGCCGCCGGCCGCCTGATCTGGAATTACTCGCTGGCCAAGGGGGCGGCCGTCGCGCTCAACCCGATCCCGGTGGCCGACCTGGCGGGGGGCCTGGCGGTCGACGTGGCGATGATCCTGGCCCTGAGCAAGGTCTACGGCATCGCCCTGACGCGGCCGGCGGCGATCCGCCTGGTCCGCGACATGACCGTGGCCCTCGGCGCGACCGGGCTGGTGCAGGTGGCGACCCGGCTCGTCGGCAGCGGCGTCAAGGCGTCGATGGCCGGCCTCACGGTGATGTCCGGCGGGCTGGCGGCGCCTCTGACCGCGCTGGGGTACGGGGCGATCGGCCTGACCCAGGCGGTCGCCTCGGCGTCGGCCTCCTACGTCATCGGCCACGCCGCCGGGACGTACCTGAGGCAGGGGGGGGAATGGGGCCCGCACGGCGTCAAGAACGTCGTCCAGCAACTCCTGACGCAGGCCAAGGCCGACTCGATCGTCGACAGACTTCGCGACGAGCTGAAGTCGCAACTGAAGCCCTGACCCCGATTCGACCGTGAAGCCATGAGCCCGAAATCGCGAAACATCCTGATCGCCGCGGCCGGCGTGGCGACGCTGCTGGGGGCCCTGGCCTTCGAGGTCGTCGCGACCCGGCCCGTCCGCCGCGCCGTGAGGGCGTACTCGGAGCTGATCACGATCGCCAACCGGCCGGACCTTTCGGACGAGGCGCGGATCGAGGCCGCGCGTCCGTACTTCTCCTCGCGCTACCTCGCCTCCCGCCCGATCCGGCCCGCCGCCGGGGGGGGGATCGTGGGGCTCCCCCGATCCATCAGCACCAACTTCCAGGCATGGCGGGAGGGGGACGCGGTCTGGATCTGCCCCACGAACCGCGTCGGCCTCGTCCATCGGCTCGTCGAGGAGGACGGCCGCTGGCGGTTCGACGGCCTGGTCGGCCTGCTTCGAGGCCGCAACGAACTCGTGCCCGTGGACGAGACGATCGAGGATGCGACCCTCGATGCCGGACCGATCACCCGTCCGTGAATCGGGCCCGGCCTTCACCCCTCCCGGGGGGAATCGGCCGAGGCCGTCACGGTCCCCGATTCGTTCCGTCCCGGTCCTCGCCTTGCGTTTCCAGCCACGCCTGGAGGTCTTCCGGCGGGATCTGGTCGGACACGTTCCGCGAGGGGGGGCCGCCCCGTCTGGGATAGGCGAGGTGGCGGAGGAGCTGGGAAACCCAGCGGGCGAGCGAGACCAGGAACAGCAGGCCGATGATGGTCAGCGACCAGGTGAGGATCCGGTTCGACTCTTCGGCCGGGGACGCGACGGGTCGGCGGTCCCAGCCGATCTTGCCGACGAGCACCGGCGCGCCCCGGGCGACGTCCGCGGCCTGGTACTTCATCACCTTGAGGAAGTAGCCGTTGAAGACCACGCGCTCGTTGACCTCGACGCCGATCGGGAAGCCGTCGGGGGGCTCCTCGAACACGCAGTCGAAAGGATAACGGCGCGCGTCGGGGGTGACGATCCAGGCCTCGTAGAGCCAGCCGGTCTTGCTCAGCTTGGACTCGAACCGGACCACCCGGAGCGCCGCGCCCTGGATATGGACCGGCACGCCGCGATACCGCTCGGGACGCTCCCAGAGGTGGGTGAGGAAGACGTCGCGGCGGGCCTCGCTCGCCAGCTCGGCCGGGGTTCGCTCGCGGGCTTTCTCCAGCAGGTAGGCGTAGGCGGCGTTGTCGCGGAACGACATCGAGGTCCGGTCGGTCACGGTCTCGAAGACCATAGAGCGGTCGGGCTCGATCGGGGCGGGCGCGGGGCCGGCGCGGAGCGGGGGCTCGGGGGGCGGGGGGGCGTGCGTCGGGCGAAATACCAGACGGCCCCCCAGCCGGCCAGGGTCACGACGGCGAGCAGGGCCAGCCGGGGGAGTTCCGACCCTCGGAAGAACGGGCTGGGTCGATCCATGGCGGGTCAGCCTCCGTCGTCGCCCCGCAGCTCGTCGAAGCTCAGTTTCGGCTCCTTCTTCGCCTTGATGAACGCGTTAGTGAAGGCGTCGATGATCGTCATCAGCTCGGCGTAGCGGAGGTTGGGGTCGACCTTGATGAGGGTCTGGTCGAAGGGGACGTCCGGGTCCTGGAAGTGGCGGTCGAGCTCCTGCGCCAGCGCGGCCGGGTCGTTCGAGACGTCGACGTCGGAGACGTTCACCTGCACCAGTCGGCCCGCGTCGTCGGCCCGGAGGATGACGGGGAGGGTCCGCAGGCTGGCCGGCAGCTCGTTGGAGGCGGCGGGGTCGGCCGGGGCGGCCGCGGCCATCGCCGTCGCGGGCTGGGCGGGGAGGAGGTTCATCACGAACTGCCCTTCCACCGGCGCGGCGCGATAGGTCAGGACGAAGAAGGTCAGGAGCTGGAACGCCATGTCGAGCATCGGCGCGACCGGCACGTCCGGCCCGTCCATCTCGATCCCTCCGCCTCGACGTGCCACGGCGCCTCCCCCCGCTTGAAGAATTCACGGATATGGATATGTGAGATCAAGTGCGGATCATGGCTTTGAGGGCGAACTTGCGGAAGCCCTGGGCCTGGCAGGCCTTGATGATCCCCAGCACCGAGCCGAAGGTCGTCTCCTTGTCGGCCCGGAGGATGATCGTGGTGGGGAGCCCGGCGGTCGCCGGGTCGAACTTGACGCCCGACGCCTTGAGCCCCAGCTTCACCAGGTCGGCCTGATGGCGGATCGTCTGGACGGCCTGGTCGATCCCCATGGCTTCCTCGCCCTGGAGGAGGCGGCCGTCAGAATCGACGTTGAGCACCAGGCGGTCCTCGGCGATCCTCGCGTCGTCCTCGACGGGCCGGGCGGAGCCGGCGTCCGGGAGGTTGATGCGCTGGTCGTAGTTGTCGCTGGCGAAGTTGATCACGAGCATGAAGAACGTGATGAGCTGGAAGACGATGTCCAGCAGCGGAGTCAGGTTCGGCTCCGCTTTCTCCTTGGAAATGACTCCCTCGCTCATCGCGTCGGCTCCCGTGGCTCGGCTTCGGCTCGGCTCGATTCGGTTCAGTTGGGTTCAAGCCGAAGGCTTGGAGGCGGTCTTGGCGGCCGTCACCAGCGAGGTGATGGTGCGGTCGGCCACGCGGTTGGCCTCGATGCTCATGGCCGCCACGCGGTTGCGGAAGAAGGCGAAGAAGAAGATCGCCGGGACCGACAGGGAGACCCCTTCCAGGGTGATGAAGAGGGCCGTCGAGATGCCGGCGGCCACCTTGTCGGGCCGGGGCTGGGCGCCGGCGGCGGTGGCGATCTCACGGAAGCTCTCGATCATGCCCCAGACCGTGCCGACCAGCCCGATCATGGGGCCGAGGGTGCCGATCGTGGCCAGGTAGCTGATCTTCATCTCCAGCTCGGTGACGATCTCGGCGGAGGTGACGGCCATCGCCTCCTTGGCCTCGGCGCGGCCGTTGGGGAGGTTGGCGATCCCGGTGCGGACCAGCCGGGCCAGGAACGAGTCGTTGTCGCGGCAGAGGTCGTACGCCTCCTGGAACTTCTTGTCGCGGATCGCCGCCTCCAGCTTCTCCACGAGCGGCGGCGGCACGGCCTCGGTCACGCGATACTCGATGAACAGGCGGATCACCAGGGCCGTGAAGTAGACCGACAGGAAGACGAGGAAGACGCCGATCGGGCCCGACGCCCGGATGGCCCACTGGAGCATGTTCTCGGGCGCGGGGGGCGCCGTCGCTTCCTCGCCGGGGGTGGGGGCGGCCCCTTCGGCCTGCGCGGGTTCTTCGGCTGTCGCCGCGGGGGCGGCGGCGGGATCGGCCGGCGCTTCCGCAGCCGCGGGGGCGGCTTCCGGGGCCGGTTCCTGGGCCGAGAGCCTCGACGCCCCCCCCGTCGCCAGCCAGATCAACAAGGCCGTCGCCGTCGAGAACGCCAGCCAAGCTCCGCCCGCGAGACGGGCTTCCTGTCTCAGACGCATGAAACGCTCCCCCGCCTGGCTCGCCCAGGGCCGCCGGAATTTCCGATGTGATCTCGACCGAACGATCCGCCCCGCGGATTCACTATCCGACGCCCGCCCGACGCTGTCAATCCGCACGAATTCGGCCCCGTCGCCCGGGCCGCCGGATTGGGTTCGATCGGCTTCGGCCGTCGTCCCGCGAACGCGTCGAAAATCGGCTTAAAGTTCGACTTGCAAGAAGTTTGCGAGCCCGACGCTGTTGGCTTCGATTGGGTTCGATCGGCCGGAATCGACTGCCTCCGACACCCTCGATTCCAACCTGCGGCGGCCACCAGGGCGCACCAAATCCGCGCCGCGGTCGCGCTTAACTATACGACGTTTCGCGCGGCTTGCGACGCGGCGGTCGCCGGAAATCGTCTCCCCGGGCCGCTGGGAGTCCGATCCTTCCGGACTTACTTCAATTCCTTGATCGCGATGTTCTTGAACTGGACGAGGCTGGGGGGGCCGGTCCATTCGCCGGCGGCGTTCTTGCCGCCGTGGTGCTGGAGGGCGAGTCGGCCCTTCGCGGGGAGGTCGGGGATGGTGGCGGCTTCGATGACGACGACGCCGTTGAGCGCGGTCGTCACGGTCTGGCCCTTCACGGTGATCTCGAAGTGATTCCACTCGCCGACGGGCTTGTCGGCCTGGTGCCTGGGGGTGACGGCGGCGCGGAGTTCGGGGGAGGTGGACGGGTCCGTCCGCAGGCCGTACATCTCGCCCGAGCCGATCGGCCAGCACCAGATGTTGGCCTGGTAGCGACCGCTGCCCCGGAGGAAGACGCCGGAATCGGCGTCCGGGAGGGCCAACTTCAATTCCTTGCCGTGGACGTCCTTCGCGTGGGTGCCGTCCGGGAGGATGTAAGGGATTCCCTTGTTGATGTAAGGAGCTTCCTTGAGACGCCAGTCGACCTTCAGGACGAAGTCGCCGAACTCGCGTTCGGTCCAGAGTTCCTTGTCGTCCTTGGCCTGGCTCTGGGCGTCGTAATCGATGACGCCGTCGACGATCTTCCAGTGGCCGCCGTCTCCCTCGGGGAGCGTCCAGCCGGTGAAGTCCTTGCCGTTGAAGATCGGCGTGAAGCCGTCGGCGTCGGCGGGCGCCTCGGCCCGGACGGACGAGGCCGCCAGCAATCCCAGCGCGGCGAACAGGGCGAGGTGGAGCTTCGGCATGGGGCGTCTCCTGGTTGCGCGAGCCTCGATCCGGGCGACCGCCCGGCGAAGGGGGCCGGGCGTCCCCATCGTCCCGCTTCGCCGAGGGCGTCGCAAGCCTCCGGCGGGGGCGTGCGGGACGGTGGGGTCGGGCGTCCTCGGTACGTCAGCGCAGGCCCCAGTACGGGGGCGGCCCGGCGACCGATTCGAGGGTGAACACGCGTTGATTCGGCGGCCAGCCGAGGTTGATGAGCATCTGGAGGTCGATCAAGAGCTGCTTCACGTCGGCCCAGTAGCCGTGCCCGAGGAACGAGGTGTTCGCCTTGCGGGCGTCGATGTTGTCCAGCCCGTCGACGGGGACCACGCCTCGGCCCGCTCGGGGCTCGCCGGGGTGGCGCGCCTGCGAGGCCAGGAGCGCGTTGTCGTCGGGGCAGAAGTAGAGCGAGGTCCGATCGGAACGGCGATGCGCCGCGGGGAGCCGCTGGGTGAACTCCGCGACCGAGACGTCGGGGGCGGCCAGGATGAGCTGGCCGAACGGCCGTTCTCCGGCGGGGAGTTCGGAGTCGAGCGCGTCGAGCGCCCGCAGCGTGACGCGGTTGCCCAGGCTGTGGGCGATGACGTGGACCTTGCCCCGCAGCGCCTCGGGGCGGGCCGCCTGCTCGTCGATCGCTTCCTTCAGGACGGCCGCCAGGTCGTCCACGCTCCGCTCGGCGTTCTGCTCGTCCTGGTCGTAGTCCCACACCGACCCGTGCGACGGCCAGCTGAAGGCCACGGGGACGCCCGCGAAGCGGATGTCGTGGACGATCTGCGCCAGGCGCATCACGGCGAAGTCGAAGGGCGTATTGAAGCCGTGGACGTAGATCAGCACGTCCCGCCGCGAATTTCCGCCGCGAAGCATCGCGCGGAATTCCTGGTCGTCCAGGATGTTCGTGGCGTCGATCAGGAAGAACCGCGTGGGATCGTTCCAATTGAACCACCGGGGCAGTTCCAGCGATCCCTGGACGTGGTTCTCGATGGGGATGTTCACCAGGCAGGAGCCGCGACGGATGGTCGCGTCGAGGTCGTCGCCGAACCGCTCGGAGGGGGTGCCCGTCGCGGCCCGAACCGTTCGATTCGTGGCGAAGAGGATGGAACGCTTGGGCAGGACCAGGAACGGCGAAGCCGGCGCCTGGGGGGCCGGGGCCGCCGCGAAAATCTCGGGCGACATCGGCGCCTGGGGCGCGGGGGCGGTTTTGCTCGGCGCCTGGGGAGAGGGGAGGGGCTCGCCCGGGGCGATGGGGGCGGCGGCGGGAGTGAGGGGAGGAAGCGCGCCGAGCGGGGTCTGGGTGGCGAGCGCGATCGGCGGCGCTTCGAGTCGAAGCCCCGGCGGCAAGACTCCAACGGACGACTCCGAGAACTCCTGATCCTCGCCGACCCGGCCCGTCAGGAGATACCACATCTGGGCGACCCCGGGGCCGACGTCGAGGGCCGCGTGTGGGACGACGATCGACACCTCCACGACGCCGTCGCCCCCGGCGAGAACCGCCGACGAGGCGAATCGGAACTGGCCTTCTGGGTCGCGAAACTCATCGCCCCGGCCGTCCAGGTACCTCGGCGCTTCCGGGGGGCGTCGGGGGCCTGGGGATCGGCGATGGCGGGGTACGTGATCGCCCGAACCTCCAGGTCGACCCGGTCCGTGCCCGGATAAAGGAGCACCGTCGCGACCAGGCGGTCGCCGGGCGGTTCTTGCGAGCCGTTCGGCGTCAGCGTGAGGTTGAGGAGGGCGGCCCTCGGTGGCGCGGGGAGCGCGAGTTGACCAAATGCCGGTGTGCCGAGCAGCCCGACCGCCCAGACGAGGATCGTACCAGGACCGAAGTGGCGCCTTTTCATACTGCCTCCGCGAGTCGTTGACGACTCGACATTCCGAACCCGCTTTCCCAGGAGCCGCGAAGCGTGGTTTCGGGGCTCTGCGGGCTCTGTGCAGTATGGATTGGATACTTTTGGCGGCCTCATGTCCAATGGGAAACGCCTGATTTGGACGAGAATCGTCCGATTCGCGCCGGGGCCTGGCAATCCCCGGCACGGTCGGGAGGTCAGCGAGGGCTGGGGGGGTCGTTGGTCCCGGCGACTTGCTGGACGTCGGCGTCGCGGGGCTGCTTCGCCAGGGCGCGACGGGGGTCGGGGAGGGGCTTTTCGATGACGAACGTATCGGCGACCTCGCCGGCGATCGTCCACGCGCGGTAGGTGAGGCGGCGCGTGACCTCGTCGATCTCGATGGTCTGGTAGGTGGAGGTCCTGGTGCGGCCGAACTCGATGTACTCGCGTTGCGGCTGGTCGACGACGAACTTGTCGCCGGAGACGGCCACGACGTAGGTGGTCCCCTCCTCGGATGTCGAGACCCGCTGATGATTTCGCATCGGCGGGGTGCGGAGGTAGGCGTGGTCGTGGCCCTGGAGGACCATGTCGACGTGGTGGCGGTCGAAGACGGGTACCCAGGCGTCGCGGATGACGGGGTTGTCGCGGGTGGGGTGCGAGGGATAGATCGGGTGGTGGAAGATCACGAACTTCCAGTCCTCCCGACAGCCGGCGAGGGCCTGGTCGAGCCAATCGGCCTGGCGACGGGCCTCGGTCTCGCTCATGACGGCCGAGGTGCTGTCGAGCACCGCGAAGAACGCGCCGCCGTACCGGAAGGTGTAGGCCAGGCCGGGGGTCAGGTCGGGGGGGCCGTCCTGGGGGAGCCGGAACACGGAGTTGTAGAGCCAGGGGCCGCGGTCCAGATACTCATGGTTTCCGGCCGCGGGCATCAGCGGCACGCGATCGAAGATCGCCGCGGCGCGGAGGAAGAAGTGGTCCCAGTTGGTCCGTTCGTTGCCGCGATCGACGAGGTCGCCGGCCAGGAGGATGAAGTCCATGCCGGGGTGGCGTCGGTAGGCGGCCGTGAGCAGCTTCCCCCACGACTCGAAGCCGGTCTGGGCGTCTCCCAGATAAAGGAACTCCATCCGACGGGGCCGGGCGGGGCCGGTCTTGACGGTCCGCCAGGGGCCCCAGTTCTTCGGCGAGCCGTCGCCCACGGAATAGTAGTAGACCGTGTCCGGCTCCAGGCCGTCGATCACGACGGCGTGCCGCTGCACGACGGGGTCGTTGAGCAGGCCGTCGGCCCGCAAGGGGCGGGCCTGGCCCTGGATGGTCCGCGTGCCGACGAGGTCGGGGGGGGAGGTCGGGTCGTCCTCGGGCGTCTGATATTTCGCCGGGGCGATGCGGACGACGCTCGACGTGACTTCCGGGGAGGTCCGCCAGCCGACGACCAGTTGCCGGGTCGGATCCTCGCCGAAGCTGATGACGGTCTGGTCGGGCACGTTCGTCGAGACGGAGTGGGTCTTCCAGACCCGTCCGCCGGCCAGCAAGGCCGCGTGGCGCCGGTCGTGCGCGGGCTGGAGGAGGACCGAGCCCTCGAGTTCGGCGGGCAGCTCCCGGATCGGCCGGAGCCCGTCGTTGGTCGCGCTGACGCCTTCGCTCGCGAGGACCGCCTTCCAGGGCGAATCCGCGTCGTGGACCAGGGCGATCGAGGAGGCGTCGAGGGGATCGCGGCCGGGGGCGGCCTGGACGAAGGCGACATAATGGGACTGGGGCGAGCGGTCCAGGCCGTTGACGCCAAGGCCGACCCAGCCGGCGGGGAACGTCTTGCGCCGGACGTCCCAGGGGCGACCGTCGACGTGGATCGTCAGGCCTGAGCGTCGGAAACCCTGATCGTCGAGCCAGAAGGGGGCCGATTCCGAGGGGGAGGCGACGGCGACCATCACCGGGGCCTCGGCGCGGAACCGGACCGCGTTGCGCCCCAGCGCGTCCCGTTCGGCGGGGTCGAGCCAGGGGAGGAGCATGGCCTGGCGGGTCGCGGCGGCGGTCAACTCGCGTTCCGACTTGATCTGGCTGAGCCGTACGCCGGCGGCGTCCAGCGAGGCCCGGACGCCCGGGAGGCTCTCGACGGGCGCGGAGTCCCGGCAGCCGGCCGAAGCCAGCGCCAGCAGAACGAGCCACACTCGGCATCGCTTCCATTCGTGCATGTTCCGCCGTCCCTCCTGGATCTGGCGCTAGGTCTTGGAGAATGATAGATACCGCATCGGGCCGACTCTTCAAATGGCGATTTGTCGCCGCCGACGCTCCTTCCCCGATTGAGACGAAGTATGCTCCCGGCCGAATCCCCCCCGTTCGCCCCGCTTCCGCTCATCTGGGCCGCCGGGGAGTCGGTCGACCTGAGAATCTGGGCGGTCGTGCTGGGCGTGGGGCTGACGCTCCTGATCGCCGAGCTGGTCCGGATGGGCCTCCGGGCGCGTCGGGAATCGCGAGACGCCTCGGCGCGGCCCGCCTCGACGGGGCCGATCGTCAACCCCACCCTCGGGGTCGTCCCGCTCCGCCTGGAGCCGAACGAGCCGAACTCGGGGAATCCTCGCTATTTCCGCTATCTGGGGCCGTTTCGCGACGAGGATCGGGCACCGGAACGGCCGGCGATGCCCTGGCGTCGGGTCGCGTGTCCGCCCCTGCGGGGGCGGGTCGTCCTGGTCTCGCTGTTCGTCGGCGCGGACGGCCGGGGATGGAGCGAGGAGGAGATCGCCCGCCACCTCGGGGCCCTCGAACGCGCGGCGAAGTGGATGGAGGAGCAGGCCGGCGATTATGGGGCGGCGGTCGGAGTGGGAGTGTCGGACGTTTATTTCCAGGTCGACGGCGAATCGACGCCCGAGACCGACGTGGTGATCGCCCAGAGCGGGGGCGAGGTCGGGCTGTTCGAGGCCGACATGACGGTTCGCGCCCTGACCTTGATGAGCCGGGCGGCGGCGGCGCAAGGGTTCCGCGACGCCGTCGATTTCGTCCAGGAGGTCGCCGCGAGGCTCCCCGACGCGACCGTCGCCTGGCTGTTGCACCTCCGGCTGGCGGGGCGATCTTACGCCGTGCCCCTGGACCGGACGGAACTCGACGGCGTGAGCCTGGCCTTCTGCCACGCTCGCCAGGCCAATTTCACCGAGCCCCTGATCCGTCCCCCCGTCCCCCGCGCGGCGGTGATCGCGCATGAGATCCTGCACCTGTTCGGCGCCCAGGACAAGTACGGCTGGCCCCTGAGCCACTTTCCCCCCCGGTCCGTGACCCGTCGCGACGTCATGCGCCTGGACTCGGAGCGGCTCTCGGAGCTTCGCGTCGACCCCCTGACCGCCGCCGAGCTGGGGTGGACGGCCTGAGCGGCTTCCGCGGCTTCTTCCGCAGTTCCGCGATCGAGAGGTCTACGGGTCTGGATTTCGCCGCTGGATTGCCGGGAGGATCGGGGCTAAGATTTCGGTCGGGGTCCTTTCCTCCCCGCTCGTCCTTCCCCGCGGGGTTCGACTTCCCAGCCGAGGAGTCGGGGCATGTCCCATCCCGCCAGCGACCACCCGCTCTACGACCCCGAATTCGACTTCGGAGACGACCTGTCCGACGAGGAAGCCGCCTATCGCGTCGAGCTCGTCGGGAGCCGGGTGGATGCGGCGACGGTCGAGCTGCTGGATTTCCCATCGGCGATCGCGGCTCGCGAAACGGGCCGCTCGCCGGCGGAGTCTCCGGTCGCGGGCCGATCGTCCGGCTGGGGCGCGATGGTCCTCTGGATCGGCCTGGCGATGAGCCTCGGCGGCGTCGTCCTGGGGGGCGGGCGGCTCAAGGACCTGATCCGGGAGGGCCCCAGGACGAATTACGGCGTGATCCTCGGCCAGGGATCGGTAAGGGGCGATCTCGGCCTGATCCGGGGGGACCGGGGGTGGGTCGGGTATCGGATGGGGTCGGAAGGCTGGAACGGAGGAACGTCGGGGGGGACGATCTTCCTCTCGTCCCCGGGCGCGAAATTCGTCGACGTCGTCGGCTTCGGCGAGGTCCACGGCCGGATCGAGGAGATGGAGACGCGCGGCCTGGGCGTCGCCTTGCGGGGCGAGAGCGCCTGGACCGCCACCTCCTTGCTGGTCGCGGCGGGGCTCGTGCAGTCGACCTTGTGGGCGATCGCCCTGGGGCTCGCCGTGATGCGTCGCCGCGCGGCCTGGGCGTGCCTGGTCCTCATGGCCTGCGGGGATCTGGTCGAGGCCGCGATCTGGCTACAACTCGAGACCTGGCACGCGACCGCGGTGGGTTCGCTGGCCTTTCCCATCCTCATGCTCCTCGTCCTCACCCGCCCCGAGGTGAGAGCCTATTTCGACCCGGCCTTCGACCCGTCGCCGCCCGAGACGGTCAAGCTGGCGAAGCCGGGCCGGTCCCAGGCCTGGGCCGATCTCGCGTGAGTCGGACCCCGCGTCGACTTGCCGAGCCGGGCCGTCGCCGCAACAATGGGACCGGACCAACCGACTCGCCACTACCCGATCGGACGATTCGCCGTGCCCACCCCCGAAACCGCGACGGCTCCCCCCGCTCCCGCTCCCGCCCCCTCGCCTTCGTCTTCGTCCGAGGACAAGTCGAACCAGCGCGTGCGGCGCATGTTCGCGTCGATCGCGAAGCGGTACGACCTGCTGAATCACCTGCTGAGCTTGAACATCGACCGTTCCTGGCGACGGTTCACCACCCGGACCGTCCCGCCGACGCCGGGCGTGCCGGTCCTCGACTGCTGCACCGGGACGGCCGACCTCGCCTTGCAGTACGACAAGGCGGGCCAAGGCCGGTCGCCGATCGTCGGGGCTGATTTCTGCCGCGAGATGCTGCTGGTGGGCGAACGGAAGGTGAAGAAAGCCGGGGCCGAGGGCCGCGTTACGCTCGTCGAGGGGGACGCCCAGCACTTGCCCGTCCCCAGCGACACCTTCGGCGTGGTCAGCGTGGCGTTCGGCCTCCGCAACGTCCGCGACACCGTCGCCGGGCTGGACGAGCTGATCCGCGCGGCGAAGCCGGGGGGCAAGGTGGCCGTCCTGGAATTCTCCCGACCTCGGGGACGCATCCTGGGGCCGCTGTACATGACGTTCTTCCGCAAGGTCCTCCCCCGGATCGGCCAGGCGGTCGCCCCGAATCAGGACTCCGCGTACCACTACCTGCCGAAGACGGTCCTGGAATTCCCCGACGGCCAGGACCTGCTGGATCTCATGGGCTCGCGGGGGCTGGTCCACCTGGAGATGCACCCGCTGACGTTCGGGATCGCCACGCTTTACGTCGGCGTCAAGCCGATCGCCCGCTCATGACGACCGCCGGTCGAGTCGTCCTGATCACCGGCGCGTCCGCCGGCCTGGGCGCGACGATCGCCCGCGAGGTCGTGCGCCGCGGCCGGGCGCGTGCGCTCGTGCTGGTCGCGCGGCGGGCCGACCGCCTGGACGCGCTCGCCGCCGAGCTGCGGCGAGATTCCCCGGCCCTCGAAGTCCTGACGATCCCGGCCGACCTCTCCGAGCCCGACGCCTGCGCCCGAGTGGCGGTCGAGGCGGTCGAGCGACTGGGGGGCGTGGACGTCCTGGTGAACAACGCCGGGCTCGGCCTGCCCACCCTGTTCGCCGACGCGCCCGCCGAGGACATCGCGAGACAGATCGCCGTCAACTTCCAGGCCCCGATCCTCCTGACCCGGCATCTGGTCGCGTCGCTGACTTCGAGGCGGGGGACGGTGATCAACGTCGGGTCGGCGATCACCTGCGTGGCGAACTCGGCCCTGGGGGTCTACGGCGCGACCAAGGCCGGGCTCGCGTACTGGAACGACGCGATCCGGCGGGAGCTGGCGCGAGACGGCGTGACCGTCTGCCTGGTCGAGCCGGGTCCGATCCGGACCGAGTTCTCCGAGGCGTTCGGGAAACTGGCCCGCGAGGGGGCCTCGGCGCATCCGGTGGTGGAGACGCCCTCGCCCTGGATGACGGCCGACGTGGAGGATGTGGCCCGTCGCGTCGTCGATCTGCTGGATCGGCCTCGACGGCGGCTTTCGGTGCTTCGGCGGATGGTCTGGCCGTTCCGGATCCTGGGGGCGGCGGCCTGGGCGTTTCCGGCGCTCGGGGATTGGTTCGTGACGCGGGTTTTCGGCGTCGATCAGGCTTCGGGACGTGCAAGGGAGGCTCGCTGAGCCGATGTCGATCGCATTGCGGCGCGTCCGCGACTATCTGGAGTTGGTGCGGTTCAGCCACACGCTGTTCGCCCTGCCGTTCGCCCTGATGGGCGCCGTGCTGGCGGCCTGGGGGCCGGACGGCCTGTCGGGGAGGCCCCGCGACTGGCTGGGCGTCCTCCTTTGCATGGCGACGGCCCGGTCGGCGGCGATGGCCTTCAACCGGCTCGTCGACCGCGACCTCGACGCCCGAAACCCGCGCACCGCCGGGCGGCACATCCCGCGGGGAGCGCTCTCGCCGGCGGCCGTCGCCCTGTTCACCCTCTTCTGCGCCGGGGCGTTCGTGGCCTCGACCCTGATCTTCCTGCCGAACCCCTGGCCGCTGCGGCTGGCGGTCCCGGTGCTGCTCTGGCTGCTGGCCTACTCCTACACGAAACGGTTCACCAGCCTGGCGCATTTCTGGCTGGGGGCCTCGCTGAGCCTCTCGCCGATCGCCGCCTGGATCGCCCTGCGCGGCGACATCGCCTGGCCCCCGGTCTGGCTCGGCCTGGCCGTCTTCTGGTGGGTCTCGGGCTTCGACCTGATCTACGCCTGCCAGGACGCCGATTACGACCGCAAGGCCGGGCTGAACAGCGTCCCGGCGCGGCTGGGGATCGGCGGGGCGCTCCGGCTGGCGGCCGTCTGCCACGCATTGATGATCGTCGGCCTCGTCGGGCTGGGCGTCTCTTATCCGCTGGGCGCGATCTACTGGGCCGGTGTCGCCGCCGCCGTGGTCCTCCTGGTCTACGAGCACTCGCTGGTGCGGCCGGACGACCTCGACCGCGTGAACCTGGCGTTCTTCCACGTGAACGTGATCATCAGCGTCGGCCTGCTGCTGGCGACGCTCCTGGACCTGGCCGTCTGACGCGGAGACTTCGGCTCCGTCGGACGCGACCTCCCGGCAGACGTTGCCGTATCGTTCAATCAGGACTAAAATTCGAGAAGCCGCCCGGATCGCGGGCCGAACCGATATCGAGGATGGGAGCAGACATGGCCGAAGACGTCGCTCGTCTGAAGGTGATTCGCGAGAAGGTGGAGGCCGGTGAGCGGCTCAGCTTCGAAGACGGCCTGGCGCTTGAGGCGTCGCACGACATCCTCGAGATCGGCGCGCTGGCGAATCTCGTCCGCGAGCGGAAGAACGGCAATCTCGGGTTCTACAACGTCAACACGCACATCAACCCGACCAACGTCTGCGTCTACACCTGCGACTTCTGCGCCTTCCGGGCCGACCTCGACGAGCCCAAGGCGTACGTGATGTACCGCGACCAAGTGACCGAGCGCGCCCGCCAGGCGAGCGAGCGGGGCGCGACCGAGATCCACATCGTCGGCGGCCTGCACCACAAGCTGAAGCTCGACTACTACTGCGACGTCATCCGCTGGATCCGGGAGGTCGCCCCCGAGATCCACGTGAAGGCGTACACCGCCGTGGAGATCGAGTTCTTCGCCAAGATCACCCGGATCTCCACCGAGGAGGTCCTCAAGCGCCTGATCGACGCCGGGCTGGGGAGCCTCCCCGGCGGCGGGGCCGAGATCTTCCATCCCGAGGTCCGCGAGAAGATCTGCGGGGCCAAGGCGACCACCGAGCAGTGGCTCGACGTCCACCGCAATGCGCACCGGCTGGGGCTGCACTCCAACGCCACCATGCTCTACGGCCATATCGACGGCCCGGTCCACCGGATCGACCACATGGTCCGGCTCCGCGAGCTGCAGGACGAGACCGGCGGCTTCCAGACCTTCATCCCCCTGGCGTTCCACCCCGACAACTCCGAGATGTCCGAGATCCCCAAGCCCTCGGGGATGATGGACCTCAAGACGATGGCCATCAGCCGCCTGATGCTGGACAACTTCCCGCACATCAAGGCGTACTGGATCATGCTGGGGCTCAAGACGGCGCAGGTCGCGCTGTCGTTCGGGGCCGACGACCTGGACGGCACCGTGGTCCACGAGAAGATCTACCACGAGGCGGGCGCCGAGACTCCCCAGGAGTCGACCGTCGACGAGATCCGCCGCCTGATCACCGAAGCCGGTCGCGTTCCCATCGAGCGCGACACGCTCTATCGGGAGATCCGCCGCGAGGGGGGCCGCTGGACCGCCGGGGCGAAGATCAAGACCCCCTCCCTGGCCATCCTGAACTCCTGATTGGCCTTGCCCGGCTTCCCGACGGCTGGCATCCTCCCGGCGATCGCCGGCGCGCACGAGGCGCGTCGGCGTTTCTCGCCGAAAGGAAGCGGCCATGCAACCGATCCTGTTCGAACTGCTCGGATTCAAGGTCCACGCCTACGGCCTCATGATGGCCCTCGCCTGCGCCTCGGCGCTGGCGATCGCCGTCTGGCGGGCGCGACGCGACGGGATCGACCCGGACGCCGTGTATGAGCTGGCGACCTGGCTGTTCCTCGGCGGCGTGGTCGGGGCGAGGGCGCTTTACGTCGCGGTCTGGCCCGAGTCGATCCGCTCGCCGCTGGACCTGTTCCGGGTCTGGGAGGGAGGGGGCGTCTTCTACGGCTGCATCCTCGGCGGTTTCGGCGGGACGATGCTCTATTACCGTCGTCGGCCGTTCCCGTTCCTGAAGATGGCCGACGCCGTGGCCCCCGCCCTGGCGATCGGGGCCTTTTTCGGCCGGATCGGCTGCCATCTCAACGGTTGCTGCCACGGGGCGGCCACACAGGCCGCGTGGGGCGTCCGGTTCCCCTACGGCTCGCACGCCTGGGCCGAGCACGTCGACCGCGGGCTGATCCCGCCCGACGCCGCATGGTCGCTGCCGGTGCATCCCACCCAGCTCCTCGCGGCCGCGGCCGGACTCGCGCTGCTGGCGGCGTTGACGGCCTACCTGCCGTTCCGGCGTCGTCCCGGCCAGGTGATGGCGCTCCTGATGATCGCCTACCCGATCAGCCGGTGGCCCGTCGAGGTCCTCCGCGGCGACGACGCGGGCCTGGTCGCGGGCCTCACCATCTCCCAGCTCATCAGCCTGGGACTCTGCGCGGGCGGCGTGATCCTCTGGGTTCGGCTGCGACGCGATGCGGGCGAGGCGTCGCCGGCCGCACCCTCGCTGGAAGCCCGCGTGGCCGCGACCTGACCGAAACAGGATCACTCCTCGGATGGACCCAAGTCTTTACGTCGCGCCTTGGTCTCGCTGTGCTTCCGCTTGGAGGCGAGTCGGCGCTTCTGGGAGCCGAGGGTCGGCCTGGAGGGTCGGCGCGGCTTGGGGCGTTCGCAGGCCCTGGCGATCAGCTCGACCAGGCGTTCGACGGCGTCGCGGCGGTTGGTCTCCTGCGTCCGCCCGGATTGGGCGAGGATCGTCAGGAAGCCGTCGCCGCCGATGCGACGGCCGGCCATCGTGAGCAGGCGGGCGCGGACGTCCTCCGGCAGCGACGGCGAGGCTGTCGCGTTGAACCGGAGGCGGACGGCCGTGGAGACCTTGTTGACGTTCTGCCCCCCGGGGCCGGACGATCGGATGAACTCGAATTCGAGTTCGTCGTCGTCCAGGGACACCCGGCCGTTGACTTCGATCATCGTCCCGTCCAGCCTGCTCGAGAGGAAACGCGCGATCGCCGCTTCTTCTAAGTGTACTCCGAGGTCCTGGAAATTGCTCCGGGACTTCGCGTCGTCGCTGGGGGATACTGGATATCCTCATGGCGGCTTCACACAATCTTCATGACCCGGGATTATACTGGGAAAGCCTCCGGTGCGTTCTCGGACGTCCCTGGTGAGGCGATCTTGAAAGGATCGGGCCGACCGCCGAGGGGCGGAGCGGCCTCGACCCCCTCCCCGATACGAGGATGCGGACCCATGCGGTCTTGGCGTGAACGAGCCTGGCTCCCGGCCTTGTCGGCGGCCCTGGCGGTCGCCGGCGGTTGCGGCGGCGGCGACGCGGGCCCGACGGCGACGATCATCATCGACGGGTCCAGCACCGTCTTCCGGATCAGCAAGGCGGCGCAGGAGGCGTTCGCGGACGTCGATCCCGGCGTGACGGTGGTCGTGGACAACCACGGGACCGGCGGCGGCTTCAGCCGCTACCTCCAGGGTGAGGTCGACATCGTCGACGCCTCGCGCGACGCCAAGCCCGATGAGGAATCCAAGGCCCGGAGCCAGGGGATCGAGTGGACCCGCCTTCTCGTCGGCTACGACGGGATCACCCTGGCGGTCAACGCGAAGAACGACTTCGCCAGGGCGCTCACCGTCGAGCAGCTCAAGAAGCTGTGGGAGCCCGACTCGAAGGTCCAGACCTGGAAGGACCTCGACCCGACCTGGCCCGACCGCAAGATCGTCCTCTACTCGCCCGACAACGACTCCGGCACCTTCGAGTTCTTCACCGAGGCCGTCGTCGGTAAGGCGGGGTTGCAGCGCGAGGGGGTCCAGCAGAACTCCGACGACAACATCCTCATCAGCGGCGTCGCCGGCGACCCGGACGGGATCGGCTACTTCGGCTACGCCTACTACGCGGCCAACCGGAATCGGCTCAACGCGCTGGCCGTGCAGGCCGGCCCCGACGCCCCGGCCGTGGTCCCGAGCCCAGAGAGCATCGCCGACAAGTCGTACCGGCCGCTCTCGCGACCGCTCTACCTGTTCGTGAAGAATTCGGCGGCGAGGCGGCCCGAGGTCGGCCGATTCCTGAAGTTCTACCTGGACGAGATCTCGACGCTCGCCCCGGCGGGGGGGTACGATCCCCCGACCCCCGAGGACGATCGGGCCAACCACGAGGCGCTCGCCCGCCTGAACCCCGCGGTGGGGACGGGCGGAGACGCGGCCTCGCCCGCGGCCGAGACGCCCGAGGCCCCCTGAGCGACCGAGCCCCCCAAGACGACAGCCCCGGGCCCTGACACGATCATGATGCAAGCCGCGTCGCCGACCCCGCCGAATACCATCGCGCCGGAACTGGAAGACGATTCGTGGGGCGGGCAGTCGCGGATCTCGGCCATCGCCGAGGTCCTCGCGCCCGTCCTGCTGGGCGTCTGCGGGCTGGTCACGGTGCTGACGACCCTCGGCATCCTGCTGGTGCTGGTCGTGCAGAGCGTCGAATTCTTCCTCGCGGCGCGAGTTGGGGTGGTGGATTTTCTCTTCGGCGCCACGCTCAAGCCCGAGGCCTCGCCCCCGAAGTACGGCATCCTGCCGCTGATCTGGGGGACGTTCATGATCGCCTTCGGCTCGACGGCCATCGCGCTTCCGATCGGGCTCATGAGCGCGATCTACCTGAGCGAGTACGCCCCCCGGACGGTTCGCGCGGTCCTCAAGCCGACGCTGGAACTCCTCGCGGGCGTGCCGACGATCGTCTACGGTTACCTGGCCTTGCTCCTCATCACGCCGGTCCTCAAGGCGGTGCTGGAGCCGATGGGCCTGCGGGTGGAGCAGTTCAACGCGCTTTCGGCGTGCATCGTGGTGGGGGTGATGATCGTCCCCCTGGTCTCGTCGCTGAGCGAGGACGTCCTCTCGGCCGTGCCTCGGGGCCTGCGCGAGGCGGCCTACGGGCTGGGGGCGACGAAGTTCGAGGTCTCGACGCGGATCGTCCTGCCGGCGGGGCTCTCGGGGGTGGTCGCCTCGTTCATCCTGGCGATCAGCCGGGCGGTGGGCGAGACGATGGCCGTGGTGCTGGCGGCCGGGATGATGCCCCAGATCACGCTCAATCCGCTGACGTCGGTCGAGACGATGACCACCTACATCGTCCAGGTGATCGGCGGCGAGGCCTCGTACGGCACGCCCAAGTACCTGTCGCTCTTCGCGGTGGGCCTGACGCTGTTCGGGATCACGCTGACGCTCAACATCCTTTCCAGCCTGGTGCTCAGGCGCTATCGCGAGGTCTACCAATGAGCGACGCGGCGGCCGACGCGTTCCGACCGCATCGCCGGCTGCGACGGTGGCTGGGGCCGATCTTCGGCGCGGCCTGCCTGCTGGCGACCCTGACCGGCGTGGTCGTCCTGACGATCCTGATGCTGGCGATCCTGGCGGCGGCGCTCTCGGGCCCGCCCCACGCCCCCTGGTACGACCTGGGCGCCAACCTCCGGGAGTTGGGTTCGCTGCTGAAGCGGCTGGCCCTCAATCGACAGTCGAGCAACCCGGCGACGGCCGGCTACCACGTCGGGCTGATCGGCAGCCTCTGGCTGCTGGGGCTGGTCGCCGCCATCGGCATCCCGGTGGGCATCGGCGCGGGGGTGTTCCTGGAGGAGTATCTGCCGGCGGGGCGTGTGCGGCGGATCATCCAGACCAACATCGCCAACCTGGCGGGCGTCCCCTCGATCGTCTACGGGATCCTCGGGCTGGCCCTGTTCGTCCGGGCGTTCGGGGTCAACGGGCTGGCGTTGGGGCCGTCGCTCCTGGCGGGCGTCCTGACGCTGGGGCTGCTGATCCTGCCGACGATCGTGATCACGACCCAGGAGGCGCTCCGCACCGTGCCGCCGTCGCTCCGCCAGGCGGCGCTGGCCCTGGGGGCGACGCGGTGGCAGGTGGTCAGCGGCCACGTCCTGCCGGCCGCCCTGCCGGGGATCATGACCGGCACGATCCTGGGGCTCTCGCGGGCCGTGGGCGAGACGGCCCCGCTCCTGATGGTGGGCGCCGCCGGATCGCTGCTGCGGGCGCCCCGGGGGCCGCTCGACCGCTACACGGCCCTCCCGGTGGAGATCTACAACTACGCCAAGGAGCCGAATCGGGAGTTCCAGGCGGTCGCCGCGGGCGGTATCCTGATCCTGGTGGTGTTGCTGCTGTCCATGAACGCGGTCGCCATCCTGATCCGCAATCGCTTCCGGCGCGCCCGCTGAGCCGAACCCCGCGCCCTCTTTCTCCAACCAACCCCGGCGACCCGACCATGAACGCCCACGAGACCCGCGTGAAGCAGGCCCCGCCCGTTCCCGACGCCGAGGCGGCGGGCGACGCCTCCCCCGCGCCGCGGCCCGAAGACCCCACGGTCCTGCAGACCCGCGGGCTGTACGTCTGGTACGGCCGCTCGCTGGCCCTGAACCACATTGACATCGAGATCCCCCGCCACAAGATCACCGCCATGATCGGCCCCTCGGGCTGCGGCAAGAGCACGCTCCTGCGCTGCTTCAACCGCATGAACGACCTGATCCCCGACGCCCGGATGGAGGGCGAGGTCCGGTTCGACGGCGTGCCGATCGACGGGCCCAAGGTCGACGCGGTGGCGCTGCGGCGGCGGATCGGCATGGTCTTCCAGAAGCCCAACCCGTTCCCCAAGAGCATCTACAACAACATCGCCTGGGGCGCGCGGATCAACGGCTACCGGGGCGACATGGACGAGCTGGTCGAGCGCTCGCTCCGCCGCGCCGCGCTGTGGGACGAGGTCAAGAACAAGATCCACCGCTCGGGCCTGGAGCTCTCCGGCGGCCAGCAGCAGCGTCTCTGCATCGCGCGGACGCTGGCGGTCGAGCCCGAGGTGATCCTCATGGACGAGCCCTGCTCGGCGCTCGACCCGATCTCGACGGCCCGGGTCGAGGACCTGATGGACGACCTCAAGGACGATTACACGATCGTGATCGTCACCCACAACATGCAGCAGGCCCGCCGCGTCAGCGACATGACCGCCTGCCTCATGCCCGACGAGGCCGCCACCGACGGCCACCGGACCGGCATCCTCGTGGAGTTCAGCCCGACCGACCTCCTGTTCACCAACCCCAAGGACAAGCGGACCGAGGCGTACATCACCGGCCGCATCGGTTGATCGTCCCGCGCGACGTCACGTCGCGAGCATCCGAATTCCGCCCCGCCCGCCCCCTTCGAGGCGATTTCCCATCATGCCCGATTGGCGAGACTCGCTGGACCGCTGGCTCGACTCGAACGCCGAGCGGATGCGATCGGTCCGGCGGCACCTCCACTCCCACCCCGAGCCCAGCCGCGAGGAATACCAGACGGCCCGATTCCTCGCAGAGCGGCTGGATGAGGCCGGGGTCCCGTACTCGTTCGTCCCGTCTCGTCGGGGGATCCTGGCCGGGACGCTCGATTCCTCCCGCCCCCTCGCTGCCTTCCGCGCCGATATCGACGCCCTGCCGATCACCGACGCCAAGGACGCCCCCTATCGGTCGCACCGCGAGGGGGTGATGCACGCCTGCGGCCACGACGCGCACGCCGCGATGGCGCTGGGGGCGGCCGAGGCGCTCTGGGCCTGCCGCGACACGCTGCCGAAGCCGGACTGCTGGCGCGTCGTCTTCCAGCCGGCCGAGGAGGTCGGCGAGGGGGCCCGCGAGATGGTCGCCGCCGGGGCCATGGAGGGGGTCCGCGCGGTCACGGCGCTGCACGTCGACCCCGAGCGGCCGGTCGGCCGGGTCGGCTGCCGTCGGCGGGAGATGACCGCCTTCTGCCAGGAGCTGCGGGTCGTCGTCCGGGGCGTCGGCGGCCACGCGGCGAGGCCGCACCAGGCCAGCGACCCGCTGCTCGCCGCCGCCCAGTTCATCACGACGGTCTACCAGGCGATCCCGCGGAGCGTCGACGCCCGCGACCCGACCGTCGTGACCTTCGGCAGCCTCCAGGCGGGCTCGGGAGGGAACGTCATCCCCGAGGAGGCCGTCATCCGAGGGACGATCCGCACGCTCACCAGGCAATCCTCGCAGCGCGTCGCCGAGCGGCTCAAGCAGATCGCCGACGGCCTCGGCGCGGCGACCGAGACGATCTTCTCGCTGGCCCTCAGCCAGAGCACCGACGGCGTGTTCAACGACCCCGCCGTGACGGCCGTCTGCACCGGGGCGGCGGCCGAGATCCTCGGCGCCGGGAACGTCGAGGAGATTCGCCTTCCCAGCATGGGGGGGGAGGATTTTTCGGGGTATCTGGAAACGACCCCCGGCTGCCTGCTCCGCCTGGGCGTGGCCAGCCCGGGAGTGACCGCCCCCCACCTCCACTCGCCGCTCTTCGACATCGACGAGCGGGCCCTGACGCTGGGAGCGAAGATCTTGGCCCGATCGGCCGTCCTCATGGCCGAGGCCTTCGCCGGGGCTCGCGACGAGGAGGATTCATGATTTCTTCACGTCGGGTTCATCACGGCGACAACGCCGCCGGTACACTTGTCTGTGGAGATGAACGACTTCGGGCCGCGAAGCCCGCGAACCGGACGCGACGACCATGCCCAAGCCGAAAATCCTGATCGTCGAGGACGAGCGCTCGCTCGTCGAGATCCTCTGCTGCAATCTCGAACGCGAGGGCTATGAGACGATCATCGCCGGCGACGGCGTCGAGGCGCTCCGGCAAGCCAACCTGAAGTCGCCCGACCTGATCGTGCTCGACCTGATGCTCCCGCTCAAGGGGGGCCTGGACGTCTGCCGCGAGCTGAAGTCGAGCCCCCGCACGAAGGACGTGCCGGTCGTCATGGTCACCGCCCGCGCCGAGGAGTCCGACCAGCTGGTGGGATTCGCGACCGGCGCCGACGATTACGTGACGAAGCCCTACAGCATGAAAGTGCTGATCCAGCGGATCAAGAAGGAGTTGCGCCGGGCCCAGACCCGGGAGGAGGTCCCCGCGGGCTCCCAACTCGCCAGCCAGGGGGTGCGGATCGACCGCCACGGTCACCGGGCGTTCTCCGGCGATCAGGAACTGGTCCTGACCCCGACCGAGTTCCGGCTCCTGGAGGTCTTGCTCCGCCAGATCGGCCGCGCGTTCACCCGCTACGAGCTGATGGACGCGGCGATCGGCGAGGACGCCGTGGTCCTGGAGCGGACGATCGACGTCCACATCAAGAGCCTGCGGAAGAAACTCGGCACGGCCGGCGACCTCATTGAAACCGTTCGCGGCGTGGGGTATCGCTTCCACGAGCCGCGACTTGTGGACGCCTGACCGCGGCGTCGACGACCGCTTCGTCGCTGCGGGCTCGCCGGACCGGCGTCTCCGCCAGGCGCTCCGGGACGAGCTCGGCCCGGACGACCGCCACCTCGCGCGGGGCCTCGATCCCCAGTCGCACCTGGCCCCCCTCCAGCCGAACGACCGTCACGCAGACGTCGTTGCCGATATAGAGCCTCTCCATGAGCTTCCGCGTCAAGACCAGCATGGTGTCGTCCCTCCGATGGTCCCTGATGCTCGTCCCCAGCTCTTGATGCTCCCGCCGAGGAAGCGACCGACTCCGGTCATCAGGGTGTCTGCTGGAAATCTAGGTCACGACCCCCTAGGATTGTGAGTCGATCGGCGAGAATGCGCAAAATTTCGGAGTCGCGTCCGCCCGGGGGACGCTCCCCGGAGACTCCCGATCCCGGAGGCCCTCCCACCCGCCCCGCGAGCGGGTCCGCCACTCGGGCGGCCGGTGCGGCCTGGTCCGGTTCGATTCGATCTGGTTCGCGATCCGCCTTGCTCGGAAAGGGTGACGATGTCTGCTGCTCATTCGGCCGTGATCATCATCGGCTCGGGGTCCGCCGGGCTCACCGCCGCGATCTACGCCTCGCGCGCCAACCTGGCCCCCCTGGTCTTCGAAGGGAAGGAGCCCGGGGGCCAGCTCACGCTCACGACCACGGTCGACAACTTTCCCGGCTTCCCCGACGGCATCGACGGGCCGGAGTTGATGGACCGGATGCGCAAGCAGGCGCAGCGGTTCGGCGCCGACACCCGCTGGGAGACCGTCTTCGAGGTCGACCTCTCGAAGCGGCCGTTCACCGTCAAGACCACCGACGACCCCAGCGGCGACCCCTCCAGCGGCGAGATCCGCACCTACACCGCCGACTCGGTGATCATCGCCACCGGCGCCGCGGCCCGCTGGCTGGGCGTCGAGGGGCCTTACCGGGGCAACGGCGTCACCACCTGCGCCACCTGCGACGGCGCGCTCTACAAGGGGAAGGAGATCGCCGTCGTCGGCGGCGGCGACTCGGCCATCGAGGAGGCCACCTTCCTCACCCGGTTCGCCACCAAGGTCACCCTGATCCACCGCCGCGAGGAGTACCGCGCGTCCAAGATCATGCAGGAGCGGCTCAAGGATCATCCCAAGATCGAGTACGCCTTCAATTCGGTGGTCGAGGAGATCCTGGGCGATACGTCCGACGGCCCCCCGAGCCTCCAGGGCGTCCGGCTCCGCTCCACCGTGGACGACTCCCGGCGCGACCTGAAGATCGCCGGGCTGTTCCTGGCGATCGGCCACGACCCCAATTCGGCCATCTTCAAGGGCCAGGTCGCGATGACCCCTTCGGGCTACGTCCTCACCCGGACCGCCCTGGCCTGGCAGGAATCCGGAGCGCCGGAAGGCCTGCTTGAGAAGCTCCTCGACTACGGCACGGCGACCAGCGTCGAAGGGGTCTTCGCCTGCGGCGACGTGGTCGACACGCACTATCGACAGGCCATCACCGCCGCCGGCTCCGGCTGCTCCGCGGCGATGGACTGCGAGAAGTGGCTGGAGACCCAGCACAGATGACCCGCCGCCTCGCCCCCCGCCGGATCAGGGCGGGGGCGCGGCCGAGGCGGGGGGGGCGACGGGCGTGATCGGCGCCGCGGCGCGGGGGAGCCGGACGGTGAACCGCGACCCGGAGCTGAGCCGGCTGGCGACTTCCACCCGCCCGTCGAGCGACGAGACCAGGTGCTTGACGATCGCCAGCCCCAGGCCGGTCCCCCCTAGCTCTCGGCTCCTCGCCCTGTCGACGCGGTAGAATCGCTCGAAGATCCGCCCCTGGTCTTCCCGGGGGATGCCGACGCCGGTGTCGCTCACCTCGACGGCGACCTCCCCGGCCGTGGCTGAACACACGACCTTCACGCGGCCCCCCGGCGGCGTGTACTTGATCGCGTTGTCGATCAGGTTGTCCACGATTTGACGCATCGCCTCCTCGTCGGCGAGGACCGTGACCCCGCGATCGAGCCCCCCCGCGTCGATCGACAAGGTGAGGTCGCCGGCCTCGGCGCGGTCGCGATGGGCCTCCACCAGGCGTTCGAGCACCGGGATCAGGACCAGCGGTTCGTGGCGGAAGACGTCCTGGTTCGCCTCCAGGCGGGCCAGGGCGAGCATGTCGCGGATCAAGGCGTCGAGCCGGTCGATCTGCTCGGCGATCCGTTCGAGGAACCGCCGATTCACGGCCGGGTCCTCGAGCGCCCAGTCGATCAGGGTTTCGGCGTAGGCCTTGATCGACGCCAGCGGCGTCTTCAACTCGTGCGAGGCGTTCGCGACGAAATCCTGGCGCATGCGTTCGAGACGTCGGAGGTCGGTCACGTCGTGGAAGACCAGCACCGCGCCGGCCGCCTGCCCCCCCGGCAGCGGTGAGCCCCGGACCGACAGGATGCGAGGCGCGAGGCGCAGGACGTCCCGGCCCGGCAGTGCGAACTCGGCGAGGTAGGCGTCCGGGTGGACCAGGCGGAAGGTGGCTTCGACGGCGTCGTGGACCTGCGGGCTGCGGATCAGCTCGGGCATCAGGCGGCCGACCGACGAGGCGTCCAGGCCGAAGAGGGCGTCGGCGCTGGCGTTGGCGAAGAGGAGTCGGCGCCGTGGGTCGACGGCGAGCACGGCTTCCGCCATCGCCCCCAGGACCACCCGGAGCTGCTGACGATCGGCTTCCAGCCGTCGCGTCCGCTCGTGGACCTCCGGCGCCGCGGCGTTGAAAGCGGCGACCAGGGCGCCCAGCCTCCCCGACGGCAGGACGAGGACCGGGCGGGCGCGTCGCCCTTCGGCCAGTCGAGCCAGCCCCCGAGCCACGTCCCTCGCCGCCCGCGCCCGCCTGAGGACGATCGCGAGGATCGCGACCGCCGCGACGGCGACGAGGGTCGATGCGAGGTACGCCATCATCGTCCATCCAGGCCCGGGCGGCTCATTCCATCATCACGTCCTTTTAGTATCACGTCTTCGGGCGAGCGGGTCAACGGTCCAGGGCCGACCCGGCTCCGAGGCCGAGCGACGGCGACGGCCTCGCCAGGTCGTCGGCGTGCGTCACCCGGTTGCGGCCCTCGCGCTTCGACACATACAGGGCTCGATCCGCGCTCTCCACCAGGCTCACGGCCGAGGTCTGCGGGCCGACGTCCTTGTGCCGGAGGGTGGCCGCCCCGAAGCTCGCCCGGATCGGCCGGGTCTCCCAGGGGTGGGCCTCCAGGGTGAGCCGCACTCGCTCGGCCATCGCCGACGCGCCGTCGCGCCCGGTCCCCGGGAGCAGGATCGCGAACTCCTCGCCTCCGTAACGCGCCACCACGTCATGGTCGCGGACGCAACTGCGGACGATCAGGGCGACCTGCCGCAGCACCTCGTCGCCCGCGGCGTGGCCGTAGGCGTCGTTGAACGCCTTGAAGCCGTCGACGTCCAGGAGCACGAACGACAGCGCGAGCCGGTGCCGCACCGCGAACGAATACGAGACGTCGAGGGAATCGATCAGGAATCGACGATTCCAGAGTTCGGTCAGCGGATCGGTCGAGGCCACGCGCTTCAGGCGGTGGAGGTCGTCCTCCAGGCCGGTCCCCTTGCTTCGGAGCGAGTCGATGGTCGCGCGGGCCTCCTCCAGCCGCAGGCGGAGCAGGTGGATCTCCGCCATCAAGGCCGGCGTCGCCTCGACCTCGTCGTCCCGCTCGTGCCGTGGGTCTTCGAACCAGTTCATATAGCCTTCCCGTGCGGTGTCCGGCCCTCGTCGGCATCGCCCGGGCCTCGCCTGGTGGGTTCCTCTCCCTCGGGCGGGGAGGCGCGGCGTCTCCAATCGGGCCGCCGGGGTAGGGGGCTCGATCCGGTCGCGCCGGCCTTTTGGCCCGCTACCAGGAGAGTAGGCCGCGGCGACGGTTCCGGACGGGGAGTTTCCTGGTTTCAGCGCGTCGGAGGATCTGTTGCGTGCATGCAACCGAATTCGCCGGCTGGTCACTCCGACGGCTCAACTGCTGGCGCTCCGGTAGGAGCGGAGCGCGACCTGGAAGAACCGTCGGCTGACCCAGAGCGAGGCCAGCGCGACGGCCACGGTCCAGGCGACCATCCACGGCTCCAGCACGCGCACCATCACGTTCGCCGGCACGTTCGAGACCAGCAGGATCGGGATGATGAACGTGAAGAAATTCCCGAGCGGCTCGGCCCAGCGCCCGGAGAAGATCTCGCGGGGGTAGCGGGCGAGGCTGGAGAAGAGCCACCACATCTCCATCAGGCTCGTGTTCCGCACCATCCAGACCGAGACCGAGGTCAGCATCATCATGAAGCTGTAGGCGATGGCGACGCCGCAGGCGAAGGTCGCGAAGAACGCCGCCACCCGCGCCGGGTCGAACGCCCAGTCTTTCTGGACCAGGGCGACGACCATGAGGATCGCTCCCATCAGCAGGTTGGGCGCGGTCCCCCAGTCGATGCGGCGGCAGGAGACGAGGAACTGCTCGTCGATCGGCTTGAGCAGCAGGAAGTCGAGGTCGCCCGTCCGGACCAGTTCGGCGAACTCGTTGCAGTTCTCCAGAAACAGGGTCTCGATCAGGCCGTTGAGCGCGAAGAAGCAGCCGACGAAGAAGAAGTAGTCGGGCTCGCTCCAGGCCGCGATGTGGCTGGTCTTGGCGAAGACGGTCCGGTAGAAGGCGATCAGGATGCCCATCCAGAGCAGCTCGACCGACACCTTGACCAGGAAGTTGCCGCGGAAGGCCATCTCGCGGGCCAGCGTGAAGCGGGCGAGCCCGCCCAGCAGCCGCGTGTATCGGGGGACGCCAGGGAGCACGGGTCAGCCTCCGTAGGCGCTGTAGCGCCGCAGGCCCGCGCGGTAGAGCGTCCGCGCCAGGACGAAAAACGCGACCGCCCAGAACAGCTCCAGGCCCAGGTGGAGGATCAGCTCCGTTCCCCGGATCTTCCCCTGGAACACCACGGCCGGGAAGTACGCCATGTACTGGAAGGGGAGCACCTTGAGGATCCCCGACCACGGCTGCGGCAGCAGGTCCAGCGGGAGCATGTGGCCGGAGATG
Source organism: Planctomyces sp. SH-PL62 (assembly GCF_001610895.1). Classification (NCBI taxonomy): domain Bacteria; kingdom Pseudomonadati; phylum Planctomycetota; class Planctomycetia; order Planctomycetales; family Planctomycetaceae; genus Planctomyces; species Planctomyces sp. SH-PL62. The sequence goes on along the minus strand of NZ_CP011273.1, from coordinate 5,277,124 downwards.
AAGAAGTTGAGCGTCATCACGATGTAGAGCAGCGACGTCACCTCCAGGAACCAGAACCCGACCATCCCCACGCTGGCCTCGAAGTAGAAGCCGACCAGGAACGAGAGGATGAGCGAGACCGCGTAGGCCGCCAGCGTGGCCGCGTCCGGGAAGCCGTCGAAGTAGCCCCGGCAGAGGTAGAACAGCCCCGCATACGGAAGGAACGACATCGTGATGTAGGCGGCCTTGTGCGCCACCCGCGACGCGAGCAAGAAGCCGGTCAGGTCGAGCGGCTGGATGAGATAGCGTTTGAGGGTCCCTTCGCGGACCTCGCGGGCGACGCCCGCCGCCAGGCCCGGCATGCTGGAGAACATCCGGCTGATGTTCGTGAGCAGGAGGTACGCGATCATCTCGCGATAGCGGAACCCTCCCAGCTCGTCCTGGCCGGAGCCCTCGTAGATCGCCTTCCAGAGCAGGATCGTGGTGACGATCGGCAGGAAGCGGAGGATCGTGGCCAGGAAGAAGTCGCCGCGGTAGGTCATCCGTTCGATGAGCGAGACGCGGAAGATCCGCGCGTACTTGACCATCGACTGGAGGAAGCCGGGTCGGGCGGGGGCCGGCGCGGGCCCGCCGAACTCCGGCGCGAGGCGGTCCTGGGTCTCGGTAGGCTGCGCCGTGGTCGCGTCAGGCGGCGTCATGGGCGAGCCGGGCCTCCTCGAAGACCTTGGCGATGACTTCCTCCAGCGGGGGGTCTTCCACGCTGACGTCGGCCAGGGCGTGTTGGTTGAGCACGGCGCCGAGGGCCTCGGCCACCCGCGACCGCTCGATGCGGACGTCGGCGAACGGCCCTTCGCGGCGGACCAGCTCGCCGAACCGTTCCAGCCCCTCGGGGGCGGGGCCGTCGAACTGGAGCTTGACCAGTTTCGCCTCCCCGAACCGCTCGACGATGCCGGCGAGCGGGCCGTCGTAGACGAGCTTCCCCTGCGTGATGACGATCACGCGGTCGCAGAGCGCCTCGACGTCGCGCATGTAGTGGCTGGTCAGGAGCATCGTCACGCCCCGGCGTTCGTGGTAGTCCCGCAGGCATTTCTGGATCGCGGCCTGCGCGACGACGTCGAGGCCGATGGTCGGTTCGTCCAGCAGCAGCAGCCGGGGGCCGTGCAGGAGGGCGGCGATCAGCTCCATCTTCATCCGCTCGCCCAGCGAGAGCTCGCGGACGGCCTGGCGGGTCAGCTTCTGGACCCCCAGCAGCTCGACCAGTTCGCCGAGGGTGCGGTCGAACTGGTCCTTGGGGATGGAGTAGATCTCGCGGTGGAGCTGGAAGCTGTCGCCGGCGGGCAAGTCCCACCAGAGCTGGTTCTTCTGGCCCATGACGAGGGCGAACTGGCGGCGGAAGGCGTCCTCCCGGAGCCAGGGGGAGTATCCCAGGACGCGGGCGTCCCCCGAGGTGGGGTAGACCAGTCCGGAGAGCATCTTGAGGGTCGTCGTCTTCCCCGCGCCGTTGGGGCCCAGGAAGGCGACCATCTCGCCGGGCTCGATGGAGAAGCCGATCCGGTCGACGGCCTTGACCTCCTTGTATTCGCGACGATAGAGCCCGCGGAGCGCCCCGAGCAGGCCCTCGCGTTTCTGGAAGACGCGGTACGTCTTCGTGAGATCCTCGACCTCGATGATCGGCATGGGGTGCGGTTTCCTCGCGGGCGTTTCGCGGCGGTACGTCGGTCGGCGGAGATCGACGCCGGGTCAGATGTCGATGTCCTTGGCCGTGTAGGCTTCTTCCATGATGAACTTGAAGCGGGCCTCGGGCTCCTTGCCCATCAGGTCGCTGACGGTGCGCTCGGTGTAGGGCCGGTCCTCTTCGGGGACGACGACGCGGAGGAGGCGGCGGCTGGCCGGGTCCAGCGTGGTCTCGAAGAGGAGTTTCGCGGGCATCTCGCCGAGCCCTTTGAATCGCGTGATGTCGGGCTTCGCGTTCGAGGGGAGCTTGCCCAGGATCCGGTCGCGGTGGGGATCGTCGGAGGCCCAGTAGGTCTCCTTCCCCCAGGAGATCTTGTACAGGGGGGGGCAGCCCAGGAAGATCCGGCCGTCGGCCAGGAGTCCGGGGGTGTGGCGGTAGAAGAAGGTCAGGAGCAGGGTGGCGATGTGGTGGCCGTCGCTGTCGGCGTCGGTCAGGATGATGACCTTGCCGTAGCGGAGGCGGGCCGGGTCGAAATGGTCGTCCATGCCGCAGCCCAGGGCGCTGATCAGGTCGGTCAATTCCTTGTTGTCGAGCACCTTGGCCTTGCCGGCCTGCTCGGCGTTGAGGACCTTGCCGCGGAGCGGGAGGATGGCCTGCACGTCGCGGTCGCGGCCCTGCTTGGCCGACCCGCCTGCGCTGTCGCCCTCGACGATGAACAGCTCGGACTCCTCGGGGTCGGTGCTGTCGCAGTCGGCGAGCTTGCCGGGCAGGTTGAGCTTGCCGCCGACGGCCGTCTTGCGGCGGACCTGGGAGGCGGCGGCCCGGCTCGCCTCGCGGGCCCTGGCCGCCTGGATCACCCGCGCGACGATCGCGTCGCCGACGCTCTTGTTCTGGAGCAGGAACGATTCCAGGCTGGGCCTGACCATCGACTCGACCTGGCTGCGGACTTCCGGGTTGTTGAGCCGGCCCTTGGTCTGGCCCTGGAATTGGGGCTCGTGGATGCAGACCGAGAGGACGGCGGTCAGCCCCTCCCGGACGTCCTCGCGCTTGATCTCCAGGCCCTTCTTGACCAGGTCGTGCGTCTCCATGAACCGCTGCACGGCCGTCCCCACGGCCGCCAGCATCCCCATCTCGTGGGTGCCGCCGTCGCGGGTCGGGATGGTGTTGACGAACGACCGGACATCCTCGTCGGTCGCCTCGGTCCAGGAGAGGGCGAGGTGGCAGCGGATCCCGTCCTGGTCCAGCTCGCGCTCCAGCACGAAGGGGAGGGGGGCGACCCGCACGTCGTTCCGCTGGCGGTTCACGGAGTCGAGGAAGTCGGCCACGCCGCCGTCGTGGCGGAACTCGACGCTGGTCTTGGCCCTCTCGTCGACGAACTGGATCACCAGGCCCTTGTTCAGGTAGGTCTTCACGTCCAGCCGTTCGGCGATCAGCGAGGAGTCGTAGTCGAGGGCCTGGAAGACCTCGACGTCGGGCGTGAAGGTGATCGTCGTCCCGGTGCCGCGCGCCGGCTCGCCGGCCTCGACCGGGCTGAGGGGCTTGCCGCGCTTGTAGCGCTGGGTGTAGGTGCGGCCGTCGCGGCGGATCTCGGCGACGAGGCTCTTGCTCAGGGCGTTGACGACGCTGGCGCCGACGCCGTGGAGCCCGCCGGCCACCTTGTAGGCGTCGTTGTCGAACTTGCCGCCGGCGTGGAGCGTGGTGAAGATCACCTCGAGGGCGCTCTGGCCGGTCTTGGGGTGCTTGTCGACGGGGATGCCGCGGCCGTTGTCGGCGATCGACACGGTCCGGCCGTCTTGGTGGAGGGTCACGACGATCCGGCTGGCGTGGCCGTTCATCACCTCGTCGACGGCGTTGTCGACGATCTCCCAGAGCAGGTGGTGCAGGCCCGCCTTGTCGACGCCGCCGATGTACATGCCCGGCCGGCGGCGGACCGCCTCCAGGCCCTCGAGCACGGTGATGGACTTGGCGTCATACGTCGCGGATCCGTTCGCCATCGCGGTCTGATTCCTCTCGCATCGGCCCGACGAGCTCCGCCGGGACGCGGTATTCTTCGCGGGCGCGGGGGTTCGTCAATCCCGGGGGTCGTCGGATTTGGGTCGGAGGTCGCCGGCCTCGGCCACCTGATCGGGGTGCGGGACGGGCTCGGCCTCGCCCGGAACGAGGCATTCGAGCGACCCGCGCTGGAGGATGGCGTAGCCTCGGCCGCCGCGGCCGGTGACCGGGTACTTGGTCGCCCGGACGATCTGCTCGGCGCCGCGGTTGGTGCGTACGGCGAGCCCTTCGCGCTTCTTGTTCGCCAGCACGAAGCCGATGACCTGGTCCTTGGCGTCGAGCTTGATCGCCGCCACGCCCCTCGCCGCCGCGGAGACGACGTTGGCCTCGGTGACCGGGAAGATCAGGACTCTGGCCTGCTTGGTCGCCAGGCAGACGTTCTCCGAGCCGTCGGTCGCCTCGACGCCGACGACGGAGTCTCCCTTGAGGGTCGGGTCGAGTCGGGCGACGAGCCGGCCCTTCTTCGTGGAGACCGGGGCGAGCGTCGCCAGCGGGAAGCGGAGGATCTTGCCCCCGGCCGTGAGGGCGACGACGTACGGCGGCGGCGGCATCGAGGGCCCGCCGGCGTGGCCGTTGAGCGACCCGTCGGCGTGGCCGTCGCCGTTGACCGCCGCACCGTCGGCCTCGGCATCGAGCGTCCGCTGGACCATCCGCGCCGGGCTCTGGGAGAACCTGGCGAAATCGGGGATGCACCGCGGGTCGTGGCAGACGACGCCGACGAGCCGCTCCTGGTCCTCGAAGGCGAACTGCTTCTGGATCGGGTCGCCGTGGCCGGTCGTCATGGGGATGTCGTTGACGCGGAGGGTGTAGCCGACCCCCCGATCGGTGAACAGCGTGATCGTCTGCCGCGCCCGGGCCCGGTACACCCAGCCGACCTGGTCCCCGTCGCGGACGCGGATGCTGGCCACGTCGGTGAACGACTTCTGCCGCTTCGTCCAGCCTTCGCGAGTGATGATGACCCAGGCGTCCTCGTCGACGATGTAGTCTTCCTCGCGGAACTCCATCGGCGCGGCCGGGGCCTCGATCCTCGTCCGTCGCTCGTCGCCGTAGGTCTTGACGATGTGCTTCAGCTCGGCCTTGATGATCGCCCAACGGGCCGGCTCGTCGTCGAGGAGCCCCTGGATCTCGGCGGCGCGCGTCCGCTTGGCGGCCAGCTCGGCGAGGATGTCCTGGATCTCCAGCTTGCCCAGGCGGTAGAGCTTGGTCTCCAGGATCGCGTCGGCCTGGAGGTCGCTCAGGCCGAAGCGGGCGATCAGCTTGGGGGCGGCGTCGGCCTTGCCGTCGCTGGCGCGGATGATCCGGATCGCTTCGTCAAGATTGTTGAAGACGATCGCGAAGCCTTCGAGGATGTGGATCCTCGCCAGCAGCAGACGCAGCTCGTAGTTGAGCCGCCGCGTCACGACGTCCAACCGGAAGTCGAGGAAGTGCTGGAGGATCGTCTTCAGGTCGAGGCGGCTGGGGACGGCCACCGCGGCCCCCTCGGCGGGGAGCAGGCACGTCAGGTTGACGCCGTAATTCACCTGGAGCGGCGTATTTTTGAAGAGATAGGCCATCGCCGCGTCGGCGTTCGAGCCCGGCTTCAGCTCCAGGACGATGCGGATGTCGTCGGTGCTCAGGTCCTTGACGTTGGTGAGCTGGGGGACCGCCCCCTTGCCGATCAGCTCGCCGATCCGGGCGACGAGCGGGTCCTTTTCGATGCCGTAGGGGATCGAGTCGATGACGATCGTGTTGGGCCGATCCTCGGGACGGGCGAAGGTCCCCCGGAGCTTGAGGCTCCCCTGTCCGGTGGCGTAGATCTTCCGGATGTCCTCGGGAGGGTTGAGGATGACGCCGCCGGTCGGGAAGTCCGGACCCAGGACGTGCCGGGTCAACTTGTCCAGCGGGGCCTCGCGGTTCTCCAGCAAGACCACCAGCGCGTTGCAGACCTCTTTGAGGTTGTGCGGCGGGATGTTCGTCGCCATGCCGACCGCGATGCCCGCAGCGCCGTTGACCAGCAGGTTCGGGAACTGGGCGGGGAGGACGACCGGCTCCTGGGTCGTCGCCATGTAGTTGTCGCGGAAGTCGACGGTCTGCTCGCGAAGCTCGCTCAGCAAGGTCTGGGCGATCGGGGTCAGGCGGCATTCCGTGTACCGGAATGCGGCCGGCGGGTCGCCGTCGATCGAACCGAAGTTGCCGTAGCCCTCGATCAAGGGCTGCCGCAATGAGAACGGCTGGGCCATGCGGACCAGGGCGTCGTAAATCGATGAGTCGCCGTGGGGATGGTAATTCTTCATCACCTCGCCGACGACCGCCGCGCACTTCATGAACCGGCCGTCGGCGGTGATCCGCAGGTCCGACCACATGGCGTACAAGATCCGCCGCTGCACGGGCTTGAGACCGTCTCGGACGTCCGGCAAGGCGCGCGAGGTGATGACGCTCAGGGCGTAGTTGAGATAACGCTCCCGCGCGGCCTCCGCCAGCGGGACATCCTCCGTCAGCGAGCTTCGCCTCGCGCGAAGCTCGCGATCGTTATTCCCCCGGCGGTTCCGTTTCGCCATCGCTGGACCCGACTCCCATCCTGTGCTTCACGAACGCGGCTTCATGCCCCACAGATCAAAGCAACTCCTGAGATCGCCACAATACCAATGTTCGGCCCTCGGCCGCAATTGATAGTGTACGAATTTACAAGTCCGCGTGAGGCGGATCAAGGCGTCGGCGCCAGAGGCGTGGATCGGGATGGTCTCAGGCGGGACTGGACTGGGCGGCCCGGAGGTTCGCCTTCAGGCATTCGAGGCTCCGCCGGGCGGTCTCCTCGGCTCCGGGGGAGAAGTCGAACACTTCGACGGAAACCCAGCGGTCGTAACCGGATTCGACGAGGGCCTTGAAGATCGGGCCGAAGTCGACGTCGCCCATTCCGGGGCCTTGCAGGTTGACGTCCTGGGCGTGGAAGTGGCCGGCGTTTCGAGCGTGGCGGCGGATCAGGTCGGGGACGGTGGCGTCGGTCTCGCCGCTCTGGGCCTTCACGTCCATGTGCAGCTTGAAATGCGGGTGGTCGACCTGGGCGATCAGGGCTTCGGCCTGGGCGCAGGTGTTCAGAAAGTTGGTCTCGGTGGGGGCCAGGGGTTCCAGGCAGAGGTCGATCCCGAGGTCGCCCACCGCCGGCATGATCCGTCGGAAGACTTCCACGGCGTAGCCCTGGGCCTCGTCGAACGAGACGCCCGGCAGCAGGTCGCGCTGCTTGGGAGAGCCGAGGACCAGGAGCGAGCCGCCGAGGTCGCGGGCGGCTTCGGCCAGGGCCACGAAGTACTCTCCCGTCCGGCGTCGGACTTCGGGGTCGGGCGAGGTCAGGTAGAATCCGTCGGTCTTCGCGAGCAGCCAGTGCAGGCCGATCGTCGCCAGGCCGGCGTCCTCGATCGTGCGACGGATCTCGCGTCGACGCTCCGACGAGAGGTCGGTGATGAGCGGGGCGAGGGTGAACGGGGCGAGTTCCAGGCCGTCGTAGCCGATCTCGCGGACGAGCTTGCAGACGTCCTGAAGTTCCCAACCTTCGAACAGCTCGTTGCAGATTCCGAATCGGATCATCGTTTCAACCTCGACGTTCGGCGGCGAGTTCGGCGGCGTGGAGCGTGTTCCGAAGCAGCATGGCGACGGTCATCGGCCCGACGCCCCCCGGAACCGGGGTGATCTTGGCGGCGACCTGGGCGGCCTCGGCGAAATCGACGTCGCCGCAGAGTTTGCCGTCGGCCTTCCGGTGGATCCCGACGTCGATCACGACCGCGTGCGGCTTGATCCAGTCGGCCTTCACCAGCTCCGGCTGACCCATCGCGACGATGAGGATGTCGGCCTCGCGGGCGAACCGGGCCGGGTCCTTGGTGCCGGTGTGGCAGACGGTCACGGTGGCGTCGGCCCCGACCCCTTTCTGCAAGAGCAGGAGCGCGACCGGCTTGCCGACGACTTGCGAGCGACCGAGCACGACGACGTGGGCCCCTCGGGTGTCGACGTCGGAATCCTTCAGCAGTTCGACGATCCCCAGCGGCGTGCACGGGACGAACCGGGGATGCCCCTGGGCCAGCAGGCCGACGTTCATCGTGTGGAAGCCGTCGACGTCCTTCAGCGGGTCGACCCGCTCGATCACCGATCGGGAATCCAGATGCCTGGGCAACGGGAGCTGCACCAGGATGCCGTGGACGGCGGGGTCGGCGTTGAGGCGGTCGACCGTGGCGAGCAGTTCCTCCTGGGTCGTCTCGGCCGGGAGCCGGACGACGTCGCCGTTCATGCCGGCGGCCTTGACGGCGTTCTCCTTGTTGCGGACGTAGACCCGACTCGCCGGATCTTCGCCGACGAGCACGACCGAAAGTCCGGGGATGATCCCCGTCCGGTCCCGGAACTCCGCCACTTCGCCGGCCAACTCGCCGCGAATCCGCTCTGCCAGGGCTTTCCCATCCAGGATCACAGGGGGCACGTTTCGAGTACTCCGATCGCCAAATTCCCCGGGCCGTCGCCGCATCTCCGCAGTCCACCATTATGCAGGAAGGACCGGACGGTGACGAGGGGAACGGTCCGTGATCGTGACGGGCTGGAACGAGCCCGTCACGATCAAGGCCTGGGATCGATCGGGTCGGTCAGGGCTGCGATGCGGGGGGCGCGACGTTTCCGCCCTCCGGGCCGGGATCCGGGATCCGGACGAGGGTGAACTGCCGCTGCTGGCCGTCCGGAGCGTGGACAAGCATCGTCGTCTGCTCTTTGGTCAGGTTGGCGAGGCCGACCTCGTAGACGGGGGTCTTGTCGCCGCCGATCGTCCAGGCGACTCGCTGCGACTCGCGGTCGACCGATCCCGCCAGCGGCGTGGCCTCGTTCGTCTTGAGGTTGTGGTAATTGCCGCGGATCACGCCCTGGTTGTTGATCGCCAACTGGAAGAAGTCGTTGGGTTGAGTTTGATCGCCCTCGACCATGGCGAAGACGCCGATCGGCTGCCACGAAGCGTTCGCGTCGGGTTCGGCTCCGCCGGCCGAGGCGATCTGGCTGGCCTGATCAGCGTATTCCTGAGGCGTCCCGGCCGATTCACCGTTGACGTACACGGCCTGGGGTTGGGCGACCACGTTGCCGCCGTAATCGTACGAGGCGGGCTGGGCGGCCAGGTCCATCTGACCGGCGACGGCGTTATAGCCGGGATTCGCGTACAGCGAAGAGTTGCCGAGGTTCGTCGGCTGCCAGGCCTGGGGATACGCGGCGTACATATTGGGGGTGTAGACCGGATACGCATAGCTCGCGGCGAGGACGGTGTTTCGCTGGGCCGCGAGGGCGGCGTTGGAGGCGTAGTACGTACCATAGCCACTACCATAGCCCCGAGCGGCCGGGACGCCGGCCGCCCCGAATCCCGCGCCGGGCAGCAGGCCGGCCCCGCTCGCCGGCCCGCCGAGACCAGGCCGTCCCGCCCCCGCGCCGGGCAAGGCGCCGATCCCGCTGGCGGGGCCGCCCACGCCGCTGGCACCGACGCCCGGCCGTCCCGCCCCCGCGCCGGGCAAGGCGCCGACCCCGCTGGCGGGGCCGCCAGCGCCGCTGGCACCGACGCCCGGTCGTCCCGCCCCCGCGCCGGGCAAGGCGCCGACCCCGCTGGCGGGGCCGCCAGCGCCGCTGGCACCGACGCCCGGTCGTCCCGCCCCCGCGCCGGGCAAGGCGCCGGCTCCACTGGCGGGTCCGCCCACGCCGCTGGCACCGACGCCCGGCCGTCCCGCGTTCTGGCCATGCCCACTTGCGCCTCCCCGCCCGTGGGGACCCATGGCCGGCGCACCTCCTTGCATCCCGCCGCCAGCGCCGCCGAAGCCGCCCTGCATGCCACGGCCGCCGTGCTGCATCCCGCCGCCGAAGCCGCCCTGCATCCCGCCGCCACTGCCGCCGAAGCCGCCTTGCATGCCGCCGCCGCCGCGCTGCATCCCGCCACCGCCGCCGCCGAAGCCGCCTTGCATGCCGCCGCCGCCGCGCTGCATGCCGCCGCCCCGGCCGCCGCCGCCCCGGCCGCCGCCGCCTCGGCCGCCACGCTGGGCGAAGGTACGAGAATCAAGCGACAGGACCAGGGTGAGCGTCAGGGCGGTGAGAGTCGCAGGTTTGAGGCGCATGGTCTGGCTCCGGGCATCTTGATCGAACAGGTCGCGGGGGGAGCGTGCGTCTGGTCGCTCACTTGGCGGGTTTGGTCCGCGTGATCTTGACGGGCGCCAGGTCGGGAAGTTCCACTTCGTCGAGCATCCGGTCGATCGACTGCCAGGTGAAGGTGTCGTCGTCCACCCGACGAAGAATGTTGGTCTCGGTGAGCGAACCGCCGTCGACCAGGGTTCCGGACCCCTGAATGAGCCAGTTGTCGCCGTCGCGGATCCAGTCGGCCTCGCCGACGCCGCCGTCGGCTTCGAACGTCCAGTTGTGGAGCGATCCGCTTTCGGGGTCGACTCCGATGACCTGGAATCCGGAGAGGGGCATCGCCTTCTCCTGGATGCTGAACTGGGCGTGGAGGAACTTCTTGTTTGGGGACCAGGCGTAGGTGGTCCGGATCTCGGCTCCCTGGCCGCTCGTCGACTTCCACTCGCCGACCAGCCAGGCCAGGTCGGCGATCGAATCCGCGACGTCGGCCGATTCGCTCATCTGCGCGATCAGCCAGCGGCCGTCCTCGCGAACGAGGAGGACCTTGTAGCGGGTCACGGTCGTCGGCTCCACGGGCCCTCGTCGAACGGTCGCCACACCCTCGCCGATCGCCATGCCGCTCGCGAGGAACCGGAGAGTTCCGGGCCGGATCTCCGCCTTCACCTCGGGAGTCTTCTTGAAGAGTTCCGAGAAGCCTTTCTCCAACGCCTCGCGACCGCGGAGCGTCCCCACGGCCTCGCTCTCATATTCGCCTTCGGTGGTCCAGTGCGCGGCAAAGGCCTTGGCATCTCTCGATTCGAAGGCCTTGACGAACGACTGCATGGTCGACCGGATCTCCTTCCGATCTTCAGGACGGTCGACGGCTTCCGTCGGCGGAGCGGTAGCCTGGGTTTGCGCCCGGGCCGTGCCGTCGCCACCGGGAAGGCCCGGCAAGAGGCAGGCGAGGATCAGGACGGACAGATGGCATGCGGCATGAGACGGGGTTCGAGGGGGCATGGGATTTCCGTCCTCCGAATAGCGGGCTTCGATACGAGGGATACGTTATCAGCGCCTGAATCTCGATAGAATCCCCTGCCGATCCGTTCCTGCGTTTCCCTTCGCACACCGGGACGAGTGACGCGCGGCGAGCGCGCTCCAGAGGAAAGCGACGTGCCACCCGGGCGCGTTCCGCTTCATCAGGGAGCTTCACGCGCCACAAAGCCACACTCCGAACAGCCCGACGAATCCAGGGATGAAGATCACGGCCGGATCGACGGGATGTGGTACCTTGAGTGCGACGCCGGGTCGATTCGAACGTGGCGAGCGGTGGAGACGGTCGCTGCGGTTTCCGAACCGCGTCGGCCCGCCGGCCGAAGTCGGCGGGCCGGTCCCCAATCGAGGAGCCGCCCGCCATGATCGATCCAGCGAGCCTTGACCATGCGATCGCCGCCCACGCCAAGTGGAAGTTCCGGCTCCGCGAGGCCATCAACACCGGCCAGAGCGAGTGGACGGTCGAGAAGGTGCGTCCCGACGACCAGTGCGAATTCGGGAAGTGGCTGAACTCGCTGCCGCTGCCCGATCGGATGAGGAAGGAGTGGCGGGAAGTGAAGGTCCTTCACGCAGGATTTCACGCCGCCGCGGCTGATGTGCTGGCCTCCGCCCTCGCCGGGCGGCAGTCGGAGGCGGCCGCCGCGATCGCCCCCGGCGGCGCCTTCGCCGACGTCTCGACGAAGCTGGTCAGGCTCATCACGGAGTGGAAGAAGACCGCGGCCGGCCCTCAGGCCCGATGATCCGCTTCTCGCGGGATCGGTCCCATTCGCCTCGTGGCGCGAGCCGGACGCCGCGCCTGGAACCAGGCGGTGAGACGCGGACGCATTCCGATCCCGGCGGCTCAGAAGAGGCCGAGGACCCAGGATCGGAGCCAGGGGAAGCGCGTGCCGATCGCCGACTGGACGTAGGCGATCGACCAGACGGCGACCCAGGCCAGGACGAGCCAGCCCCGGACGTCGAGTCGGGCGGCGTCTTTCCGGTCAGGATGCGGGATTGTAGTCGTGTTCATAAGCGATCTCGAGTTCTCGCGGCGGGGCGGAGCGGCGGCCCGGCTCGCGGCGGTCCGCGCGGGCGAGCCAGCGCCGGGCGGCCTGATAGACGCGGTCGGGGTCGAGACCGGTCATGCAGGGATGGTCGGGGAGAGGGCAGGTCTTCTGGTGGCAGGGGCGGCAGGGGACGCGCTTGCGGAGGACCAGCGATCGCGTCGACCAGGGCCGCCACTGCATCGGGTTGTTGGTGCCGCTGAAGAGGATCACCGAGAGCGCCCCGGCCGAGGCCGCCAGGTGCGCCGGGCCGGAGTCGGCCCCGATGAAGAGGTCGGTGCGCTCCAGCAGCGCCGTGGTCTGGGGGACGCTCAGCCGGCCCGACCAGTCGAGGAGGCGGTCGTGGGGCGCGAGGAGCCGCGACAGCGGGGGATCTTCCGGTCCCCCCACGATGACGACCCGCCAGCCGTCTTCCAGGAAGCGCTCGGTCAGGGCCTTCCAGTGCCGTTTGGGCCATCGCTTGGCGGCCGTCCCGGCGCCCAGATGGACGGCGAGCATCGGCGGCTGGTCGCGGAACTGCTCGGCCTGGAGCCGGCCGTCGGGCTCGCGATCCGTGGCCTTGGCCGATCGGCTCGGGCGTTCGCGGCGGCGGCCCGAGCGACTGGGCCAGGCGTCGAGCAGCCGCGCGGCGACCTCGGCCCGGTCCTCGTCGCGGACGTGCACAAGAGCGCGGCCGCCGAAGTCGGGCTCGATCCCCAGCGGGGCGAGCAGCGCCAGCCGCGAGCGGACCTCGTGCCGGCCGGGCGTCCACTCGGCGACGTCGGTCAGCAGGAACGAGCCCCCACCCATGGCGAAGCCGACGCGACGCGCCACGCCGCCGATCGCCAGAACGAGGATCGAGAGCACGTCGCCTCGGACGTCGATCCCCAGGTCGTATCGGGCCTCCCGGAGCGACGCCCCCAGACGCCAGACCTCGCCGAGCAGGCCCCGGCGGGTCGGGCTGCGCTCGAACCAGGTCCGCTCGGCGATCCGCACCCGCGCGACGTTGGCGTCGGCCTTGAACACCTCGTGGTTGCTCGGCGAGGCCAGCACGTCGATCTCGGCCTCGGGGTAGGCGTTCCGAAGCTGGGCGATGAGCGGCGCGGTCAGGACGGCGTCGCCCAGGTGGTCGAGCTGGACGACGAGAATCCGGCGCGGCGTCTCGACCACCCGGGTGGGCCGAAGCCGCCGCCAGAGGGGCGCGACGAGGCCGCCGGCCGCGTCGAACGCGCGCACCAGGATCCGCCATCGCAACTTGCTGTAGCGATAGCGCCCGGTCCGAACAGGCTTGAGGTCAGACGGCGACCTGCTCATAAACCTCCGCCGTTAGCTTGGCGACACGCTCCCAAAGGTAGTTCGAAGCGACGTAGGCCGCAAGTCCAGGTCGCGGACCTTCCCGCCAGGCCCGCGCGAGGGCCGCGCCGATCTCGTCGGCCCGCCCGGGTCGCGCGTAGGTCGCACGGTCGCCGAAGTAGGACCGGGTCGAGCCGTGGGGGGTGATCACGACGGCGGCCCCGGCCAACGCCGCCTCCAGCGCCGCCAGCCCAGGGGTCTCGAACCAGCTGCACAGCGCGAAGACCCGCGCGGCGGCGTAGGTGGAGACCAGCAGCGGGTCGTGATGGTCCAGGCCCTCCAGCCAGACGACGCGATCGCCCCCTTCGCGGCGGCACTGCTGCTCGTAGTTCTCGTGCTGCGGGGGCGCCTCGCCGACGACGACCAGCGGGAACCCCAGCCGTCTCGCCGCCCGGATCACCCCCAGCGGGTTCTTGCGGGGCTCGATCCGTCCCACGAACAGGACGAACTCGAAGTCGCCGATTTGCTCGCGGAAGAGTTGGGGCGATCCCCAACCGAAGTCGGGCAACACGCCGTTGGGCACGACGCTCATCCGAGCCCGAGCGACGCCGAAAAGTCGCGCCAGTTGGTCGGCCTCCTCGCCCGAGTTCGGCAAGACCCGGTCCGCCAGCCTCAGCAGGTCGCGACGCCACCCCGGCAGGCTCGGTACGCCCCGGCGGAGCGTCCAGGCCCCGAGCGCGCCGAGCTTGCGGGCCAGGGTCGGTTCCAGGGCCCACAGGGCGCTCGGTTCGTACCAGCAGATGGGCGAGAGGACGACCGGGACGCCTCGGGCCTTCGCGGCCCTCGCCAGCTCCAGGCCCTCGCGCGACATCCCGAACAGGTGGAGCAGCCGCGCGTGGTCGAGGCGGTCGGTCCAGGGGGAGAAGAGCCGGACGGGGACGTCGAGCGCCTCGAGATGCCGACCCGTCTGGACCAGTTGATTCTCGCCGCCGCCGGGCGCCTGGAACGCGAACGACGGCGCGTGCAGGTACGCCGAGCCCGCCGGGAACGGCCCCTGCGACCGCGACGCCAGCCATTGGGCGGCGGTCGGCTCGGTGTCGAAGGCTTCGAGGGGGCGATCGTCCATCAACTCGTCCCCGTCCTTTGATGTTTCCAGCGTCGGAGCCCCTTCTTCACGCGGCCGGCGATCGTCGCGTCCGGGAGTTCGTCGATCGGCGTCACGGTCTCCCAGTCGATCGCCCGGCGGATGATCTGCTTGAGGGAGGCGGGCCGGAGATCGGGCGACGGCGGTCGCACGACGCGCCGGGCGGGCTCCGACCGTCGCTCGTACGCGAGCGTACGCAGGTCGAGGACCGTCTTCGGCCCGTTCAGCGGCAGCAGGCAGCGGAAGTCGCCCCGCTGGATCTCGAGCGCCAGCGGATAGCGGGAGTCCCAGTCCTCGAACTGGACCTCGTAACGACCCGGCCCCCTGGGGATCGCCAGCCACCGCCGCGAGTTTCGCCAGCGCCACCAGCGGGCCATCTCGGTCAGGGTCGTCCGCCAGACGAGCGGTTGCCGCCGGAGGACGGCGGCGAGGGCCATCGGGACCTCGGGCATGCGGCCCAGCCGACGCTCGGGATGGCCGTAGACGAACGCGGGCTCGCCGGCCGCGACCTTCTCCTCCACCACCCTGGCGAGATGCTCGGCGACGACCTTCCCGCCCGACGCGCCGGCGTCGAGGAAAAGGCCCTCGCAGATCGGATGCACGGGGACCTGCAGCACCTTCGAGAACCGCCCGTCCTTCCAGGGGAAGAAGGGGAAGTCGTCGTAGCCGAGCTGGAAGTCGGTCGAGTACGAGTAGCCCAGCGACTCCATCGCGTCGTCGAGCGAGGCGTTCCAGCGGCCGTGGGGGGCGGCGAAGCCCTCGACGGCGAACCCCTTCTCGCGGAGGATTCGATCGGCCCGTTCCAGGTTCCGGAGGTTGGCCTCGGCGTCGCGATAGATGTAATGGTAATGGCCGTGCGATTGGGCGTCGCGGCCCGCCAGGTCGGCGAGGACCTCGGGCTCGTCCTGGTAGGCGTTCGTGCTGACGAAGTGCGTGGTGCAGTCGTCCAGCAGGTTCCGGCCCAGGGCGAAGCGGAAGTAATCCTCGGCGACCGGCTCGTCGAGGTCGACGCGCAGGTTGAACGCCGAGCGATACGGGTGCGGGTAAGGCGCGAGCCGCATCCAGAGGCCGTCGCGGGCCGAGACCGCCTCGCGGAGGCGCGCGATCAGGCGCTCGCGAATCAGGCCCTTCGGATGTCTCGCGACCTGCTCGCGCAGCGTCCACCCCTGGACGTCCCATGCGGCTCGCATCGGCCGATCGTCGATGAGGGCCTGGAACGGGTCGACGGCCTCGCCGTCGCGGAGGGCGTCCACGTCGATCGCGACGTGGGCTGAGGTGAGCAGCGCACGCATCGCCGAGGACGACTCGCGACGGCCGTCGAACAGGACGAACCGGCCTCCCCGGAAGGCGAACGGGTGGGCGTCGTGGACCGTCTCGAAGGCGATCCCCTCTTGCGCCAGGATCAGTTCGAGCCCCGGCGGGGTCTTCCAGAGCAAGAAGGGGAGCGCGGCGGCGTTGGGGCCGAGGACTTCAGACATCCGACCCTCCGTCGCCCCGGGCGACCCAGAGAGCCATCAGCCGGGCGGCCGGCAGCTTTCGGAACAACATCCGTCGCTGCTCAGAGGGCGAGAGCAGATGGACCACCCGGACGTCGGAGAAGGATTTCCGCAACTCCTTGCGCAACCGGCTGGGCCAGAACCATCGCTCCCGGGCGGGGCCGTCCGAGGGGTACATCCACATCCCCCGGCGCTCGTCGATCATCTTGACCAGGGCGCTCGGCATCCACGGCCGCTGGGCGTTGAACGAGGCGAGGCTCTTGTCGACGATCGCCAGCGTCCCTCGCGGGGCCAGCACCCGCCGGGCCTCCGCGATCGTCCCGCTCCAGGACGCCGGATCCAGATGCTCGAAGACCTCGACGGCGATGATCGCGTCGAAGCTCGCCGATCGAAACGGAAGACTCCGGGCGCTGCCGCGCACCCGGTCGATCCCCTCGGCCTCGGCGAGCATGGCCGTCGAGACGTCGACCCCGGCGACGATCGCGCCGCGCTGCTGGAGCGCCCGCGAGAACCGGCCCTTGCCGCAGCCCAGGTCGAGCACGCGGAGGCCCTCGACCGGGCCGATCGCGTCGAGCACCCCGCGGAGGCGGTAGTCCTCGGGGTCGACCGAGTCCTTGAACCGCCAGTGCAGGGCGTCGAACCGGAACGTGACTTCCGCCTCGTGTGCCGAGATCATGCGACCTCCATGTGGTCCAGTTCCCGCAACTTCCATGTGCGGACGGCCGCCGAAACGCCGGACAACGCGCAGAACATCAGGCCTTCGAGCCCGTCGCGGAACCCCTGCTTGTACAGGTACAACTTGAGGAACAGCCAGGCCGGGCGGAGCGTCAAGTCCCTCGCGCGGAACCGGGCGCCGGCGCGGTGCAGGTCGCGGGCTTCGAGCGAGGTGTACTGGTCGATCTTGCGGAGGAAGACCTGGACGTCGGGGAGCGTGCGATGATCGAGCGGTGCCGACATCCGACCGACCTCGCCGTCGAGCCGGACGGTCTCGTGCACCCGCCCCATCCACGCGCCCCGCTCGCGGCGGAAGAGACGCAACGGCAGGTCTTGCTGGGTCCCCGAATAGCCGAAGGGCCGTCCCAGGATCTCGCTCCGGATCGGGATGCGGAAGCCGTCGCGGTCGTTCGTCGGATCGGCGATGGTCCGGCGGATCTCGTCCGCCAGTTCGGGCGTGGCCCGTTCGTCGGCGTCGATCGAGAGGATCCAGTCGCCCGAGCCCGCCACGCGGCCGGCGTTGCGCTGGGAGGCGAAATCGTCGAAGCGACGGACCAGGACGACGTCGGCGAGCCGACGCGCGACGCCCAGGGTGTCGTCCTCGCTCGACGGGTCGACCACGACGATGCGCTCATGGGCGAAGCTGACCGAGGCCAGGCAGCCGGGGAGGTTCGCCTCCTCGTTGCGGGCGACGATCAGGGCGGTGATCCGGGGCTCAGGCATGTGCCGCCCCCTTCCGCGCGATCCCCGCGAGGGCCCTCAGCGGGAAGTAGGCCGCGTAGGCGACGAGCGCCGCGTCCAGCCGCCCGACGGCCGCCAGGACGATCCAGACGTGCCACCGCAGGTCGGCGTGCCCCATGCCGCCGACGAGACTTCGGACGGGCCCGACGATCCACGCGAGCCGGCCGCATCGGGCGGGGCGGGGAGCTTCAGCGCCCCGAGGAGACGATTTCTCCATCGCCTCGCCGGTCAACGACTGAATCAGGAACATGTATTTGCCCGAGGCGAACAGCATGCCGAGGACCAGCCAGATCGGCTCCATCGTGGCCGCGAAGGCCGCCCAGGCGATCGCGGCGTGGAGCGCCACGTCGGCCAGTTCGTCGAGCACCTGATCGAGCCATCGGCCGAACGCCGAGCAGGAGCCCTGGAGCCGCGCGAGGCGGCCGTCGGCGGTGTCGAGCACGAGGGCCGCGGCGAACGCCAGCGCCGTGATCGCGCGGACCGTCCACCCCGATCCGCCGCACGCGACGAGCGCGGCGCCGGCGAGCATGAGCCCCCCCGCGGCCAGGGTCAGCGCGTTCGGGCCGACTCGCGTGGGCCGGAGCGCCGCGGCGAGTCGATCGGCGATCGGGAAGGCCCAGTAGCGGCCGAGAGGCTGGTAGTTCAGCCGGCGGTTCAGCTCCTGTTCGGCCCCGGCGAGGGCTTCGGGGCGGTCGAGCCTCCAGAAGGCGGCGGACTCGGGGTCGCGCCCCCGGCTCACGGCCCGCTTGAGGCGTCGGCCGTCGTAGAGGCGGTCGGTTCGGAGGACGGCCGCGCCGACGGTCGGCGCGGCGTCGACGAGTGTGACGCGGTCGGCCTCGGCGTCGCGGAGCAGGGGGGCGAGGTCGGCGATCTGGCCTCGACCGGCGAGGACGGCGATCGCGCGTCCCGGGCCGACGAGGTCGAGCGCCTGCTCGACCAGGTGGGAGAGCACCGACCGACCCATGAAGACCTCGGCGGCGAGCAGGCCGCGAGGTCCGCTCGGGCGGGCGTCGATCACCAGATTGAGGGCCGGAGCAGCCATCGGATTCGCCTCCTTGCGGTTCTTCGCCCCTGCTCGACCCGTCGGCGGTCGCGAATCCTTCGCGACGATCCGGCGGATCATCATCCGATCACCATTCGAATCGATGGAAGAAGGCTTCCTGGCGTTCGACCCAGCCGTCCCGCCCCGCGTGGAGGTCCCGTCGCGCCTTCACGACCTCGCGCCAGCGCGACGCGGCTTCGAGGAACGACCGGGCGAAGGTCCGACGGCCGCGGATCATCGAGCCGGCGAGCCGGATCGGCAGCCAGCCCAGATGCCTCGCCAGCCGGGCCCCCCGGAGGTTCTTCCAGGCGAAGATCAGCGTATTTCGGATCGCCAGGCCGTCGCAGCGAGACTCGCCCAGTTCGGGCGCGAAGGTCGCGAAGCCCTTGTGATAGGCCATCGATTCCGGGACGTAGTAGCCCCGGAGCCCGGCCATCCAGGCGCGGAAGCCCAGGTCCAGGTCCTCGATCCGTCCGGGGTGGTAGATCGGGTCGTAGCCGCCCAGCTCCAGGAACCGGACGCGGTCGACGGCCAGCACGGGGCCGGCGGCGGCGGTGAGGTCGGCGCGGTCGACGTGGGCCTCGTGGCCCGGCACGCGGCTCATCCCCTGCACCAGTCCGAACCGGGTCCGCACCCGCGTCCGCATCCCCTCGTAGAGCCGGCCGTCGAACGTCCAGCACTGGGGGGCGGAGAAGAACGCGTCGTCGCGCTCGGCGAAGACCCGCAGCAGCGGCGCCACCGAGTCATGGGCGAGCTTTACGTCGTTGTTCAGCAGCAGGACGACGGGCTCGTCCATCTCCTTCAAGGCGTCGTTGAACGACGCGAGGCCCCGGTTGGGGAGGTGGATCACGCGGACGTCGGGATGGCGGCGGGCCAGCCAGTCCCGCGAATCGTCGGCCGAGTCGTTGTCGACGACGACGACGCCGCAGGGGGTCGGCGATCGGCGCGCGGCCTCGAGGACGGAAGGCAGACACTCCTGGAGGAGCGCCCGGCCGTTGTAGTTCAGCACCAGGATCTGGGTGCGATCAGGCGACAAGGGTTCCGTCCCTGGTTCGTCGTCGTGTCGTGCGTCTTGGTTTCGGATGATCCCGCGGAGGGCCGCGTGGAGCCCGGAGGACGTCTTGTCCCCACTCGCCCCGGCGATCGACCGGCCGCAATGCGCCGGTTTGGTTGCGTACGATACGAAAGGCCGCGGACCCGGTCAAGGCCGGGTCCGCGGGTCGTCGAGCGTGTCGGCCGGGGGGCGGTCAGCCGCGGTATTCGGAGCCTCGGAGCGATTCGAGGAGCTTCTTGGTGGCCTTGATCCCCTCGGCCTCGCCGAGCCCGCCGCCCTCGTATTCGATGCCGACGAAGCCGTGGTATCCGGCGTCGGTGACGATCTTCATGATGCGGGCGAAGTCGAGGTTGGATTCCTCGCCCTTGTCGTTGAAGTCGTAGCTCTTGGCCGAGACCCCGTGGGCGTGGGGCATCATCCGGGCGATGGCGTCGTAGACGTCGATCGCGTACTTGCCGTCGGCCTTGGGGAAGTTGCCGAAGTCGGGCAGGGTGCCGAAGCTCGGGTTGTTCACGGCCTTGATCAGGGCGAGGAGGGCGTCGGGGTCGCTGGACGGCCCGCCGTGGTTCTCGCAGATGACGTGGATCTTGTGCTTCACGCCGTAGTCGGCCAGGGCCGAGCAGGCCTCGGCCGCGTTCGCCACGTCCGACTTGCTGTAGTGGCTTCCGGTGTTGACGCGGATGGCGTGGCAGCCCAGCGCGGCGGCGGCGTCGACCCACTTCTTGTGGTTCTCGACGGCCTGCCCCCGCGCGGCCTTCTCCGGAGCGCTCAGGTCGCCCTCGCCGTCGATCATGATCAGGACGTTGGTGACGCCGTGGTCGTCGGCCCGCTTCTTGAGGTCCTTCAGGTAGGCGGAATCGTGCGCCTTGTCCTTGAAGAACTGGTTGACGTATTCGACCCCTTCGATGCCGAATTCCTCGCGGGCGACCTTGGGGAAGTCGAGGTTGTCGAGCTTCTTGGCGAAGAGCGCCTTGTGCAGCGACCACTCGGCCAGGGAGATCTTGAAGTCGCCGATCTTGCCCGGCTTGGGCTTGCCAGTGACCTCGGCGCCGAGGGCCAGGCTCCCGCGCAGGGAGAAGCCCGATCCGAGGCCGAGAAGGGCCCCGCCGGCCGCGGCGCCTCGGAGGAACGAACGACGGCTGAGCGATTCGTGCCGACTCATGAGCGACTCCCTGGGAAAGTGGGGCGGTTCAGGTTCAGGCGAAGGCGATCGACTTCTCGTCGAGGATCCGTTTGAGGGCGTTGGCCGCGTCGGCGAAGCGTTCGGGGCCGGTGAATCCGTAGGAAAGCTCGGCCACGATCAGGTGGGGCTCCAGCACGACGAAGCCGTCGTAGCCGGTGCGCACCGCGTCCTCGAGCAGGCGGGGGATCTGGCCGTCCCCTTCGCCGGCGGGGACGTTGCGGTGCTGCGCCTCGCTGTAGTCCTTGACGTGGAAGTGGGCGACCCGAGGGCGGAGGAGCGTCCAGGCGTCGTCGATCGACTGGCCGACCTCGACGTAGTTCGCCGGGTCGAAGGCGTGCGTGAGCGCCGGGGAGTCGACGGCCGCGAGCAGGTCCTGGACGCGGTCGGCGTGGTCGCCGTAGATCCCCTTCTCGTTCTCCAGGAACAGGACGACTCCGCGGTCGTGGGCGAGGGCGGCCAGCTCGGCCATGCGGTCGACCACGGCCGAGCGGTGGTCCGCCGGGTCGTCGCCGGGGGGCATGTAGAAGCTGAAGACGCGGATCCTGGGGCACTCGTGGAAGTCGGCCAGGTCGAGCGCCCGAGCGAAGCGGCCGAGGTGTTCGTCGAACGGGTCGGTGATCCGGATCTTGCCGATCGGCGAGCCGATGGCGCTGAGGCCGAAGCCGGCGTCGCGCAGCCGGGACCGGAACTCCTGGTGTTGCTCCTCGGAGAGGTCGAGGACGTTGGCGCCGTGGATGGCGCGGAACTCGATGTTCTTGACGCCGTGTCGCGTCAGGACCTCGATCTGTTCCTTCGGATCCTGGGAGATCTCGTCGGCGAAGGCGCTGAGGCGGATCATCGGGGCGTCTCTCGCGTCGCGTCGGTCGTGTCGTTCGCTTGCCTTATCCGCGATGATAGCACTTCGGCGAGAAACCTCCAGGGGCCGGTGGTGCGGGGCGGGGCTTCGGAGTACGATACGTCCGGTCGATCGACGACGAACCGGATCACTCGCCCGGCCCCTTGGGACGCCTGCTCATGTGGACGCTCGTTTTCACGTTCCTGGTCTACTGGCTCGTGGCCTTCGTGGGCTGCTTCACCGCGGTCGAGATCGCGCAGGACGCCCTGTACGACGAGGTGACGCCCAGGGCCGGCCTCAAGGTGACGCTGGCGTCGGTGATCCTGGCGCTGGTGATGACCTATTATCACCCGTCGTTCGAGACGATGTTCACCGCGAACCTGCTGTCGACGGTGCTCCAGGGGATCGTCTGGTTCGGCGTCTTCACGCTGGTCCTCCAGTTCCACCCGTGGCACGCGCTGGGGCTGGGGCTGCTGCTGATGTGCCTGGTCTCGCCCCTGGCGACGATGGGCGTCGACAGCATGCTCGCCCCCGACGACCAGGTCCGCCGCATCCGCGCGGGGACGTCGGCCGCGACCAAGCCGGTGCGCGGCTCGCTCTCGCCGACCGGCTCGGCACCCGGCTCGGCAGCCGTTGCGGAACCGGAAGCCGCGGCGGAACCGACGGAACCGGCGGCGAAGACGCCCTGACCCGTCGTCGCCGTCTCGTTACGGCAGGCTCCGGAGCACGACCTGCAGGCCGTCCGCCAGACGGTCCGCGCTCTCCAGGGCGTGGGCGTGGAGCGCCCAGAAGTCCTTGATGGCCGACGGCCGTCCCCAGAGCGCACGGAGGGCCGCGCCGACGCGGTAGCTCCCCGACGTGTTGAGGAGCCTGCCGACCTCCCGCGGCAGTTCGGTCCGGGCGTCGTCGCTGACGACCCGGAGCGACAGGAAAGGGACGTGGCGCTCGCGGGCGGCGAGGGCCGCGGCGAAGGTCTCCATGTCGATCAGGTCGGCCCGATGCATCTCGCGCAGCTCGGCCTTCTCTCGGACGCTGGAGATGACGCGGTCGACCATCAGCAGGCGGTCGACCGTGCGGACCCCGGCGACCGGCCCGACGAGTCCCGGGCCGACCTCGACGACCGCCCCCGTGCCGTCGGTCGTCGAGCGGGCGAGGACCAGGTCGTTGCGGTTCAGGGCGGGGTCGAGCGCCCCGGCGAACCCGGCCGAGACGATCACGCGCGGGCGGTGGCCGGCGAGCAGGTGCTCGACGCCCCGGCGGGCCGCGTCGCGGCCGACGCCCGAGGCGACGACGGCCAGGATGCGGCCCTCCAACTCCCCTTCCACCACCGTCAAGGAGCGGGCGGTGTAGCGGCGGACCTTCGCCAGCTTGTCGATCAGGTGGCCCGCCTCCATCGGCATCGCCATGACGACGCCGACGTCGGCCGGGGGTGGGGCGGGAGCCAGAGTCCCGGGTTCAGGGGCGATCAAAGGAACTGCCACTTGACCAGTTTGAGGGTGTCGCCCAGCCGGCTGTTGACGCCCAGGGCGGCCGAGGTTTCGAAGCCCGAATGCATCATGCAGTTCTCGCAGCGCGGGTCCTTGCCCGGGCCGTAGTCTTCCCACTCGGTCTTGTTGAGCAGGTCGCCGAACGTGGGGTGGTGGATGTCGGTGATGAGGTAGCAGGGGCCCTTCCATCCCTTGATATTGCGGGTGGGGTTGGCCCAGGCGGTGCAGGAGAGCTCGCGCTTCCCCTGGAGGAATTCCAGGTAGATCGGCGAGGAGTAGAAGCGGTACTTGCGGAACATGGCCTCGGCCGCCCGGAACTTGGCCCGGATGTCGGCGCGGGTCATGAACATCTCCTTCGAGTCGACCGCGGCGTAGCCGTAGCCGGGGGAGATCAGGAAGCCGTCGACGTCGAGGCTCGTGAGATAGCCGAAGAGGTCGTCCAGCTCCTTCATGTCGGTCTCCTGGAAGACCGTCGTGTTGGTGCAGACGAGGAAGCCGGCCTCCTTGGCCGCCTTCACGCCGTCGATCGCCGAGTCGAAGACGCCCTGGCGCTCGACGGCGATGTCGTGGCTCTCACGCATGCCGTCGAAATGGACGTTGAAGAAGAAGCGGGGGTTCGGCTTGAAGTCCTGGATCTTCTTGCGGATGAACATCCCGTTGGTGCAGAGGTAGACGACCTTCTTGCGCTCCAGGATCTTGGCGGTCAATTCGCCGATCCCGGGATAGATCATCGGCTCGCCGCCGCAGATCGAGACGACCGGCGCGCCGCACTCGTCGACCGCCGCGAGGCACTCGTCGATCGAGAGTTTCTGCTTGATCGTCTGGGAGTACTCGCGGATCCGCCCGCAGCCGGTGCAGGTCAGGTTGCAGGCGTGAAGCGGCTCCAGCATCAGGACCATCGGGAACTTCTTGGCCCTGGAAATCTTCTTTTTGGCGATGTAGCCGGCGATCCGACTCGTCATCTGCAATGGGAAACGCATGCGGCGATCACTCCCTTGTACGGCTTGCCTGCCACGTGGCCCGAGCTGACCTGAGCCGACTGAACCGAATCGAATCGAATCGAGCGAATCCGACGAGCGACGAGGCTCGTCAGGCGAGCGGTCGGGGGCGGCCGGGATGCGGCTCGCCAGCGCGCCGGTCGAGAGTCCGTGGTCCTGGGCGAGCGCCTGGCCGTAGCGAGCGATCGCCATGAGCGGGAAGGAGACGCTGTAGAGGTGATACTTCAGGTAGAAGACGCGGGGGAAGCCGGTCCCGGTGAACTCGGGCTCGTTCCACGAACCGTCTTGCAGCTGCGTATCGACGAGGAACTGGACCCCCCGGGCGACGGCCGGGCTGGCGACGCGGCCGGCGGCGATCAGGCCGAGCACGGCCCAGGCGGTCTGCGAGGCGGTCGGCGTCCCCGTCCCCTTCAGGTCGGGCTCGTCGTAGGTCCGGCAGGTCTCTCCCCAGCCGCCGCACGGCTGCTGGACCGATTCCAACCAGTCCGCCCCCTTGACCAGCGCCGGGGCGTCCATCGCGTGGCCGATCGACTTGAGCCCCTGGAGGACCTGCCAGGTCCCGTAGATGTAGTTCACGCCCCAGCGGCCGTACCAGCAGCCCTCCGGCTCCTGGTTCCGCCAGAGGTAGTCCAGCCCCCTGGCGACGGCCGGGTGGTCGATCGGATAGCCGAGGTCGCCCAGCGACTCGATCACGCGGGCGGTGATGTCCGGGCAGCTCGGGTCGAGCATCGCGTTGTGGTCGGCGAACGGGACCTTGGTGAGGACCTCGTTGTCGATGTCGACGTCGAACGCCGCCCATCCGCCGTCGCGGTTCTGCATCGCGAGCAGCCAGTTGGTCCCGCGGGCGATCGACTCGGCGATCGGGGCCTCGTCCGCGCCTGGCGAGCGCAAAAGGGCCATCAGCACCATCGCCGTGTCGTCGATGTCGGGATAGAAGGCGTTGGCGTACTCGAACGGCCAGCCGCTCGGCTCGACGCCGGGCCGGCGCACCTGCCAGTCGCCCCCGCGACGCAGTTCCTTGCCGATCAGCCAGTGGGCCGCTTTCTCGATCGCCGGGGCGTCGGCCGGCTCGTCGGCGTCCGCGAGCGCGATGGTGGTGATCGCCGTGTCCCAGACGGGCGAGACGCAGGGCTGGAAACGGGTCGTCTCCCCCTCGTCGATCCGCAGGTCGTCGAGCTGCCGCCAGGCCCAGGCCACCGTCGGCGAGGAATCCTCGTAGTCCAGGCAGCGGAGCGCCAGGATCGTGTAGACCATGGGAGGGTAGATCGCGCCCAGGCCGTCGGAGTCCTCGAAATGCTCCAGCATCCACCGGTGCGCCGCCTGGACCCCCCGGCGACGCAGCGAGGTCGGGAGCAGCCGATCGGCCCACTTCAGGCCGCGATCGACCGACATAAAGAAGCGGCCCCAGGAGAACAGGGGGTGGCGCGGGCGGACCCACGCCTTCGTCCCGGCGACGAACAACTCGCCGATCCCGAGCTCGGGCGCGAGCTTCCGGACCGGCTTGTAGTGCGAGACGATCGACAGCGGGACCACGATCGACCGGGTCCAGGCCGACATCGCGCTCAGACTGTAGTTGAACCGCGACGGGATCAGGACGACCTCGGGCGGGACCGTCGGGCAGTCGTCGTAAGAGATCTGCCCCAGCAGCGCGAGGTAGAACCGCGTGAAGCTGTTGCACGCCGACGCGCCGCCCAACGCCAGGATCGCCTCGCGCGCCTTGACCATCGCCGGGTGGTCGACGGGGGTGCCGGTGATCTTGAGCGCGAAGTATCCCTTGACCGAGGTGCTGATCTCGGCGGCGCCGCCGGGGTAGTTCGGCCAGCCGCCGTCCGGGAGCTGATTCTCCAGGAGATAGCGGGCGCATCGCCGGCAGACCGCTTCCCTCTCGCGACCGAAATAGGTCATCAAGAGGATGTATTCGGATTCGAGGAGGGTGTCGCCTTCGAGCTCGGCGATCCAGTGGCCGTCGGCCTGCTGGCGTTCCAGCAGCCAGTTGCGCGTTCGTTCGAGAGCCGCTTCGTGACCGCTGGCGGGCGCCGCCTCGCGATGCATCGACGACCGGACGAAGGAATGGGCCGTGCCGCCCTGGGATCCGCCTCCCTCCTTGTTGGCGATCATGCGTTCTCGATCCTCTTGATTTGAATCTCGTCGTGATCCCGCTCGTGGGCTCCCGGAGATCGACGGTGATCGCCGGCGCGCGGGGAGGCTTCGGAGACGCTCCCCCCTGAGTGGGAGGTCATCCTAAGCGGCCCCTGGAGATTCGATCAAGGTCAAACCCGCTCAAGATTTGCGGCCTGACGACCGACGATCGCGTCGTTGGCACGGAGAGCTTGCCCAGCTTCTTCAGTGTCGCGCCGCGCCAGGCGAATCGGCTCAATCGGCGAGGAAATTCGACTCGATCCGAAAGTCGCGGAGCAAGGGGATGGACCGCAGGAGGGCGTCCATACGGGCCTGATCCTCGCCCGGGGAGAGCGAGCCGCTGACCTGGACGACGTCCCCCCGGACCTCGACGCGATCGACGTGCGCGGTGTCGCCGGCGTGGCGTCGGATCTGGTTGAGGAAGTACGGCTCCAGGTCGCTCGGCCGTGCCTTGGCCTTCAGGGGGTTGGGGTGGTTCTCGTCGGGAAGGGGGAATTCCAGCTTGTCGACGACCTCGCGGACGCCGGGCGTCTGCTGGACGGCGCGGAAGGCGAGCATCGCCTCATACGCGGACGGGACTTTCCCGGAGATCGTCACCACGTCGTCGGCCGCTTGCGTGTCGATGGGGAGGCCTCGGAGCGCCGGACGACGTTCGATCGCCTGCTCGACCCGCGTCCCGAGCGGATCGCCGACGCCAGGGCGAGCGGGGGCTGGGGCGGGGACCGCCTGGGGGGGCGGTGGGGGAGGGACGGGGCGTTGCAGCTCGATCGGACGGCCGTCGAGGGGCTTCGGGGGGGGCGGGGGAGTCGTGCGGCTGACGACCCGGAGGTCGCTCGCCACGCGGGTCACGCCGGGGACGCGACTCGCCTCCTGTTCGATGATCCACTTGTCCTCTTCGCTCGCGACGTCGCCGGAAAGCGACACCTGGCCGAACTCATCGACGGCGAGCTGGATTCGCCCTTTCACCGGGGCCGCGGCTCGGCGGATCGCCTCGTCGGGCGTCGGGGCGGGCCGACCCGCGAGAGCGACTCCGGGTACGTCGACGCGTGGAGGGAGACTGAGGATGGGGGGCTCGAACCCGTAGAATGGGTCGTCGAGGCGACCGAAGAGCGGCTCGGGATAGACGAACGTCGGGGCGGGACCGAGCGGGGAGGCCGCGACGACAGCGCCCCCCCCGTAGGTCTGTTCGAGCGCGACGCGGTGGGCCTCGCGCGTGTCGATCACCAGGTCGTCGTGGGGGACGAGCCCCAGGTCGATGACCGTTCGGATCGCCAGGTCGTGGAGGCCCTTGGTCCCGACCTTGCCCGAGAGGATGATCTCGCCCTGCCGCCCGACGTCGACCCGGATCGGGTAGGGGAGGAGGAGCGGGTTCGCCCGGAGCGCGTCGACGACGGTCTGCGCAGGGGACGGCCCCTGTTCGTAGGCCAGGGTCGGCCGAGGGGCCGAGCAAGCGGCCAGGGCCGCGAGGACGATGAATCGAAGGCGCCGGGACATGATGCTCGCCCCTTCCTTGTCGACGTGCGGTGCGAAGCAATGCGCGAACTGCGGACGGCCCCCACGATGAAGTTTATAGGCGACTCTCGGGCCGTGGCAAGCCGATCCCCCGGCTACGCCTTCCATGTAGTCGCGATCAACGCCGAAAGGCCGACGCTCCGGGGGAGCGTCGGCCTTTCGTTGGGTCCGCGTCGGCTTGTCGGCCCGCCGTCAGGGGAGCGGCGGGAGGTCGACGGCCTCGGGAAGCTCGGGGAGTTCTTCGGTCGTGGGCGCCGGGCTCGGGGCCGGTGCCGGGGCCGGCGTCGGAGACGTCGCGGGGGCCCGCCGGCCGGGATGGCGGCCGGGTCGGTCCGGGGGGCCGGCGTCTGCGAGAGGATGGGGGCCTCGCCGGCCGGTCGGTACGGAGGAATCGGGGTCGGCGAGGGTCCCAGCGGCCCGATCGGGGCGGGCATCGCGGGGAGCGGGTCGCCGGGCTCGAGGTTCGGCGGCGGCTGCGGCGCCACCGGGTCGGGCGTGGCGGGGCCCACGACTCGCTCGGGGTACATCGGGCCGTCCGGCGGGATCGGGATCTGCTTGTGGCCTTCCTGAATGTCGCGGGCCTGGACGTACGCCTTGCGGGGGTTGGGCCCTTCGGCGACCGCGATGTTGTTGTAGGCCAGGAGCGTCCCCTTGGCTTCTTCCAGGGCGACGATCGAGATGTTGTAGGTCGTCTTGTACTGGGCCTCGAGAGCGACGGCCTGGGCGTACTGGCTGACGGCGTCGAGGAAGCGGTCGATGGTGATCCGGCCTTCCTCGTAATAGGCCCGCTGGGCGGCGAGGCGTTCGGCCGCGGCGGCCCGGAGCCGCGAGGCGGTCTTGAACTGCTTGAAGTTGGCGTCGACTTCCAGGAAGAACCGGCTCAGCGAGTGGACCGTCTGGTGGATGACCTGCTGGAGGTAGGCCCGCTGGCGGAGCAAGGTGTACTGGGCCTGCCGCGTGCTGGCCAGCGGGGCCCGCATGCCGAGCGGCATCTGGAACGACCAGCCGACCTGCCAGGTCCGGAAGTTGTTGTAGAAGCCCGGGTTCCCCGCGACGCCGGCGGCCCGCTGCTGGGCGGCGATCACCGGTTCCAGGGCCTTGATCGTGGCCCCCGTCATGACCGCCTCGGCCGAGTCCAGGTTCTGTCCGAACCCGTTGAACTGGTAGAGGACGTTCAGGCTGAGCTGGGGGAGGAGCTGGTTGCGGGTGATCAGGAGCTGGAGCTCGGCGATCCGCACCAGGAGCTGCTGCTGGACGATGTCGGGCTGGAAGGTGACCATCTGGGCCAGGCTCGAATCCCAGTCGGGCTCCAGGCGGGCCTCGGTCGGCGGCGTGACCGGGATGATCCGGCGGTTGTCGGCCGGGGGGAGCCCCAGGATATTCCGCAACTGCCGCTCGGTGGTGATGACGTCGGCCGTCTTGGTGACCAGGTCGAGGTTGAACTGCTCCAGCCGCTGCTGGGCCTCGGCGACGTCGGCCACGGTCCCCTTGCCGACGACCAGCTCGGCCTGCTCGCGGTTGACGATCTCGCGGGCCAGCTCGACGGCCTTCTCGGCCGACCAGAGCTGGACGTGCTGCTGGGCCAGGGCCCAGTACTGCTGCTCGATCGACCGGACCTGGGCCATGACGTCGGCCTTGAACGCCCAGACGGCCGCGTCGGCGTTGAGCCGGGCGACGACGATCGGGGCGCGGTTGGCCTCCAGGCCGACCGGCGGGCCGGCCTGCTGGCCGGGCATCGGCGCGCTGCCCATCAGGGGCTGGGTCAAGGATAGCTGCAGGTTCGTCGTGTACGCCGACGGCGTGACCAGGAACGTGCTGTTCTGGTACAGCCAGTTGACGTTGTGGACGATGCCGATCTGGGCGCCGGTGGCCGTCCGCTTCTGGAGGCCGATCTGGAAGTTCGCCGTGTCCTGCACCGAGATGACCGGCGTCCTCGTCCCGGCGAGCTGGAACGTGCCGCCCTGGATCGCGTTGTTGAACGGCTGGGAGCTCTTGCCGTAGGTCATGTTGGTGATGAACGCCGTGTCGAAGGCGCTCAGGGCCTGGGCGATCTGGGTCTCCTGGATGGCCGGGTCGTAGACCGACCGCAGCGTCCCGGCGCCCAGGGCGCTGGCGATGCCCGCGCCGGCCCCCGTGTTCAACGGCTGGGGCTCGAACCCGCCGACCGGGATGCCCTGCGCACCGAAGGCGATGACCCGGACCACCTCGGAGTTGTCGAGGCCGATCCGGATCGCCTCCTGCAACGTCATCGGCCAGATCTCGTCGGCCTCGGGATCGTTCGTCGTCCGTGGCTTGGCGATCTTGGGGATGGGCAGCGGCGCGCCGCTGGAGAGGAAGTCGGCCTGCTTGACTTCCTTATCCTCCAGGGCCATCTTCCCCATGTTGTCGTGGGGGACGGACTTGGACTGGTCGATGTAGGGAAGTCTCTGGCAACCGGATGAGCCCACCCAGGCCGCCAGCACGGCCATATGAGTCCATCGGTTCCTTCGTAAAGTCAATCGCATGGCCAGCCGTCCTTGACTAAGATCGCCATGTGACGCGTCACTCGAGGCGTGGGAACACGCCGCGCCATCCCTGGCTTGGCTCACGGAGTCTACCGCCCACGACTCGACCGTCGCCGTCGCATTCGGGCCGACTCGGTCGCGACCCAGCTCTGACACCCACGAGGGCGGCCGAGGCGAGGTGCGATGGCCGACCCTTCGTGCCGAAAACAAGTTGTGTGCGAACGAACATCAGACGATGCGACCTCGACCCCCGGAAATGTGCGGAGAGTCGGCCTGTCGAATGGTATCGGACGTTCGTGTTTTGAGACTTGAGGCGATGAGGCGGATATTACGGGTTGGGCCGATTCTGCTCCAGGCGAAAAAACGAAGGGCCGGAAAGTGTGGCCGGTCGACCCGAGACCTCGCGCATCGTCCACGACGCCATAAAGGGACAGGCAAGCTCAGGCCGTTCCCGCCGGGGCCTGAGATTGCGCAGCATCGTCGCCCGCCGACGCCTCCGTCGCCCGGTCGTACCCGGCGAACGGTCCCCCGCCCAGCGGGAACTCGACGTAAGGCATGCCGAACAGCCGCTTGAAGTAGATCACCTCGCCCGGGTCGGTCTTCTCCAGGTAATGGCCGGCGAACTGGAGCCCGAATCCCCCCAGGAACAGCCCGAGCCCCAGGACGAAGATCGGGAACGAGACCAGATACGCATAGACCGGGAAGAGGAGCACGCCCAGGATCGTCAGCGGGATGCCGATCAGGTGCAGCACGAAGCTCACGACGCTGAGGTGCCGCTGGAGCCAGTGGACGACAAGGGGGTGCGGCGGTTCTGGCGGAGGGATCATGGGGGACCTGGGGCTCTCGAGGCTGGCGGTCGTGGTGCGGCTTGACGCTCGCCGCGGCTTACGGTTAGCCTCCTCCATCTTAACGGCCGTCGCGACGATCCGGGAGGCGGCCCCCCCGACGCGGACCTGGCCGCGTAAAGAGAGGACGTCGAACGCGTGGGCGGCATCGATCCCGAACGGTTCCTGAGATTGGTGCGAGGCGAGATCAAGGGGCCGACGGCGAGCGCCGCCCGGATGGGCCTGGGTCTCGCCGCCGCCGCCTACGGGCTCGGCGTCGCCGCCCGCAACGCGGCCTTCGACCGCGGCCTCAAGGCCGTACACCGGGCGCGGGTCCCGGTCGTTTCGGTCGGCAACCTGACCCTCGGCGGGACCGGCAAGACGCCGATGGTCGAGTGGCTGGCCCGCTGGTATCGCGCCCGCGACGTGCGCGTCTGCCTCATCAGCCGGGGCTACGGTCGGGCCGACGCCGTCAACGACGAGGCGCTCGTGCTGGAGGAGAACCTCCCGGACGTCCCCCACCTCCAGGACCCCGACCGCGTCCGGCTCGCGGAGATCGCCGTGGACGAGTTGGAGACCGAGCTGATCGTCCTCGACGACGGTTTCCAGCACCGCCGGCTGGCCCGCGACCTCGACCTCGTGCTGCTCGACGCGCTCGACCCGTTCGGCCTCGGCCGTCTCTTCCCGCGCGGGCTGCTGCGCGAGCCCGCGACGTCCCTGAAACGAGCGGACGCCGTGATCGTCACCCGGGCCGACCTCGCGCCGGCCGACCGGCTCGCCGCGATCCGGTCGGAAGTCCGCCGCCGCAACGCCACGATCCCGATCCTGGAAGCCCGCCACGCGCCTCGCGACCTCGTCGACGGCGACGGGTCCGCCTCGTCGCTCGACGGCCTCGACGGCCGCGAGGTCGCCGCCTTCTGCGGGCTTGGCAATCCCGAAGGATTCCGCCGGAGCCTCGAATCGCTCGGCTGTCGGATCGCCGACCTGCGAGTCTTCCCGGACCACCATCCCTACTCCGCCGAGGACGTCGCCGATCTCGTCCGATGGGCCGGGGCGTCGGGGGCGAATCTCGTCTTGACCACGCAGAAGGATTTGGTGAAGCTCCGCCTCTCGAATCTCGGGGACGCCCCCCTTCGCGCGCTCCGGATCGGCCTTGAACTCCTGGACGACGCCCGCCCGCTGGAAGACCTGCTGGCGGCCTTGCTCCCCGAGTCCCGGCCTGTCGCGGACGCATAACGAGGGAGACGACCCCGGAGGCTCGGGCGTCCGGCATGGATCGCCGGATGGATCCGCCATGGAAGGGTCCGGCCCCGAATGAACATCGTCGTTTTCTGCCCCAGCCTCATCGGCGACACCGTCATGGCGACGCCCACCTTCCGCGCCCTGCGGAAGCATTTCCCAGCGGGTCGGCTGACGGCCGTCGTCAAGCCGAACGTCGCCCCCGTCCTCGACGGGCTCGACTGGTTCGACGAGACGATCCTGTTCCACCCCCGCTCCAAACTTCGCGAGCAGCGGACCCCGGCGCTCGTCCGGCGTCTGCGGGCCGATCGCCCCGACGCGGCGGTGCTGCTCCCCAACTCCATCCGCACGGCCTGGATCTCCCGGCTCTCGGGGATTAAGCGCCGGGTCGGCTACGAGCGTTACGCCCGGGGTTGGTTGCTGACCGACCGCCTGGCTCCCCCTCGCGACGCCAAGGGGAAGCTGCTGCCGTGCCCGATCGTCGAGTACTACCTGGCCCTCGCCCACGCGCTGGGATGCCCCGGCGACGGCGTCCGCCTGGAGCTGGCCACGACGCCGGCCGACGAGGCCGCCGCCGACGAGGCGCTCGCGACGCTGGGGGTGGACGTCTCCTCCGGACTGGTCTGCCTGAACAACGGCGGCGCGTTCGGTCCGTCGAAAGCCTGGCCCGTCGAGTATTTCGGCGTCCTCGCCCGCCGCCTCGCCGAGGAGGCGGGAGTCGCGGTCGTCGCGCTCTGCGGCCCCTCCGAGCGCGAGGAGTCGCGGCGGATGGCCGAGCTGGCCGCGCATCCGAAGGTCGTCAGCCTGGCGGACCGGCCCCTGAGCCTCGGGCTGTCCAAGGCCCTGGTGCGGCGTGCGGACCTGCTCGTCACGACCGATTCCGGGCCCCGGCATTTCGCCGCCGCATTCGGCACCCCGGTCGTCACGCTGTTCGGGCCCACTCGTATCGAATGGACCAGGACCAATCATCCACACGCGATTCATCTGTATCACCCCGTCCCGTGCGGGCCTTGCCAGCGCCCCGTATGCCCGCTGGGGCATCACCGCTGCATGAAGCTGCTCACGCCCGACCGCGTGTTCGACGCGGCGACGCGGACGTTGACGGGCCGACGAAGTCCTCGATCAACCCACTTGCGCCTCGAGACCAAGGAGACTTCATGGCGACCTGGCTGATCACCGGAGCACGCGGCTGGCTGGGCGGGTACGTCCTGGACGCGCTGGAGCGGGCCTCGGGAACGGGCGACCGGATCGTTGTCCTGGGTCGGAGCCGTCCGGAATCCCTCCGCGGCGTGCTGTTCGTTTCGGCCGACCTCCGCGAGCCCGAAGGCCTCGCCCGCGCCGTGCGCGAGATCGAGCCGGACTACGTGGTCCACGCGGCGGGGAAGACGCCGCCGGCCCCCGACGCGGAGCTGTACGAGACGAACTTCTGGGGAACCGACCGGCTCCTCAGCGCGCTGAGGACGCTGGACCGGCCCGTCCGCGTCGTCGTCGCCGGCTCGGCCGCCGAGCTGGGGCCGGTCGCCGCCGCCGACCTCCCCGTGGTCGAGGACCACCCCTGCCGGCCGATGACCGCGTACGGCCGCAGCAAGATGATGGCGACGGCCTCGGCCCTGGCCGATCGCGGGCCGCTGGAGGTCGTCGTCGGCCGCCTGTTCAACCCGATCGGGCCGGGGATGCCGGAATCGCTGGCCTTCGGCCGGTTCGCCGCCCAGCTCGCCTCGCCGGCCGCCGACCCGGTCCCCCTCCTGGCGGGACGGCTCGACGCCCGCCGCGACTTCGTCGACGTCCGCGACGCGGCCCGCGCCCTCATCGAACTGGCGCGACGTGGAACGCCCCGGCGCGTCTACAACATCGGCTCCGGCCGCTCGCGGACGATCCGGGAAGGGCTCGACCTGCTGGTTCGCCTGAGCGGTCGATCGGCCCGAGTCGAGGTCGATCCGGATGCGACGCGGCGTCGCGAACCGGACGACTCCCGCGCGTGCATCGACCGGATCGCCGGCGAGATCGGCTGGCGGCCCTCGACGACCTTCGAACGGTCGATGGAGGACCTCTGGGCCGCCGTCGCGCCGCGAGGCTGCACGGTCCTGCCATTGACGGCCTGAAGGGTGCACCTATAATCGCCGTCGCGGCCGAGGATCGGCGCGCGGAAGGCTCGGGTCAAGGAGGATCAGGGTGGCGCATCGTCGCTGGTTCATCGGCATCCTGACGTTCGCCGCACTCCTCCACGTCGCGGCGATCCACCGCACGCTCGTCCCGGCCCAGGACGGCCTGAAGTTCCTGGCCGCCGCCCGCCGCTTCCAGTCCGATCCCTGGATCGACGTGATCAAGGGGACGGACCAGCACCCGCTCTATCCCGCGCTGATCGCGGCCGTCGAGCCCGTTTCGGCGGCGCTGCTGGGCCCCGGCCCGGACGCCTGGCGAATCGCCGCGCAGGGAGTGTCGGCCCTGGCCTCGCTCCTGCTGCTGTTCCCGCTCTTCGCGCTGGCTCGGGCGATCTTCGACGAACGCGTGGCGTTGATCGCCGTGATCCTCTACGTGCTGCTTCCCGTCCCCGGCGAGGTCGGCCGCGACACCCTGGGCAACGCCCTGGGCCTGCTGGGGATGACGGCGACGCTCGCGCTCGGGGCGGCGGCGATCCGTCGCGATTCGTGGCGGCTCGCCCTGGCCGCCGGGCTCGCCGGCGGCGTCGGCTACCTGGCGAGGCCCGAGGCGATCCTCGCGCCGATGGCCGTCGGGCTGGCCTGGACCCTCTACCTGGCGCGGACTCGCGGGGCGAGTGCGGTCGCGACCGCCCCGGCCTTGCCGGCCCTCGGGCTGGCCGTCCTGGTCTGCGTCGGCTCGTACGCGCTGGCGAAAGGGCAGGTTTCCGAGAAGCTCGCCCTGCGCCACGCCGCGTCGCTGGGCCCGCAGGCCGCCGCCCGTCGTTCGACGCCCCAGCCGCTGCCTCAGGGACTCGCCGAGGCCGGCCTGGACCTCTCCGCCAAGGAGGAGTCGGACGACAAGACCCTGGGCGGGCCGGTCGCCGCCCTCGTCT
Organism: Planctomyces sp. SH-PL62; assembly: GCF_001610895.1. Lineage (NCBI taxonomy): Bacteria > Pseudomonadati > Planctomycetota > Planctomycetia > Planctomycetales > Planctomycetaceae > Planctomyces > Planctomyces sp. SH-PL62. The sequence continues at coordinate 5,242,017 of NZ_CP011273.1, read as the reverse complement.
GGGTCGGCCGGAAATGGTGGGACGAGATGTGCTGGGGCTTCGCGATCATGGCCGTCTGGGGGCTGGCCCGCCGCCGCGCCGTCCAGCGGCTCTGCGACCGCGAGCCGGGCGCCGGCGGGGCCGAGGGGCTCGTGCTGGGCGTCTTCGCCGCGACCTACGTCCTCGTCCTCGTGCGACACGGATCGAGCCTGGGTTACCTGTCGAGCCGCCACGTCTTGCCGCTGGTGGCGGCGTCGTCGATCTGGGCGGGGGCGGGGGTCTTCGTCTGCGTCCGCGGGCTAGGGATGAAGCTCGCCGTCCCGCCGCGAGCGTGGCGGGGCGCGGTGGCCGTGGTGACGGCGTTCGTCGCCCTGATCCTGGTCGTCTACCAACTCCGCACGGGGCACGAGAGTCGTCGGGGCCACTGGGAGGCCGGTCGCTGGCTGGTCGCGAACGCCCGGGCCGGCGAGCAGATCCTCGACACCCGCGGCTGGGCCCGGTTCGTGGCCGACCGGGCGGACGGGTACGACTACTGGCACGTCCGCCAGGCGCTCTCGGATCGGAGCCTCGCCTACGTCGTCGTGGGTCGCGACGAGCTGCGGGCGAAGAGTCGACGCGCCGAGAGCCTCAATGCACTGCTGGCCTTCGCGGCGACGCCCGTCCGCGACTTCCCGGTGATCGTCGACGGCCGCGACGTCGGGACGCGGATCTACCGCATGAATCAACCGATCTCCTGGGAAGGCTTCACGCCATGAGCTTGCGAGCGTTCTGGAAACGCCTGATCCGGGGCTCGCGATGGTCGTGGATCAACGATCGTTACCGCGAGGCGCTGCCGGCCGACTTCGACGCCTCCGTCATGGCGATCGTCAGTCGCGACCGGCTCCACGCCAAGCAGGGGCGGTCGACGGCCCGCGTCGTCCTGCACGGGGCCGAGCGGCGCGTCTCGGTCTACCTCAAGCGGCATTTCCGGCTCCCGCTGGCGGCCCGGCTTGCGGCGACCGTCGACCCGTCCGGGAGGCATTCGCCGGGCGCGGCCGAGTGGTCCCACCTGGAGCGGGCGCGGGCGCTGGGCGTCCCGGTCCCGGAGGTCGTCGCGGTCGGCGAACGGATCGGTCCCTGGGGGGGTCTCCAGAGCTACCTGGCGGTCGCCGAACTCCCCGGACGTGAGTTGAACGAGGTCCTCCCCGACCTGGAGCGATCGCTCGACCCGGAATCGTTCGCGGCCATGAAGCGGCGGATCGTCGGGGAGATGGCCCGGATCGCCGCGACCTTGCACCGGGCCCGGACGTTCCACAAGGATCTCTATCTCTGCCACTTCTTCCTGAACCTGGAGAAAGCGGCGCGCGATCCTCGGGACGTCGAGCTGACGCTGATCGACCTTCACCGGCTCCGCGAGCACCGGCTGATGGCCGACCGTTGGCGCTGGAAGGACCTGGGACAGCTCCTCTACTCGATCGAGGGGGTCGCCGGCGTCTCCTCGCGCGACGTCCTCCGGTTCTGGATGCACTACAAGAAAGCGGCGGGGATGCGACGGCCGGCGTGGCAGGCCCGGATGATCCGGCTCAAGGCGGCGCGGTATTCCTCGCACAACGCGCACTGACCGGGAAAGCCGGAGAATCCCGGGAAAAGCTCCAGTCGCGGGCGTCCCGGACGCGATTATCAGACGATGAGGGCTCGCCGGACGCGGGCCGGCGGCGGCAGGACGCGGAGACGGTTCCCATGAGGCTGGCCCTGAACTTTCCGAGAGTCGATCCCACGAAAGGCGGGGCCGAGACCTACATCGTCGACCTCTGCCGCAGTCTCACGCGCTCGGGTCACCAGGTCGACCTGTTCACGTCGAGCTGGGCCGAGGGGGCGTTGCCGGCCGAGGTCCGCTGCATCCGGGTCGAGTCGCCGGGCCGCACCCGCCGCGAGCAGGTCGCCGGCTTCGCCGAGGCGTCGGCCAGGCTCCTCAAGAACGCCGATTACGACTGCACCATCGGGTTCATCAACACCTACGAGCACGACGTCATCATCCCCCAGGGGGGCGTGCACCGCGGCAGCCTGCGGGCGAATTCGCTGCGGTTCGGCAACGCCCTGACCCGGCGGCTCTACGTCATGGGGAAGGTGCTGAATCCCAAGTTCTGGACCTACCGCGCGATCGAGAAACGGCAGTACGCCGCCGACCGCGGGGCGCGGGTCGTCGCGGCCAGCCGGATGGTGGCCCGGCACGTCCAGGAATTCGAGGGGGTTCCGAAGTCGCGGATCCACGTCGTCCCCAACGCGATCGACCCCGACCGGGTCCTGGTGCCGCAGCCGGGGGCCTTGCGGTGCGTCTTTCGGGACCGGATCGGCCTGGCGCCGGACGACCTCGTCGGCCTGTTCGTGGGCCACAACTACGCGCTCAAGGGGCTGGAACCGTTGATCCGAGGGCTGGCCGCCCGGAACAAGCCCGGCGTCCGGCCGATCCACCTGCTCATCTGCGGCGGCGGCCGTCCGGGCTGGTATCGCCGACTTGCGCAACGGCTGGGGGTGGGGGAGTTCGTCCACTTCCTGGGCTTCCACGACGACGTCCGCGAGTGCTACTGGTCGAGCGACTTCTTCATCTCGCCCACCTACTACGACCCTTGCTCGCTCGTCGTGCTGGAGGCGCTCGCCTGCGGCTTGCCGGCCGTCACGACCGCGTGCAACGGGGCCAGTGAGCTGATGGACCACGGCCGGCAGGGATTCGTGCTGTCGGCCCCGGACGCCCGCGACGAACTGGTCGCCGCGCTTGACGGGATGGCCGACGAGTCCCGCCGCCGCGCGATGTCGATCGAAGCGGCGAAGCTCGGCCGCGAGTGGACGTTCGACCGCCACGTCGAGGCGCTGGTGAAGGTATTCCGCGAGGTCGCCGCCGCCAGGGCGAAATCCGCGACCCACGGCAGGAGGCCCGCTTCCGGGCCGCACGCCGCGAAGGTCGGGAATCGGAAGAAGGCCGGGCGGGGATGAGTCGAACCGCATCCGCGCCGGCCGGCTCGCGATCGAGACGAAGAGACCCAGGGAAGGGGGACCGACGATGAAAGCCGTGATCCTGGCGGGGGGCAAGGGGACGCGACTGCGACCCTACACCCACGTCCTGCCCAAGCCGTTGATGCCGCTGGGGGAGGACGACCCGATGCCGATCATCGAGGTGGTCCTCCGCCAGCTCGCGCGGTTCGGATTCCGCGACGTGACGATCATCACCGGCTACCTGACCGAGCTGATCGAGACCTTCTGCGGCGACGGCCGGAAGTTCGGGGCGAAGATCGGCTATCGCCGCGAGGTCGCCCCGCTCGGGACGGCCGGCGGCCTCACGCTGGTCCGGCGCCCCGAGGAGCCGGTGCTCGTCATCAACGGCGACATCCTCACGACGCTCGACTACGGCGCGATGTACGACTTCCATCGCGAGCGCGGGGCGTCCGCGACGATCGCGTCGTACCCCCGCGAGGTCAAGATCGACTTCGGCGTCCTCCAGTTCGGAGACGACCCCCACATCCTGACGGGATACCGCGAGAAGCCCGAGTATTCCTTCCAGGTCAGCATGGGCGTCTACATCCTGGAGCCGCACGCCTGGGACTATCTCGTCCCCGGCCAGGCCGTCACCATGCCTGAGCTGCTGGAGGCGATGCGCACGACCGGGCGTCCCGTCAACTGCTACAAGCAGGACTGCTACTGGCTCGACATCGGCCGTCACGACGACTACGCGACGGCTAATGAGATCTTCGACAACCGCCGCGCCGCGTTCCTGGGACAGCCCGACGAGGCCGTCCTGAAGATCGGCCGCGACCAGTGACCGGAGGCCCCGCGTTGACCTGGACCTATCCCGCCGCCGCCCTCGCCGCCTACCTGATCGGGGCGATCCCGTTCGGGTACCTGATCTATTACTCCCTCACCAGGGAGGACGTGCGCAAGGTCGGCTCGGGCAACATCGGGGCGACGAACCTCGGCCGGTTGCTGGGCTTCCGTTTTTTCGTGCTGGTCTTCCTCCTCGACGTGCTCAAGGGGCTCCTGCCGACCCTGGGCGTGCCTCGGCTGTTCGAGACCCTGGGCTGGCCCGTCCCCCCGACCTCCCGGTCGCGGCGGCGATCGGGGCGATCCTCGGGCACAACTTCCCGGTCTACCTTGGCTTCCAGGGGGGCAAGGGAGTGGCGACGAGCCTGGGCGCGCTGCTGGCGCTGGAGCCGGTTGCGTGCGGCGCGGCGACGGCCGCGTTCTTCACGGTCTTCCTGATCAGCCGGTACGTCTCGCTCTCGTCGATGATCGGCGGGCTGGCGTTCGCCGCCGCGTATTTCGGCCGCGCCGACGAGCCGTGGAGCCGCGAGCATCGCGCGATGAGCGTCCTGGTGGTGGCGGTCGTCGTCCTCCTGATCGCCAGGCACCGCAAGAACATCGGCCGCCTGCTGGCGGGGACGGAGAATCGGGTGAATCTCGGCCGCCGCAAGCCGGAGGGGCCGTCCCCCTCGCAACCCTCGGGGATGGTCCGCCCGGCGGTGCTCGCGACGCTGGCCGTCGCCGCGGCCCTGCTGTTCGCGGCCGGCGCCCTGATCGTCCAGCGGGCGCAGGCGCCCGTCGAGGCGGTCGCGGGGCCATGGCTGTTGCGCGAGACCCACCGCGAGGCTACCGGCCAGCAGCGTGCCACGCGCGTCGCCTTCGACGAGGCTGGCGAACGGCTCGCCGTGCTCTGCCCGCGCTACAACCACGTCATCGTCTACCGCGTGGACGAGGAGGCGAAACTCTCGCCCCTTTCGGAGATCGCGGTCGACGGCCGCCCGGTCGCCATCGCGGTCGTCGGCGGGAACGTCGCGGTCCTCCAACGCCCGGTGAACGACGCCAAGCATCTCGGCCCCGGTTGGTTCGACGTCTTCACGCTCGAAGGCGATCGTGTCGGGGCTCGCATCGAGGCGGGCTACTACCCGGACGACCTCGCGGCCACGCCCGAGGGCGCCTTCCTGATGGTGCTGACCTCCGGTCGGGGCGAAGGGGACGCCGCGAAGCCCGCTCCCGAGCTGACCGTCCACGCCACCTCCGCCATTCTCGACTCGTCCACCTCGGCGCCCGTTGGCCGCCTGGCGTTCGGCGACGACGACGACCCCGATCGGCTGACCCTCTCGCGACAGGGGAGGCGGGCCCTCGTGACGATGGCCCGCGCGAAGCAGGCGGTCGCGATCGACCTCGCCGACCCGAGTAGCCCCCAGGCCGTCGGCCGGATGAATCTCAAGGACGGCGACGCGCCGCACGTCTCGCGGTCGCAGGACGGCGACTGGATCCTCATTCCCGCCGTCGACGAGCACGATGCCGTGGCGTTGGCCGCGAGGCCGAACCCCGATCACGCGGCCTCCGACGCCGGGACGGACACCGCCGCCTACCTCGTCGTCTCGCAGCCCGAGGACTCGACGCTCGACCTCGTGCAGGTCGCCCCGACGGTTCTGCTGGGCCGATTCCCGGTCCTGGGACCGTTGAACCTGGGGGGCGCCGAGACCTCGGCCCTGGCCTTCAACGACCGTCGCCGAATCCTCGCCGCGGCGACCAAGCCGGGCGCCGTCCACGTGATCCGGCTCGAATCGCGGATGGACCCCGCCGCCGCACCCCCGCCTTCGCGGATCGCCGCGTCTCGCTGAATTCGGCCCGGCCGACGCCCTACGTCCCGTCCGGCTCTCGCGCCGTTCCTCGCCCGGCGCCAAGAAATCCCGGCGCGGTGCGAATAGAATGAGAGGGGAGCCCGTCTCCGCCTGGAGGGCCACCCGCCCGGCGGTGGACCGGCACGCCCGCAGGGAGCCGCCGACGATGAGCCGCACGTCGACTTCGAGACCGATCCCCTGGTTCTGCCCGTCCTGTCTCAAGACGGGAGCGGAAGCGCCCAAGGACGACCTCTGCGCCCATTGCGGCGATCGCATGGTCGCGCAGGGATACTGCCCGGTGTGCGAGGACTTCCAGCCTCGGGAGGCCGGGGCACTCTGCCCGAAGCACGACCTGCCGCTGGAAGAGGACGCCCCGGCCCCCGCCTGGAGCCGGGCGACGGGTCCCTGGGTGATGGTGGCCCGGTTCACCGACGCCCTGGCGTGCCAGGCCCCCCGCATCCGCCTGGAAGCGGAGGGGATCCCGACCGTCGTCGACGGCGAACGCATGGGGAGCAAGTCGATGTACCACGTCGCCACCGGCGGCGTGAAGCTGAGCGTCCCGGCGAGCCTGGAGTCCGAGGCCCGCGTGATCCTCTCACAGACGTGGTCGCAAGACGCCGCCGATCTGGGGATCGAGGACGACGACTGGGACGACCTGGACGAGGACGGATTGGGCGCCGGCGGCAGCGGCGGCAGCGGCGGCGATGCCCCCCCCGTGGCGTTCCTGTTCTCTCCGCTCCTCGTCCTCGGCCTTGTGATCCTGGGAGTCGTCCTCGTCGTCGGCCTGTCCGCGATCCTCGGCTTGCTGGCCGGCGAGTAAGCCTCAGCGGGCGGCGGGTCGCTCGCCGGTGGTCGCCACGGCGGCCGGCGACGGCGCGGCGGCCGGGCCGGATTTCCAGGCCGTCACCCGGATGTCGGGCTTGAGAAAGCCGCTCGGGTCGTGGAACGAAACCCCCACGACCTCGTCGGCGGCTCCCTCATGGAACAGCCGGACGACGCCGTTCACGTCGCGCGGCAGGCTGCTGACGAGGAATCCGCCCGCCGCGTTCTGCCAGACCAGCCGATGATTGGCCGCCTCCCCTTCCTTGTACTGGACCCGCATGACGGGCGGGTCGACCTTGTAGAAGAGGGCCGTCAGCTTGCCCAGGAGCGACAGCTCGAACTTGGCCTTGAGGAACACGAGGCCCTCGCCGGCGGCTGGCGGCGAGTACGACTTCGCGAAGGTCATCGGGGTCTCCTCCAGCCGTTCCGCGCCCCGCCATCGGGGCTCGGCGCGGCGCTCGAGGAGCAGGAGGTCGCCGTCCCCCTCGACGCAGTCGTACCAGCGATACATCTCGATCCAGGTCCGCGAGTCGACGACGCAGGGGTGCTCGAAGTCGATCGCGTAGTGCGAATAGAGGATGAACTTCGGGGCGCGGGGGCCGCGATAGTGCTCGGCGCACATCTGGTCGAGCCGGGGCGTGTAGGCGGTGTACGATTGGAAGACCGGCCGGGGCCGCCAGTTGAGGTCGTTGGCCCAGACGAACGAGGTCTCCCACGGATAGACGTCGACGCTCTGCGACCCGATCCGGTCGCGCATCGCGGCCGGCAGGGCCCGCTCCTGCTTGAGCTTGGCGTCATAGTTGAACATGTTCGACCGGGTCTGCCCCAGGTTGCAGAGGGCGATCCAGTTGGACGCCCCCCGGGTCACGACCTTGAGGGCCGACGTGGGAGCGTACCAGAACCCCGAGGCCAGCGCGAGCGCCACGGCGAGGGTGGCGACGGCCCGCGTCCGGAGCGTCCGGCTCGCGGCGGGGAGCACCAGGGCGGTCAGGCTGACCATCACCGGCCAGGAGGCCAGGAAGTGGCCGGTCGACTGGCGGACGACAGCCCCCTTGTAGAGGACGAACATCGGCACGAGCATGATCGCGAACGCCGGCGCGAGCGCCGAGCGTCGCGCCAGGCTGACGAGGAGGCCGATCACCGTGAGCGACAGCATCGCGACGACCGCCCTCACGCTCGTCGCCGGGTCGTCGACGGTCATCTGCGACGAGTAGGCCGAGGCCAGGTCCTTGGACGCCTGGAGGAACGGCCAGAGGGCGCTGAGCGGGCCGCCGTAGATCCGGAAGAAGAACGCCATCGAGCCGAAATACACCAGGCCCAGCAGCGCCACCCGGAGCAGCACGCGGGGGCTGTGGTCGCGGGCGATCCGGAACAGCACCCACATCCCGAGCGAGCCGGTGCAGGCGACGCCGACGTTGAACTTGGTCAGGATCGCGGCCCCGGCGAGGAACGCCGCGGGGATCGCCCAGGAGGGCCGGCGGTCGAGCTCGGCGAGCAGGAGGAACCCGGCGACGGGCAGGATGGTCACGCCCGTGAGGGCGAAGTTGAACTCGTTGTCGAGCGCGATCCCGCTCATGGCCATCGTCGCGGCGAAGACCAGCGGCGTCAGGTAGCCCTTCACCCGGAAGAGGAGGAGGCCTACCGAGGTCCACCAGAACAGGTGGAGACCGAGGCGCAGAATCACGGCGTGCACGTTGAGGCTGCCGTATTCCTTGGGCACCAGCGCGAAGCCGAGAGGGCCGTAGGTGAAGACGAAGTCGCGACCGTGGACGAGCCCCTTGGCCGCCGAGAGGTGCAGGGCGGTGCCCCAGGAGGGGTCCAGGCCCACGCCCATGTGCGAGATCCACATGGGGATCGTCACCAGGACGAAGGCGACGAGCAGGAGCACGCGCCAGGCCACGCCGATGGCGGTTTGCGCCTCGGCCTCGTTCCGCTCGGTTTCGATCATGGACCCATCCTTTGAGTCGACTGGAGGTCCCGCGCCGAGTCGGGGCCTCGCGGATCCGCCCCGTCCTGGGGCGGGCTTTCACCTGGCGCGGTTGGTCGCCCGCCGCAGCGGCGAGACGAGGGCGTACCCGTACCAGTAGAGATAGCGAGGCAGCCACTTCATGAGCTGGAAGCGCGACTCCCCGGCCGTGCGGTCACGCCAGGTGCTGGGGGTTTCGGCGATGGGCACGCCGAGGCGGAAGGCCTTTGCGGTCAGCTCCAGGGCCAGCTCGAAGCCGCCTGTGCTCTCGATCCCCATCTCGCGGACGAGGGCCGCGTCGTAGAGGCGGAAGTTGTTGGTCGCGTCGTGGGTCGGGAAGCGGGCGATCGTCCAGAGCGACTGGCCCGCCAGGCGGCTGAGGGTCCGCTTGAGCAGCGGCCCCCCCTCCTGCTTCCCACCCTTCATGTAGCGGCTCGGGCAGACGACGCGGTGGCCCTGCTCGTACAGCTCGAGCATCCGGGGGACGACCCGGAGGTCGTCCGAGAGGTCGGCCATGACGATCAGGGCGGGCCCCTCGCCGACCTCGTCGAATCCGGTCTTGATCGCGCCGACGACGCCCCGACCGTGGCGGTTCTTCACCAGCCGCAACCAGGGACGGTCCTTCGCGAAGGCGGTCGCCACGGGGACGGTCGTGTCCTCGTCGAAGTCGTAGACGACGTGAAGCGTGTACGGCCGGGGGACGTCGCGCTCGATCTCGGCCAGCAGCGCGGGGAAGTTCTCCCCCTCGTTGTAGACCGGCACGACCAGGGCCAGGGGCTTGTCGACGCGGGGGCCCGCCCCGCTCGCGGCGAGGCGGTCGTCCCGTCGGGCTTCCGTCGTCTGCGACGTCATCAGATGACTCCGGCTTCGAGCTGCTTGCCGACCCAGGGGATGACCTCGTCGAGGATCTCGTCGAGCGGCGTGTCGGCCGAGAAGCCGATCAGGTCGCGGGCCTTGTCGACGGTCGGGATCCGGCACTGCACGTCGTACTGGAACGGCTTGTCGGAGACCGTGCGGAAGGGCTTCCATTCGCCGTGGATCTTCTTCCAGATCAGCTCGGCGAGTTCCAGGACGTTCGTCGAGGCCGCCGTGGAGAGGTTGAAGTCCTCGTTCATCGCCGCCGGGTGCTCGACGCAGAGGCGGATGCCCCGGGCGAGGTCGCCGCCGTAGGTGTAGTGGCGGACCTGGGAGCCGTCGCCGAGGATGTGGAGCGGGTCCTGGCCCTTGAGGACCTTCTGGACCAGGTCCGGGACGACGTGGCTCATCGCCAGCTTGACGTTGCCCGAGAGGATCTCGACGTCGCACTTCGCCCGGCGCTCGCCGATGCCGACGCAGTTGAACGGGCGGGCGATCGTGAAGGGCAGGCCGTACTGCTCGTACGCCCCCTGGGCGAAGTACTCCACGGCCAGCTTCTGGAAGCCGTAGGTCGAGGCCGGCGGCGGGCAGGCCCGATGTTCCCCTTCGCGGCTGGGGAACCGGACGGCGTTCTCGAAGACCATCGACGACGAGATGACGGTGATCTTCTTGAGCCTGGCGTGCTGGTACGCCCAGATGGCCGCGTCGAACGTCGAGGCGGTGATCCGCTCGTTCTCGGCCAGGAGGTCGTAAGCGAACGTGTGGAAGTAGCTGATGCCGCCGATCATGGCCGCGCCGGCGATGATGTGATCGCAATCGGCCAGCAGTTCCTTCATCAGCCCGACGTCCTTGGCGTCGCCGCGGACGAGCTGGTAGTTCGGGTTGTCCTGGCTGGCCTGCTCCAGGTCGCCGTACTTGGAGAAGTTGTCCACGCCGACGACCTGATGGCCGTTGGCGAGCAGCTCCTCCACGAGATAGCCGCCGATGAACCCGGCCGATCCTGTCACCATGATCTTCATGCAACGGTCCCTCTCGGGCCTGGCGTCGGGCGCGAGGCCGAACTCGATACGGAGAATTCCGGAGTCCGGCCGAGCGGCCGGCCGGTCGATCACTCGGATCGGGACGCCCGACGCGGCCCGTCCCTGGGTCCTCGGCGTCAGGCGGCGTTGGCGGTCCGGGGCTCGGCGCCCTCGGTCGACGTCCGCTTCAAAAAGTTGAAGACGTCGATCGTCGGCTGGCGGGGGGTGAGCCCGCGGTACTCGTCGTGGCAGGCCCCGAGGAACAGCACGTCGGCCTCCTCGAGCGCGGTTTCGAGCGAGACGAACGAGGGGTCTTCGATGTAAGGGTCGGTGCAGAGTACCTTCCGGCTCTCGAACGTCAAGACCTTCCGGAGCTTGTAGGCGAGCGAGTCGCGGGGGTCGTCGCTGTTCCCCTTGAACGCCATGCCCAGGATCGCGACGGTCGCGGTCGACAGGTCGTAGCTGGCCTTCGCCGACTCGACGAGGAACGTGGGCAGCCCCTCGTTGATCATCATCGCCGCCTGGCCCAGCACGAAGTCGTTGTGGTTGAACGCGGCGAGCTGCATCGTGTCCTTGAGCAGGCACGGGCCCCCCGCGAACCCGGCCCCCGGGAACCCGGCCATGCGCGGATAGTCGGTCGTCATCGCCTTGCGGACCCGGTCGAAGTCGGCGCCGAACTTCTCGGCGATGACGTAGAACTGGTTGGCGATCGCGAAGTTGATGTAGCGGTAGCTGTTGCAGAACAGCTTGCAGAGCTCCGCCTCGACCGGCGGGATCTCGATCTGCTTCGCGCCGAGGAGGGCGAACAGGGCCGAGGCCCGCCGCGCCGCCGAAGGCGTGACCCCGCCGATGATCTGGGGGAGGCTCCCGGTCTCCTCGAGCGCGTAGCCCTGGGCGATCCGCTCGGGGCAGTGGGCCACGTCGATCCGCAGGCCGCGCTCGCGGGTCCGCTTGTCCAGCCGGCTGGTGACGCCGGGGAAGACGGTGCTCCGGAGGATCAGGAGCTGGCCGTCGTGCATCCGGCCCAGGATCGACTCCATCGCGCGGTCGAAGGTTCGGACCTCGGGGCTGAGGAACTCGTCGACGGGGGTGCCGATCGTGACGACGACGGTGTCGCTCCGGCCGACCGCGTCGGGGTCCATGGTCACGGTCAGGCGGCCGTCGGCCAGAACTTCGGTCAGGGATTCGTCGGCGCCCCGCTCCAGGAACGGCATCCGTCCCTCGGCGACGCTTCGCACGCGGGACTCGGTGTTGTCGAGCAGGGTGACCCGCGCGCCGGCCGTCGAGAGGGCGATGCCCAGCGGGAGGCCGATGTGGCCGCAGCCCCCGACGATGCAGACGGAGTGTTTCATCTCGAAAATCCCTTCTCGGAGATCGTTTGCGGGGCGTCGCGAGGGGACGTAGGCCGTCTCGGCGGGCTTCGCCGATGTGGGCCTCGCACCCCGGGCCGTCCGGCCCTCCCCTCGGAAGCGACCTGTCGCTCGCATCCTTGCCAGCTTCGGTTGATCTCGACCCGGAGGGACGGCCCATGACCGACCCGTCGGGCCGCTCGGCCCGGTCTCCCGGCGACGTGGCCGGGCCTCTGCGACTCCCGATCGACGCACGGAGTCGGACTCCAGGCGCCGTCGGGAGCGTTTCATACCCTTATTCCATCGGTTCAACAAGACCGACGCTTGATCTTAACCGCTGCAACCCGAGCGACCGCCGGGGAGGTCGGTCACCACCGCCTCCCGCGCCGTCCTCTCAGGGCCGACTGGTCCCAGTACCAGGGCGCGCTGACGCGTTGGAAGACCCGGAATCCGGATCCGAACACCACGAAGATCATGAACAGGAAGATCAGCGGCATCAAGGCCGGCAGGATCGCCAGGAGCAGTCCCAGGACCCAGAGCGCCACCCAGCCCTTGATGATGAGACCGACGACGTCCATCACCCGAATTTTCGATCCCAGTTCCTGGAGCTTCCCGGCCGCGACGACCAGGTCGTCGAGGATCGTCCGCGACGGGGACGCGGAGTCGAAGCCCGAGCGGGGCCTGCGAGGAGCCGACGGCTCCCGAAGGTCGGCCAGGGAGTCGCGCGAGCCCTCGATCAATTCGGCCGCGCCGATCGGATCGGTCGTGAGGATCCGCTCCGCCTCCTCCAACTCATGATTCACGACCCGCAGCTCGCGGCTGTAAAGGTCCCCCGCGCCGCCGGAAGGCCCGCCCCCGCCGACGCGGATCGAAACCGCCGACGCCTCACGACGGGCGTCCTTGAGCGCCTTGGCCGCGACCTCATGGGCCAGGTTGAGGCGGTCGAGGTTCGTCTTGCAGACGCTCGAATCGCGCAGCAGGTCTTCCAGTCTCCCCGTCGACAACAGCTCGCGGGCTTCCTCGCTGGGCCGCACGCTGAAAGTCGAGGCCGATTTCAGCCTCGCCTCGGCCCGGTTCCAGACCTCCATCACAGCCAGCCAGCGCTCCCAGAGCCGGTCCAGGTCGCCGGCCACCTGCTCGTAAAGCGCCTTCGTGGCTCCGGCCATCGGCTCGACGAAGTCGGGATCGGTGCTCGGCAGGGTCTTGTGCCGGGTCCGCAGCGCGTCGATCTGGTCCATCAGGCCGACGGCCTGCTCGCGGAAGCTCCGGAACTGCTCATCCGCGGTCGCCCGAATCTGGCGGTTCCGCCGATACATCGCCACGAGCGCCGCCACGCCGAGGCCCCCGAACAGGAGGATCAGGATCAGCGGCAGCCGGATCTCCGGCAGGACGGACATGGACCCCATCGACGGTCTCCCCCTCGACTCGAATGGACCTTCGCGACGCCCCCGCGCGGGCCGACGGGATCACTTCGTCGTGGTTGGTCGGGCGTTGGACGAAATCGCCGGCGACGGCGAAAATCTCATTGTCGTGCGAAAACCGTTCCAAAACGCTAGGCTAGGATAAATCTCTCACCGCCTCGACCCCAGATCTGGAGACGATGGATGAAGATCACCTGCCGAGTCCGGGGGGCTGTGTGGGATCCGGAGACCGACCGCGAAGCCCCGATCCCGGACGGCCTCGACGGCTCCCACTTCGAGGATTTCGCGCTGGAGCCTTATCTGGACGAGGAGATCGCCGACCTGGGCGTCGTCGGCGGCGAGATCCGCGCCGTCGTCCGGGACGGGTCGGCGGCGATCCAGATCGAATTCCACGCGCCGGAGGCCCTCGACGACGAGGCGATCGAAGCCCTCCGGGAGTTCGCCTCGGACCAGATGTCGGACGGAATCGGCGAGCACGGCTTCGACGTCGTCCTGGACGGCCGCGGCTGGCTGCTCGTCCCCGCCGGCGGCCCGATCGAGGTCGAGCAGGTCGACGACGGCCGCTACGTCCCGCCCCCTTCCGCCGTGGCGATCGCGGCGCGAGACGGCGACCTGGACGGCCTGCGGCTGGCCCTCTCCGACGGCGGGGCGGACCTCGACGCCACCCATCAGGGATACACCGGGCTGCATCTCGCGATCATCTACGGCCAGCCCGAGACCGCCTTGCTGCTGATCGACCAGGGGGCCGACCCCGGCAAGCTGGACCCCTCGGGAGACGCCCCCCTGGACTCCTGCGCCCTGTCCAGCTCGCTCGACGACGAGGACTCCGCGCGGGTGGCGGAGGCGCTGCTCGCCGCCGGGGCCGACCCGGACCGCGTGGGCTCCACCGGGGGGACGCCGAGGATCCTCGCCGAGCTTCGCGGCAAGCCGAAGCTGCTGGAGGTGCTCTCCTCGCGGCGATGACGGACGGCCGGCTCGCCTCGGTTCCGCCGCGAGCGCTCGCCGATTACCATGGGGAGCCCCGGCCGATCGCCCGGGACCACCCACGAACCGGAGTCCACCCCATGCCGCGACGCTCGCCGTTCTTCCGCGCCTCGAACCTCGTCCCGAGCCTGCTCGCCCTGACCCTGGCCGTCGGCTGGGCCTGGCGCGAGACGGTCCATGCGCGGGAAGGGAAGCCCGTCACCCGGTCGCAGACCGTGAACGTCGAGGACGTGGCGATGTCGGTCTACCTCGATGAAGGGAAGCCCGTCGGCCAGGTTGGGCTCTATCTGGAGGGCGAGACCCAGGCCAGCGCCGGCCTCGTCACGGGCCGTTTCGTGATCGACCCGGGCAAGTCGCCCCACCCGCCCCACGTCCACCCCGACGAGGAGATCCTGATCGTCGAATCCGGCCACGGCGAGATCTTCTGCGACGGCAAGACCACGAAGGTCGGCCCCGGCTCCGTGATGTTCTCCGCGCCCGACGTGCCGCACAACATCACCAACACCGGCGCCGAGCCCCTCACGTTCTACTTCATGAAGTGGCTCCCCAAGAAGGCGAAGTGAACCCCGCTCCGCTCGGCTCCGCGAGGCCGCCATGCTCAACGTCCACCACCTCAACTTCGGCACGCTCCACGTCCCGCCGAACCCCAGGGCGAGCTGCCACGGCCTGCTGCTGGAGCATGAGACGGGCCTGGCCCTCGTGGACGCCGGGATCGGGCTCCAAGATTGCCGGCGACCCGAGGAACGCCTCGGCCGCGCGCTGATCGACGCGTCGGGGTTCCAGTTCGACGAGTCCGAGACGGCCATCCGCCGCGTGGAAGCCCTGGGCTACCGGGCGGACGACGTCAGGCACATCATCCTGACCCACGCCGACCCGGACCACGCCGGCGGGCTGGCCGACTTCCCCGACGCCGACATCCACATCTCCGAGGAGGAGTACGCCAACCTCCTCCGGGGGAACCCCCGCTACGCCCCCGCCCAGTTCGAGCACGCCCCGCGCTGGAAGGTGCACGCGAGCGAAGCCCGGTCCTGGTTCGACCTGCCGGCGCGGCGGCTGGACCTGGGTTTCGATTCGGAAGTCCTGCTCGTGCCCCTTTTCGGCCACACGCTCGGCCACTGCGGCGTGGCCGTCGCGGTCGGCGACCGCTGGCTGCTCCACGTCGGCGACGCCTACTACCTGCGGGCCGAGCTGGCCGACGACCATCACCCCATCTCGGCCCTGGCCGCGATGCGGGCCGACGACGACGCGATGCGTCGAGCGAGCCACCAATCGCTCCGTCGGCTCGCGGCCGATCATCCCGACCGGATCGCCCTGTTCGGCTACCATGATTTCGGCGAGTTCCCGGCGGAGTCCGTCGTCCGTTGAGCCGCCGCTCTAGCGGGGGGGCTCGACCCGGCGGCGGCGGGGCGTTAGATTGCTTCCATGCCCCGTGATGGAACCCCGACCGCCGAGCGTCCCGCCGATCCTCTACGGCCCGACGCTCGCCCTCCCCGTGATCGTCGGAGCGCGACCGTGCCAGCAGCCCGCCCCTCGCCAGCCCGGACCCTGGTCGCCGGGCTCCTCCTTCTCACAGCCCTGGCGTCGCCCTCGACGGCCGTCGCCGAGCCCCCGCCCCCCTGGGAGTTCCACGACGGCGACCGCGTCGTCCTCGTCGGCGACACGTTCATCGAGCGCGAACAGCGGGACGGATATCTCGAAACCGTCCTCGTGCTCGCCAACCCGGACAAGAATCTGACCTTCCGCAACCTGGGCTGGAGCGGCGACACGGTCCGCGGCCTCTCCCGCGCCGGCTTCGACCCGCCGGAGGCCGGCTTCAAGCAGCTCGTCGAGCAGGTGACGACGGCCAAACCGACCGTGCTCGTCGTCGGCTACGGCATGGCCGATTCGTTCGACGGCGAGGCCGGACTTTCGCGGTTCGTCGAGGGCTACAACGCCTTTCTGGACGCCGTCGCGCCCACCAAGGCCCGGCTCGTCCTCCTCGCGCCGCTCCCCCACGAGGCCCTGCCGGCCCCGTTGCCGGACCCCTCCGCGCACAACCGCGACCTGGAACGCTACGCCGACGCCGTCCGCAATATCGCCAAGGAGCGAGACGCGGCGTTCCTCGACCTGTTCCATGCGGTCCAGGAGGATCGCGAGCGGCGCGTGAGGACGGACGACGGCGCCTCCACTCCCGACACCGACAACGGCATCCATCCCACGGCGATCGGCTTCTGGCGGCTGGCGAACCTGCCCCTCCTGAACCCCCTCGCCGGGTCGGTCGGCTTCGCGGATCTTCGCGACAAGCTCGCCGAGCAGGACGGAGCCCGGCACGTCGCCGACGACGCCCGCCTCCCCCTGCCGGCCTCGCCCGAGTCGGGACTGTCGCCGGACGAGGCTCGCACTCTCCAGCCGAAGAACCTGAAGCCCGGCCGGTACACGCTCAAGATCGATGGCCGCGCGGTGCTCACCCGGGACGCCCAGGAATGGGCCGAAGGCCAGCTCCTCCCCCCCGGCCCCGAAGCGGAGCAGGTCGAGAAGCTCCGTCAAACGATCGTGGCCAAGAACCTTCTGTTCTTCTATCGCTGGCGGCCCCAGAACATCACCTACCTGTTCGGCTTTCGCAAGCATGAGCAGGGGCGGAACGCCGTCGAGATCCCGCAGTTCGACCCGCTCGTCGAGGCGAAGGAGACGGAGATCGCCGAGCTTCGCAAGCCCGTCCCGCACACTTACGAGCTGGTCCGAGAGAACGAGGCGTCCCGATGAGCATCCGATCCCGGCGCGGGAGCGCCTTCTCGTGGAACAACGCCGCCGCGACGTCGGCCCTGGCGTTCGCCGTCCTTTTCCTGTCCACGTCGTCCGCGTCACGCGCGCAGAACGCCGTCGGCCCGCCGCCGGACCCGGACCCGGAGGTGGAACGCCAGTCGTTCATCGTGGCCGACGGGTTCGAGGTCAACCTGTACGCGGCCGATCCCCTGATCGCCAAGCCGGTCCAGATGAACTTCGACGCCGCCGGGCGGCTCTGGATCGCCAGCTCCGAGGTCTACCCCCAGATCAAGCCCGGCCAGGAGGCGAACGACAAGATCCTCGTCCTGGAGGATAAGGACGGCGACGGCCAGGCCGAGTCGACCACCGTCTTCGCCGACGGCCTGCTGATCCCCACCGGCCTGGAGCCGGGCGACGGCGGCGTCTACGTCGCCAACAGCACCGAACTGCTCCACCTCAAGGACACCGACGGCGACGGTAAGGCCGACTCCACCCGCGTGGTCCTCTCGGGCTTCGGCACCGAGGACACCCACCACCTGCTGCATACGCTGCGGTGGGGACACGATGGGATGCTCTACTTTAACCAGTCGATCTACATTCACAGCCACCTGGAGACGCCCCACGGGGTCCGTCGGCTCAACGGCGGCGGGATCTGGCGGTTCCGCCCCGAGACGATGGAGCTGGACGTCTTCATCCGGGGGCTGGTCAACACCTGGGGCCACCAGATCGACGCCTGGGGCCAGTCGTTCGCGACCGACGGCGCCGGCGGCGAAGGGATCAACTACTGCCTCCCGGGCGCATCCTACGTCACGGCGGTCGACGCCGTCCGCATCCTCAAGGGGCTCAACCCCGGCAGCCCCAAATACTGCGGGCTTGAGGTCGCCAGCGGGCGGCACCTGCCCGACTCGTGGCAGGGGAGCCTGCTCACGAACGACTTCCGGGGCAACCGCGTCTGCCGGTTCGTGATCTCCGACGACGGCGCCGGCTTCGCCTCGCGCGAGCAGTCCGAGCTGATCAAGACCACGCACGTCTCGTTCCGGCCCATCGACGTCCTCATGGGCCCCGACGGCGCGATCTACATCGCCGACTGGTACAACCCGATCATCCAGCACGGCGAGGTCGACTTCCGCGACCCCCGCCGCGACCACACCCGGGGCCGCATCTGGCGGGTCACCGCCAAGGACCGCCCGCTCGTCGAGCGGCCCCGGCTGGTCGACGCCGACGTCCCCCACCTGCTCGAAGCCCTCAAGGCGCCCGAGGAGTACACCCGCCGCCAGTCCAAGCGCGTCCTCAAGGAGCGCGGGGCCGCCGCCGTCGTCCCGGCCCTCGCCGCCTGGGTCGCCGCGCTCGACTCGGCCGACGCCGACTTCGAGCGGAACCGGCTGGAAGGGCTCTGGACCTATCAGGCGCTCGACGTCGCCGAGCCCGCGCTGCTGGACCAGGCCCTCGCCTCGAACGACGCCCGCGTCCGCGCCGCGGCCGCCCGGATCGTCCCCTTCTGGAAGGGCCGGGTCTCCGATCCCGACGCCCTCCTCGCCCCGCTCGCGACCGACGAGAACCCGAGGGTCCGCCTCGAATCCGTCCGCTCGCTGGCCCGGATGCCGAGCGAGAAGGCGGCGTCGCTGGCCTTCCAGGCGCTCGACAAGCCGGTCGACGGCTTCCTCGACTACGCCCTCTGGCTGACCGCCCGCGACCTGGCCCCCGCCTGGCTCCCCGCCGTGCAGGCCGGCCGCTTCGACTTCGACGGCCACGCCGCCCGCCTCGTCTTCGCGCTCCAGGCGCTGGGCTCGCCCGATGTCCTCCAGCCGCTCCTGACGCTGTACAAGCAAGGCCGCGTCCCTCACGAGCAGGACGCCGCGGCGCTCAACCTGATCGCCGCCGTCGGCGGGCCGCCCGAGCTGGGCCTGCTGCTGGACCTGATCGAGAAGAAGGACGCCATGCCGACCGCGCGGCAGGCCGCCTTGCTCAACGCCCTGGTCCGCGCCGGCCGGGAGCGCAAGATCGTCCCCGCCGGCGACCTGGAGCGGATCGCGCCGCTCCTGTCCCAGCCCGACGAGGCCCTGCGGTCGGCGGCCGTCGCGGCGGTCGGTGCCTGGAAGGTCGGCGGCCTTCGGCCCCGGCTCGCCGAACTGGCCCTCGCCGCCGACTCCCCCGCGTCCCTCCGCATGGAGGCGATTCGCGGCCTGATCGCCTTCGGCGACGCCGAATCCACGCGACTGGTGGCCGGGCTCGCCGAGCCCGGCGCCGATCCGGTCGGCCGGACGCTGGCGATCGCCAGCCTCGCCGGCCACGATCCGACGGCCGTCGCCGACCGCGCAGCGTCCTGGATGTCCGAGCTGAAGGCCGACCGCCTCGGCGAGGCGCAGGCCGTCCTCAACAGCTTCCTCGACCGTCGCGACGGGCCCGCCGCGCTGGCGAAGGCCCTCGACGCCGTCAAGCTCGACTCCGACCTGGCCAAGCTCGCCGTCCGCGACATTCGCGCCAGCGGACGCTCGGCGCAGGACCTGATCGACGCCCTCGCCCGTTCCGGCTCGCTGAACGACGCCAACCGGACCTATTCGACCGAGGAGAAGTCCGCGATCCTCGCAGCCATTTCCCAGGGCGACCCCGCCCGGGGCGAGGCCGTCTTCCGCCGCGAGGCGATGACCTGCCTCAAGTGCCACGCCGTCGCCGGCGCCGGCGGCCAGGTCGGCCCCAGCCTGGAGAGCATCGGCGCCAGCGCCCCCCTCGACTACCTGCTCGACTCGCTCCTGGAGCCGAACAAGGCCGTCAAGGAGAACTACCACGCCACCGTCGTCGCCACCGACGAGGGCCGGATCGTCACCGGCATCCGCGTCCGGCAGACCGACTCGGAACTGGTCCTCCGCGACGCCGACGATCAGGAGATCGCCGTCCCCCTCGACTCGATCGAGGAGCAGAAGATCGCCGGATCGATCATGCCCGCCGGGCTTGTCGACCCGCTGACCCAGGCCGAGCTGGTCGACCTCGTTTCCTTCCTCTCGCGACTCGGCAAGATCGGCGACTACGCGGTGAGCCAGGATCGCATCCTCCGCCGCTGGCGCGTCCTCGCCGCCACGCCGGAGGCCGCCACGGCGATGATCCGGACCAGCCTGGAATCCGTGATCCAGAACGAGTCGCTCGGCTGGAAGCCGCTCTACGCCAGCGTCGGCGGCCGGCTGATCTCGCAGGAGCTGCCGGTGAACCCCCGCGTGAACGCCGCCCCGCCGATCGCGCTGGTGCGGACCGACGTGGAGGTCACGACGCCCGGCCCGATCCGCCTCAAGTTCGACTCGGCTCGCGATCTCGCGTTCTGGGTCGACGGCCGCCGCGTCGAGCCCGACCCGGGCTCGCCCGACGCGCTGACGCTCGATCTCGATCGCGGCGTCCATGCGGTCTACGTCGCCTTCGAGCCCGGCCGCCGCGAGGCCGGCGTCCGCGGCGTCCTCGAAGACGTCGAAGGCTCCCCCGCGAAGGCCCGCCCCGTGCTGGGCAAGTAACCCTCATGCTCCTTCGCCCTTCCTCGTCGCGGGGAAGGGCGGGGGAGCGATCCGGCACCTCTCGGAAAGGGTCGACCATGCCCGATCAGCCGCCAGGCCCGCCCGCGCCGACGCCCCCTCCGACGGACCCGAATGCCTGTCGGCCCGCATGTCCGGTGTGCGGCGGGCGGCTGGTCGAACGGCGGGGGAAGCTCCTCTGCTCGCGCTGCCATACGATCTGCGAGACCTGCTGCGAGGGGGGTCGGGGGTGATTTGACATGACCGGACCGCTCCTCTCGGGAACCCTGAAGGCCCTCGATCCGGGATCGCCCCGGTACGCCACCGAGGTCGTCGACGCCGTGCTCGCCGGTGCCGAGCGCGCGGGGGCCAGCGACGTCCACATCCGGCCCCTGGCCGACGGCCTCGACGTCCGGTGGCGGATCGACGGCGTTCTCCACCCGGTCGCCGTCCTGCCCAAGGCGGGATCGCCCAACGTCGTGGCCCGCCTGAAGGTCTTGGCCGAGCTGCTCACGTACAAGACCGACGCCCCCCAGGAAGGCCGCATTCGCCGCGCCCCGGACCGGGTCGAGATGCGGCTCTCCACGTTTCCCACGCTCCACGGCGAGAAGGCCGTCGTCCGGCTGTTCGGCGGACCCGGCCGATTCCTGGTGCTGGATGACCTGGGCCTCCCCGAGGAGGTCCGCGAGACCCTCTCCCGCCTGCTCGACGAGACCTCCGGCGCGATCGTGCTCGCCGGCCCGGCCGGCAGCGGCAAGACCACCACGATCTACGCCTGCCTCCGCGAGCTGGCACGCCGCACCGACGGCCGTCGCAGCCTGGCGACGCTGGAAGACCCGATCGAGTCCGCGCTCGACGGCGTCTCGCAGTCGCAGGTCGACGTGGCCGCCGGGCTGACGCTCGAAGCGGGCCTCCGCGCCCTGCTTCGGCAAGACCCCGAGGTCCTCGCGGTCGGCGAGATCCGCGACCGGGCGACCGCCGAGACCACGCTCCAGGCCGCGCTCACCGGCCACCTCACCCTGACGACCTTCCACGCCGGCAGCGCGTGCGAGGTCGTCGGCCGCCTGCTCGACATGGGGATCGAGCCCTACGCGATCCGCAGCGGCCTCCGCGCCATGGTCGCCCTCCGCCTGGCCCGCAAGCTCTGCCCCTCCTGCTCGATCGAGACCGACGACCCGACCGCCTTTCTGGGGATCCCCGTCGCCTCCGCCCGGATCGCCCGCGGGTGCGCCGAGTGCGGCGGGTCGGGCTACTCCGGCCGCCTCGTCCTGGCCGAGATGCTCCCCCCGCTCGACGACGATCTCGGCCGGGCCGTCCTCGCCCGCGCCGACGTCCGCCGCCTCGAAGCGATCGCCGTCGAGGCCGGCATGAAAACCCGCTGGGCGCGCGCCTCCGCCGCCGTCGCGGAAGGCCGGACCTCCCCCGCCGAGATCCGCCGCGTTCTCGGCATGGACGGCCGTTTCCCCATCTCTTCCTGATCCCGCCCGACCCTGTCCGACAAATGTCGGAATTCCGTCGTCGCGGTGCTTGACGCCCTTTGACAGATGTGATAGACATGATTCTGTCACAAATGTCCGAGGCTGCGAGGCGGCTGTGGGCGAGGACGAACCGCGGGGGTGGCCGGATGGCGAGCACCGGGTCTGAAGGCGGCGGCGGGGTCGGTCGGCCGGTGACGGTCGAGGAGCTGGTCGCGCTCAACGAGGAGATCGCGGCCCTGGTGAAGGCCGGGTCGCCGCTGGAGGCGGGGCTGGGCCGCACGAGCGGCGAGCTTCCGGGCCGGCTCCGGGGGATCGCCGCGACGCTGGCGGGTCGGATGAAGCGCGGCGAGAGCCTGGTGGAGGCGCTCGACGCCGAGGCCGGATCGATCCCGCCCTTGTATCGCGCCGTGGTCGAGGCGGGGGTGCGGACGGGCGACGTGGGGAAGGCCCTGGCGGGGATGTCGAGCTACCTTCGGGGGTTCGTCGAGGCCCGCAATACGGTCGGCCTGGCCCTGTGGTATCCGCTGGTCGTCGCGACCCTGGCCTACGCGTTGTTCGTGGGACTCGTGGTCGTCGTCGCCCCGCGGTTCGCCGAGGCCTTCGCGTCGCTCGGCCTGCCGGCGACGCGGGCGCTCGAGTTCGTCGAGGGGATCGGCCGGACCGCCTGGCTCTGGTGGCCGATCTGGCCGATCGTGCTGGTGGCGATCGCCGTCGCCTGGGTGCGGTCGGGGAGGGCCTCGCGGCTGGACGCCTCCTCCTGGACGTTCCTGGGCCTCTTCCCCTGGATGCGTTCGCTGGTGCGGGACTATCAGTCGGCCGGGTTCGCCGACCTGCTCGCCCTGCTGCTGGAGAATCAGGTCGCGTATCCCAGGGCCGTCTCCCTGGCCGCCGAGGCGACGGGCGACGCCTCGCTGATCGCCGACGCACGCGGCCTCTCCCTCGAACTGGAGCGGGGAGCCTCGGCGCGGCAGGCGGTCGCGGACGGGGGCTTCCGATCGTTCGCCCCGATGCTCCGCTGGGTCCTGACGCACGGCCATTCCGAGGGCTCGGTGGTGGGGGCCCTCCGCAACCTGGCACCGATGTACCGCGCCCGCGCCGCGTTCAAGGCCGAGAAAATCCGCATCTTCCTGCCGTCGCTCATCATGATCGTCGTGGGGACGTCGGCGACCTTGCTCTACGCCCTCTCCCTGTTTCTGCCGCTGACCGGGATGCTGCGCGAGCTTGCGGGCCCCTGACCCGGGCGGTCGCGCTCCCCTCGTAAGGCCCGAACCGACCTACCCGAAGCCGAGGCGTGTCAGCCATGACGGAACCGCGAGACGAGAAGCAGACGGGCGGGGAGCTGACCCCGGACGAAGCGACCCGGTTGTCGCAGCACCTCGCCGGCGTCGCCAGGTCCGGGCTCCCGCTGGGGCCCGGCCTGCGGGCCCTGGCCGAGGAGACCCCGCGCGGGGCCTTCCGCGACGCCCTCCGGGGCCTGGCCGACGCCATCGAACGGGGCGTTCCGCTGGAGCAGGCGATCGCCAGCGAGGCGGGGGCGATCCCGCCCCACCTCCGCGGCCTCATCCGGGCGGGGCTCCGCACGGGCGACCTCGGCGAGGTCCTCGGCCGGTTCTCCGCCGTCGCGACCGTCGGTGCCGAGCTGAAGCGATCGTTCTGGCTCGGCCTGGCCTACCCGCTGTTCGCGATCGCCCTGGCCGTCGTGCTCTGGGTCCTCGTCGACGTGCTGATCGTGTCCAGGTTCGAAAACATCTTCATGGACTTCGGCATCTCCCTCCCGGTGATGACCCGCGTCCTCCTGTTCGTCTCGCACGCCGCGCGGACGGGATGGCCGATCCTGGCGGCGCTCCTGGCGGTCCTGTTAGGCGCCTGGCTGTTCACCGGGCTGGTCCTCTCGCGGGCGACGCGCAACAGCCTGTTCGCCCGGATGCCGATCATCGGGGCGCTCTGGCGATACACCTCGTGGGCCGAATTCTGCCACCTGCTGGCGATGCTCCTGGAATCCAAGCTGCCGCTCCCCGAGGCGCTCCGGCTCACCGGGGCGGGGGTCGAGGACGCGGACGTGCACCTGGCCTGCCGCGCGATGGCGCTCCAGGTGGAGAAGGGGGCGGCACTCTCGACCGCCATGGAAGGGGAATCGATCGCGACGCCGAGGGGTCCGTTCGGGCCGCTAGACCCGGGCGAGCCCAAGCCGGCGACGTCCGAGGGGGGCGCCGGGGACGCCGATTTCGAGGGCTCGCCCGCGCCGGCGCTGGACGACCTGGTCGACGCCAGGGCTGGCGCCCGGGCGATCCGCCGCGCGATGCCCCGGGGGCTCCCCAGGCTCCTGCGCTGGGCCGAGGACCGGGCGGCGACCGTCGAGGTGCTGAAGATGGCCGCCGAGACGTTCCAGGCCCGCTCCCGCGCCGAGTCCTCGTTCGGCGGCGCCGTGCTGGCGTTCCTGGCGATGGTCGGCGTCTTCCTCGGCGTCGCCGTCATCGTGATCGGCATGTTCCTCCCCCTGATCACGCTCGTGTCCAAGCTCTCGGGCTGAGGCCGGATCGCTCTTGAGGAGATGAGATCATATGAGAAGCCTTGCGAGATTGGCGAGCCTCAGGGTCTGCGACGAGTCGACGGCCCTGCGATTCGCGCAGGCGGCGTGCTTCGCGGCGGGCGCGGCGATCCTGCCGGTCGCCCTGCTGGGCCTCGCGCGGTTCGAGCCCTCGCGGGTCGAGATGTTGCTGGGCTGCCTGGCGGCGTCCGCCGTGAGCGTCGGATTCGTGACGTTGGGGCTGATCCTCGAGGTCCTGGTCGTACTTCGGAGTCGTTGACATGAGCCAGGCGCGGGAGACGGGCGGTTCGGGTTCAGCGGGTCCACCGGTCGACCTACCGGGGCCGACGGTCGCCGGCGGCGAGCCGTTGCGACTGTGGCACCTGCTGATCCTCGTGTTCGGAGTGGCGCTCTTCTTCGGCGCCTTCGCCGCGATCGGCGGCTGGGCCGTCGTGCTGCTCATCCTCCTGACGCTGGCGCTGATCGTCGGCCTGGTGGTGGTGGGGGTCCGCGGCCGCGCCGGGCAGAGATACTCGCTGCTCTGGATGCTGGCGATCGCCGCCGACCATCGCATGCCGCTGGCGACGACGGTGGAAGCCTTCGCGAACCAGTATCGCGGCCGGTTCCGCCGCCGCCTGTCGCGCCTGGCCGCGTCCCTCGAACAGGGGGCCTCGCTCTCCGAGGCCCTGCGCGGAGAGCCCGGCCTGATCCCGGCGGAGGCGGCCTTGCTCGTCCAAATCGGCGAGGATTCCGGGCGGGTGGGGCCGGCACTTCGCAAGGCGGCCGAGGTCCAGTCGACCCGGTCGGCGACCGGCACGACGCTCGGCTCGCAGGCGGCATACCTGCTGGGCGTGCTCCTGATCATGCAGGTGATCACGTCCTTCCTCCTCTATTTCATCGTGCCGAAGTTCGAGGCGATCTTCAACGACTTCGGCGTCCCCCTGCCCGCGTCGACGATCCTCCTCATCAGCGGTTCGCATTTCATGGTCGAGCGGCTGCTCGTCCCGATCTGGCTGCCGCTGCTGACGGTGGCCCTGATGCTCATCATCCCTCGCGCCCTGGCCGGCGGGGCGAGCGTCGACATCCCGCTGATCGGCCGCCTGTTCCGGCGTCGGCACGCGGCCCTCATCCTGCGCTCCCTGGCGATGACCGCCGAGGCCGATCGCCCCATTGAGAAGGGGCTGAAAATCCTGGCGAGCCGGTATCCGACCGGATGGGTCCGGCGGCGGCTCGCCTCGGTCGAACAGGAAGTGGCCCGCGGCGGCGACTGGCGCGACACGCTGCTGCGACACGGGCTCATCCGCCCGGCCGACCGCGAGGTCCTGACGTCGGCCGCGGCCGTCGGCAACCTCCCCTGGGCGATGACCGACCTGGCCGACGCGATCGACCGCCGCGCCGGGTTGAGGCTCGCCCTGCTGACGCAGGCGCTCTGGCCGCTCGTGATCCTGTCGATCGGGGCGCTCGTCTTGTTCCTGGCGATCGGGTTCTTCACCCCCTTGGTCGAGCTGATCGGGAGGCTTTCGGGATGATCGCGGTACGAGGGCGGCGGGCTCGCCGCGGGTCGTTGTTGATCGAGGCGGCGATGTCGGCCGTGATGCTGATGATCGCCATGACGCTGATCACGAAAGTGATCGGCGCCGTCGCCTCCGAGCGCCGGACGTGGGACCGACGCCAGTCGGCCGCCGTCGAGGCCGCCAACGTCGTGGAATTTCTGAAGGCCCGTCCCTTCGACGGCCTGACGCCCGACTCCGCCAGGGAGGTCGCCGCGAGGTCCCAGGCCGCCTCGCGCCTGCCGGGCGCCGAGGTGACGGCGGAGGTGACGGGCGACGACGCGGCCGGCGGCCCGGGGTCGAAGCGCGTCGCCGTCCAGGTCCGCTGGCGCAACCGGGCCGGCGACTTCGACGCCCCCGTCAAACTCACGACCTGGGTCCATCGCCGGAAGGAGGGGTCATGAGGGCTTCCGCAAGTCATCGAGCATCGGCCTCGCGTCGCGGCGTGACCCTGGTGGAGCTGGCGGTCCTGCTGGCGGCCGTGGCGGTGATGCTGGGACTGGGCGTGATGGTCCTGGGCCTGACGATGCGCCTGGAGGCCGACGGCCGCGCCGCGTTCGAGCGGTCGGAGACGCTCGGCCGCCTGGCCCGCCGCTTCCGGTCCGACGTCCACGACGCGCGGGGCCTGGCGCTCGACGGCCGGGTCCTCCGCCTGGAGCCGCACACCGGCCGGGGCGTGGAGTACCGCGTCGACGAGCGCGGAGACCTCGCGCGAGTCGTCGTCGAGGAGGGGAAGGACGCGGCCCGCGAGCCGTACCGCATCCCCCAGGCGATCGGCGCCAGGCTGGAGCTTCGCGAGATCGACGGCCGGCGGTTCGCGGCGTTGGCCGTCGACGTCCAGCCTCGTCCGGATCGCCTCGACCCGGTGCGGACCGTCGAGATCCTGGCCCTGGCCGCGCCGGCCGCCGCGAGCGCCACCCAACCCGAAGGAGCCAAGCCGTGAAGACCCCCCCAAGGCGGACTCGCCGGCGCGGGCTGACTTCCGTGGCCGTCCTCATCCTCCTGTTCGTGATCGCCCTGATCAGCGCCGAGCTGGTCCGGCTGGGCGTCGCCTATCGCGACCGGACGAGCTCGAACGAGCGGGCGATGCAGGCCGATCTGCTGGCCGACGCGGGCGTCGACCGGGCGCTCGCCCGGCTCTCGGCCGAGCCCGGCTACCAGGGCGAGCGCTGGGAGATCCCGGCCGATGCCCTGGACGCGGCGGCCGTGGTGACGATCCGCGTGGAGACGAACCCGACCGGCGGCGGGGCGCGGGTGGTCCGCGTCCAGGCCGACTACCCCCCCGACCCCCCGCGCCGCGCCCGATCGAGCCGCGAGGTCGACGTGCCCGAAACGCCCTGACATCCTAGCGATCGAGGAGTCCCGACATGATCCCGCGTATTCTGGATTCGCCCGCACGCCGACGGCGGGGCTTCACGCTGATCGAGCTGCTGGTGGTCATCGCCATCATCGCCGTCCTGGTCGCCCTCCTGCTGCCCGCCGTGCAGGCGGCCCGCGAGGCCGCCCGCCGCGTGACCTGCGTCAACAACCTGATGCAGATCGGCGTGGCGCTGCACAACTACGAGGGGGCCTTCGAGGTCCTCCCCCCCGGCGTCGTCGACGAGGGGAAGGGGCCGGTCCTCGACCAGCCCAAGGGCTACGGCTTCAACTGGCTCGCCCGGCTGACGCCCTACATGGAGCTGAAGAACGTCTACAATCACTTCAACTTCAACATCAGTCTTTACGACCAGTCCAACTTCACGACGCGGCATAACCTGGTCCGCTCGTTCCTCTGCCCGTCCGACGGCGCGAATCTGATGCGCAACCCGCAGGGGATCCCGCTGTCGAACTACGCCGGCGTGCACCACGACGTCGAGGCCCCGATCGCCGCCGACAACCGAGGCGTCCTCTTCCTCAACAGCGCCATCCGGTATGAGGAGATCACCGACGGGACCAGCCAGACGCTGTTCGTCGGCGAGAAGCGCAACGACGGCCTCGACCTGGGCTGGGCGTCGGGGACGCGGGCGACCCTCCGCAACACCGGGACGCTCGTCAACGCGTCGGCGAGCCAGCCGGTCTGGACCGAGGACGGCCCGGTCGATCCGGGGAGCCTCCTGCGCCCCGGCGACGAAAAGCAGGCGACCGAGGACGCCCTCAAGTTCGTCGGCGGGTTCGGCAGCCCGCACCCGGGCGGGGCCAACTTCGTCTTCGGCGACGGCTCGGTCCGGTTCATGAAAAGCTCGATCTCGGCCGAGGTCTTCCGCCGGCTCGGCAACCGGGCCGACGGCGAGATGCTGAGCGACGATTCGTACTGACCCCGCGCGTCGGTGAGGGAGACGAACCATGAGACGCCGGACCGGCTTCACCCTGATCGAGATGATCGCCGTGCTGGGGATCATCGCGGTGATCCTCTCGCTCCTGCTCCCCGCCCTCCTGTGGGGGAACGAGGCCGCGCGACGGATCCAGTGCATCAACAATCTGAAGCAGATCCACCTGGCCCTCCAGAGCTATCAGGGGACGTTCGAGGTCTATCCCCCGGGCGTGGTGGACGACGCGCGACCGTTCTCGGAGTCGGCCGCGACGTACCGCATGGGCTGGGCGGCGTCGCTCCTCCCCTTCGCCGAGCAGCAAGGCGTCTACGGCGCGATCAACTTCAGCCTCGGCGCGACGGACTCGGGCAACTCGACGGCGCGTCGGATCACGATGTCGACGTTGCGATGCCCGGACGCCGACCCGAGGGGCAACTGGGCCGCGGCGTCCTGGGGACTCCTGGGGACGGCCCCGGCGCAGCCCGCCGCGTGGGAGATGGGCCGGACGAGCTACGCGGCGGTGCACCACGACGTGGAGAAGGCGATCGACGTGGACGACCACGGCGTCTTCTTCCTCAACAGCCGGCTTCGCGCGGCCGACGTCTCGGACGGGCTCTCGCAGACGTTGTTCTTCGGGGAGGTCGCCTACCCGACGGCCGCCGGCTGGTTCCTGGGGGGCCGCAGCTCGCTCCGCAACACGGGCTCGCCGATCAACGGGGTCGACGTCGCGGCGCTGGGGGACGCGGGACGGTCGGAAGCGTGGCTCGCCTCGCCCCGGACGCCCGCCGCGCTGGAGGAGGGGATCGCCGACGGGACGCTCGTCGCGCCCCCCGGCTACGTCGGCGGATTCAGCAGCAATCACCGGGGCGACGGCGCGGTCTTCGCGTTCGGCGACGGCTCGGTCCGGTTCCTGAGGGCCTCGATCGCCCCGGCCGTCTATCGCGCGCTCGGGCATCGGTCGGACGGGGAGGAGATCGATGACGATGCGTACTGAGGCCGCCCCGCGACGACTCGCCGGGTTCACGCTGATCGAACTGATGATCGTCGTCGGCGTCATCAGCGTGCTCATCTCGCTGCTGCTGCCGGCCGTGCAATCGGCCCGCGAAGCCGCCCGGCGGATCCAGTGCACGAACAACCTGCTGCAACTGGGCGTCGCCCTGGAGAACTACGCCGCGTCCAACCGGGTCTATCCCCCCGGCGTGGTCGACTTTCAGGGGCCGATCACGAACGACCCGACCGGCTACCGCTTCGGATGGGCGGCGCGGATCCTGCCGTTCCTGGAGCGGCGGAACGTCTACAATCACCTGAATTTCATGCTCGGCGCGTATGCCGGCGGGAACGCCTCCGCGATCGAGCTGCGAATCGGCACCTTCTCCTGTCCCTCGAATCCGTTCTCCCAGGCGATGAACTACGCCGCATGTCATCATGACGTGGAGAAGGCGATCGACGTGGACGACCACGGCGTCTTCTTCCTCAACAGCCACATCACGCGTGCGGATCTGGTCGACGGCCCCGCGTACACGATCCTGGTGGGCGAGACGTCGATGGCCGGCGTCCTCGGCACCTGGGCGATGGGGACCTCGGCCACGATTCGCAACGCCGGATGGGGCGTCAACCAGGAAGACGCGCAGGAACTCGTGATGCAGAAGCGGGGGGCCGTGGCCGGTCGCCTGTTCGATCCGGTCGTCCTCCAGGCGATGATCGAGGACGGCACGCTCACCCCCGAACTGGTCGGCGGCTTCTCCAGCAAGCACCCCGGCGGGGCCAATTTCCTCATGGGCGACGGCTCCGTGCGCTATCTCAAGTCGCGCATCAACCGCGCCGTCCTCCGCTCCCTCGCCCATCGCTCCGACGGCGCCCTCGTCGACGGCGACGCCTACTGAGAGCCCGGCGGGGAGCCAGACCGCGCAGGCGCCGGATGAAGCAGAAGACGCGCGAGTCAGCCGTCGGGATTCGCAATCCGGCCGCCTGAAGCGCCGACGGTCTTGGTGCTCGTCACCCCCTCATCCGGCCCTGCGGGCCACCTTCCCCCGCGAGGGGGAAAGGACGTTGGGGGGCGCGAGGCGTGGCGTCATTCGACGGTCATTACGCCGTTCATGACCATCCAGTGGCCGGGGAAGCTGCAAAGGTAGGGGTAGCGGCCGGGGGTGTCCGGGGCCTTGAAGTGGATGACGGCTTTCTTGTCGGGGTCGACGATGTCGACGTAGGCGAGGACGTCATCGGTCTGGGGGATGTAGTTCCGCATCGCGGCGTCGGGCTCGGCGATGATCTTGTTGACGAGGTCGCCGACCGTCGCCAGCGAGCCGGGGCGGAGCAGCACCCAGTTGTGGGGGACGACGTCGGGGTTGGTGAAGGTCAGCCGGATGGTCTCGCCGGCCTTCACCTTGAACGCCGGGACCGTGTACGTCAGGTTCTTCCCGGCGGCGATCTCGACCGCGCGGGCCTTGGGGAGCTTGGCGGCCCAGGGGTTGGGGGCCTTCTTGAATTTCAGGGCGGCCATGTCGGCGAGGATCGGCTGGGCCGCGATCGTCTTCGGCTCGGGCCGGTAGCCCTCGAACTCGGTGAACGGCGGCGCGAGCTTGTGGACGGTCGCGAAGAGTTCCTGGGGCGCATCCCCGCCGACGTCCAGGCGCAGGTGGAGCGTGTTCACCGGCTGGAGGTCGGGGATCTCCAGGAACAGCGTCCGGCCGTCGCCCAGGACGTGGGCCGAGCGGATCGGCAGGACGTCGTGCCCCGGCGTCCCTGGGTGCCGGGTCGAGTATTCCAGCGAGCCGTAGCCGCTGCTGTATCGGTAGTTCCAGGCCTGCGCGAAGCACGCGCCGGGCTGGGCGACGACGGCCGGGTCGACGGGGAGGTGGAACGTCAGGACCACGCCGTTCTCGACCGCCCGGATCGACTTCGGCGTCTGGACCGGGTCGCCGGTGTAGCGGAGCCGCTGGAAGCAGCCGTCGAGCGACGAATAGGTCCCCCAGCCGGCCTGGCCGCAGACGTAAAGCTGGCCGTCTCGCGGGCTGAACCGGCCGCGATGGATGCCGGAGAGATAGTCGCCGGGGAGCGGGACGACGGCTCCCTGGGGCTGGCCGTCGACCTCGTCGCGAAGGACCAGGAAGGCCGCCGCCCCGCCGAACGACAGGTGGACGAGGTTCCCCTGGAACGGCGTCCAGCGGTCGCCCGTCACCTCGACCTGGGCCGAGCTGGAGTTGTCGATCCCGCGCGGGAGGTAGACGAGGGGGAGGGCGGGGGGCCTGTCATCTTTGGGGCCGGGGTAGCCGTAATGGGCGCCGGGCCGGATCTCGCAGATCTGCGAGGTGGGGACCCATTCGCCTTCGGACTGGGGCGTGGTGAGGACGCCGGCCCTGGTGAGCCCGAGCCCGTCCGGGTTGCGGAAGCCGGTGGCGAGCACCTCGGGGGGGCCGCCGTCGGCGGGGACGCGAAGCAGGCCCTGGGGGCCGGAGGCCGTGTAGAAGTTCCCGGCCGCGTCGCGTTCGAGCCCGCAGACGAAGTCGTGGCCGGACGGGGAGGTCAGGTAGGCGTTGTTGACGCAGCGGTGGAAATCGGCCTCGCCGTCGCCGTCGAGGTCTTGCAGTTCGGTGATCTGGTCTCGGCCCACGACGTAGACCTTGCCGTCGGCGACGACCACCCCCTGCGGCTGGTGCAGGCCCGAGGCGTACCGCCGCCAGGCCACGTTCGCCAGGTCGTCGTTCAGGCCCTCGACCCGCCAGACGTCCCCTTCCATCGTGGCGATCATCGCCGTGCCGTCGGGCAGGAAGTCGAGCCCGCCGAAGAACATCAGGGCCTTCCACGGGTTCTCGAACGGCGGCTCGATCGTGTCGATCGCGAACGGTCGAGACTGGCCGAGCTTGCCGTGGGTGACGAGCACCTGGGGCCATTGCGCGGCCCCGCCGCGCGTGAGGTCGCGGAGCCGGTGCGAGGCGGCCGGGCCGGCCTCCCGCACGAACCGGCCGGACTCGTCCACCCAGGGGGCGTCGAGCCAGTCCTCGCCGTCGATCGTGTACGAGAAGATCACGCGCTTGCCGTGTCGGTAGTATCCCTTGTAGACGAACGGCCCGCCGGGCGCGGCGGCTTCGGGCCGTGGCAGGGGCTGGCCGTCCTGGATCAGGCCCTCCATGAAGCCGTGGCGGACGCTGGAGAAGCGGACGAAGCCGCCGGTCCAGAGCGCCTCATAGGTCAGCGTCTGGGGGTTGAAGCAGGCGGAGAGCTCGCCGTTCTCGCCCAGCCGCAGGCAGACGGCCTTGGGGATGGTGAGGCCCTCGGCCCGGAAGACGCCCGCCAGGACCGAGCCCAGGTCGCTCTCATTCCAGCGGCCGTCGGCCCAGGTGGACTCGTTCTGGTTGCCCCAGTGGCCCGACTTGCCGCCGTCGAGGCCGGGGTACATCGGCAGCAGCGACGGCGGATTCGCCTGCTTGCGGAAGTGGTCCGCCTCCTTGGCGTAGAAGTCGAAGACCCGGTTCCGGTTCACATGGTCGTCGGCGCTGGTGTAGAACTCGGGGCGGAGGGGCTTCTGGTCGTACGCGAACTCGGCCGGGGCGTGGGCGTGCGCCGGCGGGGTCAGCGAGGGGGTCATCACCCCCTCGGCCCCCAGGGTCAACAGGAAGCTGACAAGGTCGCTCCGCTCGCGAGGGGACATCGAGGAGGCCAGGCCCTCGGGCATCAGGGTGCCCAGGGGCTTGACCTCCTCGATCGAGTCTTTCGCGATCGGGACGACTTCGCCGGAGGCCGCGTCGCGGACCTGGACCTCGGCCGGGGTCTCCGCCGCCTTGTAACCCTGGACGAACCGGCCGTCGTCGAGGGCGAAGGCGAACGCCTCGTAGCCCTCCTTGACCGTGCGCCGGGGCCAGAGCACCGAGGCGATGATCTCCTCGGGCGTCGTCGTCCGGGTCAACGTGGTCAGCTCGGGACCGATCCCTCCACCCACCTCGCCCACCTTGTGGCAGGAGAAGCAGGTGAAGCGGACGTCGGTAAACGCCGACGCGCCCCGAGTGGGGTCGCCCTCGCGTCTTGCGGCTTCCAGCACGGTCGCGACTTCCTGCGCCTCCGCCGGCGAGAGCCCGGCCGCGGCGGCCGGGGCGGGCAGGGGGGGACCGGCGTGCGCGGGGTGGGTCTGGGGCCGGGCGCCGCGCCGTCGAGCTGGGGGACGAGCCAATCCAGGCCGTCGAGGTTGTCGCGGAGCCGCTCCTCGGCGTCGTCCTGCGTGTGGCCGAGGATGCCGATCAGGCCCGTGTAGCCGCTCTCCCGGATCGTGCGGAGGATCTCCAGGTCGAGCCCGCCCTGGCCCAGCGGCAGGATCTTGCGGGCCC
Organism: Planctomyces sp. SH-PL62; assembly: GCF_001610895.1. NCBI lineage: Bacteria > Pseudomonadati > Planctomycetota > Planctomycetia > Planctomycetales > Planctomycetaceae > Planctomyces > Planctomyces sp. SH-PL62. Next base: position 5,208,607 of record NZ_CP011273.1, on the reverse strand, counting down.
CTCCGTCGCCGCCGGGGTCCATGCCGTTGATGTTCAGGGCCAGGAGATACGGCATCATCGTCTGCAACAGCGGCTTCAGGCGGTCGACGTGCGGGTGCCCGTGGTGCAGGTTGTAGACGAGGCCGACGTTCGCGACCCCGTCCTGCTTCAGCCGCTCGATGATCGCGATCTGGTTCTCAGGCTCGCCGAACCAGCCGCCGTGGTTGTAGAGGGCCACGGTGCAGCCGATCTCGGCGGCGGCCTGGGCCAGCGGCTTGATCCGCGCGACCCCTTCGGCCACGCGACGCTCCTGCTCGGCTCCCTCAGCCGGGTCGGCCCCGAGATCCGTCAGAATCCAGAGCTGAGACTTGAGGCCGTGCCGCTTGAGCAGGTCCAGGATGCGCCTGGAGTCGTCGTTCAGCTCGCCGGGGCACCAGAACGCGTCGAGCGCGACGCCGTGCCGCTTGAGGGCCTCGACCTCCTGGTCGAACGTCGGGACGTGCTCGGCCCGCCAGTCGTAGGCGAAGTGCGTGAAGCCCAGACGTTCCAGCATCGCCGCCCGCTCCTCGGGGGTGCGATTCTTGGAATCGAAGGGGACGATGCACCAGGCCGTCAGGTTGTCGCGGGCGAAGATCCCGGCGGCCTTCGCGTCCTTCGGCGTGCCCGCTTCGGGCGAGTCCTGGGCTTCGGGCTGTTGCGCCTGCACCCGGACCACGTCGGCGCCGAAGAGGCCGAGGAGGGCGAGGAGAAAGGCCCGGGCGATCGTCCGCGAGCGGGGGCGGGGCGAAGGCGGCTTCGGCATGTGTAAACCCTTGGTGACCGGGCGGGGGCCGGGGGATGTTCGGCGAAGGGCGACGGCGCGCCTCCACATCCCCAGGGTATCGCCCGGCCGCCATCGGGGCAACCGGTGGGGGGCGGCCCCGAATCAGGGAGTCGTCCGCCAGTATTCCGGCAGGTCGGGCTTCGTGGCGAGCAGGATTTCGAGGATCGCCTTGCGTTCCTCGGGGGTGCGACGGGCATAGGCCGGCGACCGATCCTGACCGCTGAGGACTTCCCAGAGCCGACGGTACGTCCGCTCCTTGACGGGGGCGGGGAGGGCGTCGAACGCCTTGGAGTAGATCAAGTAGCTGCACGGATACTTGAACAGGCGGGTCGACAGGTCGAAGTCGCGGAGCGATCGGCCCTGCGGGTCGCGAGGCCCCCGCGCGGCGAACTCGGCGGCGAACGGGGACGAGCCCTCGACCCGATCGGTGAGCTCGGTCTCCTCGACGAACAGCATGTACTTCACGAGATGCTCGGCCGGGCTCTCGAAGCGCCGGGCGGTGCTCTCGGAGAGGGCGTCCTCGGGCTCGCCGAACGCCTTGTTGATCTCCTTGGCGTACTGCATCGCCAGCTTCGCCTGGTAGTTCGCCACGGCGATCAGGTTCTGCATCTTGACCTGATGCTCCAGCACCAGGAGCGCGACGACGTCGCTGTGGGACGAGAGGTACGGCCTGACGTTCAGCCGCTTCGAGACGTCCATCAGGCTGGCTTCGGCCCGAGCGTCGGGCGCCAGGGTTCCGTCCTCCAGCCTCGTGAGGATGTTCCCCATGTGCGGCTGGGAACCCGTCGTCCCCGTGACGTACCAGCCCCCCCAGCGTTCCTTCAGGGGGCTCTCATGGGTGCTGATGTAGCTCCCCGCGCTGAAGACGGGGCGGCCGGAGGGCTCGGTCGGGATCGACCGGACGAGGTGGCCGGGGACGTCCTGCGTCTTCCCGGAGACGTGGCACTGGAGGCAGTCGTGCGTCCGTCGCTCGATCTCGGGCGTCTCGTCCGCCGTCTGGTCGAGCAGGTAGAAGACCGCCCCCAGCTCGGGGTCCACGGCCGAGAACTCGATCGATTCCCCCCCCTTGACGTACCCGATGTAGACCTCGTCGTTGAAATACAAGGCCCGGGGCGTCTGCGGAGAGATCCGAGAACTCTGGAAACTCGTCTTCGAGAAGACGAGGACCTGAGAGGAGACCGGGATGTCCAGCGCCTGGAGGACGGCTCGCAGATACCCCTGCGGTCCCTCTTTCTCCAGCACGAGCTTCTTGGACTCGACGAGCTTCTGCAGCCCGGCGACGGGGTCCTGGGCCTCGGCCGACATGTAATTGATCGGCTCGCGCTCGTACGGCAGGTCGGCCCTGGCGACGACGCAGCAGGCCGCCAGGGCGACCGCCACGCATCCTCGCGCCAGCATCCGGCGCGTGAGGGCCCCAGGGGCCGTTCCCCGGCGGTTGTTTCGTCGACCGTCTCCGGCAAGCGGCGGGGGCGGAGAGGGTCGGGATCCAACATGGTTTCTCGAATAGTTTACCATGAGGTCTAGATTACCCTCCGTCAAAGGGTGAGCCAAACAAGATCCGGGCGATTCGTGGATTTTGTGCACCTACGCGTACGCGGTCCGCCGTTGACAGGAATCCGCATCGCGCCCCTAATCCGACTCCCGCCGGGAGGGTCCCGGGTGGGCAGGCTGCGGGGAGGGGGGGCGAGCGGGCGATGGAGCGACGGAAACGCGCCTTGCGGATGCTGGTTTTCGCGGCCTGGGCGGCGTCAGTCGTGCTGGCCCTTCGTTTCGGCGCCACCGCGTTCGATACCAATCCCGAGCATCTCGTCGGCCTCCTGGGCCTGGCCTACCTCGCGGCCTGGGGGCCGTTCTTCGTCTTCTCGACGCACGGCCCCGCCGGGACGCTGGGGCGATTCGCGCTCTGCACGGCGACGCTCGGGCTCGCGCTCGGCGCGCTGGAACTCCCGGCGCTGTTGCGACTGATCGATTATCGCGTCGTCTTCACGGCGCCGACGCCCCCCTGGCGGCGTTCGGGGAACCAGCCCGATGCGGACCTGATCTACGTCCGCGAGCCCCACCAGCGGACTCGGTTCCGCTACGACGGCGCCGAATTGTACGGACTTCGCGGCGCGAAGCCCTGGC